>JBJXHD010000040.1:0-124555 GCA_046160845.1 Hyphomicrobium sp.
CGCCAAGGAGCCGATCTCGCTCGAAACGCCGATCGGCGACGAGGAAGACAGCCACCTCGGCGACTTCATCGAGGATCGCAACGCCGTGCTGCCCGATCAGGCGGCGATCGCCGCGAACCTGCGGGACACCACGACGCGCGTGCTGGCTTCACTCACGCCGCGCGAAGAACGCGTGCTGCGCATGCGCTTCGGCATCGGCATGAATACCGACCATACGCTCGAAGAAGTCGGCCAGCAGTTCTCGGTCACGCGCGAACGCATCCGCCAGATCGAAGCCAAGGCGCTGCGCAAACTCAAGCACCCGAGCCGATCGCGAAAACTGCGCAGCTTCCTCGATAACTGAGCGCTCATCCGCTTTAGGTTTGGCGCCGCATGACCGAGAGCAGCCCCTTCACGTTCCGATTTCTCGAAGACTTCGGCGTGCCGCTGAAGCGCGTGCGCGCCGGCGAACGCCTGTTTGCGGCGGGCGAGCCCGGCGATCAGATGTTCCTGGTGCTCGAAGGCAAGGTCGACGTGCGCGTGCGGGAGGCGACCGTGGAAATCGTCGGCCTACACGGCGTCGTCGGCGAAATGGCGCTGCTCGACCAGGCGCCGCGCAGCGCTTCGGCGGTCGCTCAAACACCCTGCGAGGTCGCGGTCATCGACCGTGAGACGTTCTTTGATCTCGTCCGCGAGGAACCCTCGTTCGCGTTGTACGTCATGCGCGTGATGGCCAACCGCATCCGCAAGATGAAGACGGCCTGAACGCAAGGGCGCTAGGTGATCTCTGTGATTTCGACGTCACTGGCGCCGGCGCGGACCTCGTCGCCGACGCGCTTGCCCATCAACGCCTGGGCCAGCGGCGAGACATAAGACAGCGTGCCTTTTGCGGGATCGGCCTCGTCCTCTCCAACAATGCGGAATGTCTGACGGCGCTTGTCGCTGCGCACCAGACCGACGGTCGAGCCGAATTGCACAGTCTCGGCGTTGGCTGGCGCCGGCATGAGTTCGGCGCTGGCTTGACGTTGCGACCAGTAGCGTAAATCGCGAGAAGCCCGCGAAATGGCGGCACGATCGTTCGCGCCCTGCGCTGCGGCCAAGTCGGATTGCAGGCGCGCGACTTCGACGTCGATGGCGGCGAGTCCCTCCGTGGTCACGAGGTTCGGATGCTCCGAAATCAGCTTGTCGGGCAGGTCCTCGAAGGCGTCGAGACCGTCCTGCTCTTTCACGAAGGCGCGGCTCATAAGGGTTACTCACATTGGAGGGCAAAGCACGGCGCGGCCGGCTCAGGCCCGGTCGGCGGCGAGCACTTCGGCGACGTACAGCAGCGCCTGGCGCCGCTCCTCGCTGTCGATGGCGGCGAACAGGCGCTGGAGGCGGACACTGTCTTCGAAGGGCGCTGCCGTGGGCGCAGTCTCGTACTTTGTCCCCGCTTCCGAGAGGCCCGTCACCGGGCCGCCAGCGGGGTCTGAGAGCCGTTCCAAGGCCGATGCCAGAACGGTAGCCGCGCCCTTCGGCAGCGCCTCCAGCAACGCTTCTGGCGCCCCTGGCACGGCCGACTGATGCGGCCGGGCAAACGGCGTCACGGTTGTGGCTGGCGGCCGTTTCGACATCGGTCAAATCCGCGTCCTGCGCCAAGCGAACCGGGGCATTTACTGACTGCTAGCGCGCTCCGACCCTAGCGGACTCAGGCCCCACGAGCGAGATATCTCTCCATGCAATCAATTAGTTAACTTACATTTTTGCGCCACCTTAAGTTGAAATTAGCGACGCCAACTCGGCAGTGGCCTTGTTGTTGGGAACGTCAAGCGGCAGCATGAAATGTCGCGATTACTGCAGGCGCCCGACGCTTGGATGGCCGGCGATCCACCTGCTAAGACCAGCCCCCTGCCCGCCCGATCGGACGCGGCGACCGAGCCCATTGGAGACCTCGCCATGACCGACACGACGCCCGAGAGCAAGGCGCGCGCCGCGACCGCCCAGCTGATCCGCGACTACTACGCCGCCTTCAACAAGGGCGACAGCGACGGCATGCTGGCGTTTCTCACCGATGACGTGATCCACGACGTCAACCAGGGCGAACGGCGCACGGGCAAGGACAAGTTCCGCGCTTTCAACGCGCGCATGGACCACAACTACAAGGAAGACCTGAAGGACATTGTCGTGCTCGTGTCAAAGGACGCAACGCGCGCCGCCGCCGAGTTCAATGTGCACGGCGTCTACAAGAATTCGGAAGACGGTCTGCCACCCGCCAAGGGCCAGAAGTACGTGTTGCCGGCCGGTACATTTTTCGCCGTTCGAGACGGCAAGATTGCGCGTGTCACCACGTACTACAATCTGACCGACTGGATTACCCAGGTTGCAGGATGACCAGGGAGGCTGCGAGCGCTCGTATGGCGGCGGAGAAGAAATCGCTCGACGTCAAGTCGATCACCGGCCCTGACATCGCGGCGATCCTTCCAGATCTGGCGCGCTTGCGCATCATCGTGTTCCGCGACTGGCCATATCTCTACGACGGCACGCTCGAGTACGAGGAAAAATACCTGAATACGTTCGCCGCGGCCAAAGGCGCCGTCGTGATCGCGGCATACGACGGCGCGGACATGGTCGGAGCCTCGACGGGCGCGCCGATGGTCGAACACGCGGACGAGTTCGGCGAACCCTTCAAAGCGGCGGGCTACGACATCTCGAAGATCTTCTATTGCGGCGAGAGCGTGCTGCTCAAAAGCCATCGCGGGTACGGGCTGGGCCACGCCTTTTTCGATGGCCGCGAGGCCCAGGCCAAGGCGCTAGGCGGATTTACACACTCGACCTTCTGCCGCGTCATCCGGCCCGACGATCATCCGTTGAAGCCGGCCGACTACGCGCCGCTCGATCCGTTCTGGAATAAGCGCGGGTACGCGCCGATTGACGGCGTGGTCGCCACCTACGATTGGAAGGACATTGATCAGCTTGGCGAGACGACGCACAGGATGCAATTCTGGGTGAAGCCGCTGCCATGACCGCTCCGAAGCCGCTGAAAGTCGCGAGCGCGCAATATCCCATCGGCCAGCCGAAATCGCTTCGTGAATGGGAAGAAAAGATTGCGCTCTGGGTCAAGACCGGCGCGGCGACCGGCGCCGAACTGCTGGTGTTCCCGGAATACGCCGCGATCGAACAGGCGGCATGTTTCGGCCCGGAGGTCTACTGCGATCTGCAAACGACGCTGGCGAAAGTCGCGGAACTGGCCGCGAGCCGCGTCGCGCTGCACGTCGATCTCGCCGAGAAGCATGGCGTGCATATTCTGGTCGGCTCGGGACCTGTGCTGAAATCCGACGGCCGGTTTGTCAACGCCGCGCAGCTCGTGACGCCGGGCGGCGCCATCGGCGAACAGGAAAAGCTGGTGATGACGCCGTTCGAGACCGATTGGGGCGTCTCGGCGGGCGGCCCGGTGCGCGTGTTCAAGACGGCGATCGGCGCCTTCGGAATTGCAATTTGCTACGACAGCGAATTCCCGCTTCTGGTGCGCTGCATGACGGAAGCCGGCGCTGACATGATCTTGGCGCCTTCATGCACGGAAAGGATTTCCGGCTATCACCGCGTGCGCACCGGGTGCATGGCGCGCGCGCTCGAAAACACCGTCGCGACAGTGCAGAGCGTGACGGTCGGCGATGCGCCCTGGTCGCCGGCGGTGGATTTCAACGCCGGGGCGGCGGGCGTCTATGTTCCTTCCGAGCACGGCGTCTCGGATGACGGGGTGCTGGCCGAAGGCGTCGTCAACGCCGCGCAGTGGGTGACCGCCGAGATTGATGTCGCGCGCCTGAAGGCCCTTCGCGCCAACGGCGAAATGCGCAACGACATGGATTGGCGGCTGCAACCGGGAGCGCCCGGCGCCAAGGTTGCAGTCGAGGTTGTAACTCTCGGCTAGTCGGCCTTCGCGCCTATTTGAGCGCCCACGTCACGGTCACCCGCGCCTCGAGCGTCGACGTTCCGGTCTCGATCGGGACGGACTCGGCTTTGGCCATCCGCGTGGTCGCGAACGGGCGCGGCCCCTGATACGAAACCTCTTCTGAAATCTGCAATACTTCGCCGACCTCCGCCCCGCCCGCTTCCGCCAGGAGCTTCGCCCGGCGCAGCGCGTTAGCCATCGCTTCCTTGCGCGCCTCGTCCTTCAGCGTTTCCTCCTTCGACACTTCGAATTGCAGGCTGCTCGCCTGATTGGCCCCGGCCGTGACGAGGTGATCGAGGATTTCGCCGAGCTTCTTGAGGTCACGCACAAGAACACTGACCTGATTGGTGACGCGATACCCCGTGATCCGCGGCGCCTGCCCGTCTTTGCCGTAGACGGTGATCGGCTCGACGTTAAACGCCGACGTCTGGATATCCTTGGCGTCGATGCCTTTCGACTTCAATTCGGTGATCGCCTTCTGCATCGCCGCTGAATTGGCGCTCAAGGCGTCGCGCGCTGTCGGCGCCTCCGACACGACGCCCGTGTTGATGCGCGCCTGATCCGGTTCGGCCGACGCCGTCCCGCTCGCCGACACGGTGATCGATCGCTGCATCTTCGCCTCCTCGGCATGGCTCATTGTGGCGCTCGCCGCCATCAGCGCAGAGAAAATCGTCGCGGCGAATATCGTCATCGAACGGCGCATGTCGCGGCTCCTCCAGTTTTTGCGCAGTGCGTTACGTGGCGATGAGGGAAAATCCACGGCGAAACGGTGTTGCAAAGGGGATTCTCTGTTATGAGGGGCGCGGTCGGGCCCGTAGCTCAATGGTTAGAGCTGACGGCTCATAACCGTCTGGTTCCAGGTTCGAGCCCTGGCGGGCCCACCAACCAAAACGCCGCGCCCGAAATCCAGCGTTAAAGGCTCGTCAGCCCTGCGCTCGCCGCAGGGCGCCGCTGGAACCCTTTGACGAGCGTCGGCGTATTAGAGCGTAAGCCCACGATGAGGTTGCGCCATGAGTCTTCTATTGGCCGGTGTCTTGATTACTTCGTGTATCGCGTCCTTGGGCGTGATGATCTTGCTGTATATTCTGGAGCGCGATGCTCGTAAGTTCGTTCCGATCCGAATCTCGCGTCGCAGGTAGTCCTCTGTCAGCGCGGTCGGCAGGTCAGACGGACATTGGGTCAGCCCTGCGCTTCTTTGACGATGACGGCCATGCCGGCGTGAACGCCGCGGAATCGGCGCACGTCGTCCAGCGCCTCAGCCCAAATGTTACAAGGACTGGCAAGCCGGATTTCGCCCCGCGTCCGCGACAAGGGCGTCGGCCCGAAGCCGATAGCGATGGCGTCGCCTTCAGGCCAAAAGGCGATCTCTCCGGCTTTCACAACCACGCGGGCGTCGGGCTCGACGGCGGACGTGACGGGCGCGTCGAAGTAGACTTCTTCACCCCAGACGCGCGCCGAGGCTTCAATCGGCAGCGCCGCCCAGATCCGCTCAGCTGTTGGAGTATCGAGCAGGCGCGCTCGAACTTTGACGGAGCCGGCTTGAATGACGACGGCGCGCATGAGTCTACCCCGCACTAAACGAAGATCCTCCGCGTGTCGCGAGGCGGCGGCCCTCGGAGGCATCCTCTCACCGACTTGGGAAGCCTTCAAGTGCGTCGTCGTCGCCGGATCGCATTTTCAATCCTGGCACAGGCGCGAAAATAGCGGGCTAGTCGTTTGGATGGCGCGCGAGCGTTGCGTCAGGCAGGAGGGGGACCGAAGACGAGCACCGCGTTCAAGCCGCCGAACGCAAAGGAGTTCGACATGGTCCACGTGACGTCCCGATCGCGGCCGACGTTGGGCACGTAGTCGAGATCGCAACCCTCCCCCGGCTCATCGAGCCCGATCGTCGGGGGAACCCAATTGTGCTGCATCGCCTTGATGCAGGCGACGGCCTCGATGCCGCCGCCGGCGCCGAGCGGATGGCCGGTCATGGACTTGGTCGACGAGATCGCGAGTTTATAGGCGTGATCGCCGAAGACGTTCTTGATCGCCTTGGTTTCGTTGATGTCGTTGTCGGCGGTCGCGGTGCCGTGGGCGTTCAGGTAGTCGATTTGCTGCGGCGAGATGCCGGCGTCGTCCAGCGCATCCTGCATCGCGACGCTCGGACCCTCGATTGTCGGCTTCACCATGTCCTGACTGTCCGACGCCATGCCGAAGCCAGCCAGTTCGGCGAGGATCGTCGCGCCGCGCGCCTGCGCGTGCTCAAGGCTTTCGAGCACCAGAATGCCGGCGCCTTCGCTCAACACCGTACCGTTGCGCTTCTTCGCAAACGGGAAGCAACCCTGCGGCGAGAGCACGTGCAGCGCCTGCCAGGCTTTCATGGTGCCGTAGGTGATGACCGACTCGGACGCGCCTGCAATGGCGACATCGACTACGCCGTCGCGGATGTAGTCCCGCGCTAGGCCGATCGCGTGACTGGCGGTCGAGCACGCTGAGCACGTTGCGAAGGTCGGCCCCTTGACGCCGAACTCGATGCCGACGTGAGCGGCGGCCGACGAGCCGATGATGCGCAGCAGCGTCAGCGGGTGCGTGGCGCGCTTGTTGAGGATAAAGAGGTCGCGGTAGGCCGTCTCGAACGTAACGAGCCCGCCAGCGCCAGAGCCAATGATGCAGGCTGAACGATAGGGATCGGTCAGCGGCATTTCGAGACCGGACATCTTTACGGCTTCGTCGGCGGCCGCGGCGGCGAACCAGGAATACCTGTCTGCAAGCGAAATGATGCGATCGCGCTTGAACGGCTTCAGCCGCGCCTTGTGATCAAAGTCCTTGATCTGAGCGGCGATGAGGATCTTGAGATCCTCGAGTGGAAAACCGCCGAGCTCGCTGACGCCACAGGCGCCGGCTTTCATGCTGTCCCAGAACATATCAACGGTCGTCCCAATCGGCGTCACGACGCCGAGGCCCGTGACGACAACCCGGCGCCCGGCTTTGCTTTTGGCCATGAGTGGCGATCTTCCTCAGTTCGCGGTTCAGCCGCCCCGACTCTTCGTCGACGCGGCTGACCAGCATATATCAGTGGCGGCGCGCGGTGAGTTCCGTTCGGAACTCAGGCCTTTGCGGCCGAAGCGCCCTTCGCAGCGATCAGCGACTTGACGCGGTCGACGACGGAACCGACGGTCTTGAAGTCTTCAACGTCTTCATTGGCGTTGTAGGGGATCTCGATGCCGAAGCCGTCTTCGATGTCGAAGACGATCATGGCGAGGTCGAGGGACTCGATCTTGAGGTCCGTCAAAGCGGTGTCGAGCGAGATGTCGTCGCGCGGTTCTTTCATGTGCTTCTTTAGAATTTCGGTAATCTTCGTCGCGACTTCGTCCATGTGCCTCTCCCACCTCCGCAGACTTCGCGGCAGGCCCGAATTGCTTGTTTTCTATCTAAATCAAGGGCGGCGCCACAACAAGCAGCGGGGCTGCATATCCTTAAATGAACGACAAGTCTAGGAGCGGGCCGGCCATGAGCCGCGAGATGCGCCCATTTCGCCGCGCCGCGGCGCCGCTGTTCGAAATCCAGACCTTAATGGGCGTTGCTCCAAGGCTGGCCATTGGAGATGAAAAGTTGTTCAATCTGCGACATTCGCGACCGTAGGCGCGCCGCCTCGCCGCAGGCGCTTTCTTTGGCGGATGCCATGACCCGTGATGCACCAATGGACCGGATACGACGATGACGCTCCACGCACCAGCCACGCCGAACGCCTCCGCCTATCCCTGGACCGAGAACTACCCCTCCGACGTCGATTGGAACATGCCGATACCGGCGGCGCCGTTGCCGACGCTCGTCGAGGACGCCGCACGGCAGTTCCCCTCCAATCCGGCGCTGTCCTTCCTCGGCAAGACGACGACGTACGCGGCCCTCGCCGCCGATGTCGACCGCGCGGCGGCGGGCTTGCAGCGCGCCGGCGTCGTCAAGGGAACGAAGGTCGGCCTGTTCCTACCCAATACGCCGACGTTCTTTGTCTACTATTACGCCATCCTTAAAGCCGGCGGCGTGGTCGTCAATTTCAATCCGCTCTACACGCTCGAAGAGCTGACCTTCCAGGTGAAGGACAGCGGAACCGAAATCATGGTCACGCATGATCTCACCGCGCTGTTCGGCAAGATCGAGGAGCTGATGGCGCGCGGCGTGCTTTCTCGCGCAATCGTTGTTCCGTTCGCAAAACTTCTGCCTGGCGCAAAGGCTGCGCTGTTCAAGTTGCTCAAGCGCAAGGAACTGGCCAACGTTGCGGGTTCGCGCGTTAAGGACCGCGTCATCGACGGCACGGCATTGATGAGCGGCGATTCCCGCCTGACGCCGGTGCCGATTAATCCTTACGAGGACGTCGCCGTGCTTCAGTACACCGGCGGCACCACCGGCACGCCGAAAGGAGCGATGCTGACTCACGCCAACCTTTACGCCAACACCCTGCAGATCCATTCGTGGGCCAGCGATCTTGTAGCGGGGCAGGAGCGCATCCTCGGCGCGCTGCCGCTGTTCCATGTGTTCGCCATGACGGTCGTCATGAACGTCGGCATCGCCAAAGCCGCCAAGATCATCTTGATGCCGCGCTTCCAGCTGGTTGAAGCCTTGAAGCTCATCCACTCGGAAAAGCCGACGATGATGCCGGCCGTGCCGACGATATTCACCGCCATGCTGAATTACCCGAAGATCAAGAATTACAACCTTTCCTCGCTGCGATTCTGCATTTCGGGCGGCGCGCCGTTGCCGATGGAGATCAAGCAGCGTTTCGAGGCCGCCTCCGGCAGCAGCGTTGTCGAAGGCTACGGCCTCTCGGAGGCGTCGCCGGTCCTCACTTGCAATCCGATCCACGGCTTGGTCGTGCCGGGCTCGATCGGGCCGCCGCTGCCGCAGACGATCATCTCGCTGCGCGACCTCGATGATCCGACGCGGGAGGTCCCGCAAGGCGAGCGCGGCGAACTGTGCGCCAAGGGCCCCCAGGTCATGAAGGGCTACTGGAACAAACCGGACGAAACGGCGAACCAATTCGTCGGCGATTTTCTCAGAACCGGCGACGTCGCCATCATGGACGTCCACGGTTTCTTTTCCATCGTCGACAGAATCAAGGATTTGATCATCTGCTCCGGCTACAACGTCTATCCGCGCCGCATCGAGGAGGCGATCTATGAACACCCGGCCGTCGAGGAAGTCACCGTGATCGGCATCAAGGACTCCTATCGCGGAGAAGCGCCGAAGGCGTTCGTCAAACTGAAATCCGGAATGACGGCCACCTCGGGAGACATCCTCCGTCATCTGGAGCAAAAGATTTCCAAGATCGAACTGCCGGCCGCGATCGAGTTCCGCGACGCACTGCCCAAGACAATGATCGGCAAGTTGTCGAAAAAGGAGCTGGTCGCCGAAGAGGCCAAGCGCGCCGCCTCGCCATGACGGAAAGGTCCGGCCGCAGCCGCACGCAAACGGCCCCTTCGAAGGCCGCCGCGCCTCCTGAGCCGGTCTATACGATCTCGGATCTGGCGAAGGAGTTCGCCATCACCACCCGAACAATCCGCTTCTATGAAAGCCGCGGGCTGATCGCGCCGGAACGCATCGGACAGAACCGCCGCTATAGCCGACGAGACAGGGCGCGACTCATGTTGATACTGCGCGGCCGCAACCTCGGCTTCACGGTTGAGGACGTCGGCGAATACCTTGCGCTCTACGACGCCGATCCAGGCCAGATCGCGCAAACGCGGCTTCTCATGACCAAGGTCTCCGACGCGATCGCGGAACTGGAAGCCAAGCGCCACGACCTCGAACGCTCACTTGCCGATCTGGGCGACATCCGCTCTCGCTGCGAGGCGCACATCAAACGCGGCGGCCGGTGATCACCGGTAAAGGTCTTCACGCGTCGGCGGCAGGGGCGTAGGGCCCTTTGCGCTCTTAGTGGCGAGCGTCTGATAAAGCCGCGCAGTGCCGCGCTCGAATGAAAGCGCGCAGCCGGAAAGATAGGCGATGAAAATGCGATACTTTTCTTCGCCAACCAGCTTGATCGCCTCGTCCTTGCGCGAAGTGAGGCGCTCCGACCAGAGCCGGGTCGTACGCGCATAGTGCATGCGCCAACCCTCGACGTCGGCGACGTCGAAGCCCGCAAGCTCCATCTCCTGGATTGTATGACCAATGTCGTCGAGCGCGCCGCCGGGGAATATGTACTTGGCGAGCGCGCGCTGCTCAGGCCGCACGCGCTCAGGCAATAGCCGCCGGCGCTTGGCTTTGCGCGAAATCGCGTGGTTCAGGAACAGACCGTCATCGGCCAGCAGCGAGCGCACCTTGCGCATGTAGCGCGGGATGTTTTCGAGACCGATCGCCTCGTACATGCCGATCGACGCGATCTTGTCGAATTGGCCATGCAGATTGATGTAGTCGATGAACGCGAACGTCACCTGCCCCTCGAGGCCGAGGCGTTTCACTTTGGCTTCGGCGAAGGCCAGCTGTTCTTTTGAAAGCGTCACGCCATGCGCCTTGACCCCGTAATTCTTCGCCGCGTGGCAGAGCAGCGCGCCCCAGCCGCACCCGATGTCGAGAAAGCGATCGCCGGGTTTCAGGCGCAGTTTGCGGCAGATCATGTCGAGTTTGTCGATTTGCGCCTGTTCGACGCCGTTGTTCCAGTCCGTGTAGTAGGCGCAGGTGTAGACCATCTCGGGATCGAGAAAGAGCGCGTAGAACTCGTTTGAAAGATCATAGTGGAACGAGATGTAGGCGGTGTTGTCGCGCTTCTCCGCACGACGGCCGATGATGTCGCCGCCGAATCCGTGCGCGTCCTTGACGGCGGCTTCCTCGGCGAAAAGGAAAGGCGCAAGCCGCGCGGCGATCTTCACTGTATCGAGACCGCTGATCTTGGCCGAGCGGTCGCGTTTATTGATCTCACGGCCGAGCTCAATCAGCGTGCCGCCCGAGAAATCGATGCCCTTCTCGACATACTGGCGGATGATGGTGTCCAGGACGGGCTTGCGCAGGATCGCGCGCAGCACGCCAGGCGAGGCGATTTTGATTTCGAGTTCGCTGGTCGGCGCCTTGCCGAGCGGCACGCGTGAGCCATCCCATAGCCTCAGCCACGCATTGAGATCGAGCCGCGCCGCGATATCGCGCGCGACGCCCCGCACCGCATCGAGTTGCCGCTCTTCCGCCGTCGCCATACGTGATTGCCCTCGTCACGGCGCGCGTCAAGGCGCCTTCGGATAGCCGCTTAGCCGATTTCGGCTAAGGCGTCTCCCCTGGCAAGGCGTCGCTGTGGGTGGTCTCAGGCCGCCTTGCGCATCTCCGCGGCCTTGGCGCTTTCCATGATCGCGGCGACGCCCATGCCGCCGGCGGTGCAAACAGAGATCAGGCCCCGGCCGCCGTTCTCATTCAGAAGCTTGGCGAGGTTGGCGACGATGCGCGCGCCGGTCGCGGCGAAGGGGTGCCCGAACGCGAGGCTCGAACCCTTGACGTTCAGCTTGGCGCGATCAATCGACCCAAGCGGCGCGTCCTTGCCGAGCACGCGCTTGCAATACTCGGGATCTTCCCACGCCTTGAGCGTCGCCAGAACCTGCGCGGCGAAGGCCTCGTGGATTTCGTAGAAGTCGAAGTCCTGCAGTTTCAAGCCGGCGCGATCGAGCATCTTCGACACGGCGATCGTCGGCGCCATCAGCAGCCCCTCGCCGGCGACGAAATTGTTGGCCGAATGCTGCGAGTAGGTCAGATAGGCCAGCACCGGGAGCCCGTTCTTCGTCGCCCACTCTTCCGACGACAACAGCACAGCGGAGGCGCCATCGGTCAGCGGGGTCGAGTTCGCCGCCGACAGTGTGCCACGCTCGGACTTCTCGAAAGCGGTCTTCAACGTCGCCAGCTTGTCGAGGCTGATGTCCTCGCGCAGGTTGTTGTCGCGATAGACGCCGGCGCACGGCGCAATCAGGTCGTCCATGTATCCTGACGCATAGGCCGCCGCCGCCTTCTTGTGGCTCTCAAAGGCGAGCTGGTCCTGGTCGGCGCGGCTAATCTTCCATTCCTGCGCCATCAGTTCGCAGTGCTGACCCATCGTCAGGCCGGTGCGCGGCTCGGCGACGCTTGGCGGCTGAGGTGTCAGTTCAGCGGGCGAGAGACCCTTGAAGACTTTCAGCTTGTCGAGCGCGCTCTTTTTCTGACCGACGTCGACGAGGCGCTTGGAAAACTTCTTCGAGAAGACGATTGGCGCGTCCGACGTGGTATCGGAGCCGACGGCGATGGCGCTGTCGATCTCGCCGGTGGCGATCTTCGCGGCGGAACCCATCGCGGCCTGGAGCGACGTGCCGCAGGCCTGGATCAGCGTGACGCCCGGCGTCGATGGCGCGAGCTTGGTCGACAGCACCGCTTCGCGCGCCAGATTGAAATCCTTCGAATGCGTCACGACCGCGCCGCCGACGACCTCGTCGATGTGCTTGCCCTTGAGGCCGAACTTGTCGACGAGCCCATTCAGCGCCGCCGACATCATGTCGAGGTTCGACAGATCGGCGTAGAGCGTGTTCGAGCGGCAGAACGGGATGCGCGTTCCGCCTAGTATAGCGACGCGGCGCAGTGTGTTGGTCATCTTGAACGCTCCTGATTATTCGGCCGCCGCGCGCTGTTCTGAAACCGGCGCCGGCTTGCCGCCTTGGCTCGCCTTGTAGTGCAGCGGTCCGCCGCGGAACGGCGCGAAACCCGTGCCGAAAATCATGCCGGCGTCGACGAGATCGGCGCTTTCAACCACGCCCTCATCCAGCGATTTCTGCGCCTCCGCGATCATCGGCTCCACGAGTTCGCGACCGATGCGGTCGAGTTCGGACTTGGAGAACGTCGCGTCGGATTTTACGGACTTGCCGTCCTTCCAGACGTAAAAGCCTTCGCCGGTCTTCTTGCCGAGCCGGCCCGACGAGACGAGACGCTCGAGACGCGAGCCTTCGCTCGACTGGCCGAGGATCTTGGCGACGTGCGCGCAGACGTCGAGCCCAACGTTGTCGGCGAGTTCGATGGGTCCCATCGGCATCCCGAAAGCCCGCGCGGCCTCGTCGATCTTTTCTTTGTCTTCGCCCTTCTCCAGCCGCTCCATCGCAGCGAACATGTAGGGCGTCAGCACCTTGTTGACGAGGAATCCCGGCACGTCCTTGGTGATCAGCGGAAACTTGTCGATCGCGGTCACGAACGCCGCGCCCTTTTTCACTTCATCGTCCCGAGTCTGCGCGCCGCGCACCACTTCGACGAGCGGCATCTGCGGCACGGGCGAGAAGAAGTGCAGGCCGACGAGCCGGCCCGGATCCTTGAGCGGCTGCGAAATATCTCCGAGCTTCAGCGACGAGGTGTTGGTGGCCATCACCGCGCCCGGCTTGATCTTCGTTTCAAGGTCCGCAAACAGCTTCTGCTTGACGTCAAGTCGCTCGACGATGGCTTCGATGATGACGTCCGCGCGCGCGACGCCCCGGCCCTCGGGGTCGGCGATCAGCCGCGCCTTCGCCGCGTCGCGCGTGGCCTTGGTCTTGAACTTGCGCGCGAACAGCTTGCCCTGCGCCTTGATGCCTTTGTCGAGCTGCTCGGCGTTGATGTCCTGCAGCGTCACCTCCATGCCGGATGCGACGCAGACGCCGGCGATATCGGCGCCCATGGTTCCCGCGCCGATGACATGCACACGGCTCGGCTTCCACTTGAAGCCCTTGGGCGCCTGGCCCTTTAAAAGCTCCGTAAGGCGGAACACGCGGCGGAGGTTGCGCGACGTGTCCGACACCATCAGCGGCGCGAAGGCTGCTGTCTCGGCCCGCTTCATGGCGTCGAGATCGCCGCCGTGCTTTTCAAACAAGTCGATCAAGCGGAACGGCGCGGGGTAGTGATCCTCACGCGCCTTCTTGGCGGTTTCATCGCGCATCCTTTTTGCGAGGAACCCGCGCGCCGGCTGCTTGGTCAGCAGCGATTTAGTGATGCCGGCCGGCGTTGACTTGCGGTTTTGAAGTACGGCCTTGCGCGCGGCCCAGCGCAATTCGCCCGGCGAACCGACGAGCTGGTCGATGAACCCCATCGCCTTCGCGGCGCTGGCGCGGATCATGCCGCCGGTGAGCATGTTCTGCATGGCGGCCATCGGGCCGACCTGCTTGATCGACCGCGCCGTTCCGTTGAAGCCGGGGAAGATGCCGAGCTTCACTTCCGGGAAGCCGACGCGCGTGCCGTCGTCACGGGTCGCGATGCGATAGTGGCAGGCGAGGATCAATTCGAGACCGCCGCCGACGCAGACGCCGTGGATCGCCGCAACGACAGGAACCTGCAGCCGCTCGATACGGTCCAGCATGGCGTTAACAGGACGCAGGCTGTCGATCACCTGCTGCTCGGTCGTGAAGTTTTCGAACTCGCGGATGTCGGCGCCGACGATGAATGTTCGCTCCTTGCCTGACATGATGACGAGGCCGCGCACGGTCTTGGCGCGCGCTTCCGCTTCGACCCGCTCGACGATGGCGAGCAGTTCCTCGATGGGGCGCTTGCCGAGCGAGTTGGCGCTTTCGCCCTCGCGATCGAAGATCGCCCAGGCGATGCCTTCGCCGTCGATCGAAAAGCGCCAATCCTTGAGCGTCGTCGTTTCCTGCGACATCGAAAGCCTCTTGTTACTCGGCTGCGAGCGACGCTGCGCCGCGCTGGTTGTGGCTCAGATCGGCATAGTTCGGCTTGAGTTCCGCCGGATCGAAATGATCGACCGCGATGACGCGGGCGACGAGGCTCTCGACCTCGCGCAATTGCTCGCCTTCGGCAGCGGTCAGAACGCCCTTCGCAACGGCGTCGCCGAACCAGTCGATGCCGTGGTAGCGGCGCACGACGCCGTCGCGGATCGCCTTTTCGAGCTTCTTCTCCACCGGCTCGGCGGCGATGACCTTTTCGAGCGTCACTTCGAGCAATCCAGTCGGATCATTAACGTCCTTCGAGACGAAGATGTGACGCGTCAACCGATCGCGCACGGCGCCAGGCTCGAGCACGTGGCGCGCCACCGCATGGCCGAGATCGTCGGAAGCCGGTTTGAAGCGGCGACCGAGCGGAAACACGACGGCGCGCATCAGCGGCCGCGCCCATACGGACGGGAAATTGTCGATCACGCCGGACATAGCTTCCTGAAAGCGATGCAGTCCGTTGCGCGCCGCCAGTTCGACAATCTGCTCGTCGCCCGCGGGCCGGCCGTCGTCGTCGAACCGTTTCAGCGTGGCCGCCAGAAAATAAAGCTCGGACAGCGCATCCGCGAGCCGCCCTGTGATTTTCTGCTTGGTCTTCAGGCCGCCGCCGAGCATCGCGACGGTCAGGTCGGCGACGAATGCGAACGAAAGGCTCGCGCGCGACAGCTGGCGATACCAGACGCCCATCGTGCGCGCGCTGTCCGGCGCCGAGGCGAAGGCGCCGCCCGTGAGGTTATGAAGGAATGCGCCCGCGACGTTCGAGACCGAGAACGCGATGTGGTTGTTGAAGGCGTCCTCGAACGTATCGAGACCCCGGCTCCGGTCCGCATCCTGCGCCGACTGCACTTCCGTATAGAGGTACGGATGTGATCGGAGCGCGCCCTGCGCAAACGTGATCAGCGTGCGCGTCAGAATGTTGGCGCCTTCAACCGTGATGCCGACGGGCACCATCTGATACGCCGACTGAAGATAGTTGGTCGGACCGTCGCATATCGCGCGGCCGCCGTGGATGTCCATCGCGTCGTTGACGGCGCGGCGCATCCGTTCGGTGGTCTGATACTTCATCAGCGCGGAAATCACCGAGGGCTTCTCACCTCTCGACACCATCGCCGCCGTCATGCCGCGCGCCGCTTCGTTGACGTAGGCAGTTTCGATGATGCGAACCAGCGGCTCCTCGACGCCCTCCATGCGCGACACCGGCAGGCCGAACTGCTTGCGGATCCGGGCGTAAGCGCTGGTGACGCGCAGCATGGTCTTGGCGCCGGCAGTGGCCGACGACGGCAGTGAAATCGCGCGGCCGGCGGAAAGGCACTCCATCAACATGCGCCAGCCCTGGCCGACCATGCTCTGCCCGCCGATCACCCAGTCGATCGGAATGAAGACGTCCTCGCCCCAGTTCGGGCCGTTCGGAAACGCGGCGCCCGATGGAAGGTGGCGTCGTCCGATGTTGACGCCCGGATGGGCCGCCGGGATGAGCGCGAGCGTGATGCCGACGTCCTCGCCTTTACCGAGCAGATTGTCCTTGTCGAAAAGCCGGAACGCCAAACCAACCAGCGTCGCCTTCGGTCCGAGCGTGATGTAGCGCTTGTCCCACGACAGACGGACGCCGAGCGTATCCTTGCCTTCGTGCTGTCCGCGCGCGACATAGCCGATGTCGCGCATCGTCGCCGCATCCGAGCCCGACGTCGGGCCGGTCAGCGAGAAGCAGGGTACTTCCAGACCCTTCGCGAGGCGCGGCAGATAGTAGTGCTTCTGATCATCCGTGCCGTACTTCTCGATCAGTTCGCCGGGTCCGAGCGAATTCGGAACCATGACGATTGTCACGACGTCGGGCGAGCGCGAGGCGATCTTGCCGAGGATTAGCGACTGCGCCTGCGCCGAAAATCCTAAGCCGCCGTGATCCTTCGAGATCAACATGCCGAGGAATCCGTGCTTCTTGACGAAGGCCCAGATCGGCTCGGGGATTTCGCGCATCGCGTGGCGCACCTGCCAGTCGTCGATCATGCGACAGAGATCTTCGGTCGGCCCGTCAAGGAAGGCCTGCTCCTCCGCGCTCAACTGAATCGGTGGGATCGCTTGCAGCTTGTGCCAGTCGGGCTTGCCGGAAAAGAGTTCGGCGTCAAAGCCGACGGTGCCGGCGTCCAGCGCTTGAGCTTCCGTGTCGGAAACCTTCGGCAGAATCTTCTGCACGAGGCCGAAGACCGGCGAGATCAGAAACTGTCGCCGAATGGGCGGATAAGACAGCAGCGCCAGCACTACAAACGGTAGCCACGCCAGCAGCGCCGGCAAAATCGGTCCGCCGCCGAGTTCGGTGCGCGAGAGCAGCGTGTAGATGCCAACGGCGCCCGCCCAGGCCGGGAGCGGCGCGCGCATCACGCCGAGCGCCACAAACGCCGCGAGCAACAGCAACAGCATGACAAGAGTCGCCATGGTCTAGCCTCCGAATCCAAATCTCTGCGCTCGGGCGCGCGAAATCGACCGTCTGCGCGCGTTGCTTAATTCAAGTTGACGTATACGTCAACTTGACCGGCTTTTGTGTCGCATCAGGCGCGCGTCTCACGCCGGGCGAAATCCGCCGGTCCAATATTAATCATACAATGTCGCGCAGCCGAACTGATAACAGCAACCTCGTGGGGGATAGGCGATTTTCAAGGCCCCGCCATCATGGCGCGCCGGGTTTCTCAGGCGACGTCCCGAACATATCCGCCGTGGCGCTGTCATACCAAGCTGCGCTCTCGCGGAAGTTTTCTGTCCGCAGGTCCGCGCTCTCGCCGGGTTTCGAAACGAATGGATCGACGGCCGCCAGGATCGGCTTGCCGTCTTTCATGCCGGGTTTGTAATCGCCGCCGATCTTGCCGCTATTCTCTGGCGCGACCATCGACCAGCAGGTGTTGCGATAAAATCCGGGAGACCGCGGCTTGCCTGAGAGGTCGGCGATGATGTCGGCGGCGACGGCCGTGGCCTGGCTCGTCGCAGCGAACGCCGACTTCGGCATGTCGGCGGCGATCGCCGCGTCCCCTATGACGTAAACATCCTTGACCTTCGTCGAAGTAAAGTTTTCAGGGTGCACCGGACACCAGTCCCCCTCCATCACGCCGGCGCGCTCGGCGATGAGGCCGGCGCGTTGCGGCGGGATGATGTTGGCCAGCGCCGCCGTTTCCTTGCGGCCCGACTTGGTGACGACGGCGCCGGTCGCCGCATCGACGCGCTGGACGGCGAAATCGTCGATCTCGGTCGTCAAATTCATCTCGACGACGTCCTTATAGAATTCGGCGAAAGCCTCCTCGAAGACGGGCTGCTTCGAATAGGTCGGCTTGGCGTCGAAAACGATCAGCTTCGAGCGTGGTTTCTGCACCTTGAGGAAATGCGCGATCATGCACGCGCGCTCATAGGGCCCGGGTGGACAGCGGTAGGGATTGGGCGGCACAGTCATGACCACGAGGCCGCCGTCCTGCAGCGCCAGGAGTTTCTGCTTCAGGCTCCAGGTTTGCGGACCGCCTTGCCAGGCGTGCGGCATGATTTCGGATGCCGCCTCGCTATAGCCTTCGATGGCGCTGTATTTGATGTCGATACCAGGCGCGAGGATCAGCCGATCGTAGCTCAACGGCGTGGAGGCGTTGGCGAGCGTCACGGTCTTGGCCGTCGCGTCGACGGCAGTCGCGGTATCCGTGATGACGGTGACGCCACGCTTGGCGACACCCTCGTAGTTGAAGGTGATCGACTGGAAGGATCGAAAACCGCCGAGATAGAGATTGGAATAGAAGCAGGTCGTGTATTGGGTCTTTGGTTCGACCAGCGTGACGTCGAGGGACGCGTCGGCGGCCTTGAGCCGCGCCGCCGCCGTCGCGCCGCCGGGCCCGCCGCCGATAATGACGATCTTGGCTGGCCCCGCCGCGATCGCAGGGCGAAACACATTGTCGCCGCTAAGTATGGCCCCGGCGGCAAGCAGGCCCAATTGTCGGCGCGAGATCTCGGTCATGTCCGCTTCCATGCCCGCATCGGCCCGGACGATTCGGCCGAAGCTGTTGATTTTTCCTCGCGCGTTTCGCCGCCACGCCCACGCGCCACGCATCTTGTCAGGAAATGACGTGCTTGTAACTAGCGCGACGGCGCAATTGCATTCTATAAGACGGCTCGTGATTAGGACGGATTCATGACCCGACACCAGCCATGACGCATTACGCGCCAGCGCCGTTCATCAGCCGCCGCGCGATCCTCTCAACCGGCGCCGCGCTGGTCTGCGTTCGCATCGCAGCGCCAAGCGGTGCGGCGCTGGCCGATCCCGAGGCGCCTGGCGTCGAACGCACTCCGCATTTCATCGAAGACTATCAAAAGTTGCTCGCAGGCCGCGAAGCGATCGAGGGCGGCATTGACGTCGAACTGCCGGAAATCGCTGAGAACGGCAATTTCGTGCCGATCACCATTCACGCCGAAAGCCCGATGATGGCTGATGACCACGTCACGGCGATCCACCTGCTCTCGAGCGGCAATCCAGTCGCGCGCGTCGCGACGTTCCGTCTTTCGCCCCTGAATGCGGTCGCCCGCGTGCAAAGCCGCATGCGGCTCGCCCGCACGCAGGACGTGGTGGCCATCGCTGAACATTCGACCGGCGCGTTGCGCGTCGCGACGACGCTTGTGAAAGTCACCATCGGCGGCTGCGCAAGTTAAGGACCGGAGCGACATGGCCGCGAACCCTCGCATCAAACTTCCTGAGAGCGCCAAGACCGGCGACGTGATCGAGGTCAAGACACTGATCACGCACGTCATGGAAACCGGCCATCGCAAGGACAAGGATGGGCGTCCCATACCGCGCGATATTATCAACGCCTTCGTCGCGAAATTCGGCGAGACGGAAGTGTTCCGCGCCGAAATGGGGCCCGGAATCTCGGCCAATCCCTTTATCTCGTTCCAGATGCGCGTGCCTGGCCCCGGCACATTCGAGTTTTCCTGGGTCGACGACCACGGCGCGACCGTCGTCGAACTCGCGGCGCTGAACGTCGTCAGCTAGCTTTGGCCCTTTTTTTGACTCGCGCGGACTTGGCGCGCCGGCGCGAGAAATACTCGATCGCCCATCGCGTCTTCGCCAACTGATCCGCAGCCGGCGACGCGCCAAGTTCGGCGAGAAACGCCAGAAATCCAGCTTCGGCGACCGCCGCCTGCGCGATCGGTACGCGCACGGAAGCCTCCAATGTTTTTGCGCCGTCCGGCCGAACCCACAACTCGGCGACGAACGGCCACGGCAACCCCGGGTGATCAATCTTCCACCACGCGGCGTCCATCGGCCCGAGCTCGGTCAGGACGGCGAAATCGCACCGTCGACCCGAGATCTGCGCGACGAATTTCTCCTGCGCGCTATCGAAAAGCGCCTTCAGCGGCTCGTTGCCGGCGGTGATGCGCTTGATCAGGCCTTTCGGGACATCGCGCGTCAGTGACGCTGAAAGGACGATGGTCCTGCCTGTTGCATCCGCTTCGATCTTGAAGCCTTTGTCCTTGTGCCATTGGGCCGGAACATCTTCGAAGCGAACCGGTCGAAACTTGATCGTGCTGTCGTGGGCGCGACCCGGAATGCGCCGTGCGCGGGCGATCAGCCCTGACTTGAAAAGATCGAGCCCCGCCGTATCGAAGAAGGAGATGAAGCGCTTTTCGGCGCGCGGCAGCGTCACGCCGAAAAGTGCGAGCGCCTTCGAGATCTGGCGCGGCGCGATCGTCGCCTTGACTTCAACGGCGTCGGCCCCGGCGACTTGGACCGCAAGCCGGCCGCGTGTCGATCTTGTAGTGGCCGTCACCATGGCTCACGCCCTTACCCAGCGCGTGCGCCGTCTTTCAGGAGTTTATAGTTGATGCTGTCGAGCAGCGCTTCAAAACTCGCGTCGATGATATTTGGCGACACGCCGACTGTCGTCCATCGTGCGCCCGTCGCAGCGTCGTGACTCTCAACAAGCACGCGCGTCACGGCGTCCGTGCCACCCTCGCCCGACCGCGTCAGGATGCGCACCTTGTAATCGACAAGTTCGACGCTCTCAATATACTTCTGGTAGCGGCCGAGGTCGCGGCGCAGCGCGGTGTCCAGTGCGTTGACCGGGCCGTTGCCTTCGCCGACGGAGACCAGCGGTTCGTTTTCGCCGGCGATTGATACCGTGACGACGGCCTGAGACACCGTCGTCATGTCTGAAGCGTCCACTGCGCCGTCGCGCTTGCGCTCGACCAGCACGCGGAAACTGTCGACCGAAAAGTATCGCGGCACGTCGGCCAGCATGCGGCGCGCCAGCAGCTCGAACGACGCTTCCGCCGCCTCGAAAGAATAGCCGGCATCTTCCCGTGACTTCATTTCGTCGAAAAGCGCTTCGACCTTTGCGTCGTCGCGGGGCGCGGCGAGCCCGAGCCGCTCCAGCGCCGCCAGAAATGAGGAGCGCCCGCCCTGCTTCGAAACGAGAAGGCGGCGTTCGTTGCCGACGCTTTCAGGCGGCACGTGCTCGTATGTTTCAGGCTCTTTCAACAGCGCGGACGCATGGATGCCGGCCTTGGTCGCAAAGGCGCTGTCGCCGACGTAGGGCGCGTGGCGATCCGGCGCCTCGTTCAGAATTTCATCGAGCACGCGGCTCGCGTGGGTCAGCATACGCAGCCGATCCGGCGTGACGCGCGTCTCGAAGAATTCCGCGAACTCGCTTTTAAGCAGCAGCGTCGGGATGATCGACGTCATGTTGGCGTTGCCGCACCGCTCGCCGAGACCGTTCAGCGTGCCCTGGATCTGGCGGCAGCCGGCGCGGACCGCCATCAGCGTATTGGCGACGGCGTTCTCCGTGTCGTTGTGCGTATGGATGCCGAGGCTCGCGCCCGGCACGCGCTTGGCGACGTCGGCGACGATGCGCTCGACTTCGTGCGGCAGCGTTCCGCCGTTCGTGTCGCACAGCACGACCCAGCGCGCGCCGGCGTCATAGGCGGTCTGCGCCACCGCCAGCGCGTAGTCGCGATTGCCCTTGTAGCCATCGAAAAAATGCTCGCAGTCGATCATCGCCTCGCGCTGGCTCGCGAGGATGGCGCGCACCGACTGGTCGATCGAGTCGAGATTTTCTTCGTTTGTGATGCCGAGCGCGACGCGCACATGATAGTCCCACGACTTCGCGACGAGGCAGATGCTGTCGGCGGATGACTGTAGCACCGCCTGCAGGCCCGGATCGTTAGAGATCGACCGTCCAGAGCGCTTGGTCATGCCGAACGCCGTGAACCGCGCCGACTTCAAATCCGGACGCGTGGCGAAGAGTTCTGAGTCCGTGGCGTTCGCGCCCGGATACCCGCCCTCGATGTAGTCGAGCCCCAGATCATCGAGCACGCTCATCAACCTGCGCTTGTCGGCGAGCGAAAAATCGACGCCCGTCGTCTGGGCGCCGTCGCGCAGCGTCGTGTCGAACAGATACAGCCGATCCTTGTTCACGACGCCCTCGTCGCGGACGGAGATGCGGCGCCGGTAAGAGACTTGGTCATGGTCGTATTGTAGAGCCACTGGTCTTCGATCGGCACGGAGTTGCGCTGCACCGACTGATAGCCGAGTCGCTCGAAGAATGGCTGGGCGGTGTCGCTCGCGTCTGTCGTGACGGCTTGCGCGCCGCGCGCCGTCGCAATTTTCTCGAGCGCCCCGACGAGCACGCGGCCGACGCCCTCGCGTGAGTGATGCGGGTGCACATAGAGCATGTCGATGATAGTGTTGTCCTTAAGCGACGCAAAACCAAGGTATTCACCGTTCACTTGAACGACGAGCGTCAACATGGCGCCGAGCCGCCGCGCGAAGGCGTTGGCGTCTTCCGCCTGCGCCATCCAGGCGAGCCGCTGATCGTCCTCATAATCGTCCGCGGTTAATTCCTCGATGCTTTGGCCGTAGAGATCGCGCAGCGCCAACGTGTCGGCAGGCAGAAAGGGTCGGAGCGGGAAGTCTGCGGTCATCGCGCGTCTCGGATGGCGGGGCGCGGCCGCTGATCGGCCAGATATGTGTCTTGTCGACGGCCTAGCGCCCCAATGACGCGCGCGCAAGCGTTCTGGGGGCTCAGAGGCCCGCGCGTCCCGGCCCGGCGAAACGTGCTAGTTGATCTGTCGCAGCGGCGTCGGACGAATGTCGGTGACTTCGGCCGTTTCTTCGGCCTGCGCGATCAGGATCCGTTTGCTCGGCGCCTCCAGCGCCGGAACCGGCAGGTTCGACGCATCAGGGTCGGCCGCGGCGTCAATCAGGACGTCCTTGCCAACGCCGTAGAACAATAGCCCCGCCGCCAGTGCGACGAGCAAGAGCACCGCCGGACCATGCAGCCTGGCGCCACCCACGGCGCCGCTAGCCTGCATGAAGAACCCGATCGTCAGCAGCGCCGCGCCGATGCGCGCGTCCAACTGGCTCGATGCATCCCTCGTCGAGGTCGCGGCCAGCAGCGACGCAGGCTTTTGCGCCCCGACCACTCCGGACCACAACAGCGCCGCGCCGGCCAGCGCGTAGACGCTGCCTGCAAGGCTCCAAAGACCGGCTCCCGTCGCCCCATCCATGCCCAACATCTCCTCTGATCCCGACTTCGCGCGCGCGATCTGCGCGTCCAGCCAAAATTCTCAGCCCGATCTAGACTCAGTCGTGTGGTATGCACAATAGCCGGTTCGGCGGTGGCCCGCTACCGGGCCATCCTGCGGCGCAGAGGGGGGCTTTAATGCCACTCCCGACAACTCGCGAACCCTTCGTAGGAGGGTTGACAAGGTCGTGGATGGGGCGGCGCCTCCCGCACGAACGTCATCGTCGATGCGACTCCCGCGCCAACGTCATCCTCGATGCGACGAGCCCGCGAGACGCATCGGGGATCCAGCGCAAAAAGGGCCGAAGGCGCAATATTGCGATAGAGAGTCTGGCGCTCGATCCCCGGCCTTCAACGCGCTGACGCGCGCTCGGCCGAGGATGACGGTGAGGTTTGCGTGCTGCTTCCCCTGCCCGTTGCGGCAATGCCGTCGCCGCGTGCCACGCGGCGCGCGAAATCGCGCGCGAGCCTTCGGCTCGCGACGGCAGTTCCGCAACGGGCAGGGTTTGGACGTGAGCCACGTCGCGCGCTACCGTACAACCTCCCACGTCGTTTCGATTTCGCCGGTATCTTTGTTTTTCGTATCCTTCAGCGCGATGCCCATCTTGGCGAGTTCGTCGCGGATGCGGTCGCTTTCGGCGAAGTCCTTGCGGTTGCGGGCTTCGCGGCGTGCGGCGATCCTGCTTTCTACGTACGAACTCACGTCAACGCTTGCGGCTTCTTCCTCGAGCTTCTTTGCGGCCAAACTATCAAAGGTCCACAACCCCAGAAGGCGTCCAGATGCAAATAACTTTCGGTATGCCTCGTCAAAAGCGCTTCGATTTTTTGCCAATCCGTGAAGTACGGCGATCGCTTTGGGCGTGTTCAGATCATCACATAGAGCATCGATAAAATCACTCGCGGCCTCTTCCGAGTCGTAGTACTCGCGATTGCCCTCCTGAAAGTCCATCAGGCCAGTGAGCAACTCCTTCCAGCCACCCAAAATTGAGTGACTCTCTTCTGTTGCGCTTCGTGTCCAATTTATTGGCTGCCTGTAGTGAGTCCGGAGCATATTTAAACGCAAGACGTCACCTTCGAATGCCGGACGGCCCTGGCTCCCTTGACCTTCAAACAGCTCATTAATCGTCACGAAATTGCCGAGCGACTTGCTCATCTTTTCGCCTTCGACCTGCAGGAAGCCATTGTGCATCCACACGTTCGCCATCACCGGCGTTCCGTGTCCGCAGCGCGATTGAGCGATTTCGTTTTCGTGATGCGGGAAAATGAGATCGAGCCCGCCGCCGTGGATGTCGAACTCCTCGCCAAGATAGCGTGCGCTCATCGCCGAGCATTCAATGTGCCAGCCAGGACGGCCCAGGCCCCACGGGCTCTCCCAGCCGGGTTCGTCCGCGCTCGATAACTTCCACAGCACGAAATCGGCCGGGTTCTTCTTGTGCGCTTCGACCTCGACCCGCGCGCCGGCCTGCTGCTCGTCGAGATTCCGTTTTGACAGCGCGCCGTAGTCCGGCATCGAAGCGACGTCGAACAGCACTTCGCCGCCAGCCGCGTATGCGTGACCCTTGGCGAGCAGCTGCTCGATCAGCGCGATCATCTGCGGGATATTGTCGGTGGCGCGGGGTTCGACCGTCGGCGCGAGGCACCCGAGCGCCTTGACGTCGGCGTGAAACTGGTTCGCCGTCTTTTCCGTCACGCGCGCAATGGCGTCGTTGAGCGGAAAATCAGGAAAATCGCGCAAAGCCCGCGCGTTGATCTTGTCGTCGACGTCGGTGATGTTGCGCACGTAGGTGACGCGCGTGCCATCGATTGCCGATCCCGCGCCCGGATATAGGTGCTTAAGGAGCCGGAACAGCACGTCGAACACGATGACAGGGCGCGCGTTGCCGATGTGCGCGAAGTCGTAGACCGTCGGCCCGCAGACGTACATGCGTACGTTCTTCGGGTCGATCGGCTGGAACGCAGCCTTCTGCCGGGTCAGCGTGTTGTAGAGTTTCAGCGCCAAGGTCGTCCCCGTGGGTTGCCACACCGTCGTCCGAGCCGAGTATGCCATAGCGCGGACAAGCGGCGATCAGTCCGCCGCACGTCCCAATGTGGATTAAGACGCGCCGCGTCAAGATGCTGATCATCAACGGGAATCGGCCGCAGCCCCAATTGCTCCGCATTGACCCGATAGCCAAACGCTGGTTAGGGTTCTGCGATCCACACGGCGCGCGGCTTGGCTGCGATTCGCGCGCCCGCCTGAAAGATTGAGCGTGACGCTGTCGAAATTTATTCAGTCCCTGCGCGTGATGCCGCGCGCCGCCCCATGGCCGGCGCTCGCGGTCGCGGCCGCATTGACGATGGCCGTTGTCGCAAGTCCTGTCGCCGCGCAAAGCTGGTGGCCATTCGGCGGCAACGACGAACCGCGCCGGCCGCCGATTCCGCGCGAACCGGTGTACCGCCCAGATGCACAAGACGGCCCGCCCCCCGTCCAGCAGCCGCCCGCCGCAACCAACTGGTCAACCAAAAATCCGATCTGCCTGCAGCTCGAACAGCGCCTCGTGCAGGAAAGCCAGAAGGGCAGCCAGTGGCGGGATCAGCTGCCAAAGATCGAAGCCGAGATGCGCCAATTCGATCGCACCTATAACGTCGGCGCGACCAAGCTCGACCGCAGCTGCTACGAATATTTCCTGTTCACGAAGACGCTGCGCTCGACCCCGCAATGCAAAGACCTGATGCGCGAAGTCGAAGGCGCCAAGCGCCGCCTCGCCGAACTCGAAGCCCAGCGACAGGATTTGATCAACACGGGCGGGCGCTCGTATCAGGACGACATCGTTCGCGAACTCGCGCGCAACAATTGCGGCGCCAACTACGCCGACCAGGCGCGCCGGCGAGATGGCGGCGGCGGCTTCGGCGGTTTCTGGCAGGATGAGGAAAGCGTCAGCGGCAACACATGGGCGCCGCAAGGCGCCGCCGGCGTCGCCACCTATCGCACGCTCTGCGTCCGGCTTTGCGATGGCTACTACTTCCCCGTCAGCTTCTCGACGCTGCCGAGCCACTTTCCGCAGGACGCCGACCTCTGCGCCTCGAAATGCGTCGCGCCGACGGAGCTCTACTACTATCCAAATCCGGGCGGCTCAGTCGATCAATCCGTCGCGCTTGCGACGCAGACGCCTTACACCACCCTCAAGACCGCATTCCGCTATCGCAAGGAATTCGTCAACGGCTGCTCGTGCAAGCAAGCCGAGTACGACGCGGTCGTTGCGGGTGGCGAGAAGAAGGCCGACGCATCGGGCGCAGCGCCGCGCACGTCGGCGGCGACGGCACGAGGTCCAGAGCCCGTCCAGTCCGAGACCCTTCCGCCGCCGGAAACTACCGGATCTACGGGGACTGCCGAGGAGAGCGCTCCGGTCGAGAGCACCGGGCCTCCGATCAATCAGGGTTGGCAGACGCAGTAGTCTCGGGCGCGCGGAGCGCCAGAAGGTCAGCTCAGGCTCTCTGGCCTTCAAGACGCGCGAGAGCGCGCCGGCGTCCCATCAACGGCAGCAAGGCTTTTAGCTCCGGTCCTGACTCCTGTCCCGTCAGCGCGAGACGCAGCGGATGGAACAGCGCTTTGCCCTTGGCGCCGGTCGAGGCTTTGACCGCGTTGGTCCAGCGGCTCCACGTTTCGCCGTCCCACGGCTCAGGCGGCAGCGCCGCCGCGGCGGCGCGCGCGAAGTCGGCGTCCTCGATGACGGGATCAATGGCGCCGGACACAACCTCGCGCCACAGCGCCGCATCGGATAGCACGACAAGGTTGCCGCGCACCGCGTCCCAGAATTCTGGTCCGCCGTCGACGCCGAGGGCCTTGAGCTTCGCGGCGACGTCCGCATAGCTGAGTTTGTGCAGAAGTTTGGCGTTGAGCCCCTTCAGCTCTTCGATGTCGAACCGGCCGGGCGCGGTCGAGATCTTGCCGAAACTCATCATCTCGGCAAGTTCGCCGATGTCGGCGTGAGGCTCGATCGCATCCGACGTGCCAAGCAGCGCCGCATGGCTGACGATCGCCATCGGCTCCAATCCGGCGTCGCGCAGGCTCCCCACCGAAAGCGCGCCAAGCCGTTTCGAGAGCGCATGGCCATCCGCGCCTACCAGCAGGCTGTGATGGCCGAACGCCGGAGGCCCGGCGGCGAGCGCCTGGAAAATCGCGAGTTGCACGCCGGTGTTGGTGACGTGATCCTCGCCGCGCACGATGTGCGTGATGGCGAAATCGACGTCGTCGACGACGCTGGTGAAGGTGTAGAGATACGTCCCGTCGGCGCGGATCAGAACGGGATCGGAGAGAGACCCGAGATCGACGGACTGCTCGCCCCGGATCAAATCGTCCCAGACGATCGGCGTCGGCCGCGGCGCCAGCCCTTCGCCCGCGTTCGGTAGGCGAAAGCGCCAGTGCGGAGTCTTTCCGCTCGCGACATTGGCGGCGATCTCATCGGCGGAAAGTTTCAGGCTGGCGCGATCGTAGATCGGCGGACGGCGCATCGCGAGCTGGCGCTTACGGCGCCGATCCAGTTCGTCCTCGGTCTCGAAACATGGGTAGAGAAAGCCGGACGCCTTGAGCTGCGCCGCCGCCTCGTCATAGCGGGCGGTGCGCAGCGACTGGCGCTCTTCCTGGTCCCAGGTGAGGCCAAGCCAGGAAAGATCTTCCCGGATCGCCTGCGCGAAGTCCTCCGTCGACCGCGCGACGTCGGTGTCGTCGAGGCGCAGCAGCACATCGCCGCCGTTCTTACGCGCGTACAGCCAGTTGAGCGTCGCCGTGCGGATGTTGCCGATGTGCAGACGGCCGGTCGGGCTCGGAGCGAAACGCATGCGCGGGGTCATTCAGAGATCATTCTATCTGGTGGATTTGGAGCGGACCCTAGCGAGCATCGCAGCAAGCGCAAGGTAGTTGGATTTGTTCAAACAAGGCTGTGGAGGATCGACCATCGCTATTTGCTGCCATTGTCATTTCCAATCAATCTGGCATGGCGCTTCCGTTTCGATGCTGTCTAGCCCACAAAAAGAATGTTGAAAGAATGACACCTGACACCGAAATCCCGCCCGAGTTGCTCAAACACCTGCTGGAGGAAGAGGGTGTTGAGAAAACGCTTCGTATCTACACGGAACGGTACAACGCGATTACGGCGCGCCACAATTCCCAAGCCGAGATTTGGAAATCTGGCTTTGAAGCCGTCATCAAGTTCGCAGAACTCGCAATCAAGTCATTACTGATACTCTGCGGCGGTGCAGCCGTCGCGGTGCTATCGTTCGCCGGGAGCCGCGGCCTGACCGCACAAGTGAGTCTTGATGCCTACGCCTCTGCGGTCGCATTTTTTGGTATTGCTGCTGGCGGCGCGGTATTCACCGCCGGGCTGTCCTATCTTGCCCAGTCAGGAATAAACGCGCCAGAAACTACGTGGGAAAAATTGGGCAACGCACTTCGCTTTCTCGCAATCTCAGTTTGGTTTGTTAGTCTTGCTTCATTCGGTTACGGCGTATGGCACGCCTCTGAAGCCGTTGCTCTCTCCCGCTGGGAGAAGTTTGAAATCAAGCAGTAGCTATTTCATAGGGTCATTTTTCTCACGGGTTTTCTCTGAACTTGTTGGTGATCGGATAGCGGCGATCACGCCCGAAGCTGCGCGCCGAGATCTTCACGCCCGGCGCCGCCTGACGGCGCTTGTATTCGGCCAGATACAGCATCCGCTCGATCCGTTCGACCGTTTCCGGGTCATGTCCACGCATCACCATATCGGCGAGCGACGCCTCCTCCTCGACCAGTCCGTGCAGAATGTTGTCGAGGATTTCGTATGGCGGCAAGTTGTCCTGATCGGTCTGCTGGGCGCGCAGTTCCGCCGACGGGGCTTTTGTCAGGATGCGCTCTGGGATCACGACGCCCTTCGGCCCAAGTCCGCCCTCGGGCATGTTGGCGTTGCGCCAGCGCGCCAGCCGGTAGACTTCCATCTTGTAGACGTCTTTGATCGGATTAAAGCCACCGTTCATGTCGCCGTAGAGCGTGGCGTACCCAACCGAGATTTCGCTTTTGTTGCCGGTCGTGACGACCATCGCGCCGAACTTGTTCGAAATCGCCATCAAGAGGACGCCGCGCACACGGCTCTGTAGATTTTCTTCTGTGACGCCGCTGTTGGTCCCAGCAAAAAGATCCTTGAGGCCCCACGTCAGACCGGCGACGGGCGGGTCGATCGAAATCTTGTCGTAGCGCAGGCCCAACCCTTCGGCGCACGCTTGCGCGTCATGGAGGCTGTCGTCGGAGGTGAACTTCGACGGCATCATGATCGTGTGGACTTTGTCGGGCCCGAGCGCATCGGCGGCCATCGCCGCAACGAGCGCAGAGTCGATGCCGCCCGACAGGCCGAGCACAACGCCTGGAAACCCGTTCTTTTCGACGTAATCCCGCAAGCCGAGCACGCAGGCCTGATAGGCCGACGCATCGCCATCTGGAATCCTCGCCACGTCGCCCGGCTCGCACCGCCATCCGCCGACGCCGCGCGTCCAGGTCGTCACGGCGATAGATTCGCGCCACGCCGGCAACTGCGCCGCAAGACTTCGATCAGCGTTCAACACGAACGAGGCGCCGTCAAACACCAACTCGTCCTGCCCGCCGACCTGATTGAGATAGATCAGAGGCAGGCCGCTTTCCGTTACGCGCGCCACGGCTACGTTCATGCGCAGATCGGGCTTCGGCCAGTCGAACGGCGAACCGTTCGGCGAAATAAGGATTTCCGCGCCGGTTTCCGCCAGAGTCTCGACAACGTCTGGACCCCAGATATCTTCGCAGATCGGCGCGCCAATGCGCACGCCGCGCACGTTGAGTGGCCCCGGCATCGGCCCCGAGGCGAACACGCGCTTTTCGTCGAACACGCCGTAGTTGGGCAGATCGACTTTCAGGCTGACAGTTTCAATTTTGCCGCCGTCGAGCAGCGCGACCGCATTGTAGAGACCCTCGTCCTGCCGCCAGATCGTGCCGACCAGGATCGCCGGGCCATCGGCGCAGTCGCGCGCCAGCCCTTCTAGCGCCCGATGCGCCGCCGCCTGAAAGGCCGGTTTCAGCACGAGGTCTTCGGGCGGATAGCCGGTGATGAACAGCTCGGAAAAAACAACAAGATCGCAGCCCGATTGGCGCGCCTGTGCGTGCGCCGCCACGGCCTTCTTGGCGTTGCCGGCAATATCGCCGACCACGGGATTCAGTTGGGCAAGCGCGATTTTGAAAGTCGAGGGCGATGTCATGTAGGGGTTATTAGTTCGCTCCCGGCCGCCGGTCCAGCACGCCGCCACGCACGCGATTTAATCTTTCCCAACGGGAGAACGAGAAGTCTAGTCATCATCGTCATCGCACGTCGTCGGAAACTCGATGTCGGGGTCCCAGCAGACGAGGTCGTCTTGGACGCTAGCGATCGCCGTCCCTCCTGTCGGCGCGGCGACAACAAGATGAATCGCGATCGCAATCGCGATTAACTTGAGAATGCGGCGGCTCATCGTTGAACCTCCGATCTGCGGCGGATACCTGGCCGCTAGGCAATTAGCGTTTTTGGTTCCAGATTCGTCGCCGCATCGCGCTCTTTCTTCAATTGTTCGGCGACAAGGAAGGCCAGCTCCAGCGCCTGGTCAGCGTTGAGCCGCGGATCGCAGTGCGTGTGATAGCGGTCGGACAGATCCTGATCGGAAATGGCCGTCGCGCCGCCGGTGCACTCCGTCACGTTTTGACCGGTCATCTCGATGTGGACGCCGCCGGCGTGCGTGCCTTCCGCCCGGTGCGCCTCGAAAAACGAAAGCACTTCTTTCAGGATGCGATCGAAGGGCCGCGTCTTGTAGCCGGTCGCCGCCGAGATCGTGTTGCCGTGCATCGGATCGCACGACCACAGCACATTGCGCCCGGCTTTCTTGACGGCGCGGATCAGCTTCGGTAGGTGCGCCTCGACCTTGTCGTAGCCGAAACGGCAGATCAGCGTCAGCCGTCCCGGCTCATCCTTGGGGTTGAGGAGGTCGATCAGGCGCAGCAGACCATCGGCGTCGAGCGACGGGCCGCATTTGAGTCCGATCGGGTTCTTGATCCCGCGGCAGAACTCGATGTGCGCATGATCGGGCTGGCGCGTCCGGTCGCCGACCCAGATCATATGACCGCTCGTGGCGTACCAGTCGCCGCTCGTCGAATCCCGCCGCGTCAGCGCCTGCTCATAGCCGAGCAGCAGAGCCTCGTGGCTCGTGTAAAAGTTGGTGGCGCGCAGCTGGTAGGTGTTTTCCGAGGTGATGCCGCACGCGCGCATGAAGGTCAGCGTCTCGGCGATACGATCGGCAAGTTCCTGATAGCGGTGGCCTTGCGGACTATCCTTGACGAATCCCATGTTCCACTGGTGCACGCGTTCGAGATCGGCATAGCCGCCGGTCGCGAAGGCGCGGATCAGGTTCAGCGTCGCAGCCGACTGGCGATAGGCTTCGATCTGCCGGTTTGGATCGGGGATGCGCGCCTGCGCGGTGAACTCGGGCCCATTGATGATGTCGCCACGATAGCTCGGCAGCTCGTGGCCGTCCTGCTTTTCGGTCGGCGCGGAGCGCGGCTTTGCGAACTGTCCGGCGATGCGGCCGACCTTGGTCACGGGCTGGCCGCCGGCGTAGGTCAGCACCACCGCCATCTGCAGGAAGACGCGGAAGAAGTCGCGGATGTTATCGGCCCGGTGCTCGAGAAAACTCTCGGCGCAGTCGCCGCCTTGAAGCAGGAACCCGTCGCCGGCGGCGATGCCGGCAAGAGATTTTTTAAGATCGCGCGCTTCGCCGGCGAAGACCAGCGGCGGGAAGGTCGCGAGCTTGTCCTCGACATCGGCCAACACTGCCGCGTCGGGATAATCAGGCACCTGCAGGATCGGCTTTTGCCGCCAGCTCTCCGGCGACCATTTATCTGAGGTCTGCGCCGCCATCTTAGTGAACTCCTCCAACGCCAACGGATCGGACCGCACGACAAAGCGATCCGGCGGCCGGGGCATTTTATCCGGTTTCTGGCCGCGGCTTATAGGGGAAGTGTGGGCCGCGCGCCAGCCGTCCCGGCCGAACTAAAGGCCCGCCGACATGCCGCCGTCGACCATCAGCTCCGCGCCCGTGCAATAGGCGCTGTCGTCGGAGGCGAAAAACACGGCCGCCCCGGTCAAATCTTCGGGCCGCCCGAGGCGGCCCATCGGCGTCTTGTCAACCAGCGCCTTGCGGACCTGCGGCAGTTTCAGCAGCCGGTCCGTGATCGCCGTTTCGATGTAGCCAGGTGAGATGCAGTTCACGCGTACTTTGAACGGCGCGTATTCGACCGCGAGGCCTTTGGTCAGCGCGCTGATGGCGCCCTTCGTTGCCGTGTAGGCGGCGAGAGGCCGAACTCCGCGCTGCGCCATGATCGACGAGATGTTGATGATCGCCGCCGAGCTCGATTTCCGCAGCAGCGGCAGCGCATCGCGCGACAGGCGCAGCACGCCGTCGATGTTGACTTCGCGCAGTTTCGTCCAGTCGGAGTCGGACAAGGAACGCACTTCGCCGCGAACGAGAATGCCGGCGTTGTTAACCAGCACATCGGCACGGCCGTGCGCCCCGTCGACGGCGCGGATCAGCGCCGTGAGATCCTGCCCCTTCGACACGTCGACGACCATCGGCGTCGCCACGCCGCCGGCATCCTTGATGCGCGCAGCTGTCGCCGCCGCCGTTTCGCCGTTGATGTCGGTGACCCAGACGTGAGCGCCTTCATTCGCAAAGCGCGCCGCGATCGCTGACCCGATGCCGATGCCGGCTCCGGTGACGATCGCGATTTTTCCAGTCAATCGCGCCATGCCGCTGATGTCCTGCCAGTGTTCGAAGTGCCCGGATGCTTAGAGCCCACAACGCCCGGGATCAACCCGCCGCCTCGCCCGGCGCCACCCATTTTTCGCGCAGCGTCACCAATTCCTCGCCAGCGCTCGGGTGCAGCGCCATTGTCGCATCGAAATCGGCTTTTGTGGCTTTGAGCCTGAGCGCGACCGCCGCCATCTGCACGATCTCCGCGGCGTCTGGCCCGAGGATGTGAACGCCGAGGACGCGCTGCGACGCCCGATCGACGACGAGCTTCATGAACGTGCGTTCGTCGCGGCCGGCGACTATGGCCTTCATGGTGCGGAAACTCACCTTGTAAATATCGAGGATGCCAAAGCGCGCCGCGGCGTCATGTTCGGCGAGACCGACCGTGCCGATTTCGGGCGTGGCAAAGACTGCCGTTGGAACTGTCTCGTAGTCGACAGTCCAGGGATTTGGCCCGAAGGTGCCATCTGCAAAGGCGTGACCTTCGCGAATCGCCACGGGCGTCAGCGCCAGGCGGTTCGTGACGTCGCCCACGGCAAAAATATTGGGGACACTGGAGCGGCTTTCCCCGTCGACGAGGATCTCGCCAAACATTCCGGTTCTGACGCCGGCCTCCGCGAGTCCGAGTTCCGACGTGTTCGGCGAGCGGCCGATGGCGAACATGATCTGGTCGGCGACGAGCATCGCGCCGCTCTTCAAGCGTCCGGTGAGGCGCCCGCCAGCCTTCTCGATGCGCGCAAAAACATCGTTGGTGAGGATGCGAATGCCGCGGCGCTGCATCGCCGCTGTCAACGCATCGCGCAGGTCTTCGTCGAAGCCGCGCAGAATTTTCTCACCCCGATAGAGCAGCGTCACGTCGGAGCCGAGCCCATTGAAGATCGACGCAAATTCGACGGCGATATAGCCGCCGCCCGCGACGACGATCGACTTCGGCAGCGTGGCGAGATCGAACGCCTCGTTCGAGGTGATGACATGCTCGACGCCGTCGAGGCCCGCATCAAGGTTCGGTTTTGCGCCCGTCGCGATCAGGATTCGGCGCGCCGTGACGGTCTTACTGGACGTTTGCAGCCGGATGCCGTTCGGTCCGGTCAGCGACGCGCGCTCATGAAAGACCTCGACGCTGGAGCGCGCCAGAACCGAGCGATAGACGCCTTCGAGGCGAGCGATTTCTTTGTCCTTGGCGGCGATCAAACTCGGCCAATCGAACGTCGCCGGCGAGACGCGCCAGCCGAACCCGACCGCATCGCTGAAGTCGTCCGAGAACCTGCTGGCATATACCAAAAGCTTTTTCGGCACGCAGCCGCGGATGACGCAGGTTCCGCCGAAACGAAACTCTTCTGCGATCGCGACTTTGGCGCCGTGGCTAGCCGCGATGCGCGCGGCGCGGACGCCGCCCGACCCGGCGCCGATGACAAAAAGATCGTAGTCGAAATCGGTCATCTCCGAACCCGGTTCCGCCAGTGTTGAGCCATCATGCGGCTAATATTCACTGCGGCTTGGCGGGCGCCATCTCCTTGACGATTTTGTCGCTGTATTTCATGCCTATCACGGCGCCCTTCTTCATCAGTTCCGGCGTCATCTCGATGAATTTCGCGCCCGCGCCGGAGCGATAGAAATCGGCGACCGTCTTCATCTCTTCCGCTGTGAAGGTCTCGGCGTAGAGGCCGGCGAAATCCGTGATCATGTCTTCTTTGTACCGCAGCAACTTCTGCATCGCGGCGTCGAACTCGCCCGAAAGCTTGCCGCCGGCTTCGCTACTCTCGGCCTTGGCGCCGCGCGCAAAGCCCGCTTTCATCGCGTCGACCATGCCGTCGAGTTGCCTGGAAACGCCCGTGACCTCGAGCAGATCGCGGGCGGCGGCGATGCGCGCCGGATCTGCGGCGACGGCAGGCGCATCTTCAGCGCGAAGCGGCGCACATAGCGCGATGGACAAGGCGGCCATGAAGACTGCGAGCAGTCGAGTCATCATCACTCTTCCCCATCAATACCGTTGTCTTCATCCGAGAGAATTTCGACGCCCATCGGACCAGCGATGATGCCGACATCGGCAATGCCGATGAACAGCCCGCTTTCAACGACCCCCGGAATGAGCCTCATAGCGTCATCCAAGGCGTCCGGATCTTCGATGAGGCCGAATGCACAGTCGAGTATATAGTTGCCGTTATCCGTCACGAACGGCGCGCCAGCCGGCGATTTTCTGAGCGTGATAGGCCCCTCGCACCCACAATCGCCCGCGAGGTCGACGATCAAGCGTTGCGTCGCGGCCAAGCCGAATTGAGTCACTTCGATGGGCAACGGGAATGCGCCGAGATCCTCGACGCGTTTGGAATTATCGGCGATAATGACGACGCGGTTGGAGGCAGTCGCCACGATCTTCTCGCGGAGCAGCGCGCCGCCGCCGCCCTTGATCAAGCGCAGCTCGTTGTCGATTTCGTCGGCCCCATCGACGGTGAGATCAAGCGTCGGCGACTGGTCGAGCGTCGTCAGGCGAATGCCGAGCGCGGCCGCCTGCGCGCGCGTCGCCTCAGAGGTCGGAACGCAGACGACATCGAGGCCGGCGCGCACCCTCGCGCCGAGCAGATCGACGAATTTCGCCGCTGTCGAACCCGTGCCGAGGCCCAGCGACATGCCCGGCTCGACAAACTTCATGGCGTGTTCTGCGGCGAGCCGCTTCCAATCGTCCGCGCTCATTCCGCTCCTCGACCCATTCGCTGCGCACCACGTCTAGGCCGATGGCCGCACCCTTTCAAGGCGGCGTGCCGCGTGGCGCCGAAGCGCAGGATGGTTTATCGAGCTTCGCATCGCAGCATTGTGGAAAAGATCGCCATGAAGGGTTGGACGTTGGTCTTCGATCTCGACGGCACGCTCGTCGACAGCGCGCCCGACCTCGCGGCCGCAACCAATCATGTGCTGGCCAATCTCGGGCTCTCGCCAGTCGATGAAGCCGAGATCCGGCCCTTTGTCGGCCACGGCGCGCTTGCGATGATCGAGAAGGCCGCGGCGGCGCACGGACGCGCGTTGAATGACCATGAGTTGCACGAGCAGTTTGAAGTCTTCATCGCGCATTACATTGAGCATATCGCTGACACTAGCCGGCCTTATGATGGCGTCGTCGCAGCTTTGAGTTTGGCGCGCGACCGCGGCGCGGTGCTGGCCGTGTGCACCAACAAGATGGAGAGCCACGCCCGCAAGCTTCTCTCAGCGCTCGAACTGACGGAGCATTTCGCAGCCATCACGGGTCGCGACAGTCTCGGCGTCTGGAAACCCGATCCGCGTCATTTGACAGGAACGATCGCGCTGGCCAGCGGAGATGCGCGTCGCGCCATCATGATCGGCGACACCGAGACGGACATCAAAACCGCAAAGGCCGCCGGAACGCCGGTCATCACCGTCGATTTCGGCTACAGCGCCGAGCCGGTAGCGTCGTTTTCGCCTGACGTCATCATATCTAGCTACGCTGACTTGTTGCCCGCCATCGAGCGGTTGACCGGTCTATGTGGGCGGGCCGGGCGTCAGTAGGTCAGCACCTTGCATTCGCCCGACATGATCTGCGCGATGAAATGCGCCGCGCCGATCACGCCGGAGCACTCGGCGATCACGTCGCATTCCTGCATGTCAAAGAGATCAAGTCCCGGCGAGCAGCAATGGAACTTCACGCCGGCGGCAGCGGCGTCCTTAATCAGATCGTAGACAGTGCGCGTGTCGCCCGCCTTAATGACCAGCTTTTCCGCGACGCCCTTGCGCAGCAGCTTCGCCGATGTTCCCGTACAAATGACGTCGACTTCGTACGACATCGACGCGGCGACGGCGGCCTGGAAAATCGGCGCGCCCAACTCCTCGCCGTTGCGCGGATCCGTATTGGCCATGATGATGATGAGCTTGTTGTTCAAGGTCGCGCCTCACTGGCGATGGCTTTTAGTAGAGTTTATCGCGTCAGGGGCCCGGACGCCAACGTCATTACTGACGCGAGACGTAACGGCGGTAGGCGAGGATTGTGGCCGGCAGGAAGACAAGATCGGCGACGAGCGAAGCGAGCAGCGTCACGCCGCAAACAAGGCCGAAGGTTCTGAGCGACGGCAAATCGGAAAACACCGTGACGCCAAGGCCGAACGCCAGAACGATCGTCGTCAGGATGATGGCCGGGCCGACCAGGACACGCGCTCGACGTATGGCGGCTTCTGGAGGCTCGCCGTCATGTTCCTCCAGACGAAGACGGTTGAGGAAATGTATGAGTGCGTCGACGCCCAGACCGAAGACCACGAGCAGCGCCACCACCGACGCGAACTCGAGGCCGCCGTCGGTCAGCCAAAGCACCGCGCCCGCCGTGACGACGGGAAACAACCCAGGCAACAAGCTGATGAAGCCGGCAAAGAACGACTTGAATGCAATCGCCAGCAGGATGGCGGCCACAAGCACGCAAATGGGAATGCTCTCATTCAGCTGCGTGATCATGCGGTTGCTGTTACGCGCCGCCAGCGCCGGCAAGCCGGTGACCGAGATCTCATAGGCCGGATGCGCGGCGCGAACTGGATCGAGCGCGCGATCGACCTTTTCGACGACGGGCAGGATTTCGCTGGCGTCGAGATCGGGCAATCGCCCGGTCACGAGCACCGCATCCTGTTCCTTGGCGATGAAACGGCGCACCAGATGCTCTGGCAGCAAGCCAACGTATTTCTGCACCGTCGCGATGCTGTCGTCGCCGTTCTCTCTCAGCCAGCGACGCAAGCTCTCGATCGACCAGACGTTGCCGAGCCCTGCAGCTTTCTCGAGGGCGGCATGCGTCGCGGCAATGACGTTCAACGGCCCGTCGGAAAACAGCGGCGTGCCGTCCTTCCACCGGATCATGACGTGGAACGGATTGGCCCCGGTCAGTTTTTGGTCGATGCGTCCCGAAGCCGCCAACGCCTGCTCGCGATCCGGAACCTGGTCCGCCAGCCGGTAGCGGGGCTGCAAATGCAAATGCGCCGTCGCAAAGATCGCGAACAGCCCCAAACCGAGCGCAGTGTAAGCCACCGGATGGCGCACGACGCGATCGACGATGGCGCCGACCAGCGTGCCGAGCGAATCCATCAGGCCGTCGGCCGGAGTCCGATCCTTGCTCAGTTTCTGTTCGTTGCGGATCAACAGCACCGCGATCAACGGCAGCACCACGATTACGGCGATAAAGGAAATGATCGTCGACATCGCGCCCGCCATGCCAAACGTGCGGATCAACCCCGATTCCGAGAACAGCAATGCGAGAAACGACAGCAGGATCGCCAGATGCGCCAGCACGCACGCTGGCCCCACGACATGCACCGCGAATTTCACCGCTTCGTATTTGGTGTCGCCCTCGCGCAGCCGGATGCGGATCGCGGACACCATCTGCATGCTGTCCGAAAAGCCCATGACCATGACGAGCGGCGTCATGACGTTGAGGAACAAGTTGAGCTTGAAATTCAGCCAGCCGAGCAGACCGAGCGACCACGCGACGGCGATGACGGGCGGCAGCGCGGCGACCAGCATCAGCGACAGGCGCCGGAAGAAGATCGCGGCGATCGCCGCGCCGAACAAAAGCCCGAGGCCGTTGTAGACGATCTGATCGCGCTCGACGGCGTTGCGAATTTCGAGCTGCATCACCGGCGCGCCGGCAAGTTTGACGCTGAGTCCGGCTGGCTTCAACTCGGCTTCCGCCGCGTCCTTGATGCCGCCGATCACCGTTTTCGCCGAGAGCTCGGCGACGACGTCGCGATCGAGTGAGAGCACCATCAGCGCCAGTTCACCATCGTCGGACAGGAATTTTCCCTTGACGATATCGTTCGACTTCAGTTCCTTGATCACGGCGTCGAAGGCAGCGCCTTCCGGCAGTTCGTCGGGCACGATCGGCGCGGCATAGCCCGACGCGTCCGGTTTGCTGCGCGCCGACAACATCGACACAATGCCGCCGACGCCGTCGGCGAGTTGCAGCTCCTTCGCCGCGCGCGCCAGCGCATCGACGCCTTCGCGGGTCAGCAGGTCCTTGCCTTCGACGACGACGAGCACGTCGTACTCGCTCGAAGGAAATCGCCGGTCGATTTCCTCATATGTGCGAAACTCTGGCGTGTTGGTGCGGAACAATTCCGACAGGCTGTCATCGACTTTGAGCCGCATGAGGCCGAGGGCGGCGAAAAGTGTGATTAGGAAGATCAGCACCGCCGAAGCCGTGGGGGCCTTGACGGCCGCCATGCCGAACTTGTCGAGGCCGAAGGAGAAAATGAAGGCGCGGCGCGGGTCTTCGGACTGCAAAATCGAATTCCTCCGGACCCACCGCGGGTTGCCAAAGCGCTGCTGCGCCCGCCTTCCAAGCGAAGTCGCCGACGCTATACGCAAGTCCTGCACGGCGACCCGATGACGGAATCGGCGCGAGACGCGGCGGACCGTCGCATTTGAGCGCAGCACGCGCAAGGCCGGGTGGTAAACGCAGCCGCCGGCTTGCGAAGTGCCGCCCCTGCAGCCTACAGAATGGAGTGGTTTCTCGACGCGCTGCTTGAACTGGAGATTTCTCGGCGATGGCCGACCGCACGCTCGACGTTTCAGGCTACGCCTGCCCCATCCCCATTCTTAAGGCCAAAAAGTCGTTGGTCGACATGGCGCCGGGCGCGACGCTTGAGGTGCTGGCGACCGATCCCGCAGCGCCCAAAGATTTTGTCGCCTTCTGCAAGGCGACCGGCAACGCGCTGATGGAAAGCGGGTCTCGAGACGGCGTGTATTGGTTCTTGATCAAGCGGGCGTGAAGCTGCTGACCGTGCAGAACGCAACGGTGCGTTGCGCGTCTCTGGCGTCGGCTTGACGCCGCGCCCGGCGGATTTCATAAGGGCGTCATGGTTTCGGGCGGTTAGCTCAGCGGTAGAGCACACGCTTCACACGCGTGGGGTCATAGGTTCAATCCCTATACCGCCCACCATTTTAATTGAATAAATTCAATGGTATTTTGAATTGCCGTGGCGTAACTCAGGCCTACGTTTTCTGGGCTGGGAAGCACATGGGAAGCACCGAACCGACTTTCGCCATAGCCACCCGCTAGCAACACTCCGAACAGTATAAATTCAGAGCAACGACTTTACTAGCAGCCGGCACTCGGCGACCAGCGCTGAAATCATCTGCCGATCTGCAATCGCTTCGCGCGTGAACGCGCCGTTCCGGTAAGCACCGTTGCGTTCACCGCGCGGTGCACCACTGTTCGCCGCCCCGCCGTGCATCCGACACCGCGCCTTACCGCTGACAGACGGCGATCGGCAAGGGCTGCCGCTCCTCGTCCTCGCACCACACTTCTGACACTGGCATAACGCCAGCGGCTGGCAATTTTGCCTTTGCATGGGGTTGGTTCCCTTCTTCACTGGTAACCCCTCCCCCTTCGCCGGCGCGCTGTTGCACGACGTTGCCGACAATTGCCTGACCGCCGGAATGCACGTGCACGACCTTCACCACCTGCTCACCACCGCGCTGCAACTTGGCCAAGACTTCGGCTTGCATCGCAAACGTCCGCAGCAGCTTGACCGCTGAATTGCTGGCGCTGTCGAATTGCGGGATCTGATCGACGCGCACCGCCCTCAAAAGCACGGACTGAACCGCGGCATGCGTCATCGCCAATTGAACAGCCAGCGCCGCCTGGACCTCAGTGGCAGGTTCGGCACCTTCGATCATGGCAAGTAGGCCGTTGAGCTTTGTGCTGTCAATCTTGCCGTCAGTGTCCTGGCATAGGACCATCAGTCGATTGAGCTGTGAGACAGCGAAGTCTGTGCCGCGGGTCCCGAAAATATCCTGCAGCCTCGCCAGCCAACCAGAATGATCGTTGTGGGCGCCGCCAACGAGCTTCAGGACGCCTTGCTGATCCTGAATGTATTCGACACGCACGCGCGGCGATCGGGCGTCTACGCGCAATTTGGCGCGGTTAATTGCCACTTGCTCGGCGCTGCCAGGACTCGAAAGAGAAGGCTTGCTCTGCCGCGTTGCATTCTGTTTCCGTGACATTCAAGCCTCAAAAATTTTTCCCAAACCTGCCGAGGGCCGTTGCGTGAAGTGAAGACCTCAAGGTTTTTATTGAGATGGAAGGGAAGACGGTTGCTTCGCTGCTAGAGCCAAATCTAAAAACCTTCCTCTTGGAAGCAAACACTGCAGCAAGCATACAGAAATCTTACAGATAAAGGAGTGGCGGCGCTGTCACCGGTGAGGTGAACGGAGCGCCCCGCTGCTGATGACAGCCGGGACACTCACCCACCCGTGGCTTGGTTGTCACCATCAGTCGGGTAATCGAAAAGCAAGTCGTCAGGCCCTCCCAACAACACATACCTATTCGCCCGCCAGCCTCCTGGGCCTGGTTTTACAGGTCGTTCGTCTCGACCGATCCAACCCCATTGCACCAAGAACTTTCGCGCACGCTTGAGACTTCGCGCATCGAAGCACAGCGCCTTTTCGGCAGAGGAAATCGAGAACTGGGCATATCCCTTCGTGACATCAAACCGATGCATGATATGGCCGGCAAGGGCGAGCGCAGATGCTCGGCGACAAATTACGGGATCTTTTAGGACGGCCTCGTGCCAACGAAAACGCCTGTGCTGTAGCCATTTTTGGTGCTCAGATTGAACTTTTGGGTCCACGTCACGGTGTCCCCTCTTTCTGCGAAGTGGAACGCCGTCGATTTTGGTCGAGCCAGAGTTCCAAATCTTCAACACGATAAACAACGCGTCGGCCGATCTTGGAGTAGATCGGACCGCCGCCTGACAATCTGAGCTTCTCGAACGTTGACTTTGAAGAACCGCAATGTGCGGCAGCCTCGCGCGTACGCAGCACGCGCATTTCTTGCGACGGTGTTGCCATTGCCATTCCACCAGAAGAATCTCCGGGCTACCCCCGGCAGGTGGAAGATCAATTGTGCAATTCACCGTAGTCGTCGATCCGTTGAAGAGTTAAACCCTCTTGCGTCGGATGGGTTTAACCCATCACACGCGCTTCCCCTTCCTTTTCCAAGCTTCCTCGCGAGCGCTGCGATTGCGAATTATGCTTGCCATGTATCGGACCTCAGTTTTCCCGGGCTTGTCTACCCAAGGCCAATCTTGAACGATCTGTGCTGCGATGGCTTCGATGGTCAATGGCTCGTCGGCCGTCACTCCACACCGCGCAGCTACGCTGAGCAAGAACGAAACTTGATCCGACACAAACCCAGTCAGGTCTCCGTCGTTAGTTGAGCGTGCGTTACCCATCAGTCGAATTAGCGCGACTGCAAGGGATGCTCTCTCGACGAAAATAAAGTGAAGAAATCCACTAGCGGTGAACGGACGTTCGGGATGCATGCACCACGTCTTGAAGCGCTCGCCGTAGTTCTCGGTTCGCCAGTATGACGCGGGCAGAACGTCAGAGAAGTCGCCGCCTTCTGGATGGCGCAACCGCGTGCGGAGGATGTTGGCCTCGCAAAGGCAGGATATCGTCTTGTCGATATACCACTTCTTACCTAGCCCTTCCTTGACACGCTCATGATGTTCTAAGTTGAATTTTTGCGCGAGCTTCCACTCGAACAATGAGAAACGCGGCGCAGGCATTCCCCACCCGCTGAAAAACCCGCGTGTACGAGACCTTTCCCGGAGATCTGGTCGATAAACGTGTAACAAATCATAGGCGTAGTCGAGCTGTTTGCGACTGGGCGGTTCGTACCATTCCGCTTCGACAGCGTTGTCGACGACTGTGAGTAATCCGGCGCGAGGTTCGATCGCGTCCGGCAGAATGTCAGGCAACGTCAGGGTTAGTTCGTTCCCCGACCAGTCCGGAAACACCGCCTTGGCAATTTCGTGGTAAGCGCGACCTAGGAAGATGCACTCAAACGAATCATCCGGGGTGTGCCGCGGCACAGGGCTTTCGAAAGTGGCATCCATTGAATTTGATGGACGGTCTGAAACCAACATCTGTTTTTTCTCCTGCGTCGCCACAAGCTCGGAAAGACCGCGGCGCCTCGATCGTGTCGGATCGAACCTATTCCGAACATCACAAGGCTGGACTGCGATTAGATTCGGGTCGGCCCGGTGCCTTTTATTCGTCGATTACAAGGTGCTTTCCTGAACGCTTCACAACACGCACTGAGTTGCACTAGCCTTCCGCGGCGAGGGACAAATGACGCCAGAAGCCTTCATCTCGACCTGGAAAAACTCCGACCTCAACGAAGAGCAAGGCGCGCAGATGCACTTCAATGGGCTCTGCGACCTGATCGGCGCCCCGAAACCCACGGGCGCGTCGCTGATGGATCAGGGCTACGGGTTCGAGGTCAACGTCAACAAGGTCGGCGGCGGACAGGGCTACGCCGACGCGTGGAAGCGCGGCTGCTTCGCCTGGGAATACAAGCGGCCCGGCGGCGATCTCAAAGACGCGCTGCGGCAACTCAAACTTTACGCGAGCGATCTTGAAAACCCGCCGCTGCTGATCGTCTCGGACATGCGACGCATCGAGCTGCACACCAACTGGACCAACATGGTCCAGGAAAGCCACGCGCTCGAGCTCGAGCAATTGGCCGACGTGCGGCTCCGCCAGAAACTCAAGTGGGCGTTCGACGAAGCGACGGTCGGCGAACTCAAGCCAAAGCGGTCGGCAAACGCCACGACGGAAGAGGTGGCGAAAAAGTTCGTCGCGATCGCCCAGAACCTGCGCGACCGCGGCCACGATTCCGAAAAGGTTGCGCATTTCGTCAATCGCATGGTCTTCTGCATGTTCGCCGAAGACGTCGATCTGCTGCCGAAAAAAATGTTCGAGCGCATGTTGCAGGCGAGCCTCGGCGCGCCCGAGGAGTTCGTCGCCACGCCGAGCAGCTGTTCACGGCCATGGCCGTGAAGCATGGTCGCGTCGGATACGACGCCATCGACTGGTTCAACGGCGGCTTGTTCGAGGATGGCGCGGCGCTTCCCTTGACGCGCGACGACATCAAAGTGGCGCTGGAAGCCGCGACGCAGAACTGGTCGGAAATCAACCCCTCGATTATGGGCACGCTGTTCGAACGCGGGCTCGACCCGTCGAAGCGCTCGCAGCTCGGCGCGCATTATACGGACGCCAAAAAGATCATGATGATCGTGCGCCCCGTCATCATCGAGCCGTTGCTGAGAGACTGGGAGGCGGCGCGCGCCGAGATTGAAACAAAACTTGCACAAGCGAAGGTGGCTAAATCGGCCGGCGCAAAAACCAAAGCGAAGAACGAAGCGGAGGCGCTGCGCATCGCCTTCATCGAGCGGCTGAAGAATTTCCGGGTGCTCGACCCGGCCTGCGGCTCGGGAAACTTTCTTTATGTCGCGTTGAAGTCGCTCAAAGACATCGAGGCGCGCGTCAACATCGAGGCGGAAAGCCTCGGACTTGAACCTCAGGTGCCGCTGGTCGGCCCTGAGTGCGTGAAGGGCATCGAGATCAATCCTTTCGCGGCCGACCTCGCGCGCGTGTCGGTGTGGATCGGAGAAATCCAGTGGATGCGCGAGAAGGGCTTCGGCGTTTCAAAGAACCCGATCCTGAAACCGCTCGACACGATCGAGTGCCGCGACGCGCTACTGAACCCGGATGGTACGGAGGCCGAATGGCCAGATGCAGATGTCATCATCGGCAATCCGCCGTTTTTGGGAAGTCAGTTATTTGTTGAGCACCTCGGAGAGCACTATACTCGCGTACTGCGCGATACATACTCAGATCAGTTGCCGGGAACGGCAGACCTCGTCGTGTACTGGTTCCACAAATCCAGTGAGGCTTTAACTGCGGGTCTATTCGAGAGGGTAGGACTCGTCGCAACGAACTCGATCAGGGGCGGGTCCAACAATGTGACCCTAAAGCGGATAGTCGAGAATGAACGCATTTTCGAGGCATGGAGCGACGAGCCATGGGTCGTTGATGGCGCCGCCGTGCGAGTATCCATAATCTGTTTTGACGACGGGTCGAAAGATGTGCCCCTAAAGCTCGACGGGTCATTAGCACCGGAGATTTTTTCTGATCTGACTTCCAACCTCGACCTGTCTGCGGTCACGCGGCTTAAGCATAACGGTAAGATCGCTTATCAGGGTCCTGTTAAAGTAGGCTCGTTTGACATTGCTGGCGATCTGGCGCGCACGTGGCTCGTGAATCCGTACAATCCGCATGGCAAACCCAACACGGACGTCGTCAGGCCTTGGACAAATGGCCGAGATGTTGTTCAGCGGCCAACAGATACGTGGATTGTCGATTTTGCTGAAATGAGCGAACAAGAAGCTGCGCTCTACCAACAGCCGTTCGAATACGCGCGGAAGATTATCCTTCCAGAGCGAAGTTCAAACAGGCGTGAACGTCGAAAGCGGCTTTGGTGGCAACACGGCGAAACGGTACCGACAATACGGCGTCTCTTCGCGGAACTAAGCCAGTGCATGATAACTCCGCGCGTTGCCAAACATAGATTGTTCGTTTGGAGAAGTCCGAGAATTTTGCCCGATTCAGCGACCGTCGCCATCGCTCGCGACGACGACACGACGTTCGGCATACTGCATTCCAAGTTCCACGAGCTATGGTCGCTGCGCTTAGGAACCTCGCTCGAAGATCGGCCTCGCTACACGCCGACCACGTGCTTCGAAACCTTCCCCTTCCCCGAAGACCTGACCCCGAACATTCCGGCCGCCGACTACGCCGCCGATCCACGGGCACAGTCCATCGCCAAAGCCGCGGCGCGCCTGAATGAATTGCGCGAAAACTGGCTGAATCCGCCCGACCTCGTCCAGCGCGTGCCCGAAGTCGTGCCGGGATATCCCGATCGCATCCTTCCAGTCGACGACAAGGCCGCCGCGATCCTCAAATACCGCACCCTGACCAAGCTCTACAACGAGCGCCCCGCCTGGCTCGACCACGCCCACCGCGATCTCGACGCGGCGGTCGCGAGCGCCTACGGCTGGCCGACCAATCTCACCGACGAAGAAATCCTAGAACGACTTTTCACGCTTAATCAGGAACGCGCGGCGAGACAAGCCCAGACTTAGAGATTGCAATGGCGGAGCTCCCCTCATAAGCAGACGAGCCGATTTGTCGTGTCGACGGCAAGGAAGGGCCAAAAGCAGTCCAAGGACGAACTTCCAGGCGACGCATCAGACCCAGCACCTATTGAAAAATCTTTGAGTGACCCGAATACAGAATTCGTCAGTACTTAGGGCGTTCGGAGCGCAAGTACCGAAAGGTAGTGCCACGGCTGGTCGTGCACACGTCAGCATTTTCTTCCCCGGGAATATTGGCTGACAAGGGCTTGGCGTTTGACAATATGTAGTGTGCATAGAGCGCGTATTTGCAGCTATTTTTCATCAGAACACATTTACAGTTTTTTTCCCCGCCCCCATCTTCAGAGCACTGTTCGAAGCGCTCTTCAAAACCGATGCCACAATCGTTCAACGGCTGTTCGACCTTCGTGGCCGGCTGCGGCGTACCACACAGAAAATACTGAGCTTCGTAACCGTCTCCAATCTCAGTAAGGACACCGGGCTTGACTAGAATAAATCTATTTTCAACGATCCCCCCCTGTAAATTCTCGCCTTCCTCGCCGTCCTCAAAACTTTTACAGCGCAATCGAACGTTAAAGGAATTTCCAACTCGCACAATTTTCCCAACTACTTTGCATCGTGTCCAATCCAAACCCGGGGTGCTATATTCGACCCCCTTGACGTGCATTTGCTCTCTCTTATCATCTCCGCAATATGACTTGTTTTCCTTCATCCAAACGCCGTCCTCCATAGGCAATCGGTCTTCAGCTATTGCTGGGTTAATGCCGATAAAACTACAAACGGCAAGAGTCAAAAATATAATAGCGAATCATTGCATCCACTCGAGATATTTTCTGACTGCTTTGATTTCGGCTGACGAAACAGAACTGACTCTGCTAAATCAAGTTTGTCGTTGAGTAGTTAGGTGATGGCCTATTGCAAGTGTACGTGTCGCATCGGCATTATTATTTGCGAGATGTTGACCAGCAACTGAAGTTTGGGGCTGAGCGTACTATTTCTTCAAGTGCTCGATGCGGGCCACCGCCAGCGCAGCGAAGTTGCAGGACGGAAAGCGCGAGAGATGGTCCTGATAGACCACGAGAGACTTGATGTCCTCTGCGGCCTTCCAGTGCGACTCGGCCTGATTGCAGTCGGCAGCCGGCGATACGATGGCCTGATGTGGCGCGCCTAGATCGCCGCTGTTGAGCCCGCCCGAACTGGGATTTCGCGCATTGAGATACTGCAGCAATTCCTCGACCCCAGGATTGGTAACGGTGTCGATGTGCGCCCCGGCGTAGTAAGCGAGCTCGGCGCGAGCTGCATTGGTCATCGGTCGGCACATCTCCGCCACCGGCGGCGCACCGCCCTTGAGTATGCTATGGACCGCCGCGAAGGCCGCCACCGTGCAGGTCTCGCGGTCGGCGGCGGACAAGTTCGCGCTCGTTGCGTGGGCGACCGCCGCGACGGCCGACGCCGCTACGTTATTCACACGCTCCTCGAATGCCAGTATCGGATCCGGCGAATTCGGAGCGTCGGTGCCCTGAGGATTCGCGGTGTCCCGGTTTGGCTTGTTCGGCGCAAGCCATATCAAGCCCAGGGGCTGGCAGGACCAAGCGCCGAAAGCGCCCGGCTTCGGTTTCATGCCCTGACCGGGTGCGCAGCGACTATCCATCGGCACGGAATTCTCGGGCACTCTTAAAGCTACCTCCGGGTCAGCGTAGTCCGGGAGCTTATTCAAACTGCGCCGGATCTCGTCTCGAAGCACCGCAGCCTTCACATTGGCGCCCGGCCCATGCAGATAGACCGCATCGACGCAGACGATCCGTTCATTGCCCCAGCTTCTTGACGCGCACTCGGCACGAACATTTGGATCTGCCGCCAATAAAATTCTGAGTTTGGCGTCGAAAATACATTGCCGCTTTTCGTCCCCACTCACATCTTTACACTCATCGATCGCGCGGGCAGTCAAATCCTGCGGGCTGATGGGTGGCTTGTAGGCGTTCGGTCTGGATTTCTCCAACTCGGCCAGATCGAACGGCACGCACATGTCGTACCAGGCGGCCGTGTTGCGTTCGAGCTGACCTGCCGACTCGCAATCGTCCTTTTGCCCCGACCACGGGCGACGCGCGCCTGCGGATTTGGTTTGAGGCGGCGCGGACGCTTCGTGCAGGTTCGGCGCGCTGGCGGTATTATCCAGGCTTGCAATCGGCGCTGGAGCACTTTCAGCGTTGGCGGGCGGAGGTGTCGTTGCCTCCCGAAGGATATTTAACTCTAGGGTTGTGTCTCCGGCGCGACGGGCCGATGTTGCGGCCTTCTTGTATGCTTGAGCCGAAGCGGCAGGATTTTTTGCGTAGGCCAAACGAGCTTCATCAAGTGCCGCATTTGCTTTCTTGCAATGCGTGGCGGTAGGAGCCGCGTCGCCGGTTCCAGTAATGTCGCTGCAGGACGCGGATCGCGCAGCTCCAGAAGAAGCGAGCGGCTGATTGGCAGATGGTTCCTGCTTTGGGTCAGTCGCTGTAGAATTTGCTGTTACGGTCTTAGGATCGCTTTTGCAGAGACTTCGCATTTCCTTTTCAAATTGCTCGTGAGTTTTTCCTGGATCGCACCAAGCGCCGCAATGCGCGTACTGCGCAGCCCTTTGGAGGCAAAGAGCTCTAAAGCGGTCGCCACCGGCCACTATTCTTGGAACCAGAGTACAATCCCCGGTGCGCTTAAGCTCCGCCTTTAATTTGTTTGTCGCCGCGGTTACGGCCCTGCCCTGCCTCAGTATATGATCGCCACAACTTTGCGCAGTTGCATTGTTCGCAAAACCAAACATTGCGCTTGCGAAGCATACGAACCATCTCAACATAATCTTTTCCCACTCGCCGAGTGCAGCTACCGAACTATGGAGGGATATCTCATCGAGTCATGATCGAGACACATGTGTAACCAGCGCTGTATGGCCCGCTCAGGCAGCGTCATTTCAGAAATTGATACCGGTCCAAATATCAACGCCGCAGTGGTTGCGATGTAGATGTGCAAACTAACAAACGCCGGAGGCCGTCTTGTCCTACAACCCAGCTTATCCGCGCCCACCACATCAGACGATCCGTCACCAAGTGAACCTGGGATGCTCCCGTAGGTTAAATCAACGAACTACCTGCGGCAACCTCCAACCCTGTGAAGTCAACGTCAGCAATGGACCATGGGCTGACAGCGAGGCCCGCCAAACAAGACTACGCTGGATGCGGCCACTCGCCGGTTAGGGCCATTAGCAGAAATAGCATCTTGCTCGACAATTTTTGCATTTAGCCAAGTCTCGTAATCGGTCGCCGATGTAAGCGAGAGGTTGAAGGCGACAATCTCACCGAGAGAAAGCAACGGGCATTGATCGCTGCGCATTTAAGATCACTAGTGAGGCCACGCCTGGAGCGCGTGACCGACTCGTTACTTCATCGATGCTGATCAATTCACGAGGAGCTTGCTCTGCGCTTTCTAATTTCGCATCAATCGGTACGATATAATTGACCCCCTGGATGGAAATGCCGTGCCCGGCATAGAATAACACAAAAAGAGAGCTAAACTTGGTCTGCCCTTCTTCTTTCAAAGACATCTTGGCCAGAACATTTTCGATACCATTCACTAACTCCAATCGGTTTACATCGACCATGGATACAACATCGAAGGCTTGTTCTACTAAGAAAGCGGACCAAGCTTGAGCGTCAGCAGCCGGAAACCTAAGTTTGGAGTTGAATTGGTAATCACTATTTCCAATAACCACAGCAGAGCGTCTGCGCGTTGGCGGATTTCGAGTGAGATAAATTTCAGCATTTAAGTCCGTTACAATAAACGGGCGCTGTGCGTTTGGATTGTGCGTGCTGCGAAGAACTTCGTCACGCGCTATGCGTAGCGCCCGTTCGACTGAATTATCTTTGTCCTTCAACCGACTCAATAGAGTTCGCCCCAGACGTGGTGTCGTATCGCCCGCAGTATCAAGGTCCGGTTCGAGCGCAAAAACCGTGAGAACTCCCTGTATGTCCGGTCGCGCGGCGTCCTTTTCAATTGCCGCCTCTAATGAGGCCTTCGCTGCCGTTGTTGCGCGTGCTCTTTCTTTTCGAAATCGGCTTTCTGCATTGGTGCCCCAGTAAGCAAGTCCTGCTGATAGCATCGTTAAGCCGCCCGCGCCCACGAGTCCTACTGTAGTCCTTCTTGACAGTATGCGCGAAGCCGCCTCCCGCTCTGCTTGAACGCTCTCGGCCTGCCGCAGTAGGCCTTCGCGCTCAGATAGCCTCTTGCGCTCTTCGTTTTGCTGCTTCTCTTCCCGGGCCTCACTGGCCTTGATATAGTCCAGATGGAGCGCAGTGGGCTCCGGTGCCCCTTTTGGCCGCCGTGCCGCCCAGCCCTTGGCGGCGCCGATGTCGATGCCCGACAGCATTCTATTCTCGACACGCCCGGCGCTCTCCCACTCAGTTGCGCGGGCGAGCAGCCGCGTGTGCTCGCGCACCCAATCGAGATCAGTGTTCAAAGCGTCGACAAGGCGCGAAAGTCCGGTGCCGAAGCCACCATCGCGAACGGCGGGATCGGCGCAGAAGAAGATGTAATTTAGATCGGCCAGCCGCGGCGGCGGCGTTTTCCCGCTGAGCGGAATGGCGACGATTGGGATGATACGTTTCGACAGGCGCGCTGCCTCGTCCACTTCCCAAGCACAGATTGGCGAATCGGCCGACTCAGGCGAGAGCACGAAGACGATAGTGTCCGCCCCCTCGATAAGAACGCCCAGGCGCTTCTTCCAATCCTCTGCGCCCAAAATGCCATGTCGATCGATGATGGCTTCAAAGCCGCAGGTCTGCAGTGCGGGCACGAGCTGGTCGGCGAAATCAAGGGAGTCTGTCCGTGAATAAGAGACGAATACTCTCAAATTGACAGCTGTACGATGGCCACGCTCGCCGATCTCCGGCGCTGTTTCTATCGATGGATTTGTTGCCGCTTCTGCCACGGTGCCTCGCGTGGAATAATCGGCAAAGTAACGCCATAGACATGGCGTTAAGGCAAGCGTCTGCTGACTTACCACTACCAGGTGACCGTCTGGAGTTGTGGATCTAGCCGAGCGCCCATAACTCCGGCTGGCTTCGCTGGGGCGATGCGCCAAGAACCTCACAACAAGCGCATCTTCAGTGTCATCGTCGAGCCGGTGCCGTTCTCCGAGCTGCCTATGGAGATGACCGCCGAATGGCAGATCGTCGATCTCAGCGATGCCTGGCGTTGTCAGCTTCACAAAGATGGGAAGCTGCAACCCTCGCCGACATTTCCGTCCGCAACGAAGACGTCGGCTGCTGACCCCATTGTGGCCGTAGGCATCACGGTAGGGAGTTGGAGAGAGCGGGACTGGATCTAAGCGAGATGCCTACGCCGTCGGTGGGTTGGGGCTGGTCGCGCTTCAATCCGACGACACGGGCATGACCTTCCAGGCACATGCGGGCTGGTCGAAAGCCGCAACGACAATGCCCTCCTGTTCGCGCGTGTAGGACGAGCAGAACAGGTCGTTTCGCATCCGATTGTAGTCATCGGAATCGCAGGACAGACGTTCTTCGTCATCTCGCCCCGTTGGCGCTTTCCTCTGCGTCGAACGATGTTGGCCGAGCGCCGCACAGGCGCGGCGCTCGGAAACGTGAAGCTCACGTCGAACATGCTCGATACAAAGTCTTCGGCGGGCGGGGCTTAGTAGTTTCCCTTGACGGCCTCCCCAAGGATCAGCTTGTCCAGCGTCAGGTCGGAGACCGCCCGGCGCAGACGCTGATTTTCAAGCTCCAGGTCTTTGAGGCGCTTCACCTGATCCATCTGCAAACCGCCGTACTCACGCCGCCAGCGGTAGTACGTCACCTGGGTCACGCCAATCGACCGAACCGCGTCGGGTACCTTGGTCCCCTGCGCGACCAGAACGTCGACCTGACGCAGTTTTGAAACGATCTTCCGCCTTGTGATTTTTCCTCGGCATCACTGTCCTCCTCGGGCAAAAACCCATACTTCGAGTCGGACCACTTCACTGGGGGAGGACCATGGGATTCCCTCTCCGTTATTAAGTTCGACAATCTGAGCATCAACTCCGTCGTCTACGACGAACTCGCCAAAAGTTCCGAGGGGGCAAAAGGGTGCATGCTGGAAAACAAGAAGTTTTGGCGCGGGCATATCTGTTATCAACTTCGCAAATTACGCGTGTCGATTTACCCTGACGCATTCAAGCTCGCAACCAAGACCGGAAACGTTGCAGTTGGTTCGAGTCGATCGTAAGGACCGCTGTGGGCCAGGAGCAGAAGTAACCGACTCGCTTCTGACAATTACGTCAGCGGTTGGCGCGAACAGCTTATCTGGCGTGGCGAGACCGAGGTCCTAAGCGGCTCTGGGATTGTAATGACAAGATCGAATTTGGTCGTTACTCGACCGGGCAGCGATATTGCCTCTCGTGCGGGCGCAGCTACAGTCATATTGCCTAGCTTGTGACGAAAGCCATATCGTCGGCCACGGCGATGGCGGGGACGTGCCGATGAAAACAAGTATCCTAGTTCTGGGGGCCGGGTTCGGCGGGCTTGAGCTTTCCACGCTGCTGTCCGAGACCTTGGGCGATACGGTCGACGTCACTCTGGTCGACAAGAGCGATCATTTCATGTTCGGCTACTCCAAGCTCGACGTGATGTTCGGCCTTGCCGAGGCGCATGTGCGTCGGCAAGGGTTCTGCGTTTGCCGTCGAAAAGAATCACGGAGAGCGGAGCCCCAGTGCGGCTTCGACTTCGGTCATTGCCGGGCCCGCGAAGCGATCCAAACCGGCTTTACGAAATTTGACGAAGTCCTCCCCGATCCCGACCTCCCACGACTTGTTTGATCGTTCTTGCAAATTCTGCCCCTTGAATGCGACGTACAATTGCTTTGCCTCCTCGTTTCTCCCCAAAAACATCAAGGCGTGGGCGCGATTGGCTTTCAACCAGAGCAGATTGGGCCCTAACGCCACCGCGCGATCAGAAGCCGCCAACGCTTGATCGAACGACTGAGCAAAAAGGGCCGAATTCGCCACCGAGCCAAACGCGATCGCGGTGCTCTCTCCGGCCTTACCGCTCTCGGCGATCTCTTTTGCTTCAATTCGCTCCGCCACTTTTTGAAAAAAGACGAGTGATTTCTGATAACCTTTTACCGCTTCGGCGCTATTGCCCTCACTAAGTAAGACGTCGCCAAGTTGCAAAAAGCCGGCCGCAATGCCAGTCTGCAAAGATGCGATACTAGGATCACGCGGCGTAATCTTCTCGCGAATCGTCACCGCGTTTTCCAGATTTGAGAGCGCGTCGTTGCGCTTCTCATCGGCCCATAGGACCTTGCCCAGCCGTTCGTACATTTCGGCCAATTCGATCTGGGCACCATCACTGGGATTGGATGTTGCCAGGAACTGGCGTAGCTCGAGTGACTTCCGGTACGTTGCAATCGCTTCCCCTCTTTGGGTGCCAGCGAAAGTATCGCCGAGCTGTCTGAGATAGACGCTGAGATTGCGTTGTGCGCGGATGTCGCTTGGATCATTCGAAGCCAGCTTTTCGCCGATTTCGGCAGCCGCGCGGTAGCTCGCGAGCGCCGCGTCTGGGTTCCCGTTTGTCGAGCGAGCGTCTCCAAGCTTACTATAATAATAGCCAAGGTTGGTTTGCCGGTCGACCTTGGTCAAATCCGCCGCGATAACCTTACGGGCGATGTCGATGCCCTCTTCATAGGCCTTGATAGCGTTCGGGACGTCGCCCGCGCTCAGTCTGATATCACCCAGTCTGTAGAGCGTCACCGACGCATCGTTTTGCCATTCCATGTTGCCGGGATCAACTGCAACGAGTTCGCGGCGCAGAGCGAGGGCTTCTTCAAAGTCCCTGGCGGCTCGCTTTCCGTCTCTAACCGCATAGAAATCTCCGAGAAAAAATAACACACCACCAAGTTGGGTCCATAACGCGGCATTCTTTTGCACCGTTCCCGCCGCTCGGACTAGAGTTCCCGCTTGTATGAGGGTCTCGTCGATGGCGCCGAGCTCTTCCAGCATTTTCTCGGGCGGCAATGCTGCGAGGCTTGGAAGTTTTAACGCGATCTTCGTCACGACGTCGTTCGCAAAGTAACCCGCGGTGAGCAGGTTCCTCTGGGCCTCTTGTGTTTTCTTCTCCGCAATTGCCCTTTGTTCCTCTGCCTCCCGGCGACGTTGCTCCGCCTCGATTTGGCGCTGTTCCGCGAAGGCGCGCTGCTCGTCAGCGACTTTCTCATTTTTGACGGCCCTAACCTCGTTCTCGATCGCGATTCCGCGCTGCCAGTACGCGAGCCCCGCGAGTCCGAGCGACAGGGCGAGGCCCGCTGAGAGACTGCTCGTCAGGATGTTGCGACGGCGGGTCGTCGCACGCCGGCTCTCGACGATAAACGCTTGCGTTTCTGAGGTCGGCGCAGGCGCTCCACGCGGGCGTGAAGCGATCCAGCGCTCGCCCTCTTCCAATAAAGGTGAGCGCAATAGCAACCCGCCGGGACGCTTGGCGAGCTCCCAGGTCTGTGCGCTCTGGCCGAACTCGGTGTGACGGCGCACCCAGCCGATATCGGTCACGAGCGCTTGCGCGAGGCGAGCAATGCTGTCGTCGAACCGCGCGTCATCATCGAAGAAAACGAAATTGAGCCGTGCCAGTTCTTCCGGAACGGCCTTATCTTCAACCCGCCGCCAGACGATCGGGGCGAAGCGCTTGTTGAGAGAGGCGGCATAAGCGACCTCTTTCGCACAAACGTCGGAAGAAACGGCGTCCGGACTCAACACGAAAATGACGGAGTCGGCCTTGCCGATGAGAGACCGGATGCGCTTCCACCAGTCCTCGAAGGCGTAGATTTCCGTGCGATCGATCAGTGGCTCAATGCCACAATTCTTCAGCGCCGGCTCCAGCCTGTCCGCGAAGGGCATATCCTTGCGCGAATAGGAAATGAAGACCTTGGGCTTCTCGGCCTCAACTGTGTCCTTCTCGGCCATCGCCGGGGTCCGCGAAAAAATGCTCGATCAGTTTCGCTAGTAACCCACCAATTTCACTGTAAACCACGACACGATAAACTTCATCAACCATCTCAATAGCTCCCCAACCGATGAATATGGGTTGACCAGCCATTGAGCATGAGGCGCACGACAGTCCGCAGGGATTGAGTCCAAGTGGCAGCAGCGCCGAGCGGCGACGTCAACCCATCGTACGCCCTCATCAGCCGGCGTCTGACTGAAAACCCAAGGCAAGCGGATACGCAGGGCAACCAGAGCAAATTGCAGGGACAGCTATGCCAAATTTGAGTTCGCTCAGCTGGACGCCTCAATGTTTTCGTAAATAATTTCTTGGAGTTTTGGCTCAACAGTTACTTTCGGCGCTGCAGACTGATAAATGCATTTTCCGACTTCCGTGAGTTTCGAAAGCTCGTCTCCATAGTCCTGAATCGCGTTTGCGTTGAACGTTCGCCAAGCTTGTGCGATTTCGATTGGTGTGCGGCATCCGGCGAGCGCCGAGGTAAATTCTACCTGGCGTCCGACGCGTCGGCCGAGAAACGCGAACCATTCGGCGCCGAACCGGGAGTACCCTTCACAGACCGCTCCGCCAAATGTCGCCGCATTCGTCAATGCCGGGAAATACATCTCTTTAAGGTTTGCGGCTGCGGCGGGCATCATAGCTTTCACCAACCCGTCTAACTTAAACATCTGACCCATTTGATCTCCTAAAGTACATTGACCGCTGTATCCGGTCATTTAACGTGGTATTCTGATAGATAACTTCGGCGTCCGCGCAGTCCTTGATCTGGCTCAAATTGAGCGAGCCTGAATGTCGCAGCGCGATGCGCTTTGGTAGGCATTTTCTTCGCCGCACGGGTCACATCGACTTTCGTACTTGGTGCATGCAGAAAGCGTCCGTTTGTTCTGGCGAGAGGCGAAGGTCTGTTGATCCAATCGAGCTGCGATCATTGCGCCATTCGACACCGCGCTCTTTGTGGATCGTTGTCCCGCGACGAGCTCGAGGAGTTGAACAAGGTCGCTAGATTTCGCGACATCGCTGCAGGCGGAAGTATTCAACGGACCGCCGAGTCGGTGTCCTTTTTTGCCAACGTCGTCTCTGGCGTCGTCAAGCTGACCAAGAGTTTGACTGATGGGCGCCAGCAAATCGTTGGTCTGCAATTTCCGTCAAACTTCCTCGGACGACCCTACGGCCAGGCAAGCACATATGATGCGGAAGCAGCGACCAACGTTCGACTTTGCACGTTTGCTCGCCCTCAGTTTGAACGGCTCGTGCGCGATTTTCCGGGGCTCGAGCATCGTCTTTTCGAAAATGCGCTCACCGAACTCGACGCTGCGCGCGACTGGATGCTGCTGCTCGGCCGCAAATCGGCGAGCGAAAAGGTCGCCAGCTTCCTTATGCTCGTTGCCGAGAATAGCCGTCAAGTTGGGTGCAGCGGTTCCGATGCCGAATCGTCGGCCAAGTTCGATCTGCCGCTTACACGCACCGAAATTGCGGATTACCTCGGCCTGACGATCGAAACAGTCAGCCGTCAGCTCAGCAAATTGCGCGCCCTGGGCAAAATCAGTTTGGAGGGACCGCGCACAATCCTTGTTTCCGATATGCGGCGTCTGGCGGAAGCCGCGGAGCAGCAAGCTGGCCATCTCGGCTAGCGCACTAGTATCGTCGGCGTCGTCATCGCGCTTCAATGTCGCGGCTGCATGCACAGCCGCCGCAGTTTTTGCAACCGCTAGAAATTTTGAAGACGGGCTCGCTCGCGCCACGGGTGACAGCGAGCCAGTCGCTCATCCGCTTGAGGTCATCCACTTGAAGGCTGCTCTTCAGTAGTGGGAGCACAACGGCGGTTTCCCAGCCGATATGGCGGCGCTGGCTCTCGAAGAACGAGCGCAGGAGGTATCCGACGGCGACTGGCTCGACTTGGGGCCGTGGCACGCTGACCGCGTCGAGAGTCAACACGACCTCGCGCATCACGTCTCTATCGCTCGCGTGTTCAGCCTCAAATTGATCGAGCATGTCGTGGGTGAGAGAGTCGGGCGAAATGCGGTTCCGTAGAATAGGGAACAAGCATTGCTCTTCGAATTCAGTATGCTGCCGCCAGGACCGCTCGATAATGTCGAACGCCCTGCTGACCAACTTCCGCTCGGCCGGCTCTGGAAGGCCGTCGGCAATCCGCTCCAGAATGTCACACAGCTCAAGCTGTACGCGATGATCGGCCACGATCACATCGATTGGATCTAGCCCTTCGGTCATTTGCGCCGTCATCCGAGACCACACCTCCGACAATCACGCGCTGGCAATTGCCGGTATGACGCGTCCCGCTCGTTGCATTCGAAGTAAACTTAGGGGTGCGGCACACGGCGCACCTTGATTCAAGTCAAAGAAGGTCGCGACCAACGTCTTCAGTCTGCGTGCCTTGCGCGCCGGATAGCGCGCGCCGATACGGAGTGACTGGCATGGGACGGGCGGAACGGGAGGCGGTCTCTGACCTCTTGGCTTTTTTGGCGGCGATACTCCTAGCGATCTTAGGAGGCATTGTAGCGTTGAATTCGCCGGACGCCGTGATGTCGTTCCATGCGTCCCTGATTGCTGTAAGTGGCGCCGTAGCGGCGTTCTATTTGCTTCCGTTCCTCAGTTCGCCCTCTAGCATGCTTAAGAACGAGGAGGGCTATTTCGACGGCCCCATCAAGCTCGCTACGCTCGCGGCGGTGGGATGGGGAATCGCCGGATTTCTCGTCGGCGACATCATCGCCTGGCAACTTGCGTTTCCGGTCCTGAACCTGGACCTGCCTTGGACAAGCTTTGGCCGGCTCCGGCCCTTGCATACGTCAGCGGTGATCTTCGCCTTCGGCGGCAACGTGCTGATCGCGACCTCGCTCTATGTCGTGCAGCGCACGTCGCAAGCGCGGCTCGCCGGCCGATGGGCGCCGTGGTTTGTCGTGCTCGGATACAATCTGTTCATCGTCATCGCCGGCACCGGGTATCTACTCGGCGTGACGGACGGGAAGGAATATGCCGAACCGGAGTGGTACGCGGACCTTTGGCTGACGATCGTTTGGGTCGTCTATCTCTTGGTCTTTCTCGGCACACTCGCAAAGCGCCGCGAGCCCCACATTTACGTGGCCAACTGGTTCTATCTCGCTTTCATCGTCACAGTCGCGATGCTGCACATCGTCAACAACCTGGCGGTCCCTGTCTCGCTGCTCGAATCCAAGAGCTACATCGTCTACTCCGGCGTGCAGGATGCGATGACGCAGTGGTGGTACGGGCACAACGCCGTAGGATTTTTCCTCACCGCCGGCTTTCTCGGCATCATGTACTACTTCATTCCGAAGCGCGTCGAGCGTCCGGTCTATTCCTATCGCCTGTCCATCGTGCATTTCTGGACTCTGATCTTCCTCTACATCTGGGCCGGCCCGCATCACCTGCACTACACGGCGTTGCCCGAATGGGCGCAAACGCTTGGCATGACGTTCTCGATCATGCTGTGGATGCCGTCGTGGGGCGGCATGATCAACGGCCTGATGACGCTCTCAGGCGCATGGGACAAACTCAGGACCGATCCTGTGGTCCGACTGCTCGTCGTATCCGTCGCCTTCTACGGCATGTCGACGTTCGAAGGCCCGCTGATGAGCATCAAGGCTGTGAATGCACTGTCGCATTACACGGATTGGACAATCGGCCACGTGCACTCAGGCGCACTCGGCTGGGTGGCAATGGTCTCGTTCGGCGCGATCTACTGCCTCGTGCCCTGGCTCTGGAATCGTCGCGGCCTCTACTCGATCCGCCTCGTCGAATGGCACTTCTGGATCTCGACCATCGGCATAGTACTCTACATCACGTCGATGTGGGTTTCCGGAATCATGCAAGGTCTGATGTGGCGCGCCTACGACAAGCTCGGGTTCCTCAGCTACTCGTTCATTGAGACTGTCGAGGCCATGCATCCCTACTACATCATCCGAGCTGTCGGCGGCGGCCTGTTCGTCTTCGGCTCTCTGATCATGGCTTACAACGTTTGGCGCACCGTCCGCGGCGATGAGCCTGTCGACATCATGGATCAGCCTCGGGTCGCCGCCGCGCCTGCCATGCGCCTACAGCCAGCCGAATAGGGTCGAGGTCATGAAACACGACATTTTCGAGAAGAACTCGATTCTACTTTTGGTTTGCGCGCTGATCGTCGTGTCGATCGGCGGCATCGTCCAGATCGCGCCGCTGTTCTGGGTCGACTCTACTATCGAAAAAGTGCAGGGCATGCGGCCCTATTCGCCACTCGAGCTCGCCGGACGTGACATCTACGTTCGCGAAGGCTGTTACGCCTGCCATAGCCAGATGATCCGCACGCTCAAGGATGAAGTCGAGCGTTATGGGCATTACAGCCTGGCGGCCGAGAGCATGTACGATCATCCGTTTCAATGGGGTTCGAAGCGCACTGGCCCGGATCTCGCGCGAGTCGGCGGCAGATACTCAGATCAGTGGCACGCCGAACACATGACCAACCCGAGAGCGGTCGTGCCTGAAAGCATAATGCCCGCTTATCCGTGGCTCGCATCGACGCCGCTTGAAACACGTACAATAGGCGCGCGCATGCAAACGCTGAAGGCCGTCGGCGTACCCTACAGCGACGAGATGATCGCCAAGGCTCTGACCGACGTTGAGGCGCAATCGAAAGACGACGCCGCCGAGTCTAAGGAGATGTTGAGCCGGTATCCGAAAGCCAAAGTCGCCAACTTTGACGGCCAACCGGAAATCACGGAGCTCGACGCCATGGTCGCCTATTTGCAGATGCTGGGTACGCTCGTTGATTTTGCGAGCTTTGATGCATCTGGGCCAAATCTCAGATAGGGGCACGAACAATGACCTACGAGACGGTAGCGGCATTCAGCCAAGTTACGTCGCTTCTCATGTTCATCGCGATGTTCGCGGCAGTTCTCGTTTATGCGCTGAGACCGAAGAACCGACTGAAATTTGAGCGCGCCAGCAGGTCGGCGATCGAATCCGACGCGGCGCTGGCGTCAAGCAATTCAGGGGTTCGGCATGACTGAGCGGCCTGAGATCGACGATGTGACCGGCGTCGAAACCACAGGGCACGTGTGGGACGACGATATCCGAGAATTGAACAAGCCGCTGCCGAAATGGTGGCTTTACACCTTCTACGTCACGATCGTCTGGGCCATCGGGTATTGGATCGTCTATCCGGCCTGGCCCACTATCAATGGGTACACGCGCGGCATGTTGGGATATAGCCAGCGCGCAGCGGTGGTATCGCAAGTCAAGGCCGCAGGTGACGCGCAAGCGAGTCTCCGGCAGGCGTTGATCTCGACGCCGCTCGAAAAGATCAAAGACAGCGACGACCTCTCCCACTTCGCGGCAGCAAGCGGGAAATCGACGTTTCAAGCGAACTGTGCGCCGTGTCATGGCCGCGGCGCGCAAGGGTCGTCAGGATATCCAAACCTGAATGACGACGAGTGGCTATGGGGCGGGTCTCTCGAGGCGATCTACATGTCGATTCAGCACGGCGTCCGCAATGCGGATGGCGAGTCGCGAGCCATTTCGATGCCGCGCTTCGGCGTCGACAAGTTGCTTGAGCCCGGCCAGATCGCCGACACGGCGGAGTATGTTCTCTCCTTGAGCGGCAAGTCGAATGACCAGAGCGCAGCCGCGCGGGGCAAGACCATTTTCACCGAGCAATGCGTCAGCTGCCATCAGGAAGACGGGCACGGCAACCAGGAATTTGGCGCCCCGAACCTGACGAATGCGATCTGGCTCTACGGGTCTGAGAAGCAGCAGATCATCGAAAGCATCACGACGGGCCGCGGCGGCAAGATGCCGGCTTGGTCGCCTCGGCTCGACGACGCCTCGATCCGAGCTCTTGCCGTCTACGTGCACGGCTTGGGAGGGGGCCAGTAGCGAATGGCGAGGTTGGCTCAGGTGCGCAAGACATGAATGTGCAGCGGAAGGTGGATGATTTTATTCTCCCCGATCAGCACGAGTTGGACGGTGTCGCCGCGCGTGACTCTAAGGGGCGGGTCGCACTCTACGCGGGCCGAGAAAAAATTTATCCGAAGCTTGCGCGGGGTTACTATCGCCGATTGAAATGGGTGCTGATGCTGGTCACGCTCGGCATCTACTACCTGGTGCCGTGGATCCGCTACGATCGCGGGCCGGATCTGCCCAATCAAGCCGTCATGCTCGATATGACGCACGGTCGGTTCTTCTTTTTCGGCATCGAGATTTGGCCACAGGAGTTTTATTTTGTCACGGGGCTCTTGATCCTCGCCTCGCTGAGTCTTTTTCTCGTGACGTCGATGGCCGGACGCGTCTGGTGTGGCTACTTCTGTCCGCAGACAGTCTGGACCGATCTAATGGTTGCCGTCGAGCGCTTCTGGCAGGGCGATCGAAGCGCGCGGATTCGCTTGGACAAGTCACCGTGGTCCGCCAACAAGCTTTTCAAGAAATTCATGACCCACGTGAGTTGGATTATCATCGCGGCAGCGACCGGAGGTGCCTTTGTGCTCTATTTCGCCGACGCGCCGAATTTGTTGCCTCAGCTCTTCGATGGAACCGCGCCTACCGAAGCCTATGTCTTCATCGCGATTCTGACGTTGACGACCTATGGGCTCGGCGGAATCGCGCGCGAACAAGTCTGCATTTATATGTGTCCCTGGCCGCGAATCCAGGGCGCGATGATCGACAAGGACTCGTTCCTGATCTCGTATCGCGAGTGGCGCGGCGAGCCGCGCGGTCCCTTCGAAAAAAGCAACTCCGGTGCAGCCAAGGGTGACTGTATCGACTGTAAAGCCTGCATCGCAGTTTGCCCGACGAACATCGACATCCGCAACGGTCCGCAGCTCGAGTGCATCCAGTGCGCACTCTGCGTCGATGCTTGCAACGACATCATGCGCCGAATCGGCCGGCCGGAAAATCTGATCGGCTACGCAACGATTGCAGGACTCAACGAAGAACGTGCCGGCACAAAACCCAGCTTCCGGGCCCTTCGGCCGCGCACGCTGCTCTACACGGCGATGATTGGCGTCGTTGGCGCGATCATGCTGACAGCGCTTCTCAATCGCTCGACGCTGGACGCGAATCTGCTCCCCGATCGCAACCCGATGTTCGTCAAGTTATCCGACGGCGCGATTCGCAACGGCTACACACTGAAAGTCCTGAACAAGCTGCACGAGCCGCGCACGTTCCACATTCTGGTCGAGGGAATTCCAGCAGCGACGGTAACGCTCGGCGGGACCAAAGGCGCAGCTTTGAACCAGGTTACCGTGCCAACGGACGTGCTGAGCGAATTGCGCGTCTATATAGCCGTTCCGGCCGGGGAGCTTTCAGCGCTTACGCCTCAGGCGCACGACTTCAAGCTGGTGGTTCAAGATATTGCAAACGGCGCACGCACCGTTCGCGAAACGACATTCAGGCGGCCGGGATGATGGACGCCACCGCCAAGAACAACAAGGGCGCGCTGACTGGTTGGCATATCGGGTTGGTGTTCTGCGCCTTCTTCGCAGTCGTCTTCGGCATGAACGGCGTCTTTCTCGCGGCGGCGCTGCGCACCAACTCAGGCGTCGTCGCCGTAGAGCCCTATCGCAAGGGTCTCGACTACAATCGCCGGATCGAAGCCGACGCGCTTCAAAGGGCGCTTGGCTGGCATGCCGAGGCGAACTTTGATGGCGCGCGACTCACCGTCGCAATCAAAGCTGACAATGCCGCAAGCATCGGCGGCCTCACCGTCGAAGCCACTGTCGGACGGCCGGCGACAATGGCGGAGAACATCAGCATAAAACTTATCGAGAGTAGTCCAGGGCGCTACGTCGCCGAAACGCCGCTCACCGGTTCTGGCGCCTTCATCGCCGATGTAGTTGCGCGCGATGGAAGCGGAGACATCTTCCGGATCAGGAGGCGATTATGGCTGGCGCCGTGACTGCCGAAGTTTATGACAGCCCGGGGCTGGTCGATCCGACGCCTCAGTATGCCAAGACAATCGTTCTGGCCCTCGAGAACGTACATTGCGGCGCATGCATTCGCGCCGTCGAAAGCGCGCTGACGACGCTGCCGAGCGTGGCGAGCGCGCGAGTCAACCTTGCGCAGAAGCGTGTGACGGTTGCGCTGCGAACGCGAACAGGCGTCGCCGATCCGCTCATCGAAGCCTTGAAGAATGCCGGCTACCTTGCCGCCGAACTCACCAAGGACGCCGCGCCGTCCGGCATGGGACGCGACACAGATCTTTTGCGGCGGCTGGCGGTCGCCGGCTTCGCGTCGATGAACGTCATGCTCTTGTCGGTCTCGGTTTGGTCTGCCGCCGACGGCGACATGAGTTCCTCGATGAAGTCGCTGTTCCACTGGATTTCAGCGCTCATCGCCATGCCGACGGTGGCATATTCTGGTCAGCCGTTTTTCCAGTCGGCGCGGGGTGCGATCAGGGCGGGCCGGCTCAACATGGACGTGCCGATTTCGCTCGGCCTGATCCTGACGACGATTGTCAGCGTCTATCAGACGGGCAGCGGTCACGGGCATGTCTATTTCGACGCGGCCGTCATGCTGCTCGCGTTTCTCCTGCTCGGCCGCTATCTCGACGAACTGATGCGGGCCCGTGCGACAAGCGCCGCCGCCAATCTCTTGGGGCTCAAATCGCCTTCGGCGTCGGTTGTATCGCTGTCCGGCGAAGTTGAGCGCTTGCCGCTCGCCGAAGTCGAGCCCGGTAGCCGAGTCTTGGTGGCGGCCGGAGAAAGAATTTCGGTCGACGGCATTGTTCAAATCGGCGTCAGCGACATCGATCAGTCGCTGATTACGGGAGAGTCGATGCCGCGCTGCGTCAAGCCCGGCGACAACATATTCGCAGGAACAATCAATCTCGGCCATCCGCTGACGATCCTGTCGACGCGACCGGAAGGCAAGTCCCTGCTGACCGATATTGCGGACCTGATGCTCGTCGCGGAGCAGGCGCGCGGGAAATATGTGCGCCTGGCTGATCGCGCTGCACGACTTTATGCGCCGGCAGTACATGTGCTCGGTCTCTCGACGTTGCTGGTGTGGATGTGGCTTGGAAGCGGATGGGAGCCTTCGCTTCTCGCCGCAATCTCCGTGCTGATCATCACCTGCCCCTGTGCACTCGCGTTAGCTGTTCCAGCGGTGCAAGTGGCGGCGTCGAGCCGGATGTTCTCGGCTGGGATCATTCTAAAGGCCGCCGATGGCCTCGAGCGTTTGAATGAAGTCGACACCGTCGTTTTCGATAAGACAGGAACGCTCACGCTTGGCGAGCCGCGGCTGCAGGGTGCAGGCGCATTCGACCGAGGGGACCTCCTGGCGGCTGCATCGCTTGCTTGCGCAAGTCAGCATCCGTACTCGAGGGCAATCGTTGCGGCGGCCCGAGAATTGGGGTTGACGGCAAGCGCGGTCGACGGTGTCAGCGAACTGCGCGGCGCCGGACTCATTAGGGAAACGCCAGAAGGCGAGTTCCGGCTTGGGTCGGCGTCCTTCTGCGATGCAAAGAGCATCGAGGAGGTGCCGGCGACGGTGTGGTTCAAACGACCCGAAAGTGCGCCAGTCGCGATGCATTTTCTCGATATCGTTCGAGCAGACTCCGCGAACGTAGTCGAGGCGCTCAAAGGTTCCGGATATCACGTTGAACTGTTGTCCGGCGACCAACCGCAGACTGTGGCGCGCGTCGCCGCTGAGCTTGCGATCGAGACCTGGCGCGCGGCGCAAAAACCGGATGAAAAGATTGCGCGGCTTAAAGAACTGAAGGCGGCCGGGCGCCGTGTGCTAATGGTCGGCGACGGTTTGAACGACGCGCCGGCCCTTGCCGCCGCTCACGCCTCGATTTCGCCCGCCACTGCCGCCGACATCAGCCAGACGGCTGCGGACGCCGTGTTTCAGGGCAGTCGACTGAGGCCGGTCCTGATCGCGCTTTCCGTCTCCAAAGTTGCGCACCGACTTGCAATCCAGAACTTTACGTTGTCGATCGTCTACAATGTCGTGTTCGTGCCGCTGGCTATGGTGGGCGTGCTGACGCCATTGATCGCAGCGATCGCAATGTCGCTCTCGTCGATCTCAGTGACCGCAAATGCGCTGCGTTTGAAGTCGGCTAGGCTGGAGCTCGCATCATGAGGGCGCTCGCTTGGCTCATTCCGGCGGCGCTGTTCCTTGGCGCGCTCGGGCTCTGCACTTTCCTTTGGTCGCTCAGGGCAGGCCAATACGACGATCTCGAAGGCGCGAGCTGGCGCGCGCTTGAAGACGGCGAGCCACACACGAAGCATGAAGCGGATGGGCGATGATGGACCTGCTCGGCATCGCCTTAAGCGGATTGATACTTGGCGCCGCCGGGAGCCTGCATTGTGGAGCCATGTGTGGATGCATCGCCTCCGGTGCGTTGTTCGTGCTCGCGCCGTCGAGTCGTCGAGAGCGGGCGGCTGCGCTTGCGAAAATGCACGCGGGTAGGATCGCATTTTACAGTCTACTCGGCGCCGCTTCGGCAGGCTCCATTTCCCTTGTCTTTGGCCCTTCTGCGACTGAGCTTCAGTTTCGCAGTTTGCAGTCGGCGTCAGCTGCCATCGTGATGTGGATCGGGTTAGCCATGGCCGGCGTGATGCCTCGGTTTGCCGTCGCCGACCGCATTGTAGACCGCACAACTGAGCTTTTCGGACGCTGTGCAGGCCACGGATTCAGAAGCGGTAAGGCCTCGCCGTGGATCATGGGCGCGCTCTGGGGTTCGGCGCCGTGTCCATTGGTCTACGCGGCTGCGCTCTCTGCATCGTTGACGGGATCCGCCTTTAGCGGCGCGCTGTTCATGGCGGCATACGGCGCCGGAACCTTGCCGTCCGTGACTTTGACGGCGCTTGGGTTGGTCAGCCTTCGGTCGATCAGAGCAAATCCAATCGTTCATGCCGGCGCCGGTCTTTCCGTCGCCGTCTTCGGCCTCGTCATCGCGCTGAGCGACGCGCCGTTAGGCGCAGCATTTTGCACCACGCGCTAGTTAGAGGAGACCGGTCGTGGAACACGCGAATCTGACCACAGACTGTAACGCGGGCAAACCAGACCGGACCATCCGGGTGATTGCAGGACTTGCACTGCTTGGACTGCCGCTTGCCTGGTACGGCTTGGACTACATCACCAATTTTGGCTTTCTCGGTCTCATCCCGCTAGTGACGGGTCTTACTGGCGTCTGCCCCGTCTATCGCCTTCTCGGCATCTCGACATGCAAAAGATGAGGAGCGGCGCCGCCGGCGCCGCTCCGCAATGTTCACGCTCGCGCTAGTACTTCGGTCACATATTTCGCCAATGCGTCAGCGAGATTGAACCGGATGCCGCCGCCGAGGCTGAAGATCCGGATCAATATCGACATCGGCAGTGACCGGTCGCTGGGGTTCAATATCGTGGGGTGACTGCCAGCAGCGTTTCTCCATCCGGCGCATGGATATGTGGACGCTTATGTCATGCGCCAGCACCTATAAACGATGTCCTGTTGGCCCATTGCGGACGGACGACAGCTCGAAATAATGCATTGGATATAGATGACGAACATAGCTTCGGAGGCGGTCCATGCCGGATGGTTCAGCCACTGCTCATTCTTATCGACCAAAGCTCTTCACGATCCTGGCCGAAGGTTACGGCTTGGCGTCGCTTCGCAAGGATGCGCTCGCAGGGCTGACAGTCGCCATCGTGGCGCTCCCGCTATCGTTGGCCTTCGCGGTCGCTTCCGGAGTTTCTCCCGAACGAGGACTGTACGCGGCGATTATTGGGGGCTTTCTGGTCTCCGCGTTGGGGGGAAGTAGATTTCAGGTCGGCGGCCCGGCTGGAGCGTTCATCGTGCTGGTGTCGGCAACTGTCGCCCAGCACGGTGTTGACGGCCTGCTCATCGCCGTCTTGCTTTCGGGGATGTTTCTGGCGCTCCTTGGCCTGTCCGGCCTGGGCGCGTTGATCCGCTATATTCCACATGCCGTCACGGTCGGATTCACCTGCGGCATCGCGATCACCATTTTTGTCAGTCAGCTTCGCGACCTGGCTGGAATATCGCTCGCAGGCGCCGAGCCTGGCCACCTCTTCCCCAAGCTCATCGCCTTGGCTGAAGCGCTCCCCACCGCCAATTTCTACGCACTTGCTTTGGGATTGGCGTCAATGGCAATGATCTTCGCGTTGCGCCGTTGGCGACCGACGTGGCCCGGCATGTTGATCGCCGTCGGCTTCGCATCTGTCGCTGTGACGCTCTTTCACATGCCGGTTGAGACGATCGGCAGCCGCTTCGGAGGTCTGCCAAGCGGACTGCCGCAGCCGCTGCTTCCGTCAATCTCCTGGGCGAGCATTTTGGAACTCCTCCCGACGGCGTTTTCTTTCACCTTGCTTGGAGGTGTGGAAAGCTTGCTATCGGCGAAGATCGCGGACGGCATGACGGGTCGGAAGCATCGCTACAATATGGAATTGCTGGCCCAAGGCGTCGCCAACATGGCATCAGCAATGTTTGGCGGCATCAGCGTGACCGGAACAATCGCACGCACCGCCACCAACATCCGCGCGGGAGCCCAGAGCCCTATTGCCGGCATGTTGCATTCCGTGTTCTTGCTCGGCTTCGTCCTGGTTGCCGCACCATTGGCCAACTTCATACCGCTTGCTGCCCTCGCGGGCCTCCTTGTCGTCGTGTGTTGGAACATGGCGGAGAAAAATGAGTTCGCGGATTTGATGCGCCACTGGCGGACCGCCGTGGTGCTTCTCACCACCTTCGGATTGACGCTCGTCGTTGATCTTACGGCAGGCATAACTGCTGGCTGTCTCGCCGCCACCGTGATCGCGATCATCGAGCGTCGGGCCAATTCGACGTAAAGCCGACGGAAAACCATGTGTCCGCTCATGGCCCATCGTGCCGGGTGCCAGATGTCCGCTTGCAGGTGAAATGCTGCCGCGGCTCGGCGCCGGTCTAACCGCGAACTGGGCGCACGCTCAATGACCGCTTCCTCTGCGAAGCAGACGACGACGCCTATTTGCATGCTTAGAGAGGCATTTCCACTTAGGGTCAAATGCACGCATGCGGCCTCGCCTTCGAACCGCGGCAGCTGCACGTCAACAAGCGGACATCTTCTTTAACTCCGCAGTCCAAGACCTATCCTCTTGTATCAGTTGCATGACCGCTGCCTCTTGCTGCACACCCAGCGCTTTTGCGATCGGACCGACGACACGATCAGCAGCGTGGCGCGCTGGATCTTGCTGCATATGGGCGTAGATACTTGTCGAGTACTGATTGGCGTGGCCTAGAAGGGCGCCGGTCATGGCGAGGGTTTCGCCGGTAGAGACGGCAGCCGAGCCAATCGTATGGCGCAGCGTGTGCGGCGTGACGCCTGGCAATGCCGCAAGCTTCACGACCTTTACCCAATATCGTTTGGTGCCTTGGTAGAAAGTGTTGCCGTCTTCAGAGGGGAACACGAAAGGGCAATCCGCTTCCGGTTTTAGTGAGTTCACGATTGCCAACGCCGCGCTCGCCAATGGCCGGACGGACTTGCCCGTCTTGCTATCGTCAAGACGCAAGCAGCTCTTGTCGAAATCGATTTCAGACCATTTCAACGCTGCAATTTCATCGCGGCGGCATCCGGTCAAAGCCCAAAGCCGCATGATCGCAATCGCCTTCTCATTCGCGCCTTCGGCTTCTAGTTCGGACAGCGCGACACCCAACCTCTTGATTTCATCCAATGTCAGAAAGCGTGTGCGACGCTGGTCTGGCGCCTTCTTAACTGCCGAACAAGGATTAGCGGTTGCCAGTTCCTGCCGTATGGCAAACGTGAAGAGCGACGATAAATCTCTGACCGCGCGAGTTGCGGCACCCGCCCCGCCCTTGACCACAACGCGAGAGCGCACCCCAGTCTTTTCATCTTTGGCCGTCTTGCCCGCCTTCACGTCCCGCATCATTTGCTCAACATCGCCAATGCGGACCTCACTTATCTTCTTCCAACCAAGCAGGGGCACGATATGGTGGTTGATCCGGGCCAGCATGCAGCGCCGGTTTCGCTCTTTGAGGTGGTCCGTTCCTTCCTTTGCGAATTGCGTGACGAGTTCCGCTATCTTCGTCTCGCGGCGCTTGGCGTGACGCTTGCCAGCGGGATCGTGCCCTTGTGCCGCCGAGAGCAAAATTGCACGCGCTTCCAGCCGCGCCTCTTCAACTGTCATCACACCGTAGCGGCCTACCGTGTAGCGGCGCGTTTGACCGGTGCGACCGCCGCCCGCGCGATATTGAGCGATGAAGGTTTTCGATCCGCCCGGCCGCAGTCGAATGCCAAAGCCCGCAAGATCGCTATCCCACACGATATAATCGCGATCCGTAGCGTGAGTTCCGTCGATCACACGCTTGGTCAGCTTTTGAGTTGCCATAACCTGCTCCGTTGCGATTGCGCGGTGCAAGGCTGGGAAGCACCTGGGAAGCACCAGAACGGAAATTGAGGGAAGCCAACTGCAACGGTCAAGGTGTCCGCGCCACGTTTTTCAGAGGGTTACGACACTCGGCGCAACTAGCGGAAACCCCCAGAAAACCGTGCGACTAAGCTTCACACGCGTGGGGTCATAGGTTCAATCCCTATACCGCCCACCATGGATTTCAGATTCAAAACAAGGCCTTGCGCGGCCTCTTTTGTGTCCAACCCCGCTCCTGTTGGCGGGCGCGCTCGAACTCGCTCGTCTCCAAATGGCGAACGAAAGCAAAAATTCAGAACAATCATTCAACCTGCAGGCCGAGTTCGATCGCCGAGGCCGTAATCTTGGCCGATGCCGCCGAGTCGTCCTTGAAGACCTCAAGCGCCTTGCTGAACGCTGTTGCCGCGACCTCTTTCTCGCCAAGCACGACGCGAGAGCGCATGAGGCGAGTCCAGCCCTCGACGTCTCGCGGAGAACTCTCCAGGCGATCTGCCAGCCCATCGACCATGGACCGGATCGCAGCGTCGCCGGCGTGCGGCGGCATCGCTTCGGATTTGGCGCTTTGCTCGACGATGAGACCCTCGCCACTCTTGGCGACGGCCTCGCTTTGCATAGCTGCGGCTGTCACTTCATTGCTGCTTTCGGAGGCTTTCGCCTTGGCTTCCTCGTATGAGCGCTTTAGCTCGGCGGAAGCCGGATCAAGCTCTACGGCCTTCGCATAGGCGGTAGCGGCCTGTTGATAGTGCGCCATGTTGAAGTAGGACCAACCGAGCATCCGCCAGCCTTTGATGTCCTCTGGCGTGGTCTTGAGCCGAGCCTCTAGCCGCTCGATCATCGTGTTCACATCAGGCAGCAGGTTGCCTGTTGGCGCCGGGGCCGCTGATTCTACGACGCCAATCGAACGCGTATAGTCCTTGAGGCGAGCAAGCATTTCGCCATCCGACCCAGAACTCGACGGAGAAATTGTGTTCGTGTGTCCTGAGTCGGACACCTGGAGAGAAGCACTCATATAAGTCGCGGCTGCGCCAACGGCTGCAACAAGGAGAAAGATCGCGACTGGCACAATGAACGTCGCGCCAGCGCCTCGAAGGCGTTGACTGACCTCCAAGCTCAATGTCCGCGGCCGAGAGATGAGATTCAAAGACATCCGCCAACTCCAAAATTCAGATACGGCCTCACCGCCGTCAATTCCTGCGCACTTTCAGGTGGCGCGTTGGTCCACGTCTTCGATCATAGTCCCACTTCGCTACGCATCTGCGGAACCTGTTAGAGCATCGGCCCCCGTACTTCGGATAGTAGAGGCTTCTATAGTAGGAGTACGGATGGCCATAGTAGATGTAGCCCGGACCGATGTGCGTCGGATAAAATCCGCGGCTGTAGTAGTAGGGATAGTCGTAGGCGTTGTAGTTTGGGGCTATCGGCAGGTATAGCCGCGGATCGCGACCGCGTTTCCTGATCTCAATCACATCAGTCGCGGCGCTTTCGCCACGCTTTGGAACGAACTGCCAAGCCGATGCGGCATTGGCCGCGGGCGCCATGCCGAGGACGCCGATCGCCAGCAAGCAGGACATCAAAGTGGATGCGCATATTTTTCGACGACTCATGAGTTTGCCTCGCATGGTCAGAACTTCCTGCGCACCTCGGTGCGGACGCCGAAGTTGTCTTCGGCGGCGCCCTCGACGATCTGGTAGGTCGCATCAGCTCGGAACAGCCAGGCCCGGTCGATCGGGAGCTGATATCGGGCGCCGAAGCCGTACTGCGCATCCTTAGCGCCGACGCCGTCGTTCTCGAAGGGCTGCACCATGGCCACCTCGAAAACGAGCTGCTGATCCAGATTGAAAAGATACTGCAAGCCGATCGCGCCGCCGATCGCGTTGGATCCGGTGTCGTCAAGTTTCGGGTAACCGGTCAACGCGTCCGTCTCGAAGTTGATGCCGACGTTCTTCAGGATGCCCGCGTTATTGCCATCGACCAAAGGCTGCGGGTTGCCGAAGCCGACGAAGAAGTTGGCGTAGGGCAGCAACGTGCTCGGCAAGCTCGAGATCAAGCTGTTCTCCGAAATGATGGCGACGCCGTCGCCGTTCCCGCCATTGTCGTCCCCGAAGTTTGCGAAAACCCTGGTCGAGTTCGACAGGGTGTTGGCGTAGCGCCGGCTGTAAGCGGCAGTCAGGAAGTGCGTGAGAAGGCCGTCCTGGTCGCCGTAGCCCTGCACCAAGCCGTAGCCCGTTTCGATATAGCCGTCGAAGGCGTCGATGAAGGCAGTGACGCCATAGAGATTGGCCAGGTGGCTGTCAGCCTTGCCGTTCGCGTTGACGAGGCTCGCGTTGTCGACATCGTCGAACGCGGCGAAGAACGTGACGTCGAAATTAGCGAGGCCAAGCGCCGCCGAATTCTTGGCGGGGAGACTCACCGCGCCGCCGAGGATCGCATCGTTCGCCCAGATCCCATTCTGCAAGAACAGAGGGAAGAGGCCGACGGTGAAAGGTAGATCGAAACTCGCTTCCTGACCGGAGAAGCCGGATAGCAGGGAACCGAAATCACCCTCAAAAAACAGCGTTTGCGGTTCGAGGTCGAGCTCGTCGTTGAACGTGTCATTGGCGCCACCGCCGCCGAACTCATAGCGTGTGAATTCGTTGTTCTTCTGAAGCGGCGTGAAGAAAGCGTGTATGCGTTCGGTGCCGGTGATCTTGAAGTCGACGTCAAGGTTCAGCCGGGTCGCAATCTGGGCGATGTCCTTACCGTTATTATTGTTATAGGCGACCGCTGTCCGCCAGTCACCATAGACGGCGAGGCCCGGGAGCAGCGGATTCTTTTCACCGAAGAGCGTGCTGCTCTCGTCGTAAGATCCGGAGGTGTACTGCTGGCGGCCCAGTTCGAGCGGCGGACGCGGCGGCTCGATCGCGCTTTTCGCGCCATAGATATCGACCTGACCCTCGGCATTGTACTCGGCTTCGTACTGCGGATCGGATCGGAAAAGGTCTTCTTTGCCTTCCGACTCGCCGCGTGTGCGAGCGGGTGCGTCTGTGGTGTTGTCGGCGGTCTTCTTTTCGGAGTACGCGCCGACATACTGCGGTTCGGTCTGGACTTTGGTGGGTTGGTCCTGTGAGTCGCCGGGCAACACTTCGATTGACCAGCTTCCCTTGCGGATCTCGGTGATGTTTTCGCCTGATGTAGGTTCTGCTGTCGCGGAGGACGTCACAAGGTAACCACCGGCTATCAGTGCGAAAGCGGCGGTCTTTGTCCGGGCACGGCATGCGTAACACGTCATATGGAAGCCCCACGTCGCGGCGACAGATCCGGGAATTCAGATTCGTCGCTTTTTTCCTCGCATCCCTTGCGGGTCCCCCTGCGAAGCCCTCAGTTTTTTCCGTCGCTAGCCCTTCACATCAATGTCCACCGCGAAGGCATGAAAGTTCATGATCCGCTCGTTCATGCTCTGCTCCATAGCCTTGGTGGCGCCGACGAAGCGCATGAAGTAGATCGGCTCAGCTCGACTCCGCATTCGGAAGGCGAGGCTGTACTTGCCGGGCCTCGTGATCAGATTGCCTGGCACTTCGTACTTGGCCTGTTTCGAACCCAGCGGCGTCAGCGAGTGGTTCTCCATGCGCACCAGCGGCGGATGATTGAGAACGGTCGTAGGCACACCCGGCGGTCGCAGATGCGGCAGAGGGTCGATGTCGAAGTTCACCGGTAAGTACATCTCCCGGTCCGTGCCCTTGACGTTGGTCGTCAGGAACTTGGTCTGGAAGTGCAACAGCTGTTGGTCCGTACTAATGCGGCCCGCGGCGACGTCCAGGCTGTGCAGATCGGCCATGTCGCCATTGCTGTCGACGTAGCCCGACTCCCAGACGTTCTTGCCGTCGGGATCGATGAGGGCGACGTTCACCCAGAGCTGCGGCTGGGCGCCAAGCGAACCCGACGGCAGGTTGTGCCCTGTATTGACGTTCTTGATCTTGTAGGAGAACGCCAGATCTGCGCCCACCCTCGGGGCGCCCTCGATGTAGGGACCGTCGACGTGGCTGCTGTTCTCCATGACCTGACGCCGGAGCTCGTCACGTTCGTCAAGCTTCTTTAGATTTTCGTCGATGATCGCCCGTGCGTCTTCACGGTCGGCGGCATCGGCCCATCGCTTGGGAAATGTGGTCTTGACCTTGCCGTCTGCGACCTTGTCCTCGAATTCGGTCGTGCCCCAACCGGCGCGCCAGTCAAACTGCAGCCATTCCTCGATGTTGAAGGCTTGGGCGTCCTTGTTATGCGGGAATATGCCTGGATGGGCGATCGAATAGCCCGGGCCGATGAAGCGGTGATTGGCGTGCTTTCGTCCCGGGTTGATCTCTTTGCCGCCGACTACTGCGGAAGGCGCCGTCGCATAGCCGTCAGGTTTCCCGGGAACCTTGCCCATGTGGCAATCCTGGCAGGAAACGCCGGCTTTGCGCGCCGGGCTGTCGCGATACTGATCCCAGACGATCTCCAGCTTGATCCCTAGGTTGACGGCGACCTGGTGGCAGCTGACGCAGAACTCCGACTTGGTGATCTGATCGTTCGTGATCATGCCCTTGTGAATATCGTTGCCCCGCCCATCTGCGCTGGTTTTTACGGAATAGGTTTCCTTGTCGGCAAGAACGTCTTTGATCACGCTCTTTTCGCCGCTGCCGTAGACCGGCTCGTAGATCTTGCCCGGCTCAACCCTGCGCTCGCCGTTGACCTTGCCGTATTGCTCCTTGACTCGGTGGCAGGTGATGCAGCTCACGCCCTCGCGGGAAATCTGGCTGCGCTTCCAAAGCGGCGCTTCACGCGCCTCGCCGAGCTGGGTGCCGACCTGCTGGTGGCAGCGCACGCAGAAGGTGCCGACCGTGCCCTGAGTCAGCTGCTGGAATTTCTGCTCGAACTTGTGGAACATCGGCGAGATCGACGCATAGGCATGCTGTGACGACGACCATTCCTCATAGATTTCTTTGTGGCATTCGCCGCATTGCGCAGCGGTGGGATAGAGGGAGAGGGTCTCTTCGTCGACTGCGGGAATGGGAGCTTCTGCGCCTTTCGCGGCTTTTGCCGCAGCGTCGAGTACCGTCATCTTCCCATTGCCGTCGGCCTCGGCGTCGGCGGGCAGCTTCTCATCGCTGCCCACCACATACGACTTGGCGTTCGAGGTAACGGATTTTGCGGCCGCTTTTTTGGCCTTGGCTCTCCTCTCTTCGTCTTCCTTGATGAGAGCTTCGAGCGCAGCGTGGGCGTCTGATTGCTCGGCCTGGGCGAGTCTGATCGCGGGCTGAGCTTCAGCGCTCTGGGTCTTCGCAGACTCGCTGGACGCGGCGACGGCATTCTGACTGAGGAACGCTGCGTACATCAGTGCCGCGCTAGAGAAAGCGCAGCAAAGCATCGCAATACCGGATAATCGTTTCATCGCCTCCCCCCGGGGACGACCCAGCGGTTTTGCCGGGCTTCGGATTGGCTAATGGGAGAAATGGGCCGTCATATGGCCGCGCCCAGAATCAATAATAACGAAGCGAATATCGAGGCGATTTCTGCACGCCTTCGAAATCATCAATGCGCATCTAATGGATTAGAAAATCAATTGTGCTCCATAATTGTTTAAAGGGCGCCGATCTAGCAGGCAGAACTTCGCAGAAGTCGGTTCACCTCGCAGGCAGCATTTCTCAACTTCAGCAATGAACCGTGTCCACGTCATTCTGCGTGCCATGGGCAAGCATCCAACTACTTTTTTCAATTACGGACTTTCTATCCGGTTCGCTCGACACGACACTTTTTACCGGCTGCCTCAACCATCAAACGGCCACTCTCTGACCATGATGGGAGCACAGACTCCGATAATCTAGGCGCACGAATGACGTGAAAATAGACTTGATATACTCGAATTGTGCACGTATTCGGCGTCGATATTCAGGGGGTAGCCAAAGTGACGGACGAACGAAAAAAACGGCATTCCTTCTGCAGATTGATCAAGGTGGTTGATTTAGATCCAGAACGCTTGCGTTACTGAGCATTCCAGGAAGAGCAGTGACGGCGGGGGCCGGCGCCAGCCGTAGTTGGGGAACTTCAAGTCTTCTGGGACCAAGCAATGGCGACACGTCACCAAATTACGATCAATGGGACTAGGTTCCTGGCGCGCCGCGGCGAGTTGCTGCTCGACGCTGCTCTGAACAACGGCATCGACCTGCCCTTTGACTGCCGCGCCGGCCACTGCGGAACATGCTGCGTGCGACTGACATCCGGCGAAGTGCGCGGCGGTCAAGGCTCCGAGCCCGGCATCGTTCATGCTTGTCAGTGCCGGATTGTCGGCGATGTGGTGATCGAGAAGGACCAGTCGTCGGGTGTTCGCACCGTCGAAGGCGTGCTCAGCTCATTGCACCCACTGTCATCCGAGGTGATGGAAGTCGGCATCAAGACGGACCGCGCGCTGCCCTATCATGCGGGGCAATATGCGCAGGTGGGCTTCAGCGGCTATCCGAACCGTCCCTTCAGCCTCACCCATCCCTTGACCGGCAATCCCAACAACCGAACGGTCTGGTTTCATGTCCGGCAGATGAAGGATGGGCGTGTCACCTCATCGCTAGGCAAGAACATAAAGCCGGGCCATCGCGTGAAGCTGACCGGGCCCTATGGATCGGCTCATTTCCGGCCCAATCTGGACAGCCGGACGATTCTTGTCGCCACCAACACCGGGTTCGCGCCGATCTGGTCAATAGCCGTTGCGGCGCTGCGCGAGAATCCGGAGCGCAGGATGATGATCATCGCTGGCGGCCGCTCCATAGAGTCACTCTACATGGGCCATGCGCTCTTGCAGCTGGCGCGCTTCCCCAATGTCCTTGTCGTGCCCGTCTGCAGCGCGCCGCAGAGTTTGACCAATGCGGTGAAGTCAGGCCGGCCAACCGATTATCTGCCGCGCCTGTTGCCGACCGACGTACTCTACGCTTGCGGCGCGCCGGCGATGGTCGATTCGATTAAATCAATCGCGGCGCAGAGCGGCGCGGTCTGCTATGCGGATCCGTTCCTGCCGACCACCGACGACACTGTGGAGCAAAGCCTTTTGACTCGCGCGATGGGGTGGCTCGCCGTGCCCTCCAGCCGGCAATTGGGTCAGCTCGCGCACGTTCGCCCCCGCAGCCGGAGGAAACAGCCGACGCCGGCGTATAGAATGGCCGAAGCAAGGGTGAGAAGTCATTATCGTCCTCAGAGCACATAGCTTTCTGTCGATCGGGCTCGGGCCCGAGGCCACTCTCCGGTCATCCATACTTTGTCTCGGCGGCGCGCTGATGATGTTCAGCTTTGCCGCCGCCGGCGCATTTGCATCCGATCTAGCCAAGACCGTCGGTCCGAATGCCTGTGCCGAATGTCACAAGCAAGAGGTCGAGGCCTGGAAGGACACGCATCATTTCAAAACTTTCCGTGAAATGCCGCGCAAACCGGAGGCAGACTCAATCGCCGAGAAGATGGGAGTTCGGCGCATTAAGTCGGAGAGCTTGTGCTTGAATTGCCATTTCACAGTGCAGCAGAAGAACAACAAGGAGGAGCCGATCGCGGGCATCTCCTGCGAATCTTGCCACGGCGCCGGACAGGATTGGATCAAGGTTCACAGCGGGTACAGCGGCAAAAAAGCCGACACCGAGACCGAAGCTGAAAAGGCGGCGCGCTGGAAACTCGCCGAGTCCAAAGGTATGATCAGAAGGCGGTCGCTCTACGAGCTGGCCAAGAACTGCTACGGTTGCCATGTCGTGCCGCAAGAGGATCTCGTAAACAAAGGTGGCCACAAAGCCGGCAGCGCCTTCGAGTTGATGTCCTGGTCGCAAGGCGAGGTGCGGCACAGCACCTGGTATTCCAAGGGCAAGGTAAATGAGCCGGCCAATGCGGCTCGCAGGCGGATGCTCTATCTCGTCGGCCTCGGCGTCGAACTCGAGACCGGGCTCCGCGCTATCGGCCGCGCGAAGGCGAGAAGGCTTTACGCCTTCGAAATGGCCAAACGTGTCGACCGGGCGCGCAAGCAGCTTTCCGCCGCGGCGAAGGCAGCTCCAAACGTGCCGGAAATCGCCAAAATGGTCGAATTTGCATATTCTGGCGGGCTGAAGCTAAACAATGAACGCGTTCTGACGTCTGCTGCCGACGGCGTTTCCAATCAGATCGCGAGCATCGCTGAGAAGTATGACGGCAGTACATTGGCCGGGCTCGACAGCTTGATTCCCGGACCGGACAAGTTCAAGGGCAAGGTGAGAGAAGCCGGCGCACCCAAGTGATTTCGATCGGCTGGCGGCGACGATCTGATGGGGTTTGATAGGAAAGTACCACTGCGATGGATGATTATGGGAGCTTTCGCAAGATCGGCGGCGCGGCGCGTGCCTGACGCCTCGATCGGCGGGCGCGGTCCGCGCTCAGCGAGATTTCTCAACAGCCAGATTGTCCAGGGCCTTCTCATTGCGGCCATTTCATGCGGCCTGTTCTGGCTCGTCTGGATCTACGGCAACGGTCTTCGCGACCCGCGCTATTTCGATGGCTGGGTGCTGGCCGGCGGCATGTGCTTGCAGCTCTATTTTCACATCGCCATGAAAGGAGGCAGTCTGTCGCCGAAGTCCGCCATGCGATGGCGCAAAATTCATATCTTTGTCGGCTATCTGCTGATCGCCGCCTTCATCTCGCATTCGGATTTCTCTTTACCGGATTCCCGTTTCGAATGGGCGCTGTGGGCGGGCTTCATCCTGGTGACGTTCAGCGGTATCTTCGGCGCCTATCTCGCCTGGTCGCTGAAGGCCAAGGGCGCGATCGACGAGCGCGTCGGCTATGAACGAATCCCGACGCGCCGCGCCGAGTTGGCGCGGGAAGTCCACGCGGTCGTCGCCCAAACTGATCCGAACACCGCTGCGATCGCCTTGCCGGGGACGCCCCATGACGCCTGGATCCAGGATTTCTACACCAGCCACCTACGCGACTTTTTCCAGGGGCAGCGCAATTTCGGCGCCCATCTCTTGGGCTCGCAGCACCCGCTCAAGCGGCTGACTGACGAGATCGAAAACCTGTCGCGCTATGTCGACCCGCAGAGCCGGGAGAAGCTTGCCGTCATCAAGAGCCTAGTGGTCGAAAAGGACCGGCTCGATTTCGCGCGTGTCTATCTCGGGTTGACCAGGGGATTTCTGTTCGTGCATGTGCCCGTCACCTATGCACTGATCGTGTTGACGGTGCTGCACGTCCTCGTCGTCTATGCCTTTTCATCGGGGAATTGGTGATGTGGCGACTGGGAGCAATCGGATCGGTTCGCCCGCCGGAGGCCGACAGACCGGCGCCCCCCGGCTCCCTGCGCGACCGTCTGGCGGTGCAGATGGCGCTCGTGACCTTTGTCTGCCTTGTCACAGCCTTCGTGTTCTCAAAGGGAACACGACTGCTGATGCCAGGCCCGCTGGCGAGCGCTCACGGCGCGATCGAGAAATGCGGCGCCTGCCATACCAAAAGCGGCGAAGGCAAATTGACCTGGCTTCGCGGCCTCGTTGCCGGCAATCCGCACGACGATAGCAAAGCCTGTCTTAACTGCCACAAAATGCCGGAAACGGCCTTCAATGCGCACAGCGCACCTGCCGCGGTGCTGAAGCAGAGCACGGAACGGCTGAACAAAGTCGCCGCGATAACTCCCGCGCCACAATCCGCCCGCGCTCAAAACATTGCATTTCCGACCCACGACATCGTTGCCGACGGGCTCACTTGCGCCACCTGCCACCAGGAACATCAGGGCGCCAATTTCAAGCTGAGTAAGATTTCGAACGAGAAATGCCGCTCTTGCCATGTGGTGAAATTCGACAGCTTCGACCGCCTTCACCCGAAATTCGAAAACTATCCGTTCAAGCAGCGGACGCAAATCATCTACGATCATGCCGGCCATTTCGGAAAGCACTACCCGGAACTGGCGAAGAAGGATCCGGCGAAGCATATTCCGGATACCTGCTCGAGTTGTCATAACAGCCGCGACGACAAGCGGGTTATGGCGGTGGCGCCTTTCGACCAGACCTGCGCAGCCTGCCATCTGGATCAGATCATCGGCAAGGAGCGGGCCAGCGGCCCAAAAGGCATCGCCTTCCTGAGCCTGCCCGGCTTGGATCTGCAAACATTGAAAAAAAAGAGCGCCGCAATCGGCGAATGGCCGGAGGCGGCCGAAGCCGAGCTGTCACCCTTCATGAAGGTGATGATCGGCCGGAGTGAGAGCGGCCGTGTGCTGATCGCGACCGTGGACAGCCTCAACCTCCAGGATCTGAGCACCGCAAGCGACGACCAGATCAAAGCGGTGACAAGTCTGGTCTGGGATATCAAGAGGCTGCTCTTTGCGCTGATCTCTGGAAAAGCGTCAGATGTATTGGGTGACCTCAATATTGGCGGCGGGGCGAAACTGAGTGCCGCACTTGTCGCCGATCTGACCGCGAGCATTCCACGCGATGTTCTCATCGGCGCTCAGCAGCAGTGGCTGCCCAATCTCGGCACGGAAATGGCCAATCGCCCGGATACGAGTGACGCAGAAAAAAGCGGCTGGAGCACTTCTATTACGGAGTCAAAATTGGCCGAACCGGCGTCGACAGAGGCGGCGACGGGTTCGGATGCTCGGAAGGCAGGCCCCAGTGTCAGCCCTCAAGCCGAAGGTAGCGAAGCCCAGCCTGGAGGCGTCGCCGGAAAGTCCGATGCCACGAACGCCAACACCCAAGGCGGCAAGGACAAGCGCTCGGCCGACGAATTGCCGCCCGCGATGAGAGCAGGCATCAATATCGCCGAGAACGACTCTCAGCCTTTAGGAGCGGCCGGAAAAACTGATACCGAAAACATCAAAGCCGAAGGCGGCCCGGCGGCGCACTCTGCCGACGCACCTGGAGGAGGCGCAATCGGAGCGCGCCGGCCCTTGCCGAGCGGCACGTCACGCGCGATCGAATCGCGCCATAAGGATGCGGAGCAAGAATCTCAGCCTGCACGCGCGACCGGCAATGCCGATTCAGACAAAGCCAAGTCTGGCGCCGGCAAAGACTCGCAGCCTCGCGAGGTCGAACCTCATATCGAGGACGCGGAAAAAGCGCCTCAGCCAGGAGGAGCAAGCGGAAATGCGGCGAACGCCAAGGGCGATGACAGCATCTCAGCCATCGAACAGCCTCAGAGCAAGGCGACGGACCAATCCGACGATCTGCTATCTCCCACGGAAGATGAACTTCGCGCGATGAAATCTGGCCAGGCTGAAAAAGCGGCCGGAAAAACCGAAAGCGAAAACGCCAAGTCCAACGGCGCCGCATCTGCTGACGGCGACTCTAAAGCGGAGGGTAGTGCGCCATCCAATGCGCCTGCGGACCCCGCAGCCCCGACGGCCCGGCCTCAAACACGGGCTGTGCCCGTGATCAGCATCGAAAGCGACGTTGATCCGGAGACCTGGGCTGAGTACGGCGGCTGGTACCGGCAGGATTATGCGATCTTCTACCGTCCCACGGGCCATAAGGATAAATTCATCTACTCCTGGCTCTTTCTAACCGGTCCCCAAGCGCCGAGAAGCGACAAGAGTTCAGCGGCCTCGGTGTTCGATTTTCTCACTAGCAAAGACGCTCAAGGGTCATGCACGAAATGCCACAGCGTTGACGATATCCAGGGCAAAGGTCGAGTCGTCAATTTCTCACCAACGTCGATCAAGAGCAAACAAGGACGCTTCACGAATTTCATTCATGAGCCTCATTTCGGCATCATGGAGAACCGCGGGTGTCTGACCTGCCATAAGCTCGAAAATGTTCAGGCTGAAAAATCGGTCGGAGCAATCGATGCTGCGAACCTCAAGCCCAATGGAACCGTAACTTCTGATCGCGCCTCCAAGGTGACCGCAACTGCGCCAGGCGACGCCCTGGCGGAACCAGGAGCCGCGGCGACGACTATGGATGCCGAGAAAGCTGGCAGTCCCTATTTAAAGAGCTACGAGCAGGGCAATCCGCAAAATTTTGTGTCCAATTTCGGCAACGTGAAAAAGGAACTCTGCCAAACCTGTCACACCAGTCGCAAGGCGCGTCAAGATTGTCTAACGTGCCACAAATATCATGTGAATGACGTGATGACGCCAATCATGACCACGAAAATTCCAACTCAATAGCAATTGACGTTATCGCTACAAAGCAGACGAAAGCCGTTGCACCGCCAGAGAATGTGCATCGTCGAAGCGCCGAATTCCAAAATTGAAGTTCGCCAGATTTTTCCGCCACATGGCGGTGTGCCATTTGAGCGTGCCTGGTAGCCCGCACTTGAAGATCCCCAGATGCGCGCTGTAGACATCGCGATCGTTCCCATCCACGAAATTACTGCACGCTTCGCCGGACAGGACCTTTACGAGGAGGAGTTCGTCATTGTCGCGCGCGACGGCCATCATTACGCGAAGGCGCCCTCCTTAAAGATGTTTTGTGAGATGAGTCACTAGGCTATTCCTCACCGTCGATGCTCACGGGTTCGTGGATGCGGCGCTTGCAGAGCGTGGTCTTTCGCGCCGCATTGAAATGACCGTCCCGAATTTCCTGATGGCGCTCGCCATCGTCGCAGAAACAGACCTGATCGCGGCTTTGCCGAAGCAGCCCGCGGCCATGCAGGCCGCTCGCTTCGGCGTCGTGGGCTAGAAGCCGCTCCTGCCACCAAGGCGAGATTCAATTCGCGCCGCCATTTGAAGGGCCGCATTTATGGACTCGGGCGTCTCTTGCACATCGGGGCCAAGAGAGCGTTCATTTGACGATAATGGACGGACGCAAGCGCGCGCCGGGCTGAGAGAATATCGGTCTGCTACTCGCGGAAGGCCGGCCACTGATCAAGCGCCTTGGCGGCTTCCTCATGTCCGATCTCGTTCCAATGGGAGTCGCCCCAGAACCACGGAACTCGCCCTCCAAGCGCCGCACGCGTGAGCGGCTCTGTCAGATCCAGGACGGGAACGCCTGCGGCAGAACCCCACGCAAGAATGTGGGCATGTAGTGGGCCCAAGTGCTCCGTCGCATCCTGAATCGCGCCTTCCGGTGGAAATTGGCAAAGCCCAGCAAGAACGCGCAACTTTGTTGGAATAAAAGCGACCGAGTAATGCCCGCCGGCCGCTCTGACGCGCGCTGCCGCACGCTCGATCGCGTCGGTGATCTCCTTGGCTTCGCTCTCAACGCCATCGAAAGAATTCCGGCCCCACAAGAACGTGTAAATCTGGTCCCGAATTGAGCAAACACGAAGGCCGGACATGTCACGCTGCCTGTCGGTAGCGTCTGTCACCAAGCGCCAGATCTGATCAAATAGAGTGCGGCCCCCTTCCGAGGCGCCTTTTGCACCTAATCGGAATTTCCTAGAATCGAGAAGATCGTTGCCTTCGAAAATGAACTGGACAACGCGCTTACCCCGCAAATCCAGGCCCGTACCCCAAAGCAACTCGTGCTCGGCCTGTGGGGAGATCCCCACGAGCGCGACGTGCATGACAGTGCGGCCTGTAAGAGTTTCAAGCTGCACGCCCACAAGCTTCTCGACCGGCACCAGCCCGCCCACCAGAAACGAGTCGCCGAGTAGAATAACGTCCGCTGTCGGGCGATCAGCATGATTTCGAAAACCGTGGCGGTCGGTCCTGAAGTGGAAGGGTATCGGATCGCTCTGCAATCCCCAGCCGGAGGATGTGTCCTGGTACGTTGTACTACGCCGATCGACGTTGGCGGCGCGCTTGGAGCCCAGATCGAAAACTGGATCGGGCCGTGGCCTGAATAGTTCGGCCCACGAAACGAACCCCGTCGCGCCGATCGCTTCTAGAAGCGCGAAGGTGCCGAGAATGCCGACCATCGTCGACGTGAAAGCGAGTGCGCTCGCCCGTGAGAGGGCCGCCAGCAGGAACCCAACGCCGAGCATGCTGAGACCTAGTGCGGGCAGGATGCTTCTGATGCGCCACAACCCGAACAGGCGTCGACTGCTAGGCGTTGTGGGCGTCGGGTCCGCCGTGAAAAGCAGCACAAGTGCCATGACTGCGAAGCAAAGCAAGCCTGCCGCAACAAGTCGGCCTCGGCCGTAGAAAAACCCGGCATCTTTACGGACCGGGGTTGCATCCGACATGGCTTCGGTCCCTGCACTCGGTCCGCGGCGATAGCTCCGCGGCCGCGTTCGTTAATCAAGTTCGAACTTCTCTTTGTAATCAATGCGCAACGCTGGATCCTGATCGTTCTTGTCCAGCACGCAATTGCCCACGACCAACGTCTCCATTTCACAGCCCATGAAGCAGCGAAAAGCGTCCTCAGGCGCATGCACGATGGGCTCGCCGCGCACGTTAAACGAGGTGTTGACGAGCACCGCACATCCGGTGCGCGCCTTGAATGCGGAGATGAGGGCGTGATAGCGCGGATTGGTGTCCTTATGCACCGTTTGGATGCGTGCCGAGTAGTCTACATGCGTTACGGCGGGGAGGTCTGAGCGAGGCACGTTGAGCTTGTCTATCCCAAACAGATCCTCTTCCTTCTCGGACATCTGTCTACGGCGGCTCGCTTTCACGTCTGCAACAAGCAGCATGTACGGGCTTGCAGATTTAATATCGAAGTAGTCATGCACGTCCTCCGCCAGAACTGAGGGGGCGAACGGTCGGAAGCTTTCCCGGTACTTGATCTTAAGGTTCAGGTTGCGCTGCATTTCGGGATTACGCGGATCGCCGAGGATCGATCTGGCGCCGAGCGCGCGGGGGCCGTACTCCATGCGCCCTTGGAACCAGCCGACCGCGTGACCGGCCGTCAGGGCATCGACCGTGCGTTCCAGCACCGCCATGTCGTCGTGGACTATGAACTTTGCGCCGGCTCTGGTCAGCCGATCCTCGATATCCGCCTGCGCAAACGAAGGGCCCACATAGGACCCCTGCATTCCATCGAGTTCTGCGCCAACCATCCGGGGCTGATTCGCATGAATGTGGTGCGCGGCAAGCGCTGCCCCAAGTGCGCCACCAGCATCTCCCGCCGCCGGCTGGATCCACATCCGCTCGAAGCACCCGTCCCGCAGTATCTTGCCATTGGCCACACAGTTCAGGGCGACGCCGCCCGCAAGGCACAAGTTCTTAATTCCGTAGGTGCGGGCAAGATCCCGCGTCATACGCAGCATAACCTCCTCGGTAACCTTCTGAATTGACGCTGCCAAGTCCATCTCGCGTTGCGTGATGGGCGTTTCCGCTTTGCGTGGAGGCGCCCCGAAAAGGTCGTGGAACGCCGTCGATGTCATCGTCAGCCCGGTCGAATAATTGAAGTAGCGCTGGTCGAGCCAAAAGCTGCCGTCATCTTTCAAATCGAGCAGATTATCTAGAATGAGATCGACGTATTTGGGTTCGCCGTACGGCGCGAGCCCCATCACCTTGTATTCGCCCGAGTTGACCTTGAAGCCCGTGTAGTAGGTCATCGCCGAATAAAGAAGTCCGAGACTATGCGGCCAATGAATCTCCTTCACCGTTTCGAGATCAGCGCCACGCCCGATTGCAACGGATGAGGTCGCCCATTCGCCGACGCCGTCGAGCGTCAGAACCACCGCTTCCTCGAACGGCGAGGGAAAGAACGCTGAAGCGGCATGGCTCTGGTGATGTTCAGCGAAGAGAAGCTTTGCTTCGATGCTTCGGCCGGTCGCCGAAAGCGGCAGCAAGGCCTTCTCCATCGTAGATTTCTGGAACAACTTCTCCTTTAGCCACACCGGCAGCGCCATACGGAACGATTGGTAGCCCGCGGGCGCATTGGCGAGGTAGGTTTCGAGAAGGCGTTCGAATTTCAACAGCGGCTTCTCGAAGAACACGATGTGGTCGAGATCGTCGAGTCCGAGGCGGCCCTCGCTTAGACAGTATTGAATGGCCTCAATGGGAAATCCGGGATCGTGCTTCTTGCGAGTGAACCGCTCCTCCTGAGCTGCTGCGTGAAGTTGACCGTCGACTAGCAATGCAGCAGCGCTATCGTGATAGAACGCGGAAACTCCAAGAATGCGCATGCGATCTTATTACCGTAGCCAATAGTGGGTTCGCTCAATCACCTTCGCGTCCGATGAATGTCAGGAGCGCAACCCGGACCTTTTCACAAGACGCGGATGAAGGGTTCAAAAAACCGTATAGATGAATGGCGCCAATGCGGACCCTTGCGCCAACGCCAGAAGTCCACCGATGAGTACCAGCATCAAGATGACAGGAAGGAGCCACCACTTCTTGCGTGCGCTCATATACGCCATTAGTTCTTTGAGGAAAGACGCCATCGGATTCTTCTCGCCAAAACCAAAAGCGCTTCCCGTTTGAAAAGCGCTGACCACAGTTCAGAACTGGTTTCTCATATTTGAGTGTAGAGTGCTCTTGCTCTCCGTCCAATAGGACTTGGCTCGGCTGTCGCGTCGACGACGAAGCGGGTCAGAACGCAACTGCATGATCAGCCCTGCGGGAACGATGGCTATGATGAACAGCGCGAGCATGACGATCGGATTCATGACTTTGCTGAGCAGCAGCGCGAATCTCATCCACGCCACATTCAATGGCCGAAGAACCAACGGCGCGAAGAAGGAAAGAAAGGTAAAGGTCGCGGCGGCGCCGAGCGCCCAAGTGAGGATGATGCGATCTGAACGCCAAAAGTAGGCTACCACCAGGCAAATGGCCGCAAAAACCAGCCCCGTAGACCGCTCGGGTGGAAGCGGCAATTCTTTCTGTTCAAAATTTTCGTGGAACGTACCGGACAAGCGATCACTCCCAGAGGGGCGCCCCTTTTTTAGGCCATTATTAGTGGCCGGATAAGATTTGTCCATATGCGAACGTGCCGTCGGTTAATCTCACCAAAGGCCTGTCGTTACTTACTAAATATCCAAAGTTTCAAATGGCGTCAGAGGCGTGCAATTCAGAGGCTCACGTTCAATGGGCAGCCGCGGCCTAAATCCCAGGCGCTTGTCAAACATCAGCAGGTGTCATGCAAAATTAGCGGCTTCAGGTGCCGGGGTGATCATGACCAGCTAAGGCGATGTCAACATTGCGCTATTGATAGTGCTCGGGGAGATCGACCACTAAGCGATGAAGCGCCCCGGTTCGCAAAAACGTTCTGCGGCAGGCAAAATTCGGAGTCGACACGTGGGTCTTGAAGGCAAGAGAATTCTGGTGACCGGCGGCGCAGGTTTCGTCGGGTCGCATCTCTGCGAGCGCCTTTTGGATCGAGGCGACGACGTGTTGTGTGTAGACAATTTCTTCAGTAGCACCAAAGGCAACATCGTCCATCTACTGGACCACAGGCGCTTTGAACTCATGCGTCACGACGTGACGTTTCCGCTCTACGTCGAAGTCGACGAGATCTACAATCTGGCCTGCCCGGCGTCTCCAATACACTATCAGCACGACCCCGTTCAGACCACAAAGACCAGCATCCACGGCGCCATCAATATGCTGGGACTCGCCAAGCGCCTTCGCGCAACCATTCTCCAAGCCTCGACATCCGAAGTTTACGGCGACCCGGCCGTGCATCCGCAATCGGAAGAGTATTGGGGCAATGTCAATCCGATCGGAATTCGGTCCTGCTACGATGAAAGCAAGCGATGCGCCGAAACCCTTTTTTTCGACTACCACCGGCAGCACCAGCTGCGCATCAAGGTGGCGCGCATTTTCAACACCTATGGTCCGCGCATGCATCCCAACGACGGACGTGTGGTGTCGAACTTCATCATGCAGGCGCTGCGGTCGGAAGACATCACGGTCTACGGCGACGGGTCGCAGACGCGATCGTTCTGCTACGTCGACGACCTCGTCAGCGGCCTTGTCGCGCTCATGTCGAGCGGTGATTCAGTCACTGGACCGATCAACCTCGGCAATCCTGGCGAGTTCACAATTCGGGAGTTGGCGGAAGAGATCATCGCTCTGACCGGATCAAGCTCCAGGATTGTATCCAAACCGTTGCCGCAAGATGATCCAAAACAGCGACGGCCGGACATTGCCAAGGCCGCAACGCTGTTAATTTGGCAACCCAAGATCCAACTCCGAGACGGCCTGACAAAGACCATCACCTATTTTGAATCGTTGCTGCGCGACCCTGTTCGAGTGGCCGCATTCACCAAACCCAATCGTGAGCCGGTAGTCTGACGACAATGGCGACGACTGCGGTGAATGTCATGTCGGTCTATGAGGATCGGTCCAGCGCCCGCCGGTGACCCGTCATTCCGACGGGCCGTGTCCAGTCCGTGCCTTCGCAGCCGGCTTGTCGATGGCGATAGCCTGAATGTCTCGCAAAATATCAGCCAGATCGACGGCGATGGGCAGCAGCGGGTCGTCCACAGGCTGAAAACCGACCGTCAAAGCCCGGCCGCCGACATGCTTCTTGCCGTGTTTGCTTCTGAATCGCGAAAGCATGTGTGACCTCGAACCCAATAGCAACTAAAACGCCGCCAAACTGCGCGCGAGATTCACTGTGCATCCCTGCCGACGTGAAAAACAACATCGTTCAGGACGGCGTGAACAGTTTTCTTGTGCCACTCCACATTCTTGGTCGGAGCCTGCGTCAGGCGTTCCGCGCCAGCGGCGCAGCCTCTTCCGAGTAGATCGAATACATGGGCTCATCCTGCAGGATGACGTCCTTGTACTCGCCATAGCCATTGAACCGCGTCGCCATGGCGCGCGCATAGGCGCCGATATTGCCGACTTCGATGTAGTCGCCTTCCTTGACCGAGGCGGGCAACATGAAAGGTCCCCGCATTCGATCGATCGAGTCGCACGTCGGTCCCCACATCTCGAACGCCTGCAGCGGTTCGTTCGGATCGAGACCTTCGCGGATCAAGCGCATCGGAAAGATGAAATCGAGATGCGCGGCGTCGAACAGCGCGCCGTAGGCGCCGTCGTTAATGTAGAGACTCGCGCCCTTGCGCAGATCGACCTTGACGATCAGGCTTTCGGCCTCCGCGACCAGCGCGCGCCCCGGCTCGCAAATCAGCCGGCAATGTTCCGTCACCGGCAGCTTGTCCATCGCCGACTTGATGACGTCGATGAAGTCGGACAGTTGCGCCGGGATGCTGTCATTATAGCGCGACGGGAACCCGCCGCCGACGTCGATCGCATCGACGACGACGCCGGCCTTGACGATGAGCTTCTTGACCTCTTCGAACGCCATGGCGTAGGCGTCGGGCGTCGTGGTCTGCGACCCGACGTGGAAGGTGATGCCGAGTTCGTCGGCGACTTGGCGCGTCTTGACCAGTAGCCGCTGCGCCTTCTGCCCCGAGACGCCGAACTTGTGCTCGAGCGGCACGCGGCTGTTCTTGGCCGGCACAGAGATGCGCACGAACAGCTCAAGATCTTTTGCATCTTCGGTCTCTTCGACGATCTTCTGCAGCTCGTCTTCGCTATCGAGCGCGAAGCATTTGATGTCGTAGTCGAAGTATGCCTTGCGGATGGCGTGGCGGGCTTTCACTGGGTGCATGAAATGCAAGCGCACGCCCGGGATCGTCGCGGCGTCTTCGAGTTCGGCGACGGAGGCGACGTCGAACTGGGTGATGCCGGCCCCATACAAGGCTCCCAGCAAGAACGGCGACGAATTCGCCTTGTAGGCGTACGCGACCTCGCCCGGGAAATTGTTGATGAACCACCGCGCGGCGCGACCGGCTGCGTGCGGACGCGCGGCGAACACCGGGATTTCGGGCTTGAGCTCTTGGACCATTTCCAATGCGGAGCTGAACTTTTCCATCGCGACAGCGCCTTTGCCAGACGGGCGTCGGACGCCCCGATTTAATGCCTTGCGCGAGTCGACCTCTCCGCGCGTCGCCGAAAAAAGTCCGCTGCATTTAGGGACATGGCTCTCCCCTGTAAAGATCTTTATTTCAAGAGACTTAGGCAGGGTTTCTACGGAAGCCGCCGCGCAGAGCTTGCGCGAACCCTCTCAGCCCGATTTAGTTCGCCGAACTTAGAGTGGGCGCGCGATGACGACAAATCGGCGACAGCGCCGCAGCTTGAGGAGACAACCGCCGTGCGCGCGTGGATAACGGCGTCGCCAGAAACGGCGCTAGCGCTCGGAGGATTGGCGCTCGGCTTCGCATTCGGCTGCCTAACGCGCGCGACGAACTATTGCCTGATGGGCGCCGTCTCCGACTGGCGCACCTCAGGAAACATATCGCGTCTCGGCGCCGCGGCGCTTGCCGCCGGCGTGGCAATCATCGGCGCGCAGACGCTTGACGGAGCCGGCATCGTCGATCTGTCGCGGTCAATGTATGCCACGCCGCGCATAAACTGGCTCGGCGCCCTCGCGGGCGGCTTCGTATTTGGCGCCGGCATGATCTACGCAGGTGGATGTCCAAGCCGTTCTCTGGTCAGGGCCGGGGGCGGAGATGTTCGCGCGGCCTTGGCTTTGATCGTGATGGCGATCGCGGCGTATGCCGCGTTGAGCGGCGTGCTCGGCAGCGCGCGGGTGACGCTGGACCAAATGACAGCCGTTGATCTCACGCGCTTTGGCTTTTCCTCTCAGGCCTTGCCGCAACTAGCGGGCGCATGGCCGGCCATAGTCGTGGCTGGGATTCTGATCGCCTTCGCCCTACGCGCCGCCGTCGCCGACGGTAAATTGCAGTCTTTCGCAGGCGGAGTTGGCGTCGGCGTGATCGTGACACTCGGTTGGGCGCTGACGGGTCTTGCGACCGATGACATGACGGCGCAGCCCATCGCGCCCTCGTCGCTCAGCTTCGTGAAACCCGTCGCCGATGCCATCGACTGGCTCGAACGCTCCACCGCGCTTGGATCCCCAAGTTTCGCCGCTGCAAGCGTCTTTGGCGTGCTTGCAGGTGGATTTACCGCGTCCCTTGTCGCGCGCCAACTCAGGTTTCAAAGCTTCGCCGACGCCGGCGACCTGAAGCGACACCTGTTCGGCGCCGTCGCCATGGGCATTGGCGGCGTGCTTGCGCTCGGGTGCACGATCGGCCAGGGCGTCACCGGAATTTCGACGCTGGCCGTGCAATCGTTCATCGCCGTTGCCGCCATGCTGGCCGGCGCCGTGTGGGCGGTCGAGCGGATGCAGCGGAGCATTTGACGTTCGACGCCGCGCTCAATTCACGCTGATCACAAGAACCGCGCGCCCGTCACGCAGCGATTGTCCCGGCATCGTATCGGCCCGCTGCGCCTCCTCCTGATCCTCGCCGCCGCCGCCGCGGCGACGCGCAGCGGCGCGGGCGGCTTCGGCGCGCTGCGCCTTTTCCGGATTTGTTCGCATCTCGGATTCGGTCAACAGCGTTTCATGGATAAAAATTTCCCAGTTGCCCAGCGCCGTGAAACGCTGGCGCTGGAAATCATGCTCGATCCCCATCGGCGGCTTCGGCGTCGTCGAACACCGCGCGAGGATCGTCTCCGGTCCAAGCGCTCGGAAGCGCAACTGGTAGGGAGCATCTTTTCCGGGAACGGTAAGTGGCTTGCCGGCGCGGAGCAGATAGTCAGTCTCAAAATCATTAGGATAAAGCACCGTCGCCTTCGATTTGGCGTCGACGCTGATGATCGTAAGATAGCAGTCAGCGTCAGTCTCCGCGGTGACGGTCACGAGATCGCCGGCCAGCGGACGCGGCGGATCGAGTCGCAGGCTGAGTCCGATCTCTGTCTCGACGTCGCGAAGAAACCCTCCAGAAGGCGCCGCCTCAGGCGCGCCGGAGCCCTTGAGCAGCGCGTAAAGTCGGTTCAAGTCGGGCCTCGGCAGCACGCCCTGCTGAAGGCGGCGGGCCAAGGTCGCCGCCGGACCGGTCGCCTCCGCAAGCTGCAAGACGAAGGCGTCGCGCAACAGACCGGTTTCGGTCAGCGCCGTCTCGAACCCGACTTCGCGCCGATAGCGTTTGGCCAAAGCCGTCACCGGTTCATCGCCGCCGATCCGCAAGCCGGCGTCGACGCCCGCAATCGCAAGCGCATGTCCGTAGCGCTCGACATCGCCGGCGACCAGCAGCGCCATTTCGATATCGGCCGGGAACATCGCTAGGGCGGCGTCGCGCAAGTCTGGCGGAAGCGGCGAGGGTTCAGAGCTCGCGAACGCTCGAAACCCGTCACGCATTCCAATGACGCCATCGGAATGACACGCGAAACAGTTGGCGCCGGCCTTGGCGGACGGCTCCGCCTTCGTCGCTTCAGCGCCCGTGTAGGGGCGTTCGACGCCAGGAAGCGCCCGTTCAATGCGATTGCCGGCGGCGTCGAAGAGCGCGAAGCCATAGAACCCGTTGGCCAACGGAAAAGACACCCGGATCATATCGGGTTTAAACGGGGTGGCGTTCAGCGCGGCGCCCTTGGGTCCGAGTGGACGTTGAAATACGTCCTGATCGCCCTCGCTGGTAGCAAAATCGTAGGCCAGCCAGAGGCCGCCGTTTTTCCCGGCATGTCGCTCGGCCAACCGATTGCCGCGCGTGACCGTGCTCACCCGCACCGCCGCGCGGCGCGCAGAGCCAAGGCGGATGTTTTGGTTGATGTCGACGCCGTTGGCGCGGCCAAGTTCGACAAGCGTCGTCGCGGTGCGGAGCAATGCATAGTAGATCGGAGGCTCAGAGACGATCGCCGCAAACCAATCGCCGGGCGCGATCGGCAGCCGAGTGGCGGCGCGACTGATGATGTCATCGGGCCACGCCAGCGCCGGAGTTCGCGGCGCAGCGCGCGCGATCGTTTCCCAGTCGGATTGGGTCCAGCCGAGTTCACTCAGTCGGATCGGATACACCAGCGCTTCGGCATCGAGCGCGGTCAGTTTTATAGGGCTTGAAGCGCGCGAGACGCTATTGAGCAACTTGGCCAGCGCCTGACGAAATCCGGCCATCTCTGCATCGGTCGCGCAACCATTATAGAGGTGAGCGATCGAAATAAACTTGAGGTCCGCGGCGCCGTCACGTTCAAGCCGCTGGGCTTCCCGCACAACCGCAATGATGCGCTCGCGCGGCACGGGTTTGCGCGTCGCGCAGACCGGCGCGTCCTTTGGGATTTCACGGATCCATTCTCGAACCGCTTGGATGTCCTCGGGCCGCGGCTCGGCGCCTTCAACGCCGGCCTGATAAACGTCGAGCGGCGCGTGACGGGTAATCAGCACGTCATAGATGCGCGACGCGTCCGGCACTTTGGGGCGGATCAAACCGGGGTCGGCGGCAAGACGATCGAGGTCGAGAATGTCGCCGAGGCCTGCCGCCGGCAGCGGCGTCGTGGTCATGCCCACCTGATGACAGCGGGCGCAGTGCGCTTCGAGCACGCCATAAACCTTGGCTTTGGCCGGATCTTCCGGGCGAGGCGGTACGGCAACGGCGCGCTCCGGCGTCAACGGCGGCAATGGCTTCGGAGCCGGCGCGGCCAGTTGCGGAGGCGACGGCGGCCCGTAAAGTTCCGGCGCGGCGGGCAGCGCTTGGACGCCCGCGGCAGGCTGTGCAGGCGGCGGGATCGACTGGGCATCGCTACGCGCCGAGATCGCGCAAAACACCACCCCGACCGCAATCGCCGCGAGATGCGGGCGCACCCCTGTCGACCCACTTGCGGACCTGCGCATTCCGTGTCCCTTGACCGTCGAATTCGGCCAGAGCCCGGCCGTCGGGCGCGGACCATACCGAGCCATCTTGTCCAAGCCTAGACCCTGCGCGAAAGCATGCTTGACACTGACGCCAGCGGTAATGGCAGCGCGAACCCAACGGCCCGTTTCCCCTTTTGAGCACCGACCTGGCCCGGCTAATGTCAGGCTGCCTAGCATCTGACTGCGAGCGCCAAACGCCATGCCATCCGGCGGCAAAATCCTGATCGACTGCCTGGCTGAGCACGGAGTCAGCCGCATCTTTACGGTACCCGGCGAAAGCTTCCTCGCGATCCTTGACGCCTTGCATGACGACGATCGCATTGTCCCCATCGCGTGCCGCAATGAATCCGGCGCCGCCATGATGGCGGAAGCGACCGGCAAACTGGAAGGTCGTCCAGGCGTCGCACTGGTGACTCGCGGACCCGGCGCCGCCAACGCCTTCGCCGGAATGTACATCGCGCAGCAGGACACGACCCCGATGCTCCTGTTCGTGGGTCTGCCGCCCCGGCGGATGTTGGGCCGCGACGCCTTTCAAGCGATCGACGTAGAGAGCGCGTTCGCCGGAGTCGCGAAATGGATTGCCGTCGCGAGATCGACCGACGACATCCCCGAACTTGTCGCGCGCGCAATTCAGATGGCACAGACCGGTCGACCCGGCCCCGTCGTGATTGGCTTGCCGGAAGATGTCCTGTTCGAAGAGGCCGACGTATCCGTCATCGTCGCAGAGGCGCCTAAGCCGGCAGCACCAACGAGCGAGCAGATCTCCGAGATTACCCACGCCCTGGCGCTTGCGACACGACCAATAGTGATCGTCGGCGGCGCAGCGTGGTCGGCGGAGGCAGGCGCCGATCTCGCGCGCTTCGCCGAAAACTTCGACATCCCGGTTGCGGCGTCATTCCGTCGTCAGGACCACGTCGACAACCGACACCAATGCTACGCCGGCCACGCCGGCCTCGGCATGGATGAAAACCTTGTCGCCGCCTTCAAAATCTCCGACGTCGTCATCGCACTCGGCACGCGGCTCGGCGACGTGGTGAGCCATAACTTCACGTTGTTCGGCGCGGACGCCGCCCAACGCGGCTTAAAACTCATCCACGTCGCGCCCGACGCCGAGCGACCCGACAGCGCCTATCCGCACGCCATCCAAATTGCGGCTAACCCGATCTCAGCGGCCCACGCGCTAGCGGCTCTCGAACCGCCCCTCGCGCCGACGATGTGGGCTCACTGGCGTCGCGATCTCCGCCGGGCCTACGTCGCAACGCTGTCACCGCGCCGGACGGCTGGCCGGGTGCGGCTTGAAGAGATCATCAAGACGCTCTCCGATCAACTTCCGGATGACGCCATCATCGCCAGCGGCGCCGGTAACTACGCCGCGTTCTTGCATCGCTACTTCGTCTACAAGAGCTATCCGAGCCAGCTCGCACCGATTTCCGGTTCGATGGGCTACGGCCTTCCGGCGGCCATCGCTGCCAAACTCGCGCATCCCGACCGCGCCGTAATCACCTTGGCGGGCGACGGCTGCTTTCAGATGACTGGGCAAGAATTGGCGACGGCCGTGCAGTACGGCGCCGGCATCGTCGTGATTATCGCCAATAACGGCGCGCTCGGCACGATCCGCATGCACCAGGAGCTGCGCTATCCCAAGCGCGTCATCGCGACGAGCCTCGTCAATCCGGATTTTACGGCGCTTGCCGCGAGCTACGGAGCGATCGGCCGCCGCGTCGTCGACACGGCGGACTTCGCCAGCGCCCTGGAGTACGCCATCGCGGCTGCATCGCAGACCAGTCGCCCAGTCGTCATTGAACTGATGCTGGATTTCGATGCCATCTCCCCGCTGGCGTCACTGAGCGAGATGAGCGCCCGCTTACCCGCTTCGAAACCGCCGGAGGCGTAAGTCTGAGGGACTTATTCCCGACGTACATCGATTCGATTTCCCATTTCCGACGGACGCAGAAAAACTCTGGCCACGGCGCTCATGGCCGCTGATATGTCGGCATCTAGCGTCGTCGACCAGGGGGACTAGACGCCCATGCGCCAGACGACAGTCGTAACAACACGCTGGTCGATCGCCGCCGCGTTTCTGTTGTCAACGATTCCGCCATTGTGCGCTGACGATGACGCCGCAATGAAGTCCTGCCAGACCGACGCGATGATTGTATTCGACGCCTCCGGCTCGATGGGCACCACCGATTACACGTTAAAGATTCCACGCATCGCCCGCGCCAAACAGGCGATGGCGCGCGTCATCCCCGACATCGCCCAATTGCGCCGGCTCGGGCTAATCGTCTATGGCGAAGGCGATTACAACAAGTGCGACAGCATTGAATTACGCTTGAAGCCGACGGTGAACGCAGCCGAAACGTTATTGCGCGAAATTGCCGGCATCAATCCCCGCGGGCGAACGCCGCTCACGCAGTCGGTGCAGAATGCAGCCGATGTGCTCGACTACACGCAACGCGAGGCGGTCATCGTGCTTCTCACCGATGGCGAAGAAACGTGCGGCGGCGATCCGTGCAAGGCGGCCGCAGAACTCAAGGCGGCCGCGAAAAATCTGAAAATCCATGTCATCGGCTATCGCACGGAGAGCGGCGGTTACTTTAAGGCGCGCTGCATGGCCGACGTGACCGGCGGAGACTACGTGGCCGTCGGCACTGAAGATGAACTCGTCAAAGCCTTGCGTCAAACGCTCGGCTGCCCGTATTTCACCGATCTGGACGATTCCAACTACCGAATAACATTGATTGCAGGCGCCCGACCGAGCGAACGTGGCGGGCTGTGGATGCACACCTTGTGCGAGACCACTCGGTGAACCGATATCGTGCGATGACGGGGCCAGTATCTTTTGCTTCAATATGGGGCGCAGTTTAATTTCGCATATATACGAATTAAGAGACTCATAATTTAACGATTTGCGAATTATCCATGTAATTCGGATGAATTCGACGAACGCCGCAATATCAGTTACAAAATCCTTGCTTGAATACATGAGCGACGGGTAGCCCGATGGATTTGGAAGCCGCAAACAACGCAAATGGGCGCGCCGGACGCTTGAGCAGATTCGGCATGTTCGCGTGCTTTGCACTGGCCGGCGCGCTCCTTCTCGCTTCTCTGGCCATCGCTGACACGTCCGCCACTGCGCATACGCCGCCCGCCACTCTGCCGACTTCGAATTAACGCCGTCCTCCTGACTCTTCTGCCCGATTCCCCCACGACTGCACTCCAAGGGCCCCACACTCTCCCAGTGTGGGGCCTTTTTACGAGCGGGCGCCCGTACTTTTCTGCGTGACGACATAGCCGGCCTGGCGCAATTCGCCGATCACCTGCTCAAGGTGCAGACGATCGCGGGTTTCGATCACGAGGTGCAACTCGGTGCCCTTGGCGGGAACGTCCGTGAAAACCCGCTGATGATAGACCTCGACCACATTGGCGCCGGCCGCGCCGATGACCGTGGACACCCGCGCCAATTGGCCGGGGCGATCGGGAATATCGATGGCAAGCCTAGAAAGGCGGCCATCACGGGCCAATTCGCGCGTGAGCACGCTGGCCAGAAGTCGCGTATCGATATTGCCCCCGCACAATACCAGACCGATATTGCGCCCTTTGTATCGCTGAGGATCGGCCATCAACGCCGCCAGTCCGGCGGCGCCGGCGCCTTCGACAACCGTCTTTTCGATCGTGATCAGGAGCGTGATCGCGCGTTCGAGGTCGGCTTCCGAGACGACGACGATGTCGTCCACTAGCGCCTCGATGATCGGCTGCGTGATCGTACCCGGATTGGTGACGGCGATCCCTTCAGCCAGCGTGTCTCCGCCGATCGCCAGAGTTGACCCTTTCACCGCGTTGACCATGGAGGGATAAAGTCGCGCTTGAACGCCGACGACGCGAATGTCGGGCTTCAGCGCTTTCGCAGCGACCGCCATTCCGGCGATCAATCCGCCGCCTCCGATCGGGACCAAAAGCGTATCGACGTTGGGCGACGCCGCCAGCATCTCCAGCGCTAATGTTCCTTGACCGGCGATGACAGTCGGATCGTCGAATGGATGAATGAACGTCAGACCGCGATCGGCGCCGTAGTCGCGAGCGAAGGCCGAAGCGTCTTCCAGCGATTGACCTTCCAGAATGACGGTCGCGCCGTGGCTGCGGGTATTCTCCACCTTGATCGTCGGCGTCCACGCCGGCATCACGATGGTCGCGGGAATGTTGAGCCGACGCGCGTGATAAGCGACGCCCTGGCCATGATTGCCAGCCGACATGGCGATGACCCCCGCAGCGCGTTCCGCCTTGGATAACGTCGTCAGCTTGCTCAGCGCGCCGCGTTCCTTAAAAGACGCAGTGAACTGCTGATTCTCGAATTTCAATTGGATCACGGCGTCGAAGAGCGCGCCGAGCGTGCGGCTTGGCGCAAACGGCGTGTTGAGCACGGCCCCTTGCAGACGCGCCGCGGCCGCCTGAACATCGGCGAGCGTCACCGGCAACGCTGTTGCATCCTTCGGCATGGCTTTGATCCTCGGCTTGCAGTCGTCGGCGACCTTAATTCAGATGCCCCTCATTATGACGTCCTGTTCGCGCCACGGCGCATTGGCTGCTGAGGAAATTTCGGATGCGCGAACGCCCCGCCTGCCGCTATAAGCGCCCGACTTCATCTGGAACGGTAGCGCGGGAACACGATGGCCAAAGTTGCATGGATCGGATTGGGCGTTATGGGCGCCCCCATGGCGGGTCACTTGCGCAAGCGTGGGGGACATAGCGTCACCGTTTACAATCGCACGCGGGCTAAGGCAGAGGCTTGGGCTGCCGCCCAAGGCGGCGAAGTTAGCGCCACGCCGGCCGATGCGGCGCGCGAGACAGAACTGGTATTTTCCTGCGTCGGCAATGATGATGATCTCCGCGCGGTCACAATAGGCGCTGACGGCGCCTTCGCGAGCATGCAGCCTGGCGCAATCTTCGTCGATCACACAACGACGTCGGCTGCTGTCGCCCGCGAATTGGCCGGCACCGCCAAAGCGCGCGGCCTCACGTTTCTTGATTGTCCGGTGTCGGGCGGGCAGGCCGGCGCCGAAAGCGGGCAGCTGACGATCATGGCTGGAGGCGACGCCGCCGCCTTCGCCATTGCCGCGCCATTTCTCGACTGTTACGCGCGCACGGCAACCCTTATTGGCGAGTCGGGCGCCGGGCAGCTGACCAAGATGGTCAATCAAATCGCCGTCGCGGGCGTCGTGCAAGGTCTTTCGGAAGCCATCCACTTCGCCGAGCAGGCAGGGCTCGATCTCGGCGCCGTCATGCAAACGATCACCAAAGGCGCAGCGCAATCCTGGCAGATGGAAAATCGCTGGCAGACCATGCGCGCTCGCGAGTTCAATTTTGGCTTCGCGGTCGATTGGATGCGCAAAGACCTCGGCTTCTGCATCGAAGAAGCAGCGCGCAACGGCGCCAGCCTGCCCGTCGCGACGATGATCGACGGTTTCTACGCCGATCTGCAGGCCGTCGGCGGCGGCCGATGGGACACGTCGAGCTTGATCGTGCGACTCGATGAGCTGCGCAAGGCCAACTCGGCCCGGAAAACTTAGGCCGTCGCTTTTTCCGCCCGCTGTGATTGGCTTGTCATCGCGAACTGCAGTGGCAAAGCGGTGGTGTACTTGATCTGCTCCATCGCGAACGCTGAAGAAACTTTGGCGATCTCGATCCGGCCGATCAGTTTTTTGTAGAACGCGTCATAGGCCGCAATGTCCGGAACAGCGACGCGCAGCAGATAGTCGATATCGCCCGACATTCGATAGAACTCGATCACCTCGGGAAAGTCCGAGACGGCGCTGTGAAATTTCTCGAGCCAGGTATGCGAGTGTTTGTCGGTCTTGATGGACACAAACACCGTGACGCCGGCGTTGACGGTTGCCGCGTCCAAGATCGCGACGCGCCGCTTGATGACACCCGCTTCTTCGAGTTTTTGCACACGCCGCCAGCACGGGGTTGTCGAAAGGCCAACTTCCTTGCCGATGTCCGCCACGGGACGCGTGCAGTCGGTCTGCAGAATACGGAGGATCTTGACGTCCATCTCGTCCAGCATGGTGAATCGTTCCTTGGAACATTGTTCCGCCTAAAGCCATGTTAAGGAATAAACTTTTTTAGAAACAGTATGTCAACATGGATTATGGTATTTTTTTCTCATTTTTACGAGCGGAGGCATTGAACTTGCCTTGTGCTGCTGGCATCTAATCGAGGTCCGAATTTTGAAAAGGAAAAGGACGAGACGGTGGCTGCGCTGAAATCGATCAACTCTCAACTCTCAATCGCAGGTGCACTGTCGTTGGAGGATTTGGGGCGGGCCGCCGAAGCGGGCTTTCGCACCATCGTCAATTTCAGGCCGGACGGCGAAAGCCCCAATCAGACGCCAAGTGGCGCGGCGCGTCAAACCGCCGAGCGACTTGGACTGGCCTACATTCACATCCCGTCGACCAAGCACGAACTTTTTACCGACGCCGTTGTCGATGCGGCTCAGGCCGCCTTCAGCCGGTCGGTCGGCCCGATCCTCGCACACTGCGCCGGCGGTCAACGCGCGGCGATCGTCTGGGCGGCTTCGGAGGCTCGCAATCAAAAACCCGTCATTGAGATTCTCGACGAACTGAGCGCTGTCGGTTTCGATTTTGCGTTCTTGCGCGACGACCTTGACGCCCAAGCCGATCGACCACGTTGGACACAGGCGCTAGAGTCGGCAATCAGAACGCCAGGAACCGATGCTATCCTGCTTGACGCCACGGCATCTCAAAAAGTGGCGGCTTAGAGCCACAAACTATTTTGCCCAGCCCAAACAGTCATGATCCTCTGCGATGTTCGTCGCGCCAGGCGCGCGGACGCTCGAACTGCGAGTTCCATAGACCTTTCTTCCGCGCCTTCGCCTCGCCCTCCTCGCGCACGTACCCGCCGTAAGCGACGGCCATGCCGGCAGCCACCATGCTGGAGTTGAGATCGCGATTTCCCGCCGTGCAAAACGCGAGCAGTCTCTGATGGCGGTCTCGTTCCACCACACGGCATTGCACGACATCCTTGCCGATCAAATCGCGGAGTTGCTCATGCGCCGCCGTCCCGCATGCCCAGCGCGCGCCGTCACGCTGGCACTCCTGTCGGCCCTCGGGCGCATCGATCCCCTTCAAGCGGACTTCATCTCGTCCAACGAAAAGACTGTCGCCGTCGATCGGCCGGCCGGCGCCTGCAACGCGCTCGGGCGGAGGCCCTCGCGTTGGACTTTGACCGCCCCCACCCGGCAGATACTCGCGACCGAGCACCGCCGCCAGCACTGCCATGACCAGCGTTGCGATCCATCGAGCCAACGCCGTCCGCGTTCTGCGATCTAAGTGTTGCATGTCTGACCCAGCGAATTTACCGGCCCCTGTTAATCGTTAATTTATTGGGAAGCCTGCAACTTAACGCGCTTGACCGGGACTTCGCAAAAGCGATCGCCGGGCACTGGGATACCCGCTAGCGCGATGGACGACAATGCCGACATCGTTGAGACGACCAAGTCGGTCCGGCCATCGCCGCGGCCGCGCAAGGGCGATGACGACCTGAAGGCGACCCGCGCACGCCTTGCCCAGGGCATCGCCACCAAGCCCGAGTTCGAATACGAACTGCTGACGATGTTTGCGCGCAATGAAACCAGCGCGCCCTTCGCCATGCCGGCCCTCTGCTTCATTTTCTACATCGCATCGATGTTCTGGGCCTCGTTCATCGAGGCGACGATGTGGATCGCCATCGTTTCCATGGCCAAAGTCTACATGCTCGAGCAGTGCCGCCGGCTGCTGACGCTGCCGCGCGCCGACGTCAACGTCGGAGAATGGCGCCGGCACTTCATCAGGATCGAGACGTTCAATGGCTTGGCGCTGGCGGCGTTCGCGCTCATCGGCTTTTCGCGCGGCTTCACACAAGGCGCCGGCGCGACGTTTTCTTCGCATGTCTTCATTTTTGCGACCTTGATGGTGGTCCTCGCCATCCGCATGACGTTCGCGTCCACGCTGCCAAAAGTCTTCATCGCCGGCACGGTGCCCATGACGCTCGCGGTGGCGGGCCGTCTTTTCTACATCGGCGAGCCCTTCTATTTTGCACTCGCGTCGATGGCGATCGGCATTCACGTATTCTTCGTCTATTTGGCGCGTGGGCTCTATTCGACCGCGCTGGCGATGGTTGAATTCCGCGCCGAAAAGGACAGCCTGATTTCCGAGCTTGAAGAGGCGACGGCGATATCAGATGAGGCGCGACGGCGCGCAGAAGCCGCCAACAAGGCGAAATCCAGATTTCTCGCGACAATGAGCCATGAACTGAGAACGCCCCTCAACGCCATCATGGGGTTTTCCGAGGTGATGGAGAAGGAGCTGCTCGGCGCGATCGGCAACGCGAGCTACAAGGAGTACTCGCGCAACATCTACGACAGCGGCAATCACCTGCTGCACATCATCAACGAAATCCTCGACCTCTCGCGGATCGAAGCCGGTCGCTATGATCTACACGAGGAAACCATCAGGCTTTCGGACATCGCCGAGGATTGCGAACGCTTGATCAAGATTCGCGCCGACGCCAAGGGCCTGCAGATCATCGAGGACTTCGCGCCGGACTTGCCGCAGGTCTGGGCAGATCCCCGCGCCATGCGCCAGATCTGCCTCAACCTCTTGTCGAACGCGCTCAAATTCACGCCGAAGGGCGGCCGCATCACGCTGATCGTTGCCGCTGCCGACGACGGCGGTCAGTTACTTTGCGTGCGCGATACGGGGCCCGGCATTCCGAAGGAGGAGATGACGCGCGTGCTTCAGGCGTTCGGCCAAGGTTCACTCGCCCACCAGAATGCCGAAGGCGGCACCGGACTGGGCCTGCCGATCGCACAAAGCCTCATTCAACTTCACGGCGGAACCTTCGAACTGCGTTCCGAACTCAGAAAAGGCACCGAAGTCTTCGTCACGCTGCCGCGACAGCGCGTATTGCACCCGATGTCGCCGCTGCAGCCGCTCGGCCATGAGCGTCACCGCGATCCCGAGCCCTCGCACCGCGCGAGCCGCCGGCCGCGTCTCAGGGCTGCGTCTCCCTACGCGTCGGAGCCTCCCAAACGCACGGCCGGAGGCGCCTCGTAATCGCCGCCCCGTGTTCGTGGCCCGCGCGGGTTGCATCAGCGATCTATACGCCCTAGTCACCAACGGACCTTGACGACCAACGGTTCTAGGCCAGAATTTCAAATATGGAAATTTCAAGCATGGAATCGCCGTGCAACAAGATCTGCGTCATCGACGAAGCCACCGGTCTATGCGCCGGATGCGGTAGAACGCGCGCCGAGATCGCCGGATGGACCACCTACACCGACGCCCAGCGCCGGCGCCTGATGATCGAATTGCCTGAGCGCCTGAAACCGCAACGAACTTAAGTTTCGCTGAAAGGCGCCGGATGCTGGCTTGGCTCATTCTCCTCATCGCGGCGCTGTCTGGGTTGCTCGCCGTATTTCAGAACCACGCAGATCGGCTGCAGTCCATACCAGGGTTGCCGGTGGCGATCTGCATCCTCGGCGTTCTAAGCTTGCTCTACGTACTGAGCTTCAGCAAAATCCCCGAAGAACCGTCAAGCGGCCGCGCGCGCGTCGGCAAGGCGTTGGCGCTTCTTGCCGCCGTCGCCGCAACAATTCCGGTGCTGCGATCGGCGAACGTTTGGCCATGGACCCCGGCTTCACCCGACACGACAGAAACGCGAAGTGCGCCGCCGGTGAACGCGGCGAACGCAGCTGTTCGCATTCGTCGGAGCGCCGACGGCCTATTTATCGCGCAAGGAGAGATCAACGGCGCGCCGGTCCAACTTATCGTCGACTCCGGCGCCGCATCCGTGACGCTGCGAAGCTCGGATGCGGAAGCGGCCGGCGTCGACGTGCAGAACTTGACGTTCGACACTGCCATTCAAACCGCGAACGGCGCCGCTTACGTCGCCCCCATTCGACTGCGCACCGTGACGGTTGGCGGCATTCAGCTCCACGACGTCGAAGCCTTCGTCGCCAAGCCCGGAAGTCTTAACGAAAGCTTGCTCGGTATGAGTTTCTTAAGACGTTTGACGTCATATAGCGTCAGCGGAGACTTCATGACGCTCCGACAATAGGGCTGCATCTTCGTTGCCGCCGCAGGTCTTGCGGGTTGTTCCCATGAGCGTGTCGTCTGGAACCAAGAGTCTGTTCATTTCGCTCGGCGGCGCAATGGCCGCCGCCTTTGCATGCGCTTGGGCGCTCAAACATCCTGACGAAGTCTTTGGATACGCCAAGACGACTCTGCCCGCGCATTGGTTCGCCGTGCAAACTGCAAAGGCGCCGGCTGACTCCGACGCAGGTCTCTCAGCCACAGCCAACGAAACCCGCTATCCTGATGCGACGCTCCGCGCTGGAGATCACGGTCATTTCGAGGCCGACGCGGAAATCAACGGCCGCAACGTCGACGTCATGGTCGACACCGGCGCGACTCTAGTGGCGCTCACCTACGAGGACGCGGAACGCGCCGGCATCCGCCTCCGCCCGGCAGACTTCACGCATCAAGTCGCAACCGCCAATGGCGTCGCCAAGATCGCCCCTGTGACGATCGACAGCGTCTCGGTCGGCTCGATCACGGTGCGCAACGTCCAAGGCGCCGTGAGCGAGCGCGGAAAACTGCACCAGACCCTGCTCGGCATGTCGTTCCTAGGACGGCTCTCGCGCGTCGATATGCGCGCTGGAATGCTTGAACTCCACCAATAGGACTTCCGGGCGCACGTCGTCATTCGTTCGTACAACCGGCGTCGATGTCGCAATCTGGTGTGCATCCGCGCCGTTGGCCGTCAACGGCAATTGACCTATGCTCTCACCCATGAATATTGCCGAGGGGTGCCCCGATGTTGCCGAAGCCACGCGCCGATCTCGTTCCAAACACCGCTGACTTCGAGCGCATTCCGTTGGTCAAGCCGACCGGATTCCGCGAATACGACGCGCGCTGGCTGTTTCCCGAAGAAATAAATCTGATGGGTCTGAACGCCGTTGGGCTTGGCGTCGCGACAATGCTCGCGCGCCGCGGCGTACCCAAGCGCATCGTCGTCGGGCACGACTTTCGCTGGTACTCTGGAAGCGTCAAGCAGGCGCTGATCACAGGGCTGCTCGCCGGCGGCTGCGAGGTGCACGATATCGGCCTCGCGTTGTCGCCGATGGCGTACTTCGCGCAATTCGAACTCGATGTCGAAGCCGTCGCCATGGTCACCGCAAGCCACAACGACAACGGATGGACCGGAATCAAGATGGGCATTTCGCGGCCCCTTACATTCGGTCCTGACGACATGGAGCAGCTCAAAAAGATCGTTCTGTCCGGCGCCTACGAGACCAAAGCCGGCGGGCGCTACATTTTCGTCGCAGACTTGGCCGATCGCTACATCGCCTCGCTATCGAACCGGCCAAAATTGAAGCGCAAACTCAAAGTCGTCTGCGCCTGCGGCAACGGCACTGCGGGCGCATTCGCACCGCAGGTTTTGGAGGCGGTCGGCTGCGAAGTCGTGCCCTTGCACGTCGATCTCGACCACTCTTTCCCCCATCACAATCCGAACCCGGAAGACATGGCGATGCTGCGCGCCGTATCCGCCAAGGTTCTCGAGACCCGCGCCGACGTCGGTCTCGCGTTCGACGGCGACGGCGATCGTTGCGGCGTCGTCGCCAACGACGGCCATGAGATCTTCGCCGACAAGGTCGGCGTGATGCTCGCCCGCGATCTCTCGGCCATCTACAAGAACGCCAAATTCGTCGTCGATGTGAAGTCCACGGGCCTTTTCAATACCGATCCCGTGCTGCTCGGCAACGGCGCGACGACGGCCTACTGGAAAACCGGCCACAGCTACATCAAGCGCTACAATTTTGAGCACAAAACGCTCGTCGGCTTCGAGAAATCCGGCCACTTCTTTTTCAACGAACCGCTGGGCCGCGGCTACGACGACGGCATCGTCGCCGCGCTCGCCGTCTGCGACATGCTGGATCGCGCGCCGGACAAGAGCGTGGCGGACCTTCGCGACGCGCTGCCGAAAACCTGGGGCTCCCCCACCATGTCGCCGCACTGCGATGATGAGAAGAAATACGGCGTCGTCGATCGCATGATCGAGCACTACAAGCGCCAGCACGAAGCCGGCGCGAGCATCGCCGGGCAGAAGATTCGCGAGCTGATCACCGTCAACGGCGTTCGCGTCGTGCTCGAAGACGGCACATGGGGCCTGATCCGCGCCTCGTCCAACAAACCGGAACTGGTCGTCGTCGTTGAGAGCCCAACGTCGGAAGCGAATATGAAGGCGATCTTCAAGGATCTCGATCAGCAGCTCGCACGCATGCCCGAGGTCGGCGCGTACAATCAGAAGATCGCCGTCTAGCCGAAGCTACGCCAGCAGCGTCCACAAGAACCGCGCAACGACGCAGGCGATGAACATCGCGAAGGCCAGTTCGAGCTTGCGCTTGGAAATTCCGTGCGCCATGCGCACGCCGAAGGGCGCGGCGAAAACACTGAGCGGCATCACGAGCAGCGCGCCCAAACTGACATAGCCGAGCGAGTAGGGCGGCAACCCTTCGACGCCCCAACCCGACACGACATAACCTGCGAGACCCGGCAGCGCGATAATCGGCCCGATGCCTGTTGCCGTGCCGACGGCTTGCAGCAATGACCGGCCATAGAGCGTCATCAGCGGCACGGTGAACGTCGCACCGCCGATCCCCATCAACACGGAAATGGCGCCGATGACCAACGCTGCCGCCTCCAGCCGCGGCGGTCGCGGCAGATCATCGGCAAGGCGCCAGTCATCGCGTCCGAGCGCCATCTTCAAAGCCAGAAGCGAGCCGAAGACGACCCAAACCCAGCGCAGCGCCTCGCTGCTGGCGTCCTTCGCGATTAAGACTCCTAGGATGACGCCGGCGAAGATCCACGGACCCATCCGACGCACGGCGATCCAATCGACGGATCCGCGGGCGCTATGTGATGACAGCGACATCAGCACCGTCGGCGCGATGACGGCGAGCGTTGTGCCGAGCGTCATATGCATCCGGACATCTTCGGCAACGCCCGCCGCGCCAAACGCTTCATAAAGCACCGGCACTAGAACGCCGCCGCCGCCGATGCCGAGAAGCCCCGACAGAAATCCCGCCGCGAGTCCGGCCACTGCCACCGCGGCGATCAAAGTCAAAACCCCGCCATCCAGGAAAATCATGGTCATCTGTGGCGTCAGGCAGCGCCGAGGGCGCGAGCTGAGGCGAACGCTCGATCGCCTTCGACCAGGTCCACGGCGGCTGCGAGCACGTCGGCCGTCGCGCCGCGCTTCGTCCCCTCCTCGCTCAGATAGCGGCGGAACAGCCGACCGCGCGGCTGCTGTTGATAAAGACCTAGGACGTGGCGCGCGACATTCGACAGTCGCCCTCCCGAGGCGATGTGCCGCCGCACATGGGGGAGAATCGCGTCGATAGCGTCTCGCCGTGATGGAACACGCGCTCGGGCATCGAAGAAGCGCCGGTCGACTTCGGCGAGAATCGCTGGATTCTGATAAGCGGCGCGACCCAGCATCACGCCATCGACATGCTGCAAATGAGCAGCGGCCTCATCCAACGTTTCAATGCCGCCATTGAGAACAACAGTGAGATCGACACGCGCAGCCTTCAGCCGATACACACGTGCGTAGTCGAGCGGGGGAATTTCGCGATTCTCTTTCGGCGACAGCCCGCTCAACCACGCCTTGCGCGCATGCACAATGAACACGTTGCAGCCCGCGCCGGCCACAGTATCGATAAAAGTCTGGAAATCACGCTCGCTATCTTGGTCGTCGACGCCAATGCGGCACTTGACCGTGACCGGAACGGCGACGGCGTCGCGCATGGCGGTGACGCACGCCGCAACCAGCGCCGGCTCCGTCATCAGGCAGGCGCCGAACCGGCCCTCCTGCACGCGATCGGACGGGCAGCCGACATTGAGATTGATTTCGCGATACCCTCGATCTACCGCGACGCGCGCCGCCTCGGCGAGTTTCCCAGGATCAGACCCGCCAAGTTGCAGCGCCAGCGGATGCTCGCTCGCATCGAAGCCAAGCAGCCGCCCGCGGTCGCCGCGGAGCACCGCGTCGGCCGTCAACATCTCGGTATAAAGCCGCGCACGCCGCGTCAGCTGACGGTGAAACAGCCGGCAATGCCGGTCCGTCCAATCCATCATCGGAGCGATGCAGAATCTGTAATCCGTTTCGTTCATGGCGAAGCATCTTATCTGCGGGAACTTCGTGACTTGCCACAACCCTGGTCCGCGCGTCATCTGATTAATGCGAGTGCGGCAGTTCGGCCGTCAAGGCGCGGGTCGGCGCCGCAGCAGATAGACGTCCATCACCCAACCCTGCTCGACCCGGAGCCGGTCTTTGACGCAGACGATCTCGTCAAAAACATCCGGCAGGCGCCCTTGCACCAAAACCTCGTGAGGCGTGCCCAGGTTTCCGCCCCAAAAGATATCGACGTCCTCATGCGCGATGGCGCGCAACCCATCACCGGAATCAAGCATCACGACCACGCTATCCGCATCTATAGGCAGTCCCGCCGCAAGCTTCCTGCCCGTCGTGATCAGAACCGCATTGGCGACGGTATTAAGCGGGATGCGATGTTTGGCAGCCAACACCTGGATGCTGCTGACGCCCGGAATAACCTTGTAGTCGATCGGCGTTTCGACGTCGCGAAGGGCCATGTCGAGAACGCGCATGGTGCTGTCGTAGAGCGCCGGATCGCCCCAGACCAGAAACGCGCCGACCTCCGCGTCGCCGCAGTCGGTGAGGATCGCCTGCCGCAATAACGTTGCTCGCGCGCGATGCCACGCGTCGACGCCGGATTCGTACGAGCCGCCATCGAGCCCGCGTTGCGGATTCGGCAATTCGATGAATCGGAATCCCGGTTTCGTCGCGTAGAGATCACAGATGTCTTTTCGAATATCAGCGAGACCGCCCTTCTCTTCGCCCTTGTCGAACCCCAAGACCACGTCGACATGCCCGAGGGCCTTGATAGCGGCGCGCGTCAGATGTTCCGGATCGCCGGAACCCATGCCAATCAGATATACTTTTTTCATCGGCAATCATTTCCGTTTCAACTAGGAATCAATCAGATGAAAAAATGAGCCGCTAACCCGCTCTTTGAATGAGCCACCGGAGGCCTGCTCCTCTCCGTCGGCGTTCCGCATCCGATACAGCGGCGCATCGGGCTCCTTCAGAACTGTCGCGTAGTGGAATTCATGCCCAGTGACGGAACTACCCTTGTTGCCGATCGGGCAATCGGCCAGCACGTCCGCAGTCCTGTAGCCGAGCTGCATGCGCCGCGCGGCGAACGACGTTTCGAGTCCTAGCAGGCCGATCATGGCGTGCCGCTCGCCGCTCGCGTCGACCAGGCCCGCGCCGAGCGTCATATAGCCCCCGCACTCGCCATGGACCGGACGCGATATCGCGAAGTTCCGAACACCCGATTTGAAACGATCCGCCGCCGCGAGGCGCCCGGCATGGAGTTCCGGATATCCGCCAGGCAGCCAGACCACATCGGCGTCGGGAGCCGGCGCTTCGTCGGCAAGCGGCGAGAACGCTGCGATTTCGGCCCCCGCTGCGCGCCAGCCGGCCAGCAAATGCGGATAGATAAACGAAAACGCAGCATCCTTCGCCAGCGCGATCTTCTGACCAGGCGGCCGAAGGATGACCTGTTCCGGAACCTCAATCCGCCCGAAGCGCGCCAGTTGGATCAGCGCCGTCACATCGACATGGTCTTCGATGACGTCAGCAAGCACCTCGATGCGCTGCGTGAGACCCCGCGTTTCTTCGGCCTGGACGAGGCCGAGATGGCGCTCGGGCAGGACAACCGCGCTGTTGCGCGGCAGCGCGCCTAGAACGGGAAGCCCGGCCTCCTCCAGCGCGGTCGTCGCCAATCGAACATGGCGCGCGCTGCCGACGCGATTGAGGATCACGCCGGCGATACGAACGCCTTCGCGATAGTCGCGGAACCCCCGCGCCGTCGCGGCGGCCGTCTGCGACTGGCCCGACACATCGAGCACCAGGATCACGGGCCAACCCGTTCTGGCGGCGAGATCGGCGCTGGCGCCGGTCCCCCAGTGACCACGCTGCGCAACGCCGTCGAACAGACCCATCAACGCCTCGGCGACGACGATGTCGGCGCCTTGCGACCCTCTCTGCAAGAGACCCGCCGCCACCGGCCAGCGCATCGCCCAGCTGTCGATGTTGTACGAAGGCGAGCCGCTTGCCGCGGCATGAAACGCGGGGTCGATGTAGTCTGGACCCGCCTTGAGCGCTTGCACTCTAAGTCCGCGTCTGGAAATGGCGCGGATCAAGCCGAGCGTCACCGTCGTCTTGCCGGCCCCGGAACGCGGCGCGGCGATCATCAAGCCGGGCGGCAGATCAGCCGTTCCGCTCATGTCCCCCACCCGCCTCTGAAGCGGCGGCGATAGTCGGGATCATAGAGCGCGCTCTCGCGGAAATCGTCGCGGCCGAGCGCTTCTCCGACCATGATGAGCGCGGTGCGCTCCATCTTCGCCTGCGCGGCCGACGCCGCGATCGTCGCGAGCGTGCCTTTCACAATCGTCTCATCCGGCCACGTCGCGCGGTAGACGACCGCGACGGGACACTCTGCGCCGTAAAACGGCGTCAGCCGGCGGACAACGTCCTCAAGAACGTGGATCGAGAGATGCACCACCAGCGTCGCCCGCGTCGCGGCGAAGGCTTCCAGCGTCTCGGCCTCGGGCATCGACGACGCGCGGCCTGACGTACGCGTCAGCACCACCGATTGCGCCACCTCCGGCAAGGTCAATTCGCGCGCCAGCGCCGCCGACCCAGCGGCGAAGGCCGGCACGCCGGGCGTAATGGTGTAAGCGATGCCTAGTCGATCGAGACGGCGCAGCTGCTCGCCAAGCGCGCTCCAGATCGAGAGATCGCCCGAATGCAACCGCGCGACGTCGTGGCCAGAGCCCGTCGCGCGTTCGATGTCGGCAACGATCTCATCCAGCGTCATGGGCGCGGTGTCGACGATGCGCGCGCCGGGCGGGCAGTGCTGCAGCAGGGCGGCCGGCACAAGAGAACCCGCATATAGGCAGACGGGGCATCGCGCGAGCAGATCGCGGCCGCGGATCGTGATCAGATCTGGATCGCCGGGGCCCGCGCCGATGAAATGCACCGTCATGACGCTCCTCGCGGCTTGACGGCGGCCCACTGCAACACCGGCATGGCGGGACGCCACGCCACACGCGACGCGACGGCGTCGGCGCGATCTATACCGATGCGCGTCAATAACCCGCCGTGATGACCGTGCGCAGAAATAAGCAATGCTTCGGTCTCAAGCGTGACGCCATTCACGACAATGCGCCCGCCGGGTTTCAACGCCCGCCAGCAAGCTTCCAACGTAACCGCTGTGCAGCCTCCACCGATGAAGATGGCGTCCGGCGACGGCAGTCCGACAAACGCCTCGGGAGCTGCGCAGCAACGCACATCGAGATGCGGCACGCCGAGCGCGACGGCGTTCCGCGCGGCACGGGCAGCGCGTACTGCGTCGCGTTCGACGCCAATCGCGCGGTTCGCGGCATGCGCCAATAGCCATTCGATGGCGACCGAGCCGGCGCCGAGTCCGATATCCCACAGCAGTTCGCCGGGATAGGGCGCGAGCGACGATAGCGTGATGGCGCGGATTTCGCGTTTGGTCAGCTGCCCGTCGTTCTCGAACAGGTCGTCAGACAAGCCTGAAGTGAATGGGATCGGACGCGCATCGCGCCCACCCTTCACTTCGACCGCTACAATGTTTAACGGAGCAATATTCTCGATCGCGAACGCGTCTGCCGTCGTCGCGCGGATGACTTCGCGCGGCCCGCCAAGAGCTTCGAGGACTGTAATCTGCGACGGTCCGAAGCCATTCTCAATCAAAATGCCTGCGACCTCGCGCGGCGTTGTCTCATTGAGCGACAACGCCAGTATCCTCCGGCCGTCATGCAGGTGGCGGCGGATCAGCGGCGTCAGACCCCGCATATTGAGTCCAAGCGCTGCGACGTCCTGCAGCGCCCAGCCCATGCGCCCGGCCGCCAGAGAAAAGCTCGATGGCGCGGGCAGAACCAGCATTTCGTCGGCCAGAAAAGCGCGCGCCAGCGTCACGCCGGCGCCATGCCAGAAAGGATCGCCGGAGGCGAGAATGGCGACGGGTCGACCGCGCCGCGCCAGGATGTCGGGGATCGCCGCATCGAGCGGCGTCGGCCATGTGCGTTTTTCGCCGTGCGTGGCGCCAATCAAATCGAGATGCCGACGCCCGCCAAAAATGAGTTCGGCGGCGTCAACCACCGCAAGCGCCACAGCGCCGAGCCCGGTTCGGCCGTCCTCTCCAATCCCGATGATGGACAGCCAGCGCCTGCTCATGTCATTGGCTCACGTCATGGCGACTGAATGCACGAGACGGATGCGCGTCTTGCTGCTCGGCGGAACGAGCGAAGCGCGCGTGCTGGCCGAACGATTGGCGGGCGATGCACGCTTCGACGCGCTTCTGTCGCTGGCCGGTCGCACGCTGACGCCGAATGCCTTTCCCATTCCCGTGCGAAACGGCGGCTTCGGAGGCGCCGACGGTCTTGCAGCTGCTCTCGCAAACGAGAGATTCGACGTTCTGCTCGACGCGACACATCCCTTCGCGGCCGAAATCAGCGCCAATGCCGTGCTCGCCTGCGAACGCAGAGGAACGCCGCTGATCGCAATCGAACGCCCGCCGTGGAAACCCGGCCCGGGCGACAAATGGCGCCGCTTCGCAACGGTCGACGCCGCGATCGAGGCGTTGCCGGAAACGCCGGCCTGCGTGTTCTCCGCGCTCGGCCGTCAGTCTCTGGGCGCCCTCGCCGCCGCGCCACACCGCCGTTACGTGATCCGTGTCGTCGATCCCGTTCCGGCCCCCGCCGAATTGACGGACGCCGTCATCATCAGCGCCATCGGCCCATTCCGCCTCGAGGATGATGTCGCGTTGTTTCGCCAGCACGGCATCGACGCCGTCCTCGCCAAGAATTCGGGAGGATCGGCCGCCATCTCCAAGATCGAAGCCGCCCGCGCGCTCGGCCTCACGGTTTACATGGTCGATCGGCCGGTCATGCCGCAACGCCCGGTCTTTCACAGCATCGACGACGCCTGGCGCGCACTGACGGATCATCATGCGTCCTCCGCAAAGCGCGGCGTATAGATCCAAGCCCGGCCGTCAGCGCGCGCGATCGCCCGCGTGGACGACGATCCGATGATGACCAGCGTGCGCATATCGACCACCGCCTCGTGCGCGCTTTCAAGCGTTGTGACCTCGATCTCTTCGTCGGGCCGGCCGACGGCGCGAGCCAGCATCACCAGCGTCCCGGGCGCGCGCAAGGTCCGCAACAGCGCGAAAGCCGCGCCGATCTGATCGGGGCGCGCCTTGGACGCCGGGTTGTAGAGCGCGATCACGAAATCAGCTTCGGCCGCCATCCGGAGTCGCTTTTCGATCAGCGGCCACGGTTTCAGATTGTCGGAAAGCGAGATCGCGCAGAAGTCGTGTCCGAGAGGCGCGCCGATACGCGCGGCGGCCGCAAGCATGGCCGTCACGCCGGGCTCGACGCGAACATCGAGTGAGCGCCACGCCTGCGGACCCTGCTCGATCGCCTCGAACACCGCCGCCGCCATCGCAAACACGCCGGGATCGCCGCCGGAAACCACTGCGACCTTGGCGCCCTCGGCCGCCAGTTCCAAGGCGCGTTCGGCGCGGCCGCGTTCCTGGCGATTGTCGGAACCTTCGATGCGTTGGCCGGGCCGCGGCGCGATGCGACTGACGTAGGCCGCATAGCCGATCAGCACGTCCGCATCTGCGATCGCCGCGCGCGCGGCATCCGTCACCCAACGGTCGGGACCCGGACCAAGACCTGCAATCGTCAGCTGGCCGGTCATCGGATTCTCCGGCCGCGCCCGCCGGGTGCCAGGATGATGGAGAAATACGGCGCGGCCGCATCGCCGAGCGCAGTCAGCGGCATCACCTTTTCACCCGGCATGGTGCCGCGTTCGACGTAGATCGCATCATCGAGACGACCGGCGTCGGCAAGTGCGCCGCGAATTTTGTCGAGGTTCCGCCCGACTTTCATGATCACCGCCGCGTCGGCGCTCTTCAACTGCGCAGCGAGAGCTTCGCGACCAAGCGTGCCGGGCAGCACCGAAAGCACGTCGTCGCCATAGGTAATCGGCGCCGCGGCGGCGGTCCAGCATCCCGACATGCCGGTGACGCCAGGAATGACGACGACCGGACAGCTGGTCTTGATGCGATCGTACATGTGCAGGAAAGACCCATAAAAGAATGGGTCCCCCTCGCACAGCAGCGCGACGTCCCGACCTTCGTCGAGTTCGCGCCGCAGCGTCTCGGCGCACGCGCCATAGAACTCGCGGATTGCCCCGACGTAGGCATCCTCGTGAAAATCAATCTCGACCGTCACAGGATATTCGAACGAAGTTTCCTTTGCCGACGCCGGAATGAGCGCCGACGCGATGGCGCGCGCGTGACCGGGACGGCCGCGCTTGCGGAAATGCGCGACGACGGGCGCTGCGGCGATGACGCGGGCGGCCTTCAGCGTCACGAGTTCTGGATCGCCGGGGCCAAGTCCGACGCCGAACAGCGTACCGGGTCGGTCGCCGCTCATTCCAGCTCGCTCGCAAGCGCGTTGACGGCCGCAGCGGCCATCGCGCTTCCGCCTTTGCGGCCGCGCACGACGGCGAATGGCACGCGCCCGTCGGCCGCGAGAGCGTCTTTCGATTCCGCCGCGCCGACAAAGCCGACCGGCATGCCGATCACGGCGGCCGGCAAGGCCGCGCCCGCGTCAAACATTTCGAGCAGTCGGAACAGCGCCGTCGGCGCGTTGCCGATGACGACGAGTGCGCCGGCGAGGTGCGGACGCCAAAGTTCCAGCGCGGCGGCGGAGCGCGTGTTACCGATCTCGCCCGCGATCTCGGCGGTGCGCGGGTCGTCGAGCGTGCAGATCACCGCGTTGCTGGCTGGAAGCCGCGCACGCGTCACGCCGTTAGCAACCATCTTGGAATCACAAAGAATCGGCGCACCGCTATTCAGCGCGGCGGCGCCGGCGGCCGCGAACGTCGGCGACATGACGATATCGCGCGCCAGATCGACCATCCCGCAAGCATGAATCACGCGCACGGCGACGCGCTCTTCTTCCTTCGAAAAGCGCGCAAGATCAGCCTCGGCGCGGATCATCGCAAACGACCGCGCGTAGATGTCGCCTCCGTCGCGAATATAGTCGTGCGCGGTCATGGCCGGCGCTCGGCAAGCGTTCTGGCGATGACGTCGCCGAGTTCGGCGGGCGCGATGCTCGCGAGAGTGACCGCGTCTTCGACGCCCCCGTCGCGGACCAGATCATAGCGGCCGTCGCGGGCGATAAATGTCAGGTCGGCGGCGCCGCGGCGCGCGCAACTTTTTTCACATCCAGAGATATGGACGGACGGCGAACGCCCGGCGAAGTCGCCGAGCGCGGTCGCGACCCGCAGCGCGTCAACGCGCGTCTCCGTCGTGGCGTTGCGGCAAGCCGGCGCGCCGGGACAGACCTCCATCGCAAGTCGCTGATCGTCGGCGCGGGCGATCAGCCCCATCGCCCGCGCGCGGTCTAGGAGCGACGCAGCCGCGACTCGCGAAGCGACCGGGAAAATGAGCACGCGGGTCGGCGACGGGCGAGCATCGCGACAGCCTGCGTCGTCCGCCCAATCGCACAACGCCGCGAGCTGTCGGGAATTTGTGCGCCCGAATGGCAGACCAACGCCGGCGGCGGTAGGCGCATCCACTGTTCCTATGGCGCCGATAAGCGAGGCCGACTGCACCGTTCTTCTTTCGATATGGGCCGAGGGCGTAAGTCCAGCATTTGCGAACATGCCGTCGGCGCCAAGCGCGGCGACCCCATCGCGCATGCGGCGCACGCCGCTGATCTCGGTTTGGACTTTGAGGAAAGTGTGCGCCAGTCGCACTGCGGCTTCGACGACATCCTTCGACGGCACGACCGCGATCCGCATATCGTCGCCGTCCAGCGCAAGCGCGCAGGCATTCCCCCTGTGCGCCGCAATCATGATGTCGGCGCGCGCATCGGAAAAACTGAATCCAAATTTCCCGGGCAGCGCATGCAATGCCGTCGAACATGCCAAACGTCGCTCAAGTTCGGCGGCAAGCGGACGCAGATCGGCGCGATCGCCGTCGAGACCGAAGAGGGGATCGACGATAACATTGCGCACGGCCTCGGCGCCGGCGATGTCGTCGATCAATCCGGCCTCGTCAAGCGCGGCGAGCGCCCCGCGCCATGACGACTCTGATGCCCCGCGTACTTGAAGATTTGCGCGGTTCGTCAGGTCGATCTCGCCCGAACCGCACCGCAACGCCACCTGCGCGATCACTCTGAGCGCGGGAATCAAAAACAGCCCGGCGCGCGGCCGTACGCGGATCAGTAGGCCGTCGCCGGTCTCCATCGGGCGCAGCGCGCCCGGGCACCATCCTTTGCGGAGTTCCGCGCGCGCGCTCATTCGGCGGCCTCGCGCGATGAGGGCGTCGCCTCGGCCGCAAACACGTCATTGCGCCGCGGCTGCCAGAGACCACGCGCGATCGCTTCGTCAAAGCGCCGGCGCATCGCGTCGAGCGCCGCCGGGTTCTCACGCTCGATGAACGCCGCAACGGACGGATCGCCGAGATAGGCTGCGTACAATCGCTCGAATCCGCTGCTGTCGACGGCGCCAGCCGTCGCGGCGAAGGCGAACGCGGCGTCGACGGTCGACGTCATTTCGGCGGCGCCGCGAAAGCCGTGCCGCATCTGCCCCTCGATCCATCGCGGGCTTGCGGCGCGGCCATGAACCACGCGCGCGCATTCCTCAGTGAGCGTGCGAATACGCGGCGCCTCTGGCGCGCCGGTGTCGCCATGATAGAGAGACACGTCGACGTTGCCGGCCGCCGCGGCCGCCGCCGCGAATCCGCCCTCGTGCGCCGCGAAGTCCCCGCCGGTCAGCAGATCAATTTCGCGGTGGTCCTGAATGTGAACGAAAGCGTCGGCGGCCGCGACTCGATCTTCAAATGTCGCCGCGCCCCCATCGGAGACGCCTTCGCCGCGATAGGCCGCGCGCGATGCGTCGAGATAGCTGCGGCCGAGGTCAGCCCGATCAGCCCAGTCGCCGCGATCAATGTGCGACATGACGCCGGCCCCGAAGGCGCCGTCGAGCGGGCCGAAGATCCGGTCGATCTGCGCGCCGGACTTCGCGTGCGCGGCGAGCGGGTTTGCGCTCTCGTCCTCGGCAAGTCCGGCGACCAGCTGCACTGCGCTGTCGAACAACGTCAGCTGCGCGGCGAACATATCTCGGAATAGTCCGGAAATTCTGAGCGTCACGTCCACGCGCGGCCGCCCCACCTCGGCCGGAGGTGACGACTCGATCCCCGTCACGCGATACGATCGTTGGTCCCAGACCGGACGAACACCGAGCAGCGCGAGCGCCGTCGCCAACTCCTCCCCGCCGGTGCGCAAAGTCGCGCTGCCCCAGAGATCAAGCACGATGGCGCGCGGCCAGTCGCCATGATCGGAGACATAACGATCGAGGATGGCGCGCGCTGCGCGCTGTCCGTTCGCCCACGCCGTCGGCGTTGGGATCGCGCGCGGATCGACGCTGAAAAGATTGCGGCCCGTCGGCAGCACGTCGTCGCGCCCGCGGCTCGGCGCGCCAGCGGGTCCTGGCGGGATGAACCGACCATCGAGAGCGCGGCTGATGGCGTCGATTTCAGCATCGTCCAAGATGTGAAGCCCGTCCCGAATGCTGAGCTCTTTCACATCGCACAAAAACGCGTCGATGCGCTTCAGCGCTTCGGCGTCCGCCATTCCGGTCGAGAGCCCGCAAGCTCTGGCGATCCCGGCGCGCTCAGCCGCGTCGATGATGCTCGCCGTGAGCATGGTCCGCCGGCGCGCATCGAGCCCTTCGGCGGAGGAGAACTCATCGACGAGGCGTTCAACCTCTAAAAGCTCCGCCGTCAATTCGCTGTCGACGAGCGGCGGCGGGCGATGGCCAAGCGTGATCGCGGTGAGGCGCCGCTTCGCCTGCGCGGCTTCACCGGGATCGTTGACGATGAAGGGATAGATCAACGGTGTCGGACCGAGCAGCGCCTGCGGCGCGCACGCCTTGCTCAGCGCGACCGCCTTGCCGGGCAGCCATTCGAGCGTGCCATGGGCGCCAAGATGAATCATCGCATCGACGCGCGCGACGTGGCGCAGCCACAGATAAAACGCGACGTAGGCATGGCGCGGCGGCGTCGCTGGATCGTGGTATTGCGCTTTGCGGTCGGCCGCAACGCCGCGCTCAGGCTGAAGCGCCACGATCAACCCGCCGCAACGCGTCACTTGAAACCGAAACGCGTTGTCGACGAGGCCAGAATCGTCCTCGGGAGCGCCCCAGGCTTCTTCGATCGAAAGCTGTAAGGCGTGAGGCAGCACCTCGAACGCCTTTAGATATTCGCAGAGCGGCCATGAGACTGCATGAGACAGCGCCAACCGCGCGACGAGTTCGCGGCCTGTCAGCGAGTGACCTACGACCTCATAGCCGTCGCGCGAAAGCCGCTCGGCGATCCGCGCCGCGCTCTCCAATGCATCGAGGCCAACCGCGTGCGCGATCTGATCCGGCCGCCCCGGATAGGTCGAGAGCACGAGACCAACCGTGCGAACGGCGCGCGACGACGAGCGCAGCCGCGCCCAGGCCGTGGCGAGGTCGCTCACATGCGCGATGCCCTCCGGATTCGACATATGGCGCACCAGATCGAAGCCCAGCGCCGCGTCTGGCTCAATACGCTCTTTGAATGAGATCGCGCCGGCAAAAAGCCGGCCGTCCAGCTCTGGCAACACGACGTGCATCGCCAGATCGCTGGCGTTGAGCCCGCGCTGAGACGCGTCCCAGGCAGCGCGCGGCGGCCCCGCCAGCGCAACTTGCAGCACGGGACAGTCGGCGGCGTCGAGCGGCGACGCATCGGCGCCATCGCGGGCCGCGAAGGCCGTGGCGTTGATGATGACGTTCGGCTTCAACGTCGCGAGCTCCGCCGCAAGCCAGCGTGCCGCATCTGGCGCCTTCAGGCTCGGCACATAAAACACAAACGCACCCAGCCCGCGAACTTCCAGCGCCGTAGCCAGGTCGTCGATCGGATCGACGTCACCTGCGAACACATGCGACCGATAAACGATGATCGCAGCGGTCCCCAGCGCAGCGTCAATAAGGTTCGGCCGACGAAGAACGCCGAATTCTGGGACGGCCTGCGGCCCGGCGAAGTCGTGAGTCGCGCCGACGCTGCGTATCAGGACGCCGGTCAAAGCGCCCCGCGTATTCTCCACGCCGCCGGCGTCGAGCAATGCCTCGATCGCGTGCAAGCTATCAGCATCGACGGTCGACAGCGCGGCCAGCCGCGGATCGGGCCGGCAATCCCCGGGCACGATTGCGAGCGCGATGCCGAGGTCGCGGCAACGGCGAGCCAATTGCTCCGCCCCATACCGCCAGTAATCAAGCCCGCCGAGGAGACGCACCAACACGGCGTTGGCGCCGGGGAGCGTCGACTCCGCGAAAAGATCGACCGACATCGGATGGCGCAGGCGCACGAGGTTCACAGCGCGCAGGCTCGGCCGCTCCGATTCCGGCCACGCGCGCCACGCCGCGGCGACGGTCGCCAGATCGGAATCCGAGAACGACAGGACGATGAGATCGGCAGGCGCGAGCGCGAGATCCTCGGCCTGCGTGGCCTCATCGAGATCCCGGCTCTCGCGCACGATCAGATGCATTAGCCGCCGCCGCTCAACGCTCTGGCGATGGCCGTGCGGTCGAGCCCCTTCTGGCCGATGACGACGAGCCGCCCGACGCGCGCTTCGCCCGCGTCCCAGGCGCGCTCGTAGCGCGAGTCCACGCGTTGCCCGACGCCCTGCAGCAGGAGCCGCATCGGCTTACCGTCCACCGACGCAAAGCCTTTGACGCGCAGCACGTCATGATCGGCGGCGATCTGCTTGGCCCGCGCCACCAGGTCAGACGGCGCCGCAAGCGATGGGATCTCGACGATGAACGTCTCGAAATCGTCGTGGTCGTGGCCCTCTTCGCCGTCGTGATGTGACGGTCGCGCCGCGAGATCATCCTCGGCGGCGGCGGAAATGCCGAGCAGGACGCCGGCCGGAACGCGCCCGTCGCGCGTCGCGACGATCTTGATCGCGCGCGGAACGCCAGCCCTGATCTCGTCGCCGACCTTGGTCACCTCGGCGGCGCTCATCAGGTCGGTCTTATTGAGGACGACGAGGTCGGCGCACAGCAACTGATCTTCGTAGACCTCTTCAAGCGGGTTCTCATGATCGACGGACGGGTCGGCGGCGCGCTGCGCGGCGACGCGCTCGGGATCGTCGGCGAACCGCCCCGCCAGAACTGCCGGGCCGTCAACAACTGTCACCACGCCATCAACGGTCACGCGCGACCGGATCTCCGGCCACTCGAAGGCCTTCACGAGCGGCTTCGGCAACGCCAGGCCCGACGTCTCGATGATGATGTGCTCGGGCTGTGGCGTCAGCGACAGCAGTGTTTCCAGCGTCGGAATGAAATCGTCCGCCACCGTGCAACAGATGCAGCCGTTCGTCAGCTCGACGATGTTTTCTTCGGGACAGCTTTCGACGCCGCACGACCGCAAAATCGCCCCGTCGACGCCGACGTCGCCGAACTCGTTGACGATCAACGCGAGGCGCCGGCCCTCGGCATTTTCGAGCACGTGCCGCACCAGCGTCGTTTTGCCGGCGCCGAGAAAGCCGGTGATGATCGTGACGGGGACTTTGCGAGCGCTCATTCGGCGGGCTCCGGTTGAATGAATCCGAGCGGCGGGATGCGCGAGATCACGCCCCGTCGAAACGTCGCCGGCCGCTCGCGCCACGGCACGATGCCGTCAGCGGAGTCTGCGAACGCCCGGGCGGCGGCGGCGACCTCGTCGCAGTGCGCCTCGTTGTCGAGATCGCCGACGACGTACGTCCACTTGCCATCGCCCGCGAGCGCGACGGTGCAGGGACGTTTGCACACCGCGAGGCACTCCACGGTGACGACGTCGATGGTGTCATCGTCGGTCAAAAGTTCGCGCACGCGGTCGGCGAGCGCGGGACCGGGATGGTCGAATTGCTCCTCGCCGTCCCCAAGACGGCGACGACAACTTGTGCAGACGAAGACGGTTGCGCGAAGCGCCATCGGTCCGTTCCTGTTACGCTGAACGGCCTCGCGGCTCAGGCGGACGCGGACGCCTGCCCAAACCTCTGCCAGAAATAACCCGACGCCGCGCCGACCAGCACCCACAGCACGGCATGGACAGCGAGCGACGTCGATGTGAAGTGACCGGCGAGTTCGGCCGGGACCGTCGAGGAGAAGTCATGCGGATGCGGCGCGCCGATGAGATGCGGCGCGACGATCAACGCGACGCCCGCGAGAAACGCCAGCGGATTGGCGACCCGAAACAGTAGCCAGATGCCGGCAGCCGTCGCTGTCGCCGTCGCGATCCACCACGTCTGCCGCGATAGAAGCTCGGCCGCTGCCGCGCCGGGAAGTTCCGGGGGCAATCCCATGCCGGTCGCGAGGCCGGTGGCGACGAACGCGCCGAGACCCCACAGCGCAGCGGACCGCGTCGTGACGTCCACGCCCGAAGCGAGCATCGCGGCAAGCAGCATCAGCGCAAAGCCGACGCCGGCGCCGACAGTCGCCAAAGATGTATAGACGGTGCGTTCCAGACCGTCAGCCGGCGCCCAGGCTTCCGGCTCGCTGGCGGCAGGCGCAGCGTCGGTGTGAACCAAAATCAGCCGCGCTTCGCTTTGCGTGCCGAGCGACGAATGCTCATGCGCCGGCGCCGCGTTCTCGTAAGTCTCCGCCTTCAAGATGAGCGGCACGGTAGTGGCCTGCTGCAGGCCCGAAACCACGAGCCCGCTGAGCACGCCGGCCACCAGGCCGACGGCGATGATGCGTGTCAACATGGCTGAACCTCAATGACAGGGGAAGGCGAGCGAGTGGCGCGTGTCGTGGGCAGCGTTGTGCAGCACGTCCGAGTGCGCAAAACCGACCGTGAACACCAGCGCCGCGCCGATGGCGAACGCGACGGCGCACATGGCGCGGACGCTCGCTGAAGGCAGCGCGATCGAATGGCCTGTCGAGGCTGTCGTCTCTTGCATGGATGACCTTTCTCCGCCCCACCGGCGGATGTGAGAGTTCTTCAAGTGACGGCAGGTCTCCTGGCTCGCGGGTCGTTGCATCCGGCCGCCTTCCCAGGCGTTCGCCCAGTGGACATTTGGCCGTTTGCTTACCGCTTACAGTTGCGGGGGCAGCTGCGGCGTCGTCACCGCATTCCCATTCAACCCCCTTGCGGGGGACCGTCGCCCTAACCGATAAGCAGCCGACCATCCCGCGTCAATCGCAAAGCGTCCCAGAAACCGGCCATGTCCAGCAGCATTTCGCCTCGCCTGACGTTAGTGCTGGGCGGCGCGCGGTCCGGCAAGAGCGCGCTGGCCGAGAGCCTGCTCGCGGCGTCCCCCGGACCCATGACCTATATCGCCACGGCCGAAGCGCGCGACGACGAGATGCGCGTGCGAATCGACGCCCACCGCACACGTCGCGGCCGGGACTGGACGACCGTAGAAGCCCCCGTCGCCCTCGTCGCAGCGCTCAACGCCGCCGAGGGACCGGCGCTCATCGATTGCCTGACCCTTTGGCTCACGAACCTCATGCTTGGCAGCCATGCCATTGCACCGGAAACCGATAAACTGATTGCCGCGCTGCAAGCGCGTGCTGCGCCGTGTATTCTGGTCTCGAACGAGGTCGGCCTCGGCATCGTGCCGGAGAACGCCCTGGCGCGCGCTTTCCGCGACGAGGCCGGGTGCCTCAACCAGCGCGTCGCCGCCGCCTGCGATCGGGTGCTGTTCGTCGCGGCAGGCTTGCCCGTCGTCCTGAAAGGCCCGTCGTACTGAAAGGATAGCGATTGAACGACCATACCGCAGACGATGGCGACCGCCACAAGGCCAAGATGGCCAAGCGCAAGGCCGTTCAGGACGCCGAGGTCGCCTCGAAGTCGATCGAGAAGGGCGTGCTGCTGGTCCACACCGGTCCCGGCAAGGGCAAGACCACGGCCGCGATGGGGCTTGCATTACGAGCGCTCGGCCATGGCTGGCGCGTCGGTGTGGTCCAATTCATCAAAGGCGCGTGGAACACGGGCGAGAAGGACGCCTTCGACCGCTTCGGCGATCAGATGGTCTGGCGGACCATGGGCGAAGGCTTCACCTGGGAGACGCAGGACAAGGCGCGCGACATCGCCGCTGCGCGCCGCGCCTTTGATACGGCGAAAGAGATGATGACCGATCCCACCATCCGGCTCCTGATTCTCGACGAACTGAACATTGCGCTCCGCTACGACTACGTGCCGATCGAAGAGGTCGTCGAAACGCTCCGCACGCGCCGCGCCGATCTGCACGTCGTCGTCACAGGACGTAACGCCAAGCCGGAGCTGATCGCGCTTGCCGATGGCGTCACCGAGATGGGCGCCGTCAAGCACCATTTCGCGGCCGGCGTCAAAGCCCAAGCCGGCATCGAGTTCTAGGTCCGCGATGCCCGCCCGCGCGCTGATGTTCATGGGAACGGGCTCGGATGTCGGCAAATCGCTGATCGTCGCCGGCCTCGCGCGGCTGCTCGCCAATCGCGGCGTCTCCATCGCGCCCTTCAAACCGCAGAACATGTCCAACAACGCCGCCGTAACGTCTGACGGCGGCGAGATCGGCCGCGCACAGGCCCTGCAGGCGCGCGCGGCGCGCAAGGCGCCGACGGTGCACATGAACCCGGTGCTCTTGAAGCCGCAAAGCGAAACTAGCGCGCAGATCATCGTGCAGGGCCGCATGACCGGCTCGGCCAAGGCGCGCGAATTACAGGCGATGAAGCGCGATCTGATGCCGGCGGTGATCCAAAGCTTTCAAATCCTAAAGTCCGAAGCCGAGATCGTGCTGATCGAGGGCGCGGGCAGCGCCTCTGAGATCAATCTGCGCGCCAACGACATCGCCAACATGGGGTTCGCGCGCGCCGCCGATGTGCCTGTCGTTCTCATTGGCGACATCGACCGCGGCGGGGTCATCGCCAGCCTCGTTGGAACGAAGCACGTCATCGCACCCGACGACGACGCGATGATCCGCGGCTTCATCGTCAACAAGATGCGCGGCGATCCAACGCTGTTTGCCGACGGCATGACGGCAATCGCGAACATGACCGGCTGGCGCGCGCTCGGCCTCGTCCCCTATTTCGACGACGCGAGAAAACTTCCGGCGGAAGACGCGCTCGGACTACGTGATTTGGCGCGAAGCTCAAGCCCAAAAGGCCGCATCAAAATCGTCGTACCGCTGTTGCCGCGAATTTCGAACTTCGACGATCTGGATCCGTTGCGCCTCGAGCCGGACGTCTCGGTCGACCTGATCGAGCCGGGCCGGCCGCTGCCGCGCGACGCTGATGTCATCCTGCTTCCCGGATCAAAAAGCACGATCGACGATCTGACGGCGCTGCGCAGCGAAGGCTGGGATACGGATATCCGCGCGCACGTCCGCGCCGGCGGTCGCGTGCTCGGACTTTGCGGCGGCTATCAGATGCTCGGCAAATCGATTGCCGATCCCCACGGCATCGAAGGCGCGCCGCGCACGGTCGACGGCCTAGGACTGCTCGACGTCGAAACGGTGTTTGGCCAAGAGAAAACCTTGGTCGAAGTCACGGGCGCGCTCATCCCATCAAACGTCGGCTTCAAGGGTTACGAGATGCATATCGGCCGCACGACCGGCCCCGATGCTGCGCGCCCCCATCTCCGCTTCGCCGATGGCCGAACTGATGGCGCGACATCCGCCGACGGCCGTGTCGCAGGCTGCTACGTCCACGGGCTATTCGCCGCCGACGCGGCGCGCGCAGCGTTACTGGCGGAATTCGGCGCGGTCGCATCCGGCGAGAGCTATGAAGCGATGATCGACGACGTCCTGGATCGCTTCGCCGAGCATCTTGAAGCGCACATCGACGTCGCCGCGCTGCTCACGCTCGCGCGATAAGCCAGAGCGCGACAACCAGTAAAGCCAGCAGCAGCCAAGCGATCGACGAAAGTTTCAAGGCACGGCGGATATCGTTCGATGTCGCCTCGCGGCGCCCGTCGCCCATATAGGCGTCGTTGACGACCTCGCCGTCATAGACGCGAGGCCCGTTGAGTTTGAGAGTCATCGCGCCAGCCATTGCGCTCTCGGGCCATCCGGCGTTCGGCGACCGGTGCTTCGACGCATCGCGCCGCATCGCCGCGAATGCCGCGCGCGGCGTCGCGTCCGACATCGCATACCCCGCCAGCGCGAACAACAGCCCCGTCAGTCGCGACGCCGGCAGATTGACGAGATCGTCGAGCCCTGCCGCCGCCCACCCGAAGGCTTCATGGCGCGCCGTGCGATGCCCGATCATGCTGTCGGCGGTGTTGATCGCCTTGTAGATCGCACCACCCGGCAGCCCACCGACCGTCGTCCAGATCGCGGGCGCCCCCACGCCGTCGGAGAAATTCTCAGCAAGGCTCTCGATCGCAGCCCGTGCGACTGCGGCTTCGTCGAGCACGTTGGGATCGCGGCCGACAATGTGCGAAACCGCTTTGCGGGCAGCCTCGAGGCCCTCGCGTTCCAGCGCGTCGGCGACGGCGGCGACATGTCGCGCGAGACTGCGTTGCGCAAAGAGGCTGCTCGCGACGATGGCGGTCGCGACGAGACCGATCGTCG
>JBJXHD010000041.1:0-16656 GCA_046160845.1 Hyphomicrobium sp.
CGTTGATACGGGATGTTCCGATTGGAAGCCTTGATAAGGCAACTTTTAGCCTCTTGCTCTCGCACTGGAGCCTTTGTTGAACGTAATTGGGCACGGCCACTGCGTAATAGTCGCGACGGCACCTGACACCAAGAATTGGATCTGCGTTCTTCAATATCTTCCATCAACGATACACGGCTCATCGTTTGCCTCCGCTCAAAACTGAGCAGGAAATTAGCTGATTCTTGCTATTTGGCTGAGTGTCGACGGCAGGATGAGATGGTGGCAGTTGAAGCGACTACCGTCAGCGATGCTTTGAGTTACAACTGCGCCTAGGGTGGGCTTGGTAGCGGGAGGCGGACTTGAACCGCCGACCTAAGGATTATGAGACCTTCGCTCTAACCACCTGAGCTATCCCGCCACGCCGATCGCCTACGGAAATCAGCCGGGCGATATCTGGCCCGTCTATAGGGATGTCGCGGCGACACTGTCAACCGAAGGCGAACATCGGTCTCAGTCCCGCCGAAAGCCGCCTCATTCGGCCGCGATCGACTGTTTCGACAGTTCCATGTCCTTGCGAAAGCGCATCATCGTGAACAAACCCCACGGGCGAAGCGATTTCTGGTCTTCGAGTTTCAAGTCGTCGCACACCATGACGCGCGACACGTCGAACACCGAATGCCATCCGACGAGGTCGGCGAACGGCGCCATCGATCGTTCGACCCAACCGCGCACGCCGTCCTCCTGGCTGAAGTGGTTGACCAGCAAAACCTGGCCGCCGGGTTTGGTGACGCGGGCAAGCTCTCGCATCACGCTCACTGGATCGGGCACGACGGTAATGACGTACATGGCCACGGCGGTGTCGAACGTGTTGTCGTCGAACTGCAGATTGCCGGCGTCCATTTCAAAGAGGCCGGTAACGTTTGTGAGGCGTTCCTTTTCGACGCGCTCGCGCGCCTTGTCCAGCATCTCGGGCGCGAGGTCGATGCCGGTCACGTCGAGATGTGGCTTGTATTCCGGCAGCGACAGACCGGTGCCCACGCCGACTTCAAGCACTTTGCCCGAACTGGCGTTGATGACCTCGACGGCGTGCCGTCGCCCGGCGGTCGAAACCTTGCCGAATGTATAGTCATAGACCGGCGCCCATCGGCGGTAGGCCTCGCGCACGTCTGCTTCATCGAGCTGGTGCGGCTTGAGGGGCTTCAGCAGATTTCCCGAACGCGGCAGCACGCGCGCCTGCGACTGGCGCTGCGGACCTTGAGACTGCTTCTGACTCACGTCGAACCTCCCATAGCCGGGGCCGCATGTTGGCCCCCGGGCGTTATTGCGGTCTACGGCGTCAGCCCGCCAGCGTCGAGCGTTGCGCAAGCTTCGCCGCGCGCAGGCAAAAGCTGCGCCTTGATCGTTTTCGCGATCCAGCCGCCGCCGAGGATCCTGGCCCCAGGTCCGTCGGCCGCATAAAACACGCACGCCTGGCCCGTCGCAACGCCTTCTTCCCCGTCGACCAGCTCCACAATCACCGGACCGCCTTCACTCGCGTGCAGGATTGCGGCCCGCGGCGCTTGCGAAGACCGCATGCGAACATACAAGTCGAAGCCATCGGACGCGACTGTGGAAATCGGGTTCTCCCCCAGCCAATTGACGTCGCGGAGAACAAGCCCCGTGGTTCTTAAGGCGGACCTAGGGCCGACGATAACTTCGTTCGACTTCGCGTCGAGCCGAATGACGAACAACGGCTCGGGACCGGGAATCTTGAGGCCGCGGCGCTGGCCGACCGTGTAATGTATGATGCCCTCATGGCGGCCGAGCACGCGCCCGTCGATATGCACGATGTCGCCGGCCTCAAGCGCGTTCGGCTTCAGGCGTTCGATCACGTCAGCGTAGCGGCCCGATGGCACGAAGCAGATGTCCTGGCTGTCGGCCTTATCCGCGATCGGCAGATTGTACGAGCGGGCCAAGTCGCGAACCTCGGTCTTTAGCAATCCACCGATCGGGAAGCGGAGCATTTTCAACTGCGCCGGCGTGATGCCGAACAGGAAATAGCTCTGATCGCGATCAGGATCGGCCGCTCTGGCGAGGACCGGACCGTTCGGCCCGTCGAGCCGTTGCACATAGTGGCCCGTAACCAGCGTTTCGGCGCCGAGTTCCTTCGCCGTCTCAAGCAGGTCGCGGAACTTGATCTCGTTATTGCAGGTGACGCACGGGATCGGCGTTTCGCCGGCGACGTAGCTCTCGGCGAAGCTGTCGATCACTTTCGAAGCGAACCGGGCTTCGTAGTCAAGCACGTAGTGCGGGATGCCGATCGCTTCAGCGACGCGGCGCGCGTCGTGGATGTCCTGGCCGGCGCAGCAACTGCCCTTTCGGCCCGAAGCTTCGCCATGATCATACAACTGCAGCGTGATTCCGATGACGTCACAGCCTTGAGCGTGCATCAGGGCCGCCGCGACCGAACTGTCCACGCCACCGGACATCGCGACGACCACGCGCGGCTTGCCGTCTGTAGTCGCAATCGCGGCCGTCGTGTCGCGGGGCGGTGGCGGGCGGCTCGTGGTCATCGTGTCGATGGCTCGTGTTCTAAGACGAAGGTGCGGCGGGTTGTGCCGGCGCCGTAGCGCCAATCTTGCAGTTAAGGCCGCAATTTCAGTGTGTTGGCTTCGGCAATCCAGAGCAGCGCGCCAATTTTCGGCGTAGGACGGAGCTGTGCTGCGCGGTCGGTAACAGACAAAGAATGTACCGCATGGACGGCGCCGTGAGCAAGGCGACGAAACGCGCTTGTTGGGGCGCAATTCATCAATCTGGCCCGGATTTCGCTCTGTGGTGGTCTGCGGCTTTCGCCCTGCTTCAAACCGGGATGAAGGGCCGCGAATTGAAACGTTTTGGACTTGGAAGTCGTTATTAGCACACCCTTTTATGGGCTGTTTACTCAAAGGGTTAGTGCTAATTTAATGGCAACCAAGTAGAACAAACCCCGTGGTCTGAGAGTGTATTGAGTATCATGACCGAACAACAGATGAGAGCGCGCGGTCGCTACGTGATCGGGCCTGATGGGTCGCCCCTAACGGTTGCCGATCTGCCGCCGAAAGACACGAAGCGCTGGGTGATCCGACGCAAGGCGGAAGTCGTCGCAGCCGTGCGCGGCGGTTTGCTGAGCATGGAAGAAGCCTGCGAGCGCTACACGCTGACCGTCGATGAATTCCTGTCTTGGCAGCGGTCGATCGACAAGCATGGTTTGCCTGGTCTTCGCGCGACGAAGGTCCAAGACTATCGCGACTGATCTTGCAGTCGGCGTATTCGCATCGCGAAACCCACCCGAAAGTGCGGCGCTGAAATCGGCGCCGCAATTCAATGCGTGGGGTGGCTCGCGATTATCGAAGCGCAAGTGACGCCATTGCCTATTGTGCAGGCGGCTTGGTGTTCGCAGCGGCGCTTGGCGTCTTCGTGGTCTTTGCCGCCTTTTTCTTTTCGGGCTTTGCTGGTGCGGGCGGCGCAGGACTTTGCGGCGCCCATCCCGCTGCCGTTGAATTGCCGACGCAACCCTGTTCGCCCTTGGCCCAGCGTTTGACGTCGGCTGTCATTTCCGCCGCCGCTTGTTCCGACATGCTGACATTCTCGGTTTCGACCTTGGCGTTCTCGCCCTCGGGAATGATGCGGATGAAGTAGGCCTTTGCGCCCCTCGGGTTCGGCTGGCCTTGCGCCCGGGAATGGATCGTCACTTCCGCTTTGCCCCCGCGCGAGGGCGCATCGGCTTCTGCATTGTAGATGTAGCCACGCTTCAGTGGACCCGCTGGCGCGAACCAGCACGAGTTCGCGCCGCGCGCGATGCGGGCGTAAAGCTCCGTGGCGGATCCTACCGGCGGCTCGTTGGGGGCAGGCTTGAAATCGGCCATGGACGGCAGTGTCGGCAATGACAATCCTCCAGTCGTACTATCCGAAGGGGTCGACGACGCGCAGCCGGCAATGAGGAGCCCGGTCGCGAGGCCAACGAGGAGTGGTGGCGGACTAAAAGCCATTGGGAGTATTGGGTCCTCGTCGACAGCGCCAACCTGTCCGCGACCGAGCCTCCGGCGCCGGATGCCCACCAAAACAATCCGATTCGGCAGTCTTGGGGACGATTGCGGTGAGCCTAAGTGCGAATCAATGGGCTTATCCCCGTGCTTCGCAAATGCGTGTTCGACACGAAAACGCGGCGCTCCGATGGCGGAGCGCCGCTTGAAAGGCAATTGAACAGGGAGTTGGCCGGCGTGGCGGGCTTTAGCGGGCCGCGCCGGAGGCCATGCGATCCGGCCGGCGGCGCGCGCCGCGGGGAAGATCGCGGGTTTCGGACTGGGCCGCAACGCGGGCCAGGTTCTCGACTGTATCGTCCCGTTCGCGAACCGCGGCGGTAAGCTTGTCGCGCAAACCTTCGGTCGAGGTCCGAAGATTGTCGCGCCGCTGGGCGGCGGCCTTGGCAAACGTCGAATAGGAGAAATGACCACGGTCGCGGATGCCGGTCCGGTCTTCTTCCAACTGGATTTGGCGCTCCAGATCGGCGGCCATTTGGTCGAATTCCCGGATGATTCGCTCGAGATCCTCGACCCGACGGCTTTTCTCGTCCACTTCGCGGCGCTTGTTACGCATGACCTGCTCGCGTGCCTTCATTGTTCGATACCTCAAACACGTTCGAACTTGCGCGGATATCTAATCAAGATCCGTGCCAAGGCTTGGTTTTGAAGGCCAAGTACCGACGCCGAATGCCGCGTTAATTTGGATCAGCAGCTCGTCGTATTCAAGTTGCTGACGCCAATTGTGTATTGGCGCTATTGGTAGCACGCCGCAATTAAGTTGCGGTAAAGCAACTCTTGCCGAATAGTCGAGTGCCAGGGGGGCGCGGCGCTGTTTTTTTTCACTCTGCGACTAGGGCGTTTTTGCGAATTCTGTTAGCTGTTGATTCGTACCGATTTTCGGCTTGACGGACGGTTTTCGGGATTTTCCGGGGTGGGCGCCTCGGGTGATTCTGGTCCGGCGGGCCGCGGAAGCGGGCGCGAGGGTGACTGCATGACAATTTGCGGGGTTCGACGGGCCGAGTGCGGCGCGAACGGTGACGGCTGACTCCAGCCTGTCTCAATTCGTGGCGATCATGGGGCGATTTTGGGCAGGCGTTACCGTCCAATCAAGATCCGTCCGAATTCGGTCAAATCGCAAATACAAAATTAGGCTTTGTTAACCTCTCGCCGCTAACTTCCTAATGATGAATTAGCTCGAAGCATGTGTGCGTTCTCTTTGGCGCAGAGAGCAGACGGAACGCGGACGAGGCACGAGAGGAACGGTCATGCGGGTGCTACTGATTGAAGACGACAGCGCAACAGCGCAAAGCATCGAGCTGATGCTGCAGTCGGAAGGTTTTAACGTCTACACGACCGATCTCGGCGAAGAAGGCGTCGATCTCGGCAAGCTGTATGATTATGACATCATCCTTCTCGATCTTAATCTTCCCGACATGAGCGGTTACGAAGTCCTCAAGACTCTCCGCGTGTCGAAGATTTCGACGCCGATCTTGATTCTCTCCGGCCTCGCCGGCATCGATGACAAGGTTCGCGGCCTCGGCTTCGGCGCCGACGACTATATGACGAAGCCATTCCACAAGGACGAGCTCGTCGCCCGTATCCAGGCGATCGTGCGCCGTTCCAAAGGCCACGCCCAGTCGGTCATCGAGACCGGCGATTTGCGCGTCAACCTCGACACCAAGACCGTGGACGTTAACGGCCAGCGCGTGCATCTGACCGGCAAGGAATACCAGATGCTGGAGCTGCTCTCGCTGCGCAAGGGTACGACGCTGACCAAGGAAATGTTCTTGAACCACCTGTACGGCGGCATGGACGAGCCGGAACTCAAGATCATCGACGTCTTCATCTGCAAACTCAGGAAGAAGCTGCAGGCCGCGACCGGCGGCAAGCACTACATCGAAACCGTCTGGGGCCGCGGCTACGTGCTGCGCGATCCGGGCGACGAAGGTTCGGCGGCGGCCTGATCGCAACCGAGCAGCGCATTCCACACGATCGTCACAACTTAATCAGGGGCTGCGAGGCCCCTGACTTTTGTCGTCTTAATCGACGCGACAGTCATTCGAAGAACCGCGCGCCTCTTGAACCGCCCCACTATTCTGCCGGAGTCGGCGTCGGCGCCGCGCTGGCGGTCTCGTCGTCCACGTGCGTCGGAACATGTCCGAGGTAGGAATAGACCGCCGGGATGACGAACAGCGTCAGCAATGTGCCAAGGCTCATGCCGCCGACGATGACCCAGCCGATCTGGTGGCGGGTCTCGGCGCCGGCGCCCGTCGCCAAGGCGAGCGGCAGCGCGCCGAGCACCATTGCGCCGGTAGTCATCAGGATGGGTCGCAGGCGCAGCGTCGCCGCCTCGATCACGGACGTGCGCCGATCGTGTCCCTCGGCCTGCCGCTGATTGGCGAACTCGACGATGAGGATGCCGTGCTTGGTGATCAGTCCGACGAGGGTGACGAGCCCGATCTGTGAATAGACGTTGAGGGTGCCGCCTGACAGCCACAGCGCGGCCAGCGCCCCGGTCATCGACAGCGGCACCGTCAGCATGATGATAAGCGGATCACGGAAGCTCTCGAATTGCGCCGCGAGCACGAGATAGATGAAACCGAGCGCCAGGATGAACACCATCGCCAGACTGTCGGCCGACGCGCGGTAATCGCGGCTTTGTCCGCTGACGTCGGTTTGCACGTTGGCAGGCAGCACCTCTTTGGCGGCTGCATCGAGAAAATCCAAGCCGTCGCCGACCGTGTATCCGGGCGCCAGATTCGCCTGGATGGTGACGGATCTCAGCTGGTTGAATCGCTTGAGTTCTTTCGGCGCAACGGACTCTTTCACTTGCACGACGTTCGAAAGCTGGATCATTTCATTCTGGGGATTACGCAAAAAAATCGTCTGCAGCGCCTCTGGCGTCGCGCGGTCGGCCGCCGAAAGCTGGACCCAGACGTCGTATTGCTCGCCGTTCTGTTCGAACCGTGTCACCTGACGTCCGCCAAGCAGCGTTTCGAGTGTGCGGCCGACGACGGACAAGTCGAGCCCGAGATCGGCGACCTTGGCCCGGTTGATCTCGATCTTGAATTCGGGAGTGTTCAGCTTGAGGTCGCTGTCGAGACTTTCGAGCCCCGGATAACCCGCAGCCTTCTCCATCATCTTGTCGACGTACGTCTGCAATTCATCATAGGTGCCTGAAGACTGAATTACGAATTCGACCGGACGGCCTGCGCCGCGCTGGCCGAAGGCCCCGGGCGCCTGCGCAACCGCCATGATCCCAGGAATACGCCTGAGCTTGGGATTGACTTCGGCGGTGATCGCCTGTTGCGAACGGGTGCGCTCACTCCAGTCGGAGAGCGGCGCGAACACCAGCGACTGCGAGACCTCCGGCGTGCCAGCGATGATTAGTCGGTCGCGAACTTCCGGCACGGTTTTTAGGATGTCGCCCATCTGATTGGCGTAGCGGTAGCTATACGAGATCGTCGCGCCTTCGGGTCCCGTTCCGCGTAGCCTCAAGACTCCGCGATCCTCGAGCGGCGACAGCTCGGACTTCAATTGCGAGTAGAAGAACCCGCTAAGCCCGGCGACGCAGAGCGCCGCCAGGAGGACCAGCGGACGTGCACGCAGGGCCACACCCAGCAGACGTTCGTAACCCCGTTCGATTGCGACGAGGCCGCGCTCGATGATCGAGAAAAACCAGCCCGGATTCGCGTCATGGCGCAGCAGCTTCGAAGACATCATAGGCGTCAGCGTCAGCGCAACGAAACCGGAAACGATCACCGCGCCTGCAAGCGTCAGCGCGAACTCCAGGAATAGCCGCCCGGTTTTGCCCGGCGCGAATGCGATCGGCGCGTAAACCGCCGCAAGCGTCAGTGTCATGGCGATGACGGCGAAGCCGATTTCGCGCGTGCCTTTGATGGCCGCAGGGATGGGCTTCATGCCGTCTTCGATATGTCGGTAGATGTTCTCCAGCACGACGATGGCGTCGTCGACGACCAATCCGATCGCCAGCACCATCGCGAGCAGAGTGAGCGTGTTGACCGAAAATCCGAAGGCGTACATCAGCGTGAATGTCGCGATCAGCGAAATCGGGATGGTGACGATTGGTATGATCGCCGCGCGTACCGAGCGTAGGAACAGCACGATGACCAGGATCACCAGTGCGATCGCTTCGAGAATCGTCTCGTAGACTGCCTCGATCGAGCGGTCGATGAAGATGCTGTCGTCGTTGCCGATCGCGACCTGCAAGCCGTCCGGCAGCGATCGGTTAAACTCGGGCAGAACCGCCCGAACGGCGTTCGAGACATCGAGCGGATTCGCAGTCGCCTGCTTGATGACGCCCACAGCGATCGCGGGCGTGCCGTTGAAATTGCTGACGCGCCGTTCGTCGACCGCGCCAAGCTCGACGCGCGCCACCTCGCCGAGCGTCACCTGATGGTTGTCGCTGAGCTTGATCACGATTTGGCGGAACTGTTCGGGCGTCGTCAGACCGGTGCGCGAAAGCACGCTGAATTCGCGGTCGCTGCTCTCGATTCGACCGGACGGGATTTCGGCGTTCTGTGACCGTAGCGCGTCTTCGACGTCTTGCACCGTCAAATTGAAGGCGGCGAGCCGCTCGCGATCGATCCAGATGCGCATTGCATAGCGCCGTTCGCCGAAGATCTGCACGTCGGCGACGCCGGTAAGGTTCTTCAGTTTGTCGACGATGAATCGGTCGACGTAGTCGGTGATCTCGAGCGCCGATTTGCTGGGACTAGAAAATACGAGAAACATGATCGCCTGCGCGTCGGCCTCAACCTTGGCGATGACGGGCTCGTCGACCTCATCCGGCAGTCGGCCGCGCACGCGGCTGGCGCGATCTCGAACATCGCTGGCGGCGACGTCGGGGTCGATATTGGAGCGGAATCGAACGGTGATGCGGCTTGACTCGGAGCGGCTAGAGGATTCAAGCACGTCGATGCCCTCGATGCCGGCGATCGAGCCTTCGAGGATCTGCGTCACCTGGCTTTCGATGATCGTTGCGGAAGCGCCGGGATACGACGTCGACACGGAGACGACAGGTTCATCGACGTTAGGGTATTCGCGCACCGTCAGCCGCTGGAACGACACGACGCCAAGCAGCACGAGAATCAGACTGAGGACGGTCGAGAAAACCGGCCTTCGAATGCAGAACTCGAACATCAGCCGCTCCTGCCGAGCCGTTCGTTCTGCTTCTCGGCGGGCGCGTCAACGGGCGCCGCCGGCGTCGCTGCGATGATCTCGACGGCCGATCCGTTGCGCAGTTTCTGCTGGCCAGCAGTCACAACCGTCGCGGTGGGATCGAGGCCTTCCAGTACCTCTACTTCTGCGTCCTTTCGCGCCCCTAGCTTCACGCGCGCCTCGATCGCCTTGCCGTTGTCAACACGGAAGACGAACGCTTCGCCACCGCGCGGCACCACGGCGCTTTCCGGGATCAGCGTCACCTCACGAGACGCAAGACCCTGGATGACGATGCGCGCGAACAGGCCGGGGCGAAGCGTCATGTCGGTATTGGGCAGGCGTGCGCGAATCTGTAATGCGCGCCCGTTGACGTCGAGGTGGGGATCGATGGCGTAGATCTCGCCGTCAAAGGTGCGCCCTGGAATTGCGTCGACCGTGACTGTCAATTTCTGCCCGACTTGGATCTGCTGCAGGTAAATTTCCGGCGCCTTGAAATCGACCTTCAGGGTGTCGATTTTCTCGACATTGACGATTGGCGTGCCGATGGCGATGTAGGCGCCCACGGAGAGGTTGCGCACGCCGGCGACGCCGTCGAAGGGCACGCGCAGCGTATGCTTAGCGAGCCGGGTCTGTGAAAGCTCCACGCCGGCGCTCGCGGTTTCGAAATTTGAAACGGCCTCATCGCGTGTCCGTTCGCTGCCCGCGCCCGATCGGGCGAGGGTCGACGCGCGCTCGTTATTGGCTTTTGCGAGTTCCAAACGCGCTTTGGCGTCGGCGACTTCGGCGATAGCCAGCGCCTCGTCGAGTTTAACGATAACGTCGCCGGATTCGACGGACTGGCCTTCCTGGAATGGAATTTCGGCGATCCGCCCGGCGACCTCGGAAGCGATCTGCACGGATTCGTCCGACTGCAGCGAACCGACGGCGCGAATGTCGCCCGATGCCTTGGCTTGGCGCGCAGGAGCGGCTTCAACAGCGACCGAGCCACCATCACGTCCAGCGCCCGGACCGCTCTTCCGCGCTGGCGCGTCTGACGCGGCGGGTCCAGCATTGGGCTTCTGTAGCGCCGAAAATCGCAGTGAGTCCGGGATCAGTTCGGGTCGGTAATTGGCTGCGCCAGCGGCCAATAGCCCGGTCAAGGCGACGGCTGTTGCTACTAAGCCTGCACGCATGTCTTTTCGCCCCCTTAGCGCTAATTGTGCCGTGAAATCGCCCGCTCAAAAATCTGGGGCGCCGCTGAACCTTGCGAAGCCGAGAAGCGGGGCATACGCACCCTTGACGCGACAAGCCGTGAACGTCCGTAAGGTTCCAATCCGTCGCCGCCACTTCGCGAATATGTGCGGCGGATTGGTCGCCCAGCTGGCGCGCACCTGCAAGTTCCCCTAAGCAGAAATCAGTCCGGCAACAACGAGGTACGGCCCATGACCGGCGAAAAGACGGCCAATTCCGCTCTAAAGGCGGCCATCGTGACCGTAACGCCGTTTCAGCAGAACTGCACTCTGATTTGGGACGAGACGACCAAGATTGGCGCAGTCGTTGATCCCGGCGGTGATCTCGACCTGATCGAAGACGCCATAAAAGAGGCCGGCATAACCGTAGAGAAAATCCTGTTGACCCACGGCCATATCGATCACGCCGGCGGGGCGGATGAACTCCGAGCCAAGCTCGGCGTCAAAATCGAAGGGCCCCACACGGCCGATGCAATACTTCTCGACGCGCTGGAAAAGCAGGGTCAGCTCTATGGCGTTGAAGGCGTCAGAAACGTCACGCCGGACCGCTGGCTGAACGAAGGCGACAGCGTGACGGTCGCGGGACATGAGTTCCAGATCTTTCATTGTCCCGGTCATTCGCCGGGTTCCGTCGTGTTCTTCAATCGCGCGCAAAAATTCGCGCTTGTTGGCGACGTGCTGTTTCGCGGTTCGATCGGTCGGACGGACTTTCCATATGGCGACCATGAGAGCCTGATCGCCTCGATCAAGACCAAGCTATTTCCTCTTGGAGACGATATCGCGTTTATTTGCGGCCACGGACCGCCGGGTCAATTCGGGTCCGAGCGTCTGACCAACCCCTTTTTGGTTTAGTCGCCCGTATATTTCATCCGCGCCCGACTATCTCGGATAGCGAATTTCCAGGCAACCGAAGACGCCGCATTCATGCGAAGCCGAGCCGTAACCGGTCAGCGCGTCTTCCGTCTCGAAGATATCGACCGTTTCGACGCGCAGCGTCTCTTCGCAGCTGCGGCGGCAAGCGACCCATGTGCCGCGCGGCAGGCGAACCTCCCACCCGTAGCGGGCGCTTCTCACGACGCCGAACTGACGGCCATTGCCGTGACGGCTGACAGCTTCGATCGTCATGCCGTCTTCGTAGACAAGCGCGCGTCTCGCCTCTGCGACTGCCGGCATTAAAAGCGCGAGCGCCGTGAATGCCACAAGCGCTGAACGGGATGACAATCTGGCCGAGACGTTCATCAGGTTCTCCTGAGTGCGAGGCCAATGATACCCCGGCGCGAAATCATCGTGTCATCGAAAGGTTGATGCCCTTCAGCGTCGGCCCGCCGGTCGAGACGTTGACTGAGTGGCTACCGCCGTTGATGTTGATTGAGATCGATCCCTCGATGCCGCCTGAGATCGCAAGGCTTAGACGATTGGCGCTCGCTTTGCCGGACACCGAGCCGGACTGATTGTACGTGCGCTCTTCCCAATCGCCCGTCACGGCGCCGTTGGCGTAGACGAGATTGGCGCGCAACTCGACTTTGGCCGACGCATTGGCGCAGCGGATCGACAGTCCGAGGTTCGCCCCGCCGCCGCCGTTTGTGTAATAGCCCTTGCACCGCAGACTTTCGGTCTTGCCGCCATCGAACTTCGCAGTCCCTGACCCGTTCCAGGTCCCAACGAGAGACGGGAACGGATTTTCAGCGGCGACGGCAGCTGCTGAATAGGGCGCCGTCAACGCGACAGCGGCTAATGCGGTGGCCGCCACTATTGAACGACGCTTATGCGCACAAAGAAGCGATGGGCGAAGCACGAAACCTTCCTCCACGGTCGGGTCAGTAGTGCGGGCGATAGTATCGTCCGCCGGGATGTATTTAGCGAATATTGTGAGCACAAAAAGTGTGGCGCGCGAGAGACACCTGTCGGTGCCCCCGCCCACGGTCAGACAACGCGCCCAGCCGTCTCCAGGTTTCGCGACTGTGGCGATCTTTTCAAAGCCCTATCGAGAGCACGTCGCCCCTTAACGCCGCCGCATGCTGACGTTGACCCCTGTTAGCGGGGTTCCTTGGGAGGACAGCGCGACGCTGTGGCTATTTCCGGTGACGCTCAGCGTCAGGTATCCAGAAGTGCTGCCGCTGATCTTCAGGCGCACGCTGTGGTCGGTTCTCGAGCCCGAAGCCGACCCAGACAACCCGAAAGAGTTTTCATTCCATCCGCCGGAGACCCTGCTGCCGCTGGCGGACAAGTTGCCGGTCAGGTTGATGTTCGCCGATGTGCTGGCGCATTTGATGTTGAGAGCCAAGCTCGCGCCTCCGCCCGAATACCGGGCCGTGCAGCGCAGTTTCTCGGATTCTCCGCCGGTAAACTTGGCGCTGCCGCCACCCGACCACCCCCCCTTGAGCGCGCTGAAGGCGTCTGCCCGAGCGAGCGTCGGGGCCAAAGTAAGCGCCGCGGCGACGGCAATAGTTGTGAGTGCCATGCGCCGGAAGAGGCGATGGTCCAATTGCGCGACAGCCCGCGATTGTGCGGGGGCGGTCACGTGCCGATTGAGGGTCATGGTCTTGGTCCCTTTGTCTGCGGGTCCCTTGGTCTGCGGGAGCCGATCGGACGACCGCATCAACGGCCGACGGCGACTCTAAATTCCCGCTTCCAATAGGATGGGAGACTCGCGCCCGCACCGCAAGGCGCTCAAAGTGAAATATTCGCGCCTCGATCTGGCGTCGTCCGAGGCTTTGACGGGCCGATCCCGCTAAGTTTCCGCAATTGGACCGTGAAACGGTCGTGATCGGCGGGCACCTTAACCATGCATGGGTTCGCCGCACGCCGAGGATCCACAGAATGCGGCGCGGCTACCCTACCAGCGGGGGACGCTGCATATATCGCAATAGACGACGGCGCAGGCGCGTCGCCTAGTCGGGGGCCACTGAGGGAGCTGATCCATGTATTCGCCAAAGCGCGCCGCCGCGGTCGTTGCGGTCCTGTCGATTTCAAGTTTCTGTGTCACCGAGAATCGCGCGGCCCAGCCGATCGATCCGCTGGCGCATCTCGCAGGACGTTGGGTTGGTCAAGCCGTCATGGCAATGGTCTCAGGGCCGGACGCGCAGTTCAACTGCGTCGTGACCTATCTGCCGCGCAAGGACGCGCCAGGCCTTCAACAGAACTTGCGCTGCGACAACGGCCAGGATTTCAAGCTGCACGCCGCCACCGAACTCGTCGTTGAAGGCGAGAAAGTCAGCGGACGCTGGAAGGATAAGATCAACGACATCGACGGGGACGTGACCGGCAGCGTCACCACCGACGGCTTCGACATTCACCTGACTGGACGTTATTTCGAAGCGCGGATGGCGGTTGCGGGTCAGGGGTGCGACCAGTCGGTCAAGGTTCTGCCGGCAAAATCAGAGGTCTTCCGTGAGCTGATGGCTACGCTGAAGAAATGTTGATCTGGCGACACTCGACCTTTCCGTGTTAAGGACAAGCAGAGTCATTGCGCAGGGAGCGCAACATGTCAGTATTGCTTCGTTCTATTATTTTTGTTGGGTTCATATTCGCTCTGTCTGTCAGCGCATTTGCAATCAGCGGCCCCGACAAGAGCGGCCGCGACGACCCCGAAGACGCCTATGAGGATCGAGGTTCCCGCGACCGAGGCGGGAGGTCGAACTCTGGTGATGATGAGGACGTCGAATCCAAACCTGCCAAGTCGGGTTCCGAATCGAAGGGCTGGGGTTGGGGCTGGGGTGGCGACAGCAGCGATAAGAAATCTCGATCTGGCTCGAGTTCGCGAGACAGCGGTGGGTACGACGATTACGACGAAGGCGGCTCCGCAAAGAAACCGAAGTCGACCCGAGGCGACCCGAACGACTTCTGAGACGGCGTTAGAACGGCTCTGAGATTTGCGTCACAGCCGGCGGCACTCCGCGTCGATAATCGAGATTGAGGATCAGATCGAATGTCCCATCAGGCCATTCCCTCGGGTATTCGCCTGCGCGCGCTCCCAGTTCGGCCGCAATTTCTGGAAGCTTGCCGTGGTGCCAGCAGACCACAACCAACGCGCCGCGGTACGCCGGATTAGTCTTGAGGGCCTCAACCAAATCCGGAAAATCTCTGTCCTCGATGTCGAAGCGCACCTCCTTTCCAAGTGCCGCTGCAAGCGGCTGCATGGTCTCGATAGAACGTATTGAGCGCCGCGACCGCGCCGCTGCAAAAATGAAATCCGGCGCGCCGAATGTTTCGGGAATGTACGTCGCGAGACGCTGTGCTCGTTGCCGTCCTGAATCCGATAGGTGGATGTCTTCGACGTCTCCGGTCTTCTCGGCGTGGCGCATGAGCAGGATGCGCGAAGGCCCCGTCCATGATGTCGACGCGATCGGGGCGGCGCCGGGTTCGGCGCGCCGCCTTCCGGCCAAAGCGGCGATAGCCAGCAACAGGGCGAGACCCGCCACGCCGATCACGATGGCCTTGGTCAGATATGCCGCTGACGCGGCGTCATAGGCTGCGCGTGTCGCATCATCGCCGGCGCTGTCGAGCGGCAATCTTGGCCAATGGCTCCAGGCGCGCCAGCCGATAAATGCCGCCCAGAAGGTTGCCGCCGCTGCCAATAGCAAATTTCGCACTGTGTCGCGCCGCGGCGGCAGCGGCGATTGAGACGCCATCATAGCGATTGAAATCCTTTCACGCTCAGACCCACGCGCCGCCAAGTTCGGGCAGGGGTCTTGGCCGGCCGTCAGCGTCGAGCGCGACGAATGTGAACAGCGCACGCGTCACGCAGGTCTGAAACTCTCCGTCGCGCGGCCGGCGCCACGCCTGAACGTCGAACGTCATTGACGTTCGACCGCGTTTCACGAGCGGCGCCCACACCGTTACCTCGTCGCCGACCTTGACCGGCGATAGGAAAGTCATCGCCTCGACGGCGACCGTGGCGCAGCGGCCTTGGGACAGCCGCGAGGCGGCATTGCCGGCGGCAAGGTCCATTTGCGCCATCATCCACCCGCCGAAGATATCGCCCGACGGATTGGTGTCGGCCGGCATGGCGATGGTTCGGATGGCGGGTTCTGCGGTCGGTGGCGCATCGCAACTCGCAGTGCGCTGCGGCTTCGGATTCTGGTCGACAGTCATTCTGAGCGCAAATCCTGAATGTGGCGCATGGCGACTGCAACGACGTCGCCACTTTGGTTGCCAATGTCTTAACGGCGCGAGCAAGGCAGGGCCAGCCCCGTTGCGGGCTTGAAATTCGCTCTGCAGTCTACTTTTTCCGGGGTCGCGACAGCCTTCCGAGCAATAAATGCGCAAGGTTCCTTGTTTAAGGTTTGACGATGGCGTCAGCCGTACTCCCTATCCTATGCGTTGGTTTTCATGTCTGAAGCAGCACCCGATCGCGAATTGCTCGACCGACTTTTCGAGATCCCCGAAGTAGCCGAATGTGGCTTCGTCGTCCGCGAGGGACTGACGGGCGCGGGCGTCACCATCCTCAAGGGGCGAACCTATTTCGGCAGCTGGCGCGTGACGGCCGGCACGCTGTGTTGGGTGCACGCCAATTCAACCAGCGACAACGTCTTCATAGACAACGTCGACGACGCGGTGCGCCATACGCTTTTGATGATCCTGCGCAGCCTCGAAGGCGCCCGCCAGATTCGCACCGTCCGCGCGGCTGGCTGATCCGGAAAGCCCGATATCCAACTCAGCCGCACAGACCCGCGCTACGCCGCGAGGATGGCGCGCTCGTGTTTGCCGTTTTCGACCTCATCAATGATTTTAGCGACGAATGCATCGAGATCATTCGGGTTGCGGCTGGTCACGATGCCCTGGTCGGCGACAACGGGCTCGTCGACCCAATTCGCGCCGGCGTTGATCATGTCCGTCTTGATCGAGCCGTAGGACGTCGCCTTGCGCCCGCGCACAGCATTTGCTTCGATCAGCAGCCACGGCGCGTGACAGATCGCGGCGACGACCTTGCCTTCGGCGATGAAGGATTTTATCAACTCAAGCACTTCCGGTGTTTGGCGCAGCGTGTCCGGGTTCATTTGTCCGCCTGGAAGCACGAGCGCGTCATAAAATGACGTCGAGACGTCTGACAGTTCGGCGTCGACAGGCACTGCGTTTCCCCAGTCGCCGTCTTTCCAACCTGTGATGGACTTGGCGTCCTTGCGCTTTTTCGGCGCGGCGACGTGAACGAGTTGCGCGACGGCCTTCAACTTGTCGCGCGGTACCTCGAGTTCCGACTGCTCGAAGCCGTCGGTTGCGAGGAT
>JBJXHD010000042.1:0-84286 GCA_046160845.1 Hyphomicrobium sp.
GTTATTGGAGGAATTCATGCGCGCAGAAGCGCTTAAGCTGTCCGAGGGAATCAAGGAGGCACTCGTCCTCCTGAGGAGGTCTCTTTGACTGGGATACGGCCGAAGAACGCCTCGCCGGCTTGAACGCTAAGGCGGAAGATCCAAGCCTTTGGAACGATCCTGGTGCCGCCCAGAAAGTTATGCGCCAGCGCCAGTCTCTAGAGCGCACTGTCACAGACCTCAAAAAACTCGAACGCGATCTCGATGACGCGCTTACTTTGATCGAACTTGGGGAAGCCGAGAACGATACCGCGAGCGTTAGCGAAGGCGAAATGGCTTTGAAGCGGCTGGATGCGGAAGCGCAGCGGCGGTCTGTCGAGGCGCTGCTGTCGGGCGAAGCCGATGGCATGAACACGTATCTCGAAGTCCACGCAGGCGCCGGCGGCACTGAAAGCCAAGATTGGGCGTCGATGCTTGCGCGCATGTACATGCGCTGGGCCGAGCGGCGCGGCTCTAAGGTGAAACTCATCGACGAGAGTTCCGGCGAAGAAGCGGGCATCAAGTCGGCAACCATGGAAATTGAGGGCGAAAACGCGTTCGGCTGGCTGAAAACGGAATCAGGCGTGCACCGCCTGGTGCGCATTTCGCCCTACGATTCGAATGCACGCCGCCACACGAGCTTCGCATCCGTTCAGGTTTATCCGGTCATCGACGACACCATCGACATCGAAATTAATCCGGCCGATGTCGATATCACGTTTGCGCGCTCGTCGGGCGCCGGCGGCCAGTCGGTCAACCGCACGGAGTCAGCAGTGCGACTCTACCATAAGCCGAGCGGCATCATGATCTTTGCCCAGGAGCAGCGCTCGCAGCATCAGAACAAGGACCTCGCCTTCAAGCGATTGAAGGCAAAGCTTTATGAGATGGAGCGCAAGAAGCGCGAAGAAAAGGCGAGCGCCGAGCAAGCATCCAAGACCGATATCGGCTGGGGACACCAAATCCGCTCGTATGTGCTGCAGCCTTACCAGCTGGTAAAGGATCTGCGCACCGGTTCATCATCGAGTAACCCTTCGGCCGTTCTTGACGGAGACATTGATTCTTTTATCGAATCAGCACTTTCGGCCCGCATTAAGGGCGGCAACGGCTCCGTTGTTGAAGACCTCGACTAAGTGTTGAAGCGCTCTGTGCCCGCCTGCATAATCGCTTAAGGAAGTCGCGCTATCGTTGCCGAAGTTGTTGCGGGCAATATTTTGCGTTGGCGTGAGTTTAATGGAATCGAAACATCTCGAATCCGCCCTTATCGAAGAGCTCGACAAGCTGCGCGAGCTTGAGTTGAGCGGCTTCTCCGTGCGGCCTGGCTTGACCGGGGCCGGTGTGACCTTGCTTCAGGGCCGGAACTTTTTCGGCAGTTGGCGCGTCACTTGCGGCACGCTCGTTTGGACGTTCGCTGGCGCTGGGTCCACGAGCTATTTTGCAAAGTCGGCAGAAGACGCCGCGCGCCATACGATGTTCGTCATTTTGCGCCGCCTGCAGTTGCAGGACAGCCCGCGTGAACGGCGCATGGGGTAGACCAACATCAGGCGTACCTCCAGAAGTAATTCTCCGTTCACTGCCCCGGCCTTCCTGTTTTCTTTGCCCGGCCGCGGCGTTTGCCTTTGGCCTGGGTTGAGGGATCGTCGAACTCGATCGTGCGTGTTGGTTTGGGTCCCGGCTCTTCGTCATCGCGCACGCGCGATGTCTCTGGCCGGGATGACAGCGCGGGCTTTATCGGTAATGGGTCAGGGCCCTTTTTCACCGGCAAACTCGCATGCGGGCCCATTTCGTCGAGCGTCGGTTTGTGAGGGCCATCGATCTTTTCGCCGAATGCGCCGGCTTTGACGCGCGAGTCCACATCGGGACGGCGCGCGGGCACAGGCCGGTCCGTGCCTGGACCCATGTCGTCGAGTGAGGGCTTCTTGAGTCGCGATGTCGATTGCGCGTAGGTTGGCTGCACGGGCTCGTATTCGTTGCGAATACGCGATGTAGATGCGGTGTCTAACCCTTCATGCCGAAGGCGTGTCTCCGACACGAGGGGTCTGACACCATCGCTCCGTTCTTTCTTTGGTGTCAGACCCGGAGGGTCAGACACCTTCTTCGACGGCATATTGGCGCTCGCACCGTACTTCTTGTCGCCCTTGAAACTCCCCGCGCGGTCTTCGACGTCCGACTGCCGCGCCAACGGATCGTCAGCAATTGCAAGTTCGGTTTCACGCAGGCGTTTGACCTCATCGCGCAGCCTTGCTGCCGTTTCGAACTCGAGATCGGCGGCCGCGTCCTTCATACGCCGCTCCATATCCTCGATCACCTTCGCAAGATTGTGCCCGGCGAGCGACGCGTCGGTACCGGCAAGGCCCGCGTCGACGGTGACATGATCTTGCTCGTAAACACTCGACATGACGTCGTGAATGTTGCGCTTGATGCTCTCCGGCGTAATGCCGTTGGCAGTGTTATACGCGACCTGCTTTTCGCGGCGGCGATCGGTTTCGGCAATTGCGCGTTCCATCGAGCCGGTGATTTTGTCGGCGTAGAGGATGACCTTGCCGTCAACGTTACGCGCGGCGCGGCCGATGGTTTGCACCAGCGACGTTTCCGAGCGCAGGAAGCCTTCCTTGTCGGCGTCGAGAATGGCGACGAGCGCGCACTCGGGAATGTCGAGCCCTTCGCGCAGCAGGTTGATGCCAATCAGCACGTCGAACGCGCCGAGGCGAAGATCGCGGATGATCTCGATGCGCTCCAGCGTTTCGATGTCGGAATGCATGTAGCGCACGCGGATGCCGCTCTCATGCATGTATTCGGTGAGATCTTCCGCCATGCGCTTGGTCAGCACCGTGACGAGCGAGCGATAACCCTTTTTGGCCACCTGTCGCACTTCATCGAGAAGGTCGTCGACCTGACTCTTGGCCGGTCGGATTTCAACCGGCGGGTCGATCAGCCCGGTCGGGCGAATGACCTGCTCGGCGAAGGCGCCGCCGGTCTGTTCCAGTTCCCACGACGACGGAGTGGCCGACACGAACACCGATTGCGGACGCATGGCGTCCCACTCCTCGAAGCGCAATGGCCGATTATCCATGCACGAGGGCAGGCGGAATCCGTACTCGGCCAACGTCGCCTTGCGCCGGAAGTCGCCGCGGAACATTCCGCCGATTTGCGGCACGGTGACATGGCTTTCGTCCGCGAATACCAGCGCGTTGTCGGGCAGATACTCGAACAGCGTCGGCGGCGGATCGCCCGGATTGCGACCCGTGAGGTAGCGCGAATAGTTCTCGATGCCGGCACACGATCCCGTCGCCTCCATCATTTCCATATCGAACGTCGTGCGCTGCTCGAGGCGCTGGGCTTCGAGTAGCTTGCCGGCGTCATACAACTCGTTCAGCCGCGCCTTCAGCTCGGTCTTGATTGACTTGATCGCCTGCTGCAACGTCGGCTTCGGCGTGACGTAGTGCGAGTTGGCGTAGATTTTGACCAGCGCGAGTTCGTCGGCCTTGGCGCCGGTCAGCGGATCGAACTCGACGATGGACTCGACCTCGTCGCCGAACAGCGAGAACCGCCACGCGCGATCCTCCAAATGCGCCGGGAAAACTTCGACCGTATCGCCGCGCGCCCGGAAGGATCCGCGCTGGAAGTTCGCGTCGTTACGCCGGTAGTGCAGCGCCACGAGATCGGCGAGCAGCTGGTCACGCGAGAGCTTCTCGCCGACGCGCACGGTGAACGTCATCGCCGTGTAGGTTTCGACTGAGCCGATGCCGTAAATGCAGGAAACGGAGGCGACGATGATCACGTCGTCGCGTTCGAGCAGCGAGCGCGTCGCCGAATGACGCATGCGGTCGATCTGCTCGTTAACGGAGGCTTCTTTCTCGATGTAGGTATCGGTGCGGGGCACGTAGGCTTCGGGCTGGTAGTAGTCGTAATACGAGACGAAATACTCGACCGCGTTGTCGGGGAAAAAGCTCTTGAATTCGCCGTAGAGCTGCGCCGCGAGCGTTTTGTTCGGCGCCAGGATCAACGCCGGGCGCTGCGTCGCCTCGATGACGTGCGCCATCGTGAACGTCTTGCCCGAGCCGGTGACGCCGAGCAAAACCTGATTTTTCTCGACTTTGCGAACGCCGTCCACGAGTTCCTTGATCGCCTGCGGCTGGTCGCCCTTGGGCTCGAAGTCGGACACGATTTTGAACCGCACGCCGCCCTCGCTCTTATCGGGGCGCTCCGGCCGGTGCGGCATGAACATCGGTAGATTGCCGGACACGATGGGGTGCGCGGCCATCAGCGGCTGTCGTGCGATCAAAGAATTTGCGCGCTCAGAACGCTCCGAGGGTTTTGTCAAAAGCGCCGTCAGGCTGTCCGTCAGACTTTCGCCGCCCATCGGCGGTCGCGGTGCGCCGCCACGCAATGCAGGCAACTTGCGGCCTTCAGGCCCATCGCCCACCGGCGCGAGATAGCGCGCGTAACCTTCGCTAAAGCCAGGCGTTCCGGCAGCTGTGTCGGCCGGCGGCGGCGTTGGCTTGCCTGAAGACCCGCGCGACGGGCGGGGCTTTTTCGGCGACTCGGATTTCGGCGGACGGGGCATGGCCGCGAATATGGCCGCCGCCAGCCGACTTTTCCAGCCTTTCGGTCCACATGGCGGAAATGGGATCCTTCTTACGGAACCGTATGACTCTGGCCAGGAAGCGGTGATGGGCGGAGGCTAGATGTGATGCCCGCGGCGCAACTGTTGCCGCAGCGCCAGCTTTGCATCTGGCGAAATCATCAACATCGGGAGTTTCAAATGTTCGATATCAAGAAAACGCTGGCCGCGGCCGCCCTCGTTATGGCTGTCAGCGCTACGGGCGCATTTGCGGCGACGGCCCAAAAGGTCGCCAAGGTTCACTCGCCGGAATCGATCGCCTGCTCGCAACAGGCCGACGCCAAGGGTTTGCACGGCGCCGAGCGCAAGTCGTTCCGGGCGACGTGCAAAAAGCAAATGAAGGATGCCAAGTCCACAACGTCCAAGCCTACAGACAAAAAGTCCTGAAGTTGAACGGGGCGCATCCGAACCCTGCGCGCACAGCGCGGGGCTCGGGCTCGCTCGGCTTTAGTCCTTGAGCTTCGCCCAAGTTTGGCGACCAACCTTACCGTCGGCGGTCAGCTGATAATTTCTCTGAAGATCAATGACATTGATTTTTGTGCCTTCACCGAACTTGCCGTCGATGGTAATTTCGGAATCCTTCATATCGTCGCTCAGAAGCGTCTGCAGCCATCTGACGGCGATCCCTTCCGAGCCCTTCTTGAGAGTCGCCTTGTAAGGGATCAGTTTTCCCCAAGTCGATTTTCCGACTTTGCCGTCGACCGAAAGCCCCTTCTTTTTCTGATACGCGGATACGGCCTTCGTCGTCCCCGGACCGTATTTGCCGTCGATTGCGCCGCCATACACCTTGTTTGATTTCAGGAGGCGCTGCAGCGTCTTGACGGCTTCTTTGTTTGTCGAACCTTGCTCGAGCGCCTGCGCCGTGAAGGCGACAAACGTGACGGCAGAGATAGCGGCCGCAGACGCAGCGAGCCGTCGAAATGAAACGCGCATGGAATGCAACTCCCAGACTTGAGAAACTTGCCGTTATCAGCCGAATTTAGCAAACCTCGGCGCGGCGCCGAGGGAGACCTGGAAAAAATATTCAGGTGTTGCCGAAAACCGTGTTCACTTGGCCGTGCTTTCGCGACAAGCGCGAAGCGCCGAAGGTTGCGGCGCAATGCGGGCGGCGTATTCGACGATCTTTTCGAGTGCGGGTGCGCGCCATCGAAACGGTCGCGACAGCGTCAGCACGAGCCCAATATGACCGATGCCGTCGTATTCGGCGGTTTTAACGGGCGTTCCAACGGCTTGCAAGGCCGCAGCCAGCTCGCGCGTATTCTTGAGATTGACCAGATCGTCGGCGAGTCCGTGCAGGAGCAGCATCGGCGGCGCGTCGGGCGTCACAAACGTAATCGGGCGGGCGACGTTCGGGGTCGCAGCGACGCTGGCGAAGGCGTCCTTCGTCGATGGCCACGTCGTTGGTTCGAACGTGTAGGGGCCAGCAAGTCCGATAATCGCGGCTGGCCGCGGGGCGTCCGGCGCGGCCCGCGCGATATAGCTTCGATCCAGGGCCAGAAGCACCGCCATGTGTGCGCCGGCCGAATGTCCGGCGATGATAATGGGCCGCGCCGGTGTGCAGGCGCCGGCCAGGGTCCGCGAAGTCCATGCATATGCCGCCGCGACGTCGTCGACGAAGGCGGGAAACTGAACTTCAGGATAGAGCCGATAGTCGGGAATGACAGTCGTAAATCCGCGCGAGGCCAGCGCCTGGCCGACGAAACCATACGTCGCCTTGTCACCGCTGCTCCACGACCCGCCGTAGAGGAAAACGATGATCGCGTCATGCTCACGCACGCCCTCGGCGGGACGGTAGACATCAAGGCTCCGACGCGGCCCTACTCCATAGCCGACGTCCCGCTCGATGCGCGCGCCGCGATCGCCGAACACCGTGCTGAACAGCGAGAGCGACGCCGCGGGCGCCCAAGCCATGCCGGCTAGCCCTGACGCAGTCGCGACGGGCGCTGCGACGACGATCGCGCAAGCAGCGATGATGGCGCGCCTCCACGCGGGGTGGACTGGAAGCGCCGGGAGATCCGGCTGCGCAACTTGCACAGGACATGAGCCTTTCGACATAGATTGTCAGCGCACTATGCGGACCGCCGCACGCGCCGACAACCGCCCGACGCCCGCGATGAAGCCGCATGTCAGATGTGAAACTTTCGTGCCTGATGTGGCGTAGTTGGCCTCTTAGCCTCGGCGCGCTAATCTCGGTAAGAGCAACGGTCCTCAATTCGCCCGAGACGCAGTGGTAGTTGCGCACTCCATGCAACGCCGCTGCGGACCCAGCAAGGAGTCAGGGCTTGGCGGCATCGCATGAATCTTCGCGCCTAGCCCTTGTCACGGGCGCCAATCGTGGCATCGGCCTTGAAATCGCGCGGCGACTTTCGGAATCCGGACTGCGCGTGCTTCTCGCCGCGCGCGACGAGGCGAAGGCGCGCGCCGCTTCAGCAGCCGTGGGCGGCGGCGTCATCCCTCTAAAGCTCGACGTCGATGATGCGCAGGCCATCGCCAAGATCGTTTCTGAACTTGAGCGCGCGCATGGTCCGATCGATGTGCTCGTCAACAACGCGGCGATTCTTATCGATGGCCCGGGCGGGTTCTCGTCGAGCCTTTTCGATCTTACCGACGAGACGTTTCAACGGACATGGCGGACCAACGTGCTCGGACCGACGGCGCTGATCCGCGCCATTCTGCCGGGCATGATCGCGCGCGGTTACGGACGCGTCGTCAACATGTCGTCGACCGCCGGTCAACTGCAGGGAATGGGGTCCGGCTATCCGGCCTACCGGATGTCGAAAACGGCGTTGAACGCCCTGACGCGCATCGCAGCCGCCGAAGCCAAACGAGGCGATGTAAAGGTCAACGCCGCCTGCCCCGGATGGGTGCGCACCGATATGGGAGGCCCCCAAGCGTCGCGCAGCGCCGAAGAAGGCGCCGAGACGCCGGTTTGGCTGGCGCTTCTCGCCGCCGACGGGCCAACCGGCGGCTTCTTCCACGACAAGGCGCCGACGCCATGGTGATTGGATCGTAAAACGCAGATGGCTGCGATCGCGCTCTAAAATGACGGTTCAACTGTGCTGGCTGATTACAACGCCCGACCCGTGCGCCGCGTTGCGACCGCGGCAGCGGCGCCTTCGATCTCCATGACAAATCGGATCGGCTTGGCGGCTTCATTTTTCTCGTCGCGCGCCGTGACCAGTACGAAGCGCGTCGGCGCCGTCGCTGTGCCGACCGCCGTGACTTCAGGCGAAAACTCAGCTACGGATGCGACGACGAAACTGCGCTCTTCACCGCTCAACGTCATCGCGATGCGGTCGCCCACCGAAACCGTTTTTGTCACCGGGGCCGGGCCGTCAGGGCGCAGCGCGCTCAACCAATACTCTTCGCTGCCGGCCAGCGGCGCCGCCACCGTCGGCGCGGTTTTGAGAGCCGCAGTGAAACTCTTGCGAATGGAGTTTTCAGAGGTCGCGGTCGTCAGTATGACCCCTGCCATTGCCGCCGCCGCTGCTACGAGTGCGACGATGCTAGACCGATAGGATGCCAGCCCTGACGAAGTGGGAGACCGTGTCGACATTCCGAAACTCCTCCTTACCTGCCCTCAGTCAAAGTATAGGGATCAGTTCGCGCTATGGTTCACCAATATCGTGGCAGGCCGGTGTTATGCACATACCACGACTCGCCGCACCCCGAGGGCGTTAACCGCCAACGCCCTTGCCAAATGGTTTCCGGCGGTCGCCACGGCGCACGGGGCGCGCATAAGCGCGTCGCAGATGCCGAAAAGTGGCGAGATTGAGAGCGGTGATCAGCGAAAACGCTAGCGTCAGCAACAGCCAAGCCGCTTGCGCGCTGGTTCGCTTGTAAACCGTATCCGGGCTGGTTGCAGAACTCGCTGTGGCGACCTGCACCAGTGCGGCCGGCTCGTCGACCGCGAGCGCCCGATTCGTTAGTGGGGCTGGCGGCACGGCGGCCGTTGCGACCGTCGGGCCATGTGGCCCGGCAATCGAGGGACCGCAGACCATGGGGCCGGAGATCAGCGTGAATGCAGAGGCCGCCAAAAACGCGTCGCGTAGGGTCTTGAGAAATCTGCGACGCAGTTTGGGCCGCTGCGTTAGAGGCACGCCATGCGTTTCCAGGATCGGTCCGTTGCGTCCGACGCTCATCCGCTTGTCTCCCTCGTGTCCCGCTTCTGCGTCTTGAGATTCGTTGCAGGTTGCCAAGTTGACCCGGCTTCTGGGCGGCGATGGGCCCGCAATGTGGCGGCGTCGCAGCAATGTGGCATTCGCCGAGATCATTCGATCGATGTGTCTTAGTCGATACAATTGAACGGATGCTGGTCACTGATAGTGCGTTTCGAGGCGCCAGAAGGCCGGGTTGCCGCGATATCCAGTTGCGCGTAGCGTCCCGGCCGCCTATTTCGCAGTCGCGAAATCTTCGCCGCCGTTCGCGAACGGTCCTTCGTAAACTCTTGCAGAGCAGGCCTCGTCAATCATGGGCTTCATCGCCGACAGTCTCAATCGAATCCAACCGTCCGCCACCATCGCCGTGTCGACCAAGGCCCGCCAGTTGAAGGCCCAGGGCCGCGACATCATTTCGGTGTCGGCGGGCGAGCCCGATTTCGACACACCTCAAAACATCAAGGACGCCGCCAAGCGCGCGCTCGATGCCGGCAAGACGAAGTACACCGACGTCGACGGTATTCCTGAATTGAAAGCCGCCATCGCCGCCAAGTTCAAGCGCGAGAACAACCTCGACTACAAGCAAAGTCAGGTGACCGTCGGGACCGGCGGAAAGCAGGTTCTCTACAACGCATTACTCGCGACGTTGAACCCTGGCGACGAAGTCGTCATTCCTGCACCGTGCTGGGTCTCCTACGCCGACATCGTGATGCTGGCGGGCGCAAAGCCCGTGTTCGCCGAAACGACGATGGAGAATGGCTACAAACTCAAACCCGAAGCGCTCGAAAAGGCGATCACGTCAAAAACCAAGTGGTTCATCTTCAATTCGCCTTCGAACCCGACAGGCACGGCGTATTCGACCGATGATCTGAAGGCGCTGACGGATGTGCTGTTGCGCCATTCCAATGTGTGGGTGCTGACCGACGACATCTACGAGCATCTGATCTACGACGGCTTGTCGTTTTCAACGATCGCCGAAGTTGAGCCGAAATTGTATGATCGCACGCTGACCATGAACGGCCTGTCGAAAGCCTATTGCATGACGGGCTGGCGGCTTGGCTACGCCGCCGGCCCCGAGCCGCTCATCAAGGCGATGTGCAAATTGCAGTCGCAGTCGACGTCGAACCCATCGTCGATCGTGCAATGGGCCGGCGTCGAGGCGCTGACCGGTCCCCAGGATTTCATCGCCGAAAACAACGCGATTTTCGTCAAGCGTCGCGATCTCGTTGTCAGCATGCTGAATCAGGCGAAAGGTCTCGTGTGCCCGAAGCCGCAGGGCGCATTTTACGTCTATCCCTCGATCAAGGGCGCAATCGGCAAGACGTCGCAAAACGGCGCCCCGATCAAGACGGACGAGGATTTCGTCACGGAGCTGCTCGAAGTAGAGGGCGTTGCCGTGGTGCATGGCGCAGCGTTCGAGGGGTCTCCCGCCTTTCGCCTGTCGTATGCGGCATCGAACGAGGCGCTCGAAGAGGCCTGCAAGCGCATTCAGCGGTTCTGCGGCAATCTAAGATGACTTCCGCCGACGAAAAACCTCAGTGTGCGTCGTGCCGCGCTTGGCGCATCGGCTTGGTGCTGGCGCTGGTAGCTCTCGCCGCAACATGGTGGATTGGGTCGGCCTAGCGGCCAATTTTTTGCTGCAACGCAAACAAAAAGCGCCGCAGAAGTTTGCGGCGCTCGATACTGTCGCGTGATCGACGAGAACGGCGGTGGTCAGGCGATCGCGCCGCCGGCGAAGCGGCCCGTCAACCAAGTCCAAGCGTGCGAAATGTGCCCTTCCGCGGCTGACGCAGCGCCCACGGGTTGTCCATCGAGAGCCGGAACGACGGGACGCCAAATCGCGACGGCCGTGGCCGGTTGAGCTTTGTATTCAAACACTTCCGGCTGCGAACCGAACGTGTCGGGCAGCTCGTCCTCGGCTACCATAACGTACCCAGCTGCATGCGCAGCGGACATCAACGTTTCGATACTCATACCCAGCCTCACTCGTTTTGAGCCAAAGCCCTCTGGCTCATTCCGTTTCTCGCCAGCACTCAAGCAACGCGCGAAACGCGAACAAGTTCATAGTGCGACAAGTTTGCAGCAATTCAAGTTATTTTTTCACTACCAAATCAGATTACTCGAAAACGCAATTCAATACGGCTCTGCACCCGTCGCTCCAACGGCATTGCAGCGTAATGGTTCTTCGCATTGCAGTACGACAGCTTCACGAAACAGTGCGATGCGCCGCTGTTGTCGGCGGCCAATTTTGGAGGAAGATTACCACGCCGCTCCTTCGAGGCGCGGGCGCGGCGATGGTCAAGCGCGCCCTGATAACAACCTTCGGAGGCGACGATGGCGAATTCGGAAGGCCCAAGCGGCGGCGGGAGAACAGGGGTCCGTGGCGCACGCTGCATCGCGCTGATCGGGCCCTTCGCAAGCGGCAAGACGACGCTTCTTGAAGCGATCCTCGCCCGCACTGGCAGCATCTCTAAACCCGGATCCATCGCCGACAAGTCGACCGTTGGCGACAGTTCTCCAGAGGCCCGCCACCACGCCATGAGCGTTGGTCTCAACGTCGTGGAGACGACCTTTCTAGGCGACACATACACCTTCATCGATTGTCCAGGCTCCGTCGAATTCACGCACGAAGGCGCGATTGCGCTCGCCGGCTGCGACGCCGCGGTCGTCGTCTGCGAACCGGATGAAAAGCGGGTTCCGGCATTGCAGATGATCCTGAAGCGGATCGAGGACCTTGGGATTCCCCACCTCTTGTTCCTAAACAAAATCGATAGCGTCTCTACGCGCGTGCGCGACATCATACCCTCACTCCAGCCCGCCAGCGCCAAGCCGCTCGTGCTGCGCCAGATTCCGATTTGGGAGAACGGCATTGCAACCGGGTTCGTCGATCTGGCGTCCGAGCGCGCCTACGTCTATCGCGAGCACGCCGAGAGCGCGATCGTCGAGTTGCCGACATCGCTGGCCGAGCGCGAGAAGGAAGCGCGCTTCCAGATGCTCGAAAAGCTCGCAGACTACGACGACGAGCTGATGGAGCAGCTGCTCGCCGACATCCCCCCGCCGAACGACCGGGTGTTCAACGATCTGACGCGAGAGTTGCGCGAGGGATTGATCTGCCCGGTGCTGCTGGGCTCGGCCGAGCACGGCAACGGCGTGTTGCGGCTGTTGAAGGCTTTGCGGCACGAAGCGCCGAGCGCCGAAGATACGGCGCGGCGATTGAACCTCGCCGGCGCCAAGTCGGCCGCCTACATCTTCAAGAGCGTGCATACGAAAGCGGGTGGCAAGCTCTCTTACGTGCGCGTGCTCGCCGGCGACGTTCCCGATAACGCGACGTTCTACGGACCATCAGGCAAGGAGGAACGCGCCGCCGGCATCTTCACCATCCGCGGCGAGGAGACGGCTAAGCGCGGGCCCGCGAAGGCCGGCGATACCGTCGCGCTCGGCCGGCTCGACAGCATGCAGACCGGCGCGACGATCTCGACCCAGAAGGGCGCCGTCGCGCAGATCACCGCCCCGCAGGCGCCGGAAGCCGCCGTCGCCATCGGCCTCGGCCTCAAGGACCGCAAGGATGAAGTCAAGCTGTCGGCAGCGGCGGCGAAGCTTGTTGACGAAGATCCCTCGCTTCGCTTCGAACACAACGCCGAGCTTCATCAAATCCTGCTGCATGGCCAGGGCGAGATGCACCTTCGCGTCGCGCTCGAACGGCTCTTGCGCAAGCACGGCATCGAGGTCGAACGCGAGAAGCGCCGCGTCGCCTACAAAGAAACGATCCGCTCGACCGCTGATGTGCGCGCGCGCCACAAGAAGCAGTCGGGCGGACACGGGCAGTTTGGCGACGTGCGCATCGAGGTGAAGCCGCTGCCGCGCGGGTCGGGCATCCAGTTCAATGACACCATCACCGGCGGGGCGATTCCGAAGAACTTCATTCCCTCGGTCGAAATCGGCGTGCGCGATTATCTGTCAGAGGGTCCGCTCGGCTTTCCCGTCGTCGACGTCGGCGTGACGTTGACGGACGGATCGTTCCACACGGTCGATTCTTCCGACATGGCGTTCCGTCAGGCCGGTCGCCTAGCGATGACGGAGGCGATGCCGAAATGCAATCCGGTGCTGCTGGAACCCGTGATGTCCGTGGCGATCGCCGTGCCCTCCGACAGCAACGCGCGGATCAACGGCATTATTTCGCAACGCCGCGGACAAATCCTCGGGTTCGACGCGCGCGACGGCTGGCCCGGCTGGGATCTGATCCAGGCGCATATTCCGGCATCGGAAATGGACAACCTGATCGTCGATCTGCGGTCGGCGACGGCAGGCGTCGGCTCGTTCTCGGCGAAGTTCGATCACCTCGCGGAGCTGAGCGGTCGCTTGAAAGACCAAGTGCTCGCAGCCGCCAAGGAGGCGGCGGAGTAGCGCACACTCGCGTCATCCTCGAACGGCGGCGCGAAGCAGAGCCGTTCGGGGATCCAGCGTGAAGAGCGCCGTAGGCACGAAATATTTTGCGATAGGAGTCTAGCGCTGGATCCCCCGCCTTAGACGCGGCTTTGCCGCACTCGGCGGAGGATGACGGTGGTGGTTAGCCGTTCCTAAGCGTTCAGCCGTCCCCGCCACCGGGCGCGATGCTCGGTTGGGCGCCCTTTGGGTTCTTGACCTGGCTCGTGACCTTTGCAGGTTTCGGCGCCAACGGGCCCTTGAAATAGATGGCCATCGACTCGCTGAATAACGGTGACAAGCCTTCGCCACCGGCGTCGATATGCGCCTTTAGCGCGTTCCGCATTCGCGGGTCCCAGAATGCGTGGATGTGTTTCGAGATACCGTCGAGCGCCTCGGTCTTCGAGTAGGCCGAGAAAAAATCGGTGATCTGGTTCGCCATGCGGACGAGGTCTGAACTGTGCATTGGTCTGAGCGCTCGCGTTGCGCGCCGCAAGGCGCTGGGTCTCGGAGGAAGAATGAAATGGGCTTCAGGCATTGAACACGACGGCCTCGCCGCGCTGAAGCGATGCGAGGAAGAGATTGGCCGATTTGGCGAGATCGAGCGCCAGCGCCGTCGGCGCCGACACCGTGACCAGCGCCCCTATCCCAGCCGTCACCGATTTCTGCACCAGTTCGAAGCTGCACCGGCTGGTCATCAGCGCGAAGCCAATCGACGCGTCGAACTCCGCCTGATGCATAGCGCCAATCAGCTTGTCGAGGGCGTTGTGCCGGCCGACATCTTCGCGCACGAGCAGGATGTCGCCGGCGGTCGAGACCCACGCCGCGGCGTGGACGGAGCGGTTGACACGGTTCATCGGCTGTTGGTCGTGCAGCGCCGCGGCGGCCTTGCGAATAACATCGGCCGAAGGCGCCCAGTCGCGTCGCACGGGCGTCAGCGGGCGCAGTGCCGAGTTGATGTCTTCGACGCCGCACAGGCCGCAGCCCGAGCGGCCCTCGATCGCGCGGCGCACCAAGCGCTCCTTCACAAGCGCGCTATCCTCGACCGCGATATCGACCGCGATGCCGCCTTCGACCGGCATGACCAGCACGCCCTGGATGGCGCCGGCGTCTCGGATCATGCCTTCGGCAATCGAGATGCCGATGGCGAAATCCCGGAGATCGGCCGGCGTCGCCATCATCACGGTGTAAGGCTCCGAATTGAACTGGATGGCGATCGGCGTCTCCTCGGGTAGCTGCCACGTGACTTCGGCGCTCGACCCGTTAGCCGAGTACGCTACGCCGTCCGCGGCACGCGAACAGACGTCGGACGACTCCGCGATCGCGAAATCCACCTTGTTCGGCGCTGCGTTCATGGTCGTTGCGGCTCCTCATCGAGCGGCGACGTCCGGTGGATCACTCCGCCGGTTCGAGGCGCTTTTCCTTGGAGATGCGTTTATTCTCGGTCTCGCGCGTCTCCCACTCCTCCTGCCACTCGGACGGGCGGTTGGAAATCGTCACCTGCACCGCCGTCACCTTGTATTCTGGGCAGTTGGTCGCCCAGTCCGAATTCTCGGTGGTGATGACGTTGGCGCCCGTCACGGGATGGTGGAACGTCGTGTAAACGACGCCCTGCGGCATACGATCTGAGACCATGGCCTTGAGTGTTGTCGCGCCGACGCGGCTGGCGAGCGACACCATCATGCCGTCCGTGATGCCCCGCACGTCGGCGTCGTGCGGATGGATTTCCAGAATATCCTCGGGGTGCCAAGCCACGTTCGCGGTGCGCCGCGTCTGCGCGCCGACATTGTAGTGCGCGAGAATGCGGCCCGTCGTCAGCACCAGCGGGAAGTTGCGGTTGGTGCGCTCCGCCGTCGGCACGAAGCTCGTCAGCATGAACCGGCCCCTGCCGCGGGTGAATTCGTCGGTGTGCATGATCGGCGAGCCCGTCGGGTGCTCGTCATTGCACGGCCACTGGATCGAGCCCAGTTCGTCGATGCGATCGAACGACACGCCGGCGAACGTCGGCGTCACACGGGCGATCTCATCCATGATCTCGGCGGCCGAATTGTAGTGCATCGGATAGCCCATGGCGGTCGCGAGTCGGGAGACGACCTCCCACTCGGCCATGCCCTGCTTCTCGCGCATGACCTTGCGCACGCGATTGATGCGTCGCTCGGCGTTGGTGAACGTGCCGTCCTTTTCGAGGAACGACGTGCCGGGCAGGAAGACGTGCGCGAAAGCCGCCGTCTCGTTCAGGAACAGGTCCTGCACAACGACGATGTCCATCGATTTCAGCGCGTGCTCGACGTGATGCGTGTTCGGGTCGGACTGCGCGATGTCTTCGCCTTGAATGAAGATACCGCGGAACGAGCCGTCGGAAGCGGCGTCGAACATATTGGGAATGCGCAGTCCCGGCTCGTGATCGAGCTTGACGTTCCATTCCTTCTCGAACACGGCGCGAGCTTCGTTGTTGGAGACGTGACGGTAGCCCGGCAGCTCGTGCGGGAACGAACCCATGTCGCACGAGCCCTGAACGTTGTTCTGGCCGCGCAGCGGATTTACGCCGACGCCTTCGCGACCGATGTTGCCCGTCGCCATGGCGAGGTTGGCCATGGCCATGACCATGGTCGAGCCCTGGCTGTGCTCGGTGACGCCGAGGCCGTAGTAGATCGCCGCGTTGCCGCCCGTTGCGAACAGTCGCGCCGCTTCGCGCACCTGTTCGGCCGGCACGCCAGTGATGGCTTCGAGAGTTTCCGGTGAATTCTCAGGGCGCTTGATAAACTCTTCCCAACGGGAGAAATCACCCTTTTCGCAGCGCCGCGCCACGAACTTGCGGTCGATCAGGTTTTCGGTCGCGACGACGTGGCCGATGGCGTTCATCATCGCGACGTTGGTCGAAGGCTGAAGCTGCAGGTGATAGTCGGCTTCGACGTGCGGAGAGCGCACGAGATCGATGCGGCGCGGATCCACCACGATCAGCTTGGCGCCTTCGCGCAAGCGCCGCTTCATGCGGGACGCAAACACCGGATGGCCGTCGGTAGGGTTGGCGCCGATGACAAGGATGACGTCGGCTTTATCGACGCTCTTGAAGTCCTGCGTGCCGGCGCTCTCGCCGAACGTCTGCTTCAAGCCATAGCCGGTCGGCGAATGGCAGACGCGGGCACAGGTGTCGATGTTGTTCGTATTGAACGCGGCGCGGACCATGCGCTGCACGACATAGACTTCCTCGTTCGTGGTGCGCGAGGAGGTGATGCCGCCGATCGACCCCTTGCCGTACTTCGTCTGCGTCGCCTTGAACCGGTCGGCTGCAAACTTGATGGCTTCGTCGAACGACACGGCTTGCCATGGATCGGAGATCTTTTCGCGGATCATCGGCGTTAGCACGCGCTCCTTGTGGGTTGCGTAGCCGAACGCGAAGCGACCCTTGACGCACGAGTGGCCTTCGTTGGCGCCGCCGTCCTTGTAGGGGACCATGCGGACGACCTGTTCGCCCTGCATCTCGGCCTTGAACGAGCAGCCGACGCCGCAATAGGCGCAGGTGGTGACCAGCGAATGTTCGGGTTGGCCCATTTCGACGACTGACGACTCGATCAGCGTCGCCGTCGGGCAGGCCTGCACGCAGGCGCCGCACGAGACGCACTCGGAAGCGAGGAATGATTCATCCATGCTGGCCGATACGTGCGATGCGAACCCGCGACCGTCGATGGTCAGCGCGAAGGTGCCTTGCACTTCTTCACAGGCGCGCACGCAGCGCGAGCAGACGATGCACTTTGAGGGATCGAAGTGGAAATAGGGGTTCGACGTGTCTTTGGCTTTGTAACTCTCGTTCAGCGACCCGTCGTGCGACTTGGCGAACACATGGTTCTCGCCGTCGTAGCCGTACCGGACTTCGCGCAGGCCGACCGCGCCGGCCATGTCCTGCAATTCACAGTCGCCGTTGGCGGCGCAGGTGAGGCAGTCGAGCGGGTGGTCGGAGATGTAAAGCTCCATCACGCCCTTGCGGATTTTGGCGAGGCGCTCGTTCTGCGTCGTCACCTTGATTCCGGCAGCGACCGGCGTCGTGCACGATGCGGGCGTACCCTTGCGGCCTTCGATCTCGCAGAGGCACAGGCGGCATGAGCCGAACGGCTCGAGACTGTCGGTGGCGCAAAGCTTCGGTATTTGAACGCCGAGCTGCATCGCCGCGTTCATGATCGAGGTGCCTTCCGGCACGGTGATCTCCTGCCCGTCGATTTCCAGCGTGACCATATTGGTCGAGGCCGAGTGCGGCGTGCCGTAATCCGTCTCTTTGATCAGAGTCATCGGGTTTACGTGCTTATTCATGGCATGGTCCTCATTGAGGCGTAGATGGGGTCACTCGGCCGCGTCGGCAATGAACCTATTCGCTGCTGGCTTACGGAAATCGTCAGGAAAGTTGCGAACCGCGCTCATCACCGGCATCGGCGTCAGGCCGCCCATCGCGCACAGCGATCCGTCGGCCATCGTCACGCACAGGTCTTCGAGCAGTTCTAGATTCTTGTCGCGGTCAACTCCCGCGATGATCTTGTCGATGGTTTCGACCCCGCGTTGCGAGCCGATCCGGCACGGCGTGCACTTGCCGCAGCTTTCGATGACGCAGAATTCCATGGCGAAACGCGCCATCTTGGCCATGTCGACCGTGTCGTCGAACACCACGAGTCCGCCATGGCCGACCATCGCGTCGACCTTGATGAATTCTTCGTAGTCCATCGGCACATCGAATTTAGCTGGACCAATGTAGGCGCCAAGTGGGCCGCCGACCTGTACAGCGCGGACCGGCCGGCCAGTCGCCGTGCCGCCGCCCCAGTCCTCGATCAGCTGACGTGTCGTCACGCCGAAGGCCTTTTCGACGAGCCCGCCTTGCTTGACGTTGCCGGCGATCTGGAACGCCAGCGTGCCGCGCGAGCGTCCGACGCCGTAATCGCGATAGAATTCGCCGCCCTTGGCGATGATGATCGGCACGGCGGCAAGGCTCATCACATTATTGATGATGGTCGGCTTGCCGAACAGCCCTTCGATGGCCGGGATCGGCGGCTTGAAGCGAACCATCCCGCGCTTGCCTTCGATGCTCTCGAGCATCGAGGTTTCCTCGCCGCAAATATACGCGCCGGCCCCGGTGCGAACGTACAGATCGAACGCTTTGCCCGAGCCCTGAATGTCAGCGCCGAGCCAGTTCGCTTTGGTCGCCAGTTCGATCGCTTCCTTCAATACGGCGATCGCGTGCGGGTATTCCGAGCGGACGTAGATGTAGCCCTTGGTCGCGCCGACGGCGACGGCGGCGATCGTCATGCCCTCGATCAGGCAATAGGGGTCGCCTTCCATCAACATGCGGTCGGCGAACGTGCCGCTATCGCCTTCGTCGGCGTTGCAGGCGATGTATTTCTGCTCGCCCTTGATATCGAGAACGGTCTTCCACTTGATGCCGGTGGGGAAGCCGGCCCCGCCTCGCCCGCGAAGGCCGGAAGTCGTCACCTCCTGGACAACGTCGGCGCCTTTCATAGTGAGCGCCTTCGTTAGCCCTTCGAAGCCGCCGTATTGGCGATAGTCTTTGATCGACAGCGGATCGGTGATGCCGCAGCGCGCAAACGTCAGCCGCTCTTGCGTTTTGAAATACGGAATTTCTTCCGTGAGGCCGTGGCCGAGTTTGTGAGATTTGCCGTCGAGAAAGCCGCTCTTGAACAAGTCCGGCACGTCAGCGGCGGCGACAGGACCGTAAGCAACGCGCCCCTTCGCGGTCGCGACCTCGATGAGAGGTTCAAGGAACAGCATCCCGCGTGAACCGTTGCGGACGATTTTGACGTCCTTCTTTTGCTTCTTCGCTTCGCTGACGATCGCCGCCGCCACCTCGTCGGCGCCGACCGAGAGCGCCGCGGCATCGCGAGGAACGTAGATCGTGATCATTCGGCGGCCTCCTTGTCGAGATCCGCGATGATGGCGTCAAAGCGCTTAGCGTCGACTTTGCCGAACAGTCGCTCGCCGATCAAAATGGCGGGCGAGAGCGCGCAGTTGCCGAGACAATAGACGGCTTCGACAGTATAGCGTCCATCCGTCGACGTGCGGCCGATTTCTGTTCCAAGTTTCTTTTCGGCATGGCGGCAGAGGTGGTCGGTTCCCATCGACTGACAGGCTTCAGCACGGCAGATCTTGATGGTGTGCTTGCCGGCGGGTTCGCTGCGAAAATCATGATAAAACGTCACGACGCCATGGACTTCGGCGCGCGACAGGTTGAGCGCCTTGGCGATGACGGGTTTCGTCGCCTCGGGAACGCAGCCGATCTGATGCTGCAACTCGTGCAGAATTTCGAGCAACTCGCTGGCGCCATTGCCATGTCGAGCGCACACCGCAAGCGCCGCAAGTTCGGCCGGCGTCGGAGCGGGCATGACGCGCTCCGAAGTCGACGACGCCATTTTTCCTGTTTTCCTGGCCATCTGCCGCTTTTCTCAGCCAATCAGCGTGTGTTCACAGCATATGCGCACTTTGACGCAGGCTTTTTAGTCCTCGATTTTGATGTACCGATCAAATCGTTATAACCGATCCTTATATAGTTACGGTCTATGTTGCATAGCAACAACTAAAGAATTTGCCATAGTTCAAACAGCTAACTGTCGCGGCTTACCCTAGCGTCTGCGGTGAGAACGACGCGGCCGCCTCTCGAAAGGCGCGCACCAGAGGCGCCAAGGGATCACGGTCTTGAGCCACCAGCCCGACGCTGTGCGCCACTACGGGGTCATGCAAGGGTACGGCGACGATGCCCGGATCGTTCCCAAGAATGGCCAGAATGTAATCCGGCATGATGCTGGCGAGGCCCATCAGCCGAACATTGGCGCACAGATTAATGACGGAATTCGTCTCAAGAGCCGGTTCGGGCCGGCAATCGGCCGAGCGGAACGCCCGGTCGATGATGCGCCGGTTCTGCATGTTGGACGTTAGGAGGCCAAGTGGCAGGGCCGCCGCTTCGCGCCACGTTACCGAGGCGTGGTTAGCCAGCGCATGGCCGGACGGCAGGAACAGGCAATAGCGTTCGGCATAGAGCGGCGTCGTGAGAAATCCGACCACGGGCTCGTTGTCGAGGTAAGTGATGCCGACGTCGACGGAATAGTCTTCAAGTCCGCGCAGAATTTCCTCGGACGAGAGCGACATCACCGTAAAGTCAATGCGCGGATGCAGCGCGCGCACGGCCTTAGTCAGATAGGGGATCATGGGAAGCGCCGAAGGGATGCCGCCGAGCACTATCCGCCCCGTCAACCCGAAGTCGCTGGTCGCCAGCTGCGCCAACTCCTGTCGCATGGAGCTCCAGGTGTTGAGTATCAGCTGCGCCCATTTCAGCACACGCTCGCCTTCAGCCGTGAGCCCCTGGTAGCGCTGGCCGCGTTTGACGATGGGCACGCCGAGTTCGAGTTCCAGTTCGCGAATGCGTCCCGACAACGTCGGTTGCGTGACGTTGCAGGCGGTTGCCGCGCGCGTGAAATGTTTCTCGCGCGCCAGCGCGACCAGATATTGGAGCTGGCGGATGTCCATGGATTAAGCGCCGAAGCCGAAGGTTCGCCCAAGCATCGGCGCTTCGCGACGCGAAGGCAACGACGTCGGGCGTGATGTTGACGTTGCCGGCGATCAGCAGCTAAGCGCCGCCGCGCCTTCGGCGTCGAAGACGTGACCCGAAAGCGATCGGCCGCGGCGCGAGGCGAGATACATTGCAAGGGCGGCGAGATCGGGTTCGCTGGTCAAATAGGCGCCGGAGGGCGTTCGGCCGGTATTCATGACGCGCGGCCCGATAGCGTTGATGCGGATGCCGTGGGTCGACCACGTCCGCGCTTCTTCCGCCGTCATGGCGGCCAGTGTTGCGCGGGCCAGCGACGCAATCGCGGTATCTCGCCCGCTGCGAGCGGGCGGCGTCGCCAGAACGTTGAGGATCAAGCCCTCGCTATGGACGAGTCGCATGCGGTTTGCGGTGACGCGCGTAAGATGCGCCATCGGCGCAAGCTTGGCATTGACCAGGGCTTCGGAATCGCCGTCGGCGGCGACTTTGTCCATATCGGCCGCGGAGATTGCTGAAAGGTTGATGACCGCGTCGAGCCCGCCGAACGACTGCGCGGCGGCGCGGGCGAAATTGACGGCCTGGTCGGAACGGGCGATGTCATGGGTGTAGAGTTTGAGTTCACCGGCGCTTTGCGACAGCAGCGCGACGACCTCGGTCACTTCCGGCGACAGTTCAGTCGATTGCAGGACAAGGCGCGCTTTGAGATCGGCGAACGTCCGGGCGACGTCGACCCCGCTTGACGCCGACAAGCCGGTAATCAAAACGCGGACGCCCTGAAGTTCGCGAAGAACATCGCTTTCGGGACTTGCTCCGACACCACTCATATACATCGCGCTCTGTCTCCCCACCGATACGCCAACGCCGGGTCTGTCTTCACAAAGCGCCCGACCAAACGATACCACGACGATTCGACTAACGAGACCTAAACAGCCGTGAGATTCGGGTTGGCCTCTGTCGCGCCCGCGGCGCATTTGCGGCAACCCCGCGGTGACTTGATGTTTGAGCACCGCTTAGCCTCGGCAACGGCAAAACCCGACGAGGTGTGCTTGAAGCGCCCTAGGCGCCGGAAAAAGCTCGCCATTACCAGCTGAAGCTCATGAATTCTGGTGAAATACGCGGCCGGTCACATTGCGCCACGCAGAACCGCCCCCGATTCTGACAGCTGCCGAATCGGTCACGCCAGCGAGTCAGGATTTCATGAAGCGCAAAGATCCTCCGACGCCCACAGCCGCTCCGGCGCCTGTCGAGGCCGCCGCCGCAGCACCCGCGCGCCCGGTTAGCGAGGTCAGAGTGACGGCGGCCGCCGCGCGCCATCGGCTCGTCGTGTTCAGTATCCTGATGGTCGGCGGAGCGCTCACGACGATGCTCTTCGTCCAGTTTTACATTGGCGCTATTGGCTCGGCGCTGATCGGGACGTGTGCGTCGACCGTCATGCTGCTGGTCCATGACCGCGTGCGCAAGGCGTCCGAGATCGCCGCTTTGAAGCGGGACCTCGCGCGGACGCAAGGCGCTGGTCATGGCGCAAATCAAGGCGCCGGTCATGGAGCAAGTCATGGCGCAACATATGGCGCCGCCCGCGCGACGAACGCTGCGATGGCGCCACCGAACGATCCGGACCGCGCCCGCTCCCCTCCGCAAGACCAGAACGGCGCACAGAAAGCGCCGCGCCGACGCATCAGCGTCCTTGATCCCGAGCCACAGCCCGACCCGTACCCCGCGCTCGCAAACCGCCCGGTTGAAACCGCGACTTATGCCCAGCAGGCAGCGCCTGCGTCCGTTGGCAAACTGTCCGTCGATCCGTTGCGTGATCAGTGGTCGTTCCGTCCGCGCGATCCGCTACCGGCGGGCGCAGCGCATGGAGCGACGGCTTCCACTGCGCCGCTCTCGACCATCGAAAGCGATCTGGCGCTCGTGCAACGCAAGATCAAGGCGCTGGCCGACGAGGTCAATGCCGCCGAGCCCGTGCGTAGCGCGGCATCCGCCCCGATCGACGCGCGAATGTCGCCATCCGCCGCGCTGGAATCGTCGATCGGCGCCTTGAAGCTGGCCGCCGACACGATGCGCGAACGTCCCTCTACGACGAGCGTGCGCGCACGAGAACCCCGCGACGTCGCGAACCCCGGTGCCGGCCACGCGTCTGCGGCGCCGGTATTTGAGTTCGCAATTCCTGCAACCGCCGAACGCATCGCCGTATCCTCACTGCCGCAGCCTTCGGCTTTCCCCGACCTTCCGACCGTCGACGCTCTAGCGGCGTCGTCCGCCGTGATGACGCGACACCCATCTGAGGGCGACCGCCGGGCGCCCGCGCCGCGCGCGACGGCGCCTGTTCCCCAATCGCCCGTGCAGTCGCCGTTGGCCTCCGCAATTTCACACGCCGTAGAAACGGGCCTCATGGATGTCATGCTGTCGCCCATCGTCGGCTTGGCGAACCACGACGTCAGTCACTACGAAATGAAGGTGCGGATCAAGAATCCGGATGGCGCGTACTTCGAAGACCCTGAACGTGACCTGATCCTGGCGGGCGGAGAAATGCTGGCGCTGTTCGATGCGGCGCGGCTGCAGCGCGCGGCGATCCTCGCGCGTCGACTCGATGCCCGCGGAAAGGGCGGCGCGCTACTGTCCGACGTCGCCGGTGCCTCGCTGACGAACGGCGCATTCCTCGAAACGTTCGCCCGCCTCTACGAAGAGCGTGAGCGCATCGCCGGTCAACTCGTGCTGACATTCTCGCAAAGTGACTGCGAACAGTTCGCACCCTCTACCTGGCAGGCGCTCGGCGATATGCACTCATTCGGGTTCCGCTTCGCGCTCGACCGCGTGCAGCACCTGGACGTCGATTTCGGCGAACTCGCCCGACTTGGTTTCGCTTTCGTGAAACTCGAGGCTGCGGCCCTGCTGTCAGGAATGCCTTCGCGCGACCGTTTCGTTACCGGCGTCGACGCCTGCAATCGGATCGCTGGGGCCGGCTTGACCTTGATCGCGGACGCCGTCGATAGCGAAGCGGTTCGCGCTCGCTTGTTCGGCTTCGGCGTTCTGTTCGGTCAAGGCCAGCTGTTCGGCGGCGCGCGGCGGATCGCCGTCAATCCCGCCGACGCGTCGTCGTCACAAGCCGCGTGATCCACGGCGGTCGCTTCCGTGACTCTGGCGCGCGCGAAGGATATAGCAACGCCGCGCGGCGCTCTGAGCCGCGACCTGGATTTTTCCCGCGCCGATGAGCCGCTCGCCCTGCGACGTACCGGAACTGACATCGATTGCGCCGCTAGCGGCCGAAAGCGACGTCTGGTTCGTCGACATTTGGGGCGTGCTGCACAACGGCATGCAGCCGTATCCGCAGTGCGTCGAGGCATGTCGGACGTTCCGAAACCGCGGCGGCGTCGTCATTCTCGTCTCCAATTCGCCGCGTCCGAGCGGTGGCGTCATCCGGCAGCTTGAACACGTCGGCGTCCCGACGAACTCATATGACGACATCGTCACATCGGGCGACGTCACCCGTGGATTGCTGGCCGCGTGGGCGGGCCGCTCCATACGTCACATCGGCCCGGATCGTGACCTGCCGCTCTACGACGGTTTTCACCTGCTCCGAACGTCTGCCGAAGCTGCCGATATCGCCGTCTGCACCGGGCTGGTCGACGACGAGACGGAAACGCCGGCAGACTATGCAAGTGAGTTGGCCCTGCTGAAATCTCGCGGTCTGACCATGATCTGCGCCAATCCGGATGTGACCGTCGAACGCGGTGGTCGCATCATCTATTGCGCCGGCGCTCTGGCGGCGGCCTACCAGATGCTCGGCGGCGCGGTCCTGACCGCCGGCAAACCGCACGCGCCGATCTACGATGCAGCGATGTTGGCCGCCGCGGCGGCAGGAGGCCGAGATGTCGACAAGACGCGCATTCTCGCCATCGGCGATGGGGTCAAAACCGACATCGCGGGCGCGCGAGCCTATGGCCTTAAATCGGTGTTTATCGCCAGCGCCGTCGATGTGAACCCCGGCGAAGCGCTGTCCGATGCCGCACATCGCCTCTTTGCGGGCGCGGATCCCGCGCCGGTCGGCGTGATGCGCGCTCTCGCCTGGTGATCCCGCAACGTCTCAGCCGATCGTAAGAACAATCTTGCCGATATGCAGGCCGCTCTCCATGCGCCGGTGCGCGTCGGCTGCGGCGGCAAGCGGGAACGTCCCGTCGATCGGGATCTTGATGTGTCCGGCGACGACGAGCGGTAGCACGATCTGCTCGACATTTTGCGCAATGCCAGCCTTCGTTTCGCGCGAACGCACGCGCAGCGTTGAGCCGGTGATCGTCAGCCGTTTCAGCATGACGCGCATGAAGTCGATCGTCGCCGAAGAACCCTTCTGATAGGCGATGTTGACGAGGCGCCCGTCGTCGGCGAGCGAGCGGATGTTGCGCTCGATGTAGTCTCCGCCGACCATATCGAGGATGACGTCGACGCCGCGCCCGCCCGTCTCGGCCTTGATAACGTCGGCGAAATTGTCCTGTGTGTAGTCGATGGCGCGATCCGCGCCGAGGCCGAGGCATGCGGCGCATTTGTCGGCCGAGCCGGCAGTTGCGAACACCGTTGCGCCGAAGGCTTTGGCCATTTGAATGGCTGTTACGCCGATGCCGCTGGTCCCGCCGTGAATCAAAAATTTCTCGCCGGATTTCAATCCGCCGCGCTCGAACACGTTATGCCACACGGTGAAGAACGTCTCCGGAATGGCCGCGGCTTCGACCCAGGTGAGAAGGTCTGGCTTGGCGAGCGTCGAGTCTTCTGAGGCCACGCAATACGGCGAATATCCCCCGCCATTGACCAGCGCCAGAACGGCGTCGCCGACTTTGAAGCGCGTACACTCAGCGCCAACTTCGGCGACGACGCCCGAAACCTCTAGCCCCGGCAGCGCCGAATGATCCTTCGGCGCCGGATAAAGACCCTTGCGCTGCAGAACGTCGGGGCGGTTAACGCCCGCCGCTTTGACGGCGATCAGCACGTCCCGCGCGCCCGGCCGCGGCGTCGCGACCTCGCGCAGCTGCAGCACGTCCGGCCCGCCTTTGCCGGTGATGACGACAGCCTGCATCGGCGAGGGAATGTTCGGCATCGTCATCGCGCTCTCCAATTACGCCGCAGACATGCCCGAGGGGCCAAGTCCAGGCAAGCAAACGACGCCGTCGCAGCGCGCTACGTGCGCTTTTCTGCATTCGTGAATCTGCTGCGCGAATTTCACACGCACGTTTCACCGATTATTAAGCATGAGAGCGCATTCTCGCGCTGGTCCGGCACGACTGGACATGGAACGGCCCTGCTGCCGTTCCGCTTTGACGCCTCCCTGTTGACTTTCGAGCCGCTCGTCGAGGGCGGCTCTTTTTTTGCATCATCCCCAGCTACGTTCACTGCTGCCTCGTTTTGGTCGCTGTTGTTAACGAATGTACCTTAGCAGTGGGGTATAGTAGGGTAAGTATCGGGTAAGCGTTTGTATCGTTGAGGGTCATGAGTAACGGATTTCGAGTCGACAGCGCGCTCGCGAGCGGCGCTACAACCGTCTCCTTCGGAGATCGTTTTCAATCTTCCGAACAGTTCGACCATATCTTCAAGGTCGGCATGGCGCTTGTCGAGCGCACGGCCGCATATCTTGATGGTCAGGGCCGCAAGGAAGCCAAGCTGCTGACGGGCGGCGCCGGCGTTCTCTACGCTACGGAGAGCATGCGTTTGACGACGCGGTTGCTCGACTTGGCGTCGTGGCTGCTAATCCGCCGCGCTTTGAAAGACGGCGAGATTACCGAGCAGGAGGCGCAAAAAAAGCGCCGGCGCGTCAAGTTGCAGGCCTTCGGTCGGCCGGCTCACGTCAAAGGTTTCTCAGAACTTCCTGAAGGTTTGAAGTCGCTCATCGACCAGAGCTTCGCACTTCATGATCGGATTTCTCAGCTCGATCGCGCGATGACGATCGCGCGCGATCCCGATGCCGTGACAGGTCCGCCCACCAATCCGGTGGCGCATCAGCTGGGTCTGCTTGAGCGCGCCTTCGCAGGCAAACTGAGCTGAGAGAAATCTCCGCCCCTCGATATGAAAACAACAAAGGCCCGGGAACTTCCGGGCCTTTTTTTGTTTACGCCAGCGCGACGACTCCGCGTCGCTGCATGCTCGCTCAGAAGATGCCTTCGAACTTCTTCTTGAAGCGCGACAAACGGCCGCCGCGGTCCATCAGCTTCGTATCGCCGCCTGTCCAAGCCGGATGGGTGTTCGGATCGATGTCGAGCGTCAGGGTATCGCCTTCCTTACCGTAGGTCGAGTAGGTGACGAATTCGCTGCCATCCGTCATGACGACTTTGATTTGGTGGTAATCGGGATGAAGATCGTTGTTCTTTTTCATGGGTCTCACGTCCGTCGATTTAAATATGACCCGGCGCCTTATGCTACGGTTAAGCACGCGATCGTCGGCGCCAAGCAAGCGAGGATTTCCGCGGGTGTGTATCCGAGAAGACCTTCGCGTACAAGCCCCGCCCGCGACTTGTACTAAGTCGGGGCCTCAAAGCAGCTTGAGCGCTGGGCGGGCCTCAGGCATGGTCCGCCGAGTGCAGGCGGGGCTCAGCTGCAGTCGGCAAACGAAACAAGAAGAAGTGCTTAGACAATGAGTGACGTCGCCAACGCCGCGCCGAAATCCAACGAGGGCGGTCAGGAAGACGATCAGTCGCGCCGATCGTTGCGTCCACTTCTGGCGCTGAAGCCGCTGATCTTCGCGCACAAGGGGGTCTTGGCGGCGGCGGGCTTGGCCCTCGTGGCCTCTGCGATCGCCATGCTGGCCGTGCCGATGGCCGTGCGCCGCATGATCGACCACGGATTTGGCGCGGGCGACGCGACTTTGATCGACAACTATTTCTTGACGCTGATCGGCATTGGCCTCGTGATCGCGATCGCTAGTCCGGCGCGCTTCTACTTCGTCAACTGGCTCGGCGAGCGCGTCGTGGCGGATCTCCGCGCCAAGACCTTCGCGCATTTGACGACGCTGGGCCCGGCGTATTTCGATCGCAACCACTCCGGCGAAATGATGAGCCGGCTCACCGCTGACACGACGCAAATTAAGGCCGTGGCCAGCGTGGCGCTCAGCCAGGCGGCGCGCAACTTGATCATGCTGATCGGCGCGCTGATCATGATGTTCATCACCAGCGTCAAGCTCTCGATGCTGGTTCTGATCGCGATCCCCGTCATCGTCTTGCCGCTCGTCGGCTATGGCAAGGTGGTGCGCAAGCTGTCGCGCCGCGCCCAGGACACCATCGGCGAAGCCTCCGCTTACGCCGCCGAGAATCTCTCCGCGCATCGTACCATGCAGGCGTTCGGCTATGAGGCCGCAGTCTCGAAGCGGTTCCAGCGCGCCGTCGAAAAATCGTTCGAAGCCGCCCGGGAGCGCTCGAAGGCGCGCGCCGGGCTGACCGGGATCGCAGTGTTTCTGACGGTCGCGAGCGTGACGGGTGTACTGTGGTACGGCGCAACCGAAGTCATCGCCGGCCAGATGACCGGAGGACGGCTCGGTCAGTTCGTTCTTTACGCGTTGTTTGCCGCGGGCGCGCTCGCCGAACTCTCCGAGGTGTGGGGCGAAATGAGTCAAGCCGCAGGCGCGGCCGAGCGCATGGTCGAGATGGCCGCGACAGCTCCAGAAATTCGCTCTCCCGCCAACCCGACGCCGCTGCCTAAGCCAGCGCTCGGTACAGTCGCGTTCGAGGCCGTGCGTTTCGCCTATCCGACCCGTCCCGACGCTCCTGCGTTGGACGCCGTCAGCTTCCGCGTCCCCGCCGGCGAAACTGTTGCACTGGTCGGCGCATCCGGCGCCGGAAAGAGCACCATTTTCAGCCTTCTGCTCCGCTTCTACGATCCGCAATCCGGCGTCGTGCGCATCGACGGCGTCGATGTCGCCGCAGCCGATCTCGCGACGCTGCGCGCGCGCGTGGCTCTCGTGCCGCAAGACGTCGCTCTGTTTGCCGACACGGTCGCCGAGAACATTCGCTACGGCACGGCAGGCGCAACGCTTGGCGAAATCAAGCGCGCGGCGGAAGCGGCACAGGCCGACGCATTCATCAAGGCTCTTCCCGAAGGGTATGACACAAAGCTCGGCGAGCGCGGCGTGACGCTGTCGGGCGGCCAGCGCCAGCGCATCGCCATCGCCCGCGCAATCCTGAAGAACGCGCCGATCCTGCTTCTGGACGAAGCAACGAGTTCGCTGGACGCTGAGAACGAGGGCCAGATCCAGCGTGCGCTTGAGCAATTGAAGTCGGGCCGCACGACGCTGGTCATCGCGCATCGGCTAGCGACGGTTCTGGGCGCCGACAGAATCCTCGTGCTCGACAATGGACGCCTGGTCGAATCCGGCACGCACGGCGAACTGGTGCGCAAGGGCGGCATGTACGCCCGCCTTGCTGAACTTCAGTTCGGCCGCGAGGCGGCGGAGTAGCTTATTCTTTTTCTTTTTTGAGTTTCTCGACCAGCGCGTCGTCGATCTCGGCGGCGCGTTTTGCAGCCGGCCGGCTCTTGAGGCGCTTGACGTACTCCTGAAAGACCGGGCGCTTTTCGAGAATGCCAAAGCCCATGGTCCACTCCATGTATGCGCCGACGTAGAGGTCTGCAGCGGTGAAAGTCTCCCCGCAGAGGTAGGGCGATTTTTTTATGGCGCCTTCGAGCGCATCAGTCACTTCAGCCAGTGAACCGTAGCCAACCATGCCCTTCTTCTCAGCGGGCGGCTCGAAGCCGAGAGCCTTATTCAGCGTCGCGGCATCGAGCGGGCCGGCCGCGAAGAACAGCCAGCGATAGTACGGCGCCCGGCGTCTGTCTCTTGGCGGCGGCGCAAGGTTGGCTTCGGGAAAGGCGTCTGCGAGATAGGCGCAGATCGCCGAGTTCTCGGTGACGACGACGTCGCCGTGTTTGATCGCCGGCACTTTGCCCATCGGATTGATCGCAAGATATTCCGGCGATTTCATCGACGTCCCGTAGGCGAGCACCTCCGTGCGATACGGCTGGCCGACCTCCTCGAGCATCCATCGAGCAACGCGTCCGCGCGACCAGGGGTGCGTGTAGAATACGAGTTCATCGCTCACGGGCGGTCCTCCGGTTTCGTAGACCGAGAACACCTCAGCGGTTGGTCAGTTTCAATTCGATACGTCGATTTTTCTGCAACGCCTCTTCGCTGCTTCCCGATTCGATCGGTCGAAATTCTCCGTATCCGGCCGCAACGAGACGGTCGGCCGGCACGCCGCGGCTGATCAGGAACTTGACGACGGACGAGGCGCGCGCCGTCGACAATTCCCAGTTGGATGGGAAAGGCGCGCTGAAGATTGGTCGCGAGTCGGTATGACCGTCGATTTGAAGCGCCCAGTCGATCTCCTTGGGGATCTGCCGGTCGAGGTCCAGGATTGCCGTCGCCAACTGGTCCATGGCGCTATAGCCCTCGGGCGACAGCGTCGCCGAGCCCGACGGAAACAGGATCTCGCTTTCGAACACGAAACGGTCGCCGACGACGCGAATATCTTTCCGGTCGCGCAGCAATTCGCGCAGCCGGCCGAAAAAGTCGGAGCGGTAGCGTTGCAGCTCCTGCACCTGCTGGGCCAGCGCCGCGTTCAGGCGCTTGCCGAGATCGTCGATCGTCTTGTTGCTTTCGGCCGTCTTCTGTTCGGACGCATTCAGCGCTTCGTTCAGCGCCGCGAGCTGGCGATTGAGTGCGGCAAGCTGCTGATTGAGCGCGTCGACCTTGGCGAGCGCCTCGTTCGAGACTTGCGTCTGCTTATCGAGATCGCTGGTCAGCGCTGCGATGCGGCCCTCCTGGGCCTTCGCGCTTTCGTCGGCCCCAAGTCCTGCACCCGACAGTTCTTTGTTCTGCGCCTGCAGTGTGGCGATTGTCGCCTGGAGCGCTGACAATTCGTCTTCTGCGGTCTTCGCCTTACCCTTCTCCAGTGACAGCAGTGACGTCAGTTCGCTGATCTGCAGCGTCAGACGCTTGAGCGCGTTGTCTTTGCCAGACGCTTCCTGGGCCGCGAAATACTGGGCGATCATGAACAGCGACATCAGGAAGGTCACGACGAGCAGCAGCGTCGAGAGAACGTCGACGTAACCCGGCCAGAATTCGCCGTACTCGCCGCCGCTGCGTCGGGAACGTCCGCGCGCCATGCGACTAAACTCCGCGCTTCATGTTCTCGGCGAGGTCCTTAAGCATGTTGGCGACTTCAGCCTGCTGCTGCGCCTGCTCGTCGACCCACTCGCGCACGACCTTCTGCTCGTTGCGCAATTGGCTGACCAGCTGGTTCACGCCGCGCGCCAGATCGCGCACTTCGTCGGGCTGACTTTCACTGGCCATGCCGGGTGGCGGAGCAACGGGTTGTTCCGAAAGCCGGCCGGTGAAATCCTCAAGCGCCCGTTGCATGTCGACGATGGCGCCGAGCAGCTGCCGATTGACGTACTCGCTGGCGGCCGAACCGCTAGAGCCGACCGGCGTCAATTCGGTGATGCCTGACAGCCATTCTTCGAGCTCGTTATAAAAGCGGTTATGGGCGTGGCTCGCCTGAAGTTCGAGAAAGCCGAGCACCAGCGAACCGGCGAGACCGAGCAATGAGGACGAAAACGCCGTTCCCATGCCCTTGAGCGGCGCGGAGAGCCCCGCCTTCAAGTCGCCGAACATCTGCACGTTGTCGGTGGCTTTGGTGTCGAGCGAGTCGATCGCCTTGCCGACCGACTGGATAGTATCGAGCAACCCCCAGAACGTGCCGAGCAGCCCGAGAAAAACCAGCAGCCCGACAAGATAGCGGCCGGTGTCGCGTGCTTCGTCCAATCGCGCGCCGATGCTGTCCATGAACGAGCGCATTGCGGTCGTCGACAGCGACAGCGCGCCGGTGCGGTCGCGCAGCATCGTCGCCATCGGCGCGAGCAGCACCGGCTTGGCGCTGATCGTCAGCCCGGGGTCGGCGACGCGATAGGCGTTCACCCAGCGGATTTCGGGGTAGAGGCGGATCACCTGCCGGAAGGCGTACAAGATACCGAGCAACAGCACGCCGATGATCAGTCCATTGAGGCCCGGGTTGGTCATCAGCGAGCGCTGAAGCTGCTCGTAAAGGATAGCCGCCAGAAACCCGACCAGCGTCAAAAAGATCAGCATGCGCAAAAGGAATACGCCGGGGGGCGTCAGGCGGCGGGATACGGGCGCGAGCGCGGGCGTATCGGCCTGGCGGGATTTGGCCATTCGTCCTCCGGTTTTCGCCCGTAGAGCCCCCAGTAGGCCCCCCTTGGGCAAAGGCGGCAAACCTTAGACCAAGGCTTTGCGAGGGAAAACCGGCAACATCAAGCCGCGGCTTGCCATCGCCATCAGCACAACGCAATTTTTCTGCGTTAAGCTTTCGAGGCTTTATCACCGACGATCGCCAGCATCGCCTTTTGGATCGTTCCGTTGGCTGCAAGGATTTCGCCGTCGAGCATCTTGTCGCCCCCGGAAAGATCACTGACGAAGCCGCCAGCTTCGCGCACCATGACAATGCCGGCCGCAAGGTCCCACGGCCGCAGGTTGCGTTCCCAATAGGCGTCGAAACGGCCGGCGGCGATGAAGGCGAGGTCCAGCGCCGCGGAGCCGGTGCGCCGCACGCCTGCGACTTCAGCCATGATATCCTGAATCTCTTTTATGAAGCGTGGATGATGGTCGCGCCCGCGATGAGGGATGCCGGTCGTCACCAGACAATCGGACAGCGACTTTCGAGCGGCGACGCGCAGGCGCCGGTCGTTCATGAAGGCGCCCTTGCCCTTTTCGGCCGTGTAAAGTTCGTCGCTCGCGGGATTGTAGATCACGCCGGCGACGAGATGGCCTTCGCGCTCGAGCCCGATCGAGATGGCGAACATGGGGTTCGAGTGCAGGAAATTCGTGGTGCCGTCGAGCGGATCGACGATCCAGGTGTGCGACGCATCGGCGCCGTCGACGCGGCCGCGTTCTTCCATCAGAAACCCGTAGCCGGGCCGCGCCTTGCTCAACTCCTTGAAGATGATCTCTTCGGCTTTGAGGTCGGCGCTGGAGACGAAATTCGCAGGTCCCTTGATCGAAACCTGCAATGCGGCCACTTCGCCGAAGTCGCGCGCCAGGCTGCGCCCGGCTTTGCGCGCGGCGGAAATCATCACGTTCAAGGTCGGCGAAACGTTCATTGACGGAAGAATCCGGAGAGCGAGGGCAGCGCGCCGAATGCGAGCGGTAGACGCTTCTCGGCGCTCACGCAAGGCGGCGAGAGTCGCAGGCTTTGAAGCGATTTTGACGCCATGAGGCGGCGGCTATGCACTCACTGCGGCATCACCTGTATGCGATCGCTCCAGGCGGCTGCCGCCATTGTAGCCTTTTGCAGATCAGCTTTTGAAATTTTTGCGATTGCCTCATCGAGGACCTTGTCGTCGACGCCGTTCTGCTTGGCGATCAGCCGCCACTTGGCGGCCTCGACCAGGTTCTTTGCCACGCCAGCGCCTTCAAGGTGCATGTAGGCGAGCCGGTTCTGCGCCGCGCCAACGCCCTTTTCGGCGGCCGACCGCATCAAGGCCGGAGCCTTCGGCTCGTCTTTCGTAAGGCCGAGCCCTTTCAACAGCAGCAGCGCGTAGTCCAACTGCGCGACGGCGAGTCCCTGTTCGGCTGCGCGCGACATCCATATGGCGATCTCGCGCGCATCCGGCTCGACGCCGGACCCGGCCTGATACATGGCGGCGAGATCATATTGCGCCTGCGCGATGCCCTTTTCAGCGGCGTAGCGAATATGCTGGAAGGCGCGCGCCGGGTTTTCCGGCTTGCCGGTTCCTCGGAGGAACATCAGTCCGAGATTGTAATTGGCTTCGGCGTGCCCTGTGAGCGCCGCCTGCTCGAACATTTTTGCCGCCCCTTCGAGGTCTTTCTCGGCGCCCCGGCCCTGCGCCAGCATTAATCCAAGCCCAAAGGCGCCGGCGACATCGCCGAGATCGGCGGCGCGACGGTAGGCGGCGACGGCGGCCTTCTCGTCCTTTGCGACGCCGAGGCCTTCGGCATAGATGCGAGCGATCAGCGTGTTCGCCTGGGGTTCTCCGCGAGCCGCCGCTTCCTGCGCGAGTTTAAGCGCAGTCAGATATTGCCCCTGATCGAACGCGAGATAGGCAGCGTCGTCGCCGGTTGCAGGCACGATGGATTTGATCTCGCCGGGCTTGGCGGCGGGCGGAGCTCCGGATTTGGACTTCGGGCGATCCGATTTCGCCGGCGCTTTCTCGTCAGAACGCTGGAACCACGAACTGCTTTCTGCGCACGCGAACGTCGGCGCGACCATGCACACGGCGAAGGCGAAGGCCGCGAGGCGCCGTGAGCCAGTCTGTCTGTGCGCACGCATCACGCGGCCTGTCCCGACGCCGCAACGGCAGTCGCATACGTCGCGAGCCATTGACGCGCGGCCGCGGCATCGAGGGTCGCGGGCAGCGTCACGGCGATAAAGTCCGCGCCAGTCGCAGCAAGCGCCGTTGCATGATCGAGGTCGACCACATCGAATGCCACGGCTGGGATCTCGAATATTTCACTCCACCATGCAATCAGTTGGCGCTGACGGCTTTGCGCCATCGCCCGATCCTCGACGTGCGGCGGGATGCCGAACGCTACGTAATCGGCGCCGGCTTCGCCAAGCGTCATGGCCTCGTGGCGGGAGCGCCCGGCGTCGGCGCCGACGATGAACCGCGCGCCAAGGCGATCGCGCGCAGCCCGATAGGCCCCCTCGGCGTCCTTTGCCCAAGAAATATGTACGCCGTCGGCATGGGTTGCTTTTGCCAACTCGCAGTCATCGGCGATCAGCGCCGCTACCGATTTGCGTTGCGCGATGTCGATCAGCGGCTTTGCTATAGCAGCCGTCATTTTGGCTCCGTCGGCCGCCCGCAGAGTCAGGCTCGATATCGGCGCGGCCTCCAGCGCCGCGGCGAGAACGTCGGGCAGACGCGAGGCGGCGGCTGATCCGACATCAAGCGTCAGACAGAGGGTGCAACGATCGCTCAATGGACCTCCTGGGTCGGGCCGGCTATCGAAGGCGATTAAGGCAGAAAAAAGAAGAGCCTTTTCGGACAAGGACATGGCGGCGCAATGTCCAATGAAACGGCAAAGTCACCTCACGAGTCCCCCGGGCCACGAAAGTCGGGATAAATCGGCGTGTCAGCGATTGACCGTTGTCCCACTTGCGAACAAAGGTCAAATTGCCCACCTGAATCTCGACGCGCGCGGTTCGCCATGTTGCCGGCTAAGTGACCGGCAACATATCAGTTGCTCGCGTCGCCAAAGACGAGCATTGGGAGCCGACCACATCATGACTTTTCGCACGTCGCGCCTAGCGCTTGCCTCGCTGCTCAGCATCGTGGCGGCCGCGGTGTCGCCAGTGGCGGCCGATCCTGTGCCGAACGCCGCAGGGCCCGGCGCGCCAAGCGCCAGCGAATCCGCGCAACCAGCTCCGTCGCAGCCGAGCGCAGCGCCAGCAACACCTGCCGATCCGAACGCCGCGCCGGCTGCGGCAGCGGTCGCCGTGCCGCAACTCCCTCCGCCGTCGCCCGTATCGGCCGCGATTACCGCGGCGCTCGCAGACAAGTCGGTGACCGGCAAATCGAACACAGATGATATCGGCGCCGTTAAGGCATTCTATGCTGCGCGATCGGACTATGTATTCGCGACCGCATCTGGCTGGACGGAAAAGGGCGCCGCCCTCATTGCCGAAATCAAGAAGGCCGACGACTACGGGCTCGAAGCTTCGGCATTCGCGCTTCCCGATCTAATGGCCGGCGCCGACATCGCCGCAAAGGGAGCCGCCGACGTGAAGCTGGCGCTGGCTGCTTTGACCTACGCCCGCTATGCGCGTGGCGGTCGCTTCGATCCGCAATCAGTCAGCAATATTCTCGACGTGCGCGGCGATATCAAGGATCCAACCGCCGTCATGGCAGAGCTTGCCGCGAGCGTTGCGCCAGATTCCGTTTTGCGCGGCCTTCATCCCAAGCACAAGGAATTCGAAGCACTGCGCCAAGCACTCCTGAAGGCGCGCGGTCCCGCGCCGGCAGTCGCTGAACCGGAGATCGACCCAGCTCTGAAGATCAAACTGCCTGAAGGCAAGCAGACGAAGTCTCTGAAGCCCGGTGTCGAGCATGACGATGTCGTATTGCTGCGCCAGCGCTTGAAAGTCGCTTCGGCAGAAAGCGGGAACAATCGCCTCTATGACACAACGGTCGAGGCTGCGGTGTCCGCCTTCCAGGACGCCAACGCCTTAAAGCCCAACGGCGTTCTCAACAACCGCACGCGCCAGGCGCTGAACCGCGAGGGCGAGCCGAAGCCGGCCGCCGATCCCTCGCGCGAGGTCGATCAGATAATCGTCAATATGGAGCGCTGGCGCTGGCTTCCGAACGACATGGGGCCAATTTATGTTTGGAATAACATTCCCGAATACATGGGCCGCGTGATCGCCAACGACGCCGTCGTCTTCGAGGAAAAAATCATCGTCGGCCTGCCGACATGGCCGACGCCGATGATGACCGACAGCATGGAGAAGATCGTTTTCAATCCTGAATGGGGCGTGCCGGACGGCATCAAGGTGAAAGAGCTTCTGCCCCGGTTGCGAAAGGCGTCCGGCGGTGACTTCTTCGAGCAACTGTTCAGCGGCGGCTCCAGCGGCGGCGGCCGCGTGCTGGCCGCCTACGGCTTGAAGCCAAGCCTCAACGGCCGGCCCGTTGACGCCGATTCGGTCAATTGGAACCAGGTCGACATTCGCCGATACAGCTTCACGCAGCCGGCGGGCGCGCAAAATCCGTTGGGAACCGTGAAATTCATGTTCCCGAACCGTCACGACGTCTACATGCATGACACCTCACAGCGCCCGTTGTTCCAGCAAGCGCGGCGCGCCTTGAGCCACGGCTGCATTCGTGTCGAGAACCCGAGGACGCTGGCTGAAATTCTGCTAGCCCAGGACAAGGGCTGGTCGGCGGAGAAGGTCGCCAGCATGTACGGTGGAGGCACCAATGAGGTGCTCTTGGACAAGCCGATTCCGGTCTATCTCACCTACTTCACGGCGCGGCCGGGACCGGATGGAAAGATCAAGTCCTCCCCCGATATCTATGGCCACGACGGCCGCCTGATGAGCGCGCTCGCTGGCCGGCCCGTGCGCTACGAACCCCCGCAGGGTTCAGCCGATGACGTGGTCGCAGACGCCACGCCCACCGGATACCCGGCAGAAACATCCTCGACGAATAAAAAGAAATCCAAAAAGTCGAAGAGCTACGACGGCGATATTATCTCCAACGCGCTGTCGGGATTGCTCTTCAACTGATGCGAGACGGCATTCGAAAACAAAAAAGGCGGGCTCATGGCCCGCCTTTTCAATGTCAAACACGCTCAAGGTCTCAGGCCGCCTTTTCGAGCTTCGCTTCCCATTTGCCGAGCGCGGCCAGACTGTTCATCTTGGCGCGATGCGCGAACGCGCGCTGACCCGCAGCGACGTTCTCGCTCTTGCCACCCCATGCCGAAAGCGCGGCTGCTTGCAAGGCGCGGCCGTATGAAAATGTCAGCGCCCAGGGCAGGGGACCGCTGGCGTTCATCAGCGAGAGATGTTCCGTCGCCGCTTCGTCCGATTGCCCGCCCGACAAGAAGGCAATGCCCGGCACAGACGACGGCACGGTCGCCTTCAGACATTTCAGCGTCTTTTCGGCGACCTCCGCAGCGCTAGCCTGCTTGGCCGACTTCTGGCCCGCGATCACCATGTTCGGCTTCAGCACGATGCCTTCGAGATTGACGCGCGCATCGTAGAGTTCGCGGAACACCGTGCGCAGCGTCCACTCGGTGACCCGGTAACACTCGTCGATGTCGTGGCGCGAATGTTCGCCATCCATGAGAACCTCAGGCTCGACGATCGGCACGATCTTGGCTTCCTGGCACAGCGCCGCGTAGCGGGCGAGCGCGTGCGAATTGGCCTTGATGCAATTCCAGGTGGGGCAGCCGTCGGCGATGGCGATGACCGCGCGCCACTTCGCGAACCGCGCGCCAAGTTTGTAATAGTCGTCGAGGCGTTCCCGTAGACCGTCGAGCCCCTCGGTGACCGTTTCAACTTTCGAAGTCGGCCCAGCGAGCGGCTTGGCGCCGATGTCGACCTTGATCCCGGGAAGCGAGTCCGAACCCTTAATCACGTCCGGGAGCGACGTGCCGTTGCGCGCCTTCTGGCGGATGGTCTCATCATAGAGTATGACGCCCGAGATGCAGGACTTCATCGGGTCATAGGCGCCGAATAGCATTTCGCGGTAGTCGCGCCGAGTGTCCTCGGTCGACGCGAGGCCGATCTTGTCGAACCGCTTCGCGATCGTTCCAGAGCTTTCGTCGGCTGCCAGAACGCCTTTACCGGGCGCGACAAGCGCTCGGGCGATGTCTTCGATTTTGTCGGTCATGTTACGCTCCGTCAGGTCATCAATTGACTTCGTCACATCAATTTCGTCGCCGGCGCGATCTGGCCTCTAGATCAGCTTGCCCATCGCCACCGCCGTATCGGCCATGCGGTTCGAAAAGCCCCATTCATTATCGTACCAGGACAAAACCCGCACGAGAACGCCGTCGATCACTTTAGTCTGGTCCAGGTGGAAGATCGACGATCGCGGGTCGTGGTTGAAGTCGCTGGAAACATTTGGCTGATCCGTCACGCCCAGGATGCCCTTGAGCGGCCCTGCCGCCGCAGCCTTGATAACCGCAGCGTTGATCTCGTCCTTAGTCGTCGCGCGCTTGGCGATGAACTTGAAATCGACGACCGACACGTTGGGCGTCGGCACGCGGATCGAGGTGCCGTCGAGGCGGCCATTCAATTCGGGCAGCACAAGGCCAACGGCCTTCGCCGCGCCCGTTGTCGTCGGGATCATCGACAATGCCGCCGCGCGCCCCCGGTAGAGATCCTTGTGCAAGGTGTCGAGCGTCGGCTGGTCGCCCGTGTAGGCGTGGATAGTCGTCATGAAGCCTTTGTCGATGCCGACCAAGTCGTGCATCACCTTGGCAACCGGCGCCAGGCAGTTCGTCGTGCAGGACGCGTTCGAAATGACGAGATGGTCCTTGGTTAGCTTCTGGTGATTGACGCCGTAGACGACCGTGAGATCGGCGCCTTCCGCCGGGGCGGAGATGATGACCCGCTTAGCGCCGGCGTCGAGATGCGCTTTCGCCTTGTCGCGCGCAGTGAAGATGCCCGTGCACTCGAGCGCGATGTCGACGCCGAGCGCCTTGTGCGGCAACTCCGCCGGGTTCTTGACCGCAGTGACTTTGATCGGCCCGCGGCCTGCATCGATCGTGTCGCCGTCCACCTTGACGAGATGAGGGAAGCGGCCGTGCACGCTGTCAAAGCGGAGCAGATGCGCGTTGGTCTCGACGGGACCGAGATCGTTGATGGCTACGACGTCGATATCAGTACGGCCGCTTTCGATGATCGCGCGCAGTACGTTGCGGCCGATGCGGCCAAAGCCATTGATCGCGACCTTCACAGCCATGTCTGAATGTTCCTCCGAGGTGGGATATGAGTGCCGGAACATCGTGATAGTCGCGCTGTCGACACCCCGGTCCGGCGCCCGCAAGCGTCATCTTGGCGGGTCTTTAACGTGAGGCAGGCCTGCGCTGTCAATGGTTCACGCTGGCCAGAGCAAAAGCGACGCGGCGGCACGGAGCAAGCGAATTATCTGCGACATCGCGGCGACGTTTATTGACGTCGTTCCTCCGGCGCACGTAACGTGGTCTCGTTAACGGGTGAGTGTCGCGTCGATCGTGTCGCCGGAAAAGGGCGAAGAGAGGCCATGACGGAACGCAGCCCCGCAAGGTTGAAACGCGCCGACGACGCGAAGGCGTCGCGCAAAGCCGCGTCTGGCGCCGCCGACGAGCTCGTGCGTCTCAAGGACGAACTGGCGATCGCCCATTCGCGTATCGCCGAACTCGAAAAACGCCAGGCCGATATCGTCAATCGCATTGATTGGGTTATCGATTCGCTCCATAACATCGCGGATTAGAGCGAGTCTCTTGTGCGCGGCGTCGAATGGGAGGGGCGGCCCTGCCGCCTGAATTCGGTTGGCGCAAGTCGCAATCGCCTTTGGCCAAAGATCCTACCGGTTCGCCTGCAGCGAAGCCGAGGCGGCCCACCTCCGAAAACTCTCCGCCTATCTGACCGAAACGCTCGACCGGCTGGTCGGCGAGCACGGGGCCATTGGCGACGAACGATTGCTGGTTATGGCGGCGCTGACTCTGGCCGACGAACTCTTCACGGCACGCGCCGATATCGACGATCTGTTGGACGATCAATCCGAAAAGCCCGAGCCGGCCTCAGATGACCCGGACAAAGACACGCCGACACTGCCGCTCAAGAGCACGTTCCGCAAAGGCGGCTTGGGATAGCCCGCTGCGCGGCGCTGGATTTCGGCGGTCACATCACCTAGATTCCCAGGTGCTGCGGGGCCCGTTAGGGGCAAATGACCCGGGGGCCTATAAGATCCGCACGGGCGCTGTCCCTGACTGGAACCGTGGTTCCGGATACATGGCGCCCACCTACGCTCGTAGGGACCACGCGGGATCATGATCCCGACGACCTTCGCGGCGCTGAATTCGGCGATTTCGGACCTGATGCTGAACAACAAGACGGAGCTGCGGGAGGCCGCGATTGCCGTCCGCGCGGCGGCTTTCGCGGCGCACGGAACCGACGCCGCTCGGCGGCTGGCCGCCCATGGATTGGATTTCCTGGCTGCGAAGCCGGGCGCCATCGTCTCCGGCTTCGCGGCGATCCGTGATGAGATCAGTCCCGCGGCGTTGATGGCTTGGCTTCACGCCGAGGGATTTCGCTTGGCGCTCCCCGTCATGGTCGGCAAGAAATTGCCGCTGACCATGCGAGCCTGGACGCCGGGCGACGCGCTCGCCGCCGCCGCCTGGGGCATCGCCGAACCGCTGGATGACAAGCTGGCGGTCGATCCCGACGTCGTGCTGGTGCCGCTCTTGGCGTTCGACGCCGCAGGCAACCGGCTCGGCTACGGAGGCGGGTTCTACGATCGAACGCTTGCGAGGCTGCGCCGCGAAAAGCCCATCATCGCCGTCGGAGTTGGCTACGACGAACAAAAAGTCGACGTTGTCCCAGTCGAAAGCTATGACGAGCGCCTGGACTGGGTTCTGACGCCGTCGGGCCCCCTCAAATGTAGTGCGCAATAGCCCCCACTCCCCACGCAAGGGCGCGGGGAAAAGGAGTTGGATGCGTCTGCTTTTTCTCGGCGACATCGTCGGCCGTCCCGGACGCACGGCCGTTTGCGAAGCTCTGCCGGGCCTGATTGCCAAATACGCCCTGGATCTTGTGATCATCAACGGCGAGAACGCGGCCGGCGGCTTCGGCATCACGGAAGCCATACTGACGCAGTTGCTCGATGCCGGAGCCGATTGCATCACGCTCGGCAACCACGCCTTCGACCAGAAAGAGACGCTCGTTTACATCGAGCGGCAGGATCGGCTGATCCGGCCCCTGAATTATCCGAAAGGCACGCCGGGCAAGGGCGCAACGCTCGTGCGCGCCAAGAACGGGGCCGACGTGCTCGTCATAAACGCCATGGGCCGCGTGTTCATGACCGAGCTCGATTGTCCGTTCCGCGCCATAGATGCCGAGATCACGGCCTGCAAACTTAAGCAGGGCGCCGACGCGATTGTCGTCGATATTCATGCCGAGGCGACGAGTGAGAAACAGGCGATGGGCCATTTTCTCGACGGCCGCGTCAGCGCCGTCATCGGCACGCACACGCACACGCCGACCTGCGATTACCGCGTGCTGCCGGGCGGAACGGCCTACATGTCGGACGCCGGAATGTGCGGCGATTACAACTCCGTGCTTGGCATGGACCTCGACGAGCCGATCAACCGCTTTCTGACGCGCATCCCCCGCGAGCGCTTCGAACCGGCGACGGGACTGGGCTCGCTGTCGGGCCTCGCGGTTGAAGTCGACGACGCGACGGGACTGACGCTACGCGTGGCCCCGCTGCGGTCTGGCCCCAATCTCGACGCCGCCGCTCCGATCTTTTGGGCGACTTGAGGCGAAGCCACTTCACGCCGGCGCCCAAATCCCGCGCTATCGCTCAGTCAGGACGCGATGAAAGAATAGCGAGGCACGATGATCAAGGCGTTCGGTGCGTGGGCGGTCGCAATGTGCGCGGCGGCGGGCGCATGCGCGGCATGCGAAGTCGAGGCCCGCATCGCAGGCCGGAATGACCCCTTGCTCTGGCCTGTCTCGGGCGAAATCACGTCGGGCTACGGACCCCGCTTTCATCCGCTTCTGAACGAACAACGCTTTCATCCGGGCATTGATATCGCTGGACCGACCGGGGACGCGGTCGTCGCCGCCAGAAGCGGACAGGTCGCCGAAGCCGGCCGCAGGGGTTACTATGGAAATTACATCCGACTCGATCACGGCGCGGATCTTCACACGGCGTACGGCCAGTTGAGCGAGATTGACGTTGCCGCCGGCGACTGCGTGCGCGCCGGCGACGTAATCGGCAAACGAGGATCGACAGGGCTTTCCAGCGGTCCGCATCTCCATTTCGAGCTTCTCGAAGGCGAGATGGCGATCGACCCCGCGCCGATGCTCACGCCGGCCAAACCCTAGAGCCGTCGCCCGCCTCGCCAATCTTGACCTCAACCCGCGCATTGAGCGAAAGACTGTGGCCGAACCTCAGTTTCACCCGCGCTCGGGAATGCACATGGCCGGCCATTCAGCCTTCAAGAACATCATGCACAAGAAGGGCCGCGCCGATGCGGCCCGCGCCAAGATGTTCGCCAAACTCGGGCGCGAGATCACCGTCGCAGCAAAGATGGGATCGCCTGATCCCGCAATGAACCCGCGCCTGCGGCTTGCCATTCAAGAAGCGCGCGCCGAAAATATGCCGAAGGACAATATCGATCGCGCCATCAAGAAGGCGGCTGGCGCCGACACCGCCAACTACGACGGCGTGCGCTACGAAGGTTATGCGCCTGGCGGAGTCGCGATCATCGCGGAAGCTCTGACCGACAACCGAAATCGAACGGGCGGCGTGGTCCGTTCGGTGTTCACGAAATACGGCGGCAACCTCGGCGCCACCGGGTCCGTCAGCCATATGTTCCAGCACATCGGCGAGATCACTTACAAACCCGCCGCCGGCACGCCGGACTCCGTGCTCGAAGCGGCGATCGACGCGGGCGCCGACGACGTCATTTCCGACGCAACGGCGCACATCATTGTCTGTGCGTTCGACAGCCTGGGGACAGTCGCCAGCGCGCTCGAAAGCAAGCTGGGAGAGGCGCAGAGCGTTAAAACCATTTGGAAGCCGAACCTGACGACCCAGGTCGACGAAGACAACGCTGAGAGCATCCTGAAAATGATCTCTTCGCTCGAAGACGACGACGACGTTCAAGCCGTCTTCGCCAATTTCGAAGTCTCGGACGACGTGATGAAAAAACTGACAGCGGCGTAGGCTTGGCGCGACTTGGCACGCCGCTTTGCAATCGAGCCACAGTCCCTGACGACACAAACTTTGGTTTGCTTCACCCCGCATTGACAGTGGGGCAGGCCTGGCAAACAGTCGCCGTCGGCTCGCGCCGGCGTATGGGTGCGCGCCAAGGGGGGATTTGCGCTTGGACAATCGAAGCCCTGACGGCGCAACGCGCGCGCCCCGCATCGGCCTCGTCGTCGTGCATGGCGTCGGCGAAACCGAACCCGGATATTGCGTCAACACGCTGCTCGAGGCGTTGGTCAGGTTTGATCCCAAGTATCGCCTGAGCGCGTTCAGCGAGTATGAGCGCTTGAAGGCTGCGCCGAAAGACGCGGAGATGAAGGCGCGCACCGACGTCAAAGCCCAGACTTTCGAGGCGCAATCCGAGTTCGTCGTCGCACGCCGGCGCGGCGAGCACGAGAACGGAACCGAGTTCACGGCGTTCGAACTGTTCTGGGCCGACGTGACCGCGCTGCAGCCCGGCCGCGTCAACACGATGCTCGGTCTGTTTCGCGTCATCTTCGAAAGTCACCATTTGATTGATGCGATGCTCGACAAGGGCCGCAGCGCGATCGCCTGGTTTCTGCGCAAACTGCTCTGGATCGCCGGCTGGCTGCTCCGTGGCCCGATTGCGGCGCTCACCATCGCGACGTCGGCGATCTGCGCACTGCTGCTATTCCAGCCCGACAGCTTCGCACTGGCCGAAGACGATGCGCGCGCGAAATTCCTGATCGTTCAAGCCGTTCTACTTGCGTCGTCCGTCTATCTGTTCTGGCGAGTGCTCAAGTCGCGCGAATATTCCTGGTACGACGCTGTCTTCTGGATGGCGGTTGTCACCGCTGCGCTTCTCGCACTCGATCTTTCGGGTCTTCTGCTCGACTTACTCAAGCTGGTGCCTGATTTGACGACCGGCACGCGAGGCGGCGTCGACGTCTCAGTGATTGCAGCGCGCACCGATTGCGCCAATCCGGCCGAGGCGGGCGGCTGTTACGTCAACGGTTTGTACAAAGTGATCATCTGGGGCTGGCGCTTTTGGGGGCTGCTGGTTCTCATCGCGACGGCATTCCTGTTCTTGGCCGTCACGCGCGCGCGCAAGGCGGGCCAGAAAGCCAAACTGTCGGCGCTCGCGACCAGCATCGGAATCATGATCATCCAGTTTCTGCTTTGGACGACTGTCGTCGTCAGCGCCCTATATCCGATGCTCAATCGCGCCGAGACCAACCGCACGCTCGGCAAGGTCGCGCCGATTTTGAAGGCCGCCGACGAATGGCCGGCCCTGTCGCGGCAGGCCGACGTCGCGCAACTTGTCAGCGTACCGGATATCCACGCCGACTGGATCGATCGCTTCAAATTCATTTACGCCTCTGCTGCAATGACGGTCGTGATGTTCCTGTTGGCGGCGTGGGGACTGATGCTGATCCGCCGGGCGCGTTCTGCGGGCCACACCGACCACCTCGAGCAGATCGCCGAGCGCATGCCCCGGCTGCTGTTCAACTCAGCATTGATGGCGCTGCTGATCGCCTCGTTCCTGCTCGTCATCGGCCTCGTGTTCCTGCAGCCACAGCTGGAAAGCGACGAAGGCTTCATTCAATTCAGAAGCTGGTTCTTGCCGCTCGCTGCGCTGTTCGCGGTGTTGACGCCGATGCTGATCGGCCATCGCATCACCAACGTGGTGCACATCGCGCGCGACCTCATCGACCACCACTATAGCCCGCGCCTCGAAACATCGGCTTATTTCCTCCCCTCAGTTTTCAAAGTTCGCCACGAGAAGCCCCGCCGCGCTCGCATCGAGGGACGGCTGCTGTGCATCCTCGAAAATTTCGTCAAGGACGAGCGCTACGACCAAGTCATTTTCGTCGCCCACAGCCAGGGCTCGATCGTCGTCTACGACTACCTGCTCGAATACTGTCCCGAGTACGCCGACCTCGGCGGCGCCACGCCGACGTTGCTGACGTTCGGCTCGCCCCTCGGCCACATCTATCAAAAGTATTTCCACGAGTACGACCCGCGAAATCCGGTGCCGGACGGTTTCGCCGGCGCGCTCAGTCGCTGGGTAAACCTCTATCGCGTCGACGACTACATTGGCGGGCGGATCCCGGCGCCGGAAGGCTTGGCATTGACCAATCTCGCGCTCGGTCCGGGTGGTCACACCGGCTATTGGAGCCTGCCGGCAGTCGCCAGCGCGCTCGACGAACTGATCCAGACGCCGCCAACGCGCGGCGGCGCGCGAAGCGCCGCATCCTGGCCGCGGTCGATGCCGGAGATGAGGCAGTCGCAATCCGTGTGATAGAACACGGCATGTTCGATCGAACGATTCGCATCATCGGCCTCGACCCGGGCCTTCGCCGCACCGGATGGGGCGTCGTCGACAGCGACGGCGTGCGCCTCATTTATGTGGGCTCCGGCGTCATAACCTCGCCCGCCGACGATGGCCTAGCATTCCGGCTGCGCGCACTGTTTGAAGGCGTGGCAGGCGTGCTTTCGACCTACAACCCACGCGAAGCCGCCGTCGAAGAAACCTTCGTCAACGAAAACCCGCGTTCGACGCTCAAGCTCGGCCAGGCGCGCGGCGCGGTGATGCTGGCCCCTGCGATGGCGGGCCTAGTCGTCGCCGAGTACACGCCGAACCTGATCAAGAAATCCGTCACCGGAACAGGCCACGCCGAAAAGCAGCAGATACAAGCCATGATCGGCATCCTGCTGCCGAAAGCCAAGTTCGACAGCGCCGATGAAGCCGACGCACTGGCGATCGCAATCTGCCATGCGAACCACCGCACCAGCCCGCAAGCCAAGGCGCTGCGGCAAGCGGGAGCGGTGCGGGCATGATCGGCAAGCTGCGCGGCAAGATCGACGCGATCGGCGAGAGCCATCTCGTCATCGACGTCAACGGTGTCGGCTACGAAGTCCAGGCCTCCGCCAAGACGCTGCGCAACGTCAAAGTTGGCGACGACGTCACGCTGACCATCGACACGCACGTGCGCGAGGACGCGATCAAACTGTTCGGATTTCAGAGCGAGGTCGAGCGCAGCTGGTTTCGCACGCTGCAATCTATCCAGGGCGTTGGATCAAAGGTGGCGCTCGCCGTGCTTGGCGTTTTGGCGCCGCCCGACCTCGCGACCGCCATCGCGCTCGGCAATTGGGCGGCGGTCGAAGAAGCGCCCGGCGTCGGCAAGAAACTGGCGCAGCGCATCGTCGCCGAACTCAAGGACAAGGCCCCGGCGCTATCGGTTGCCGGATTGAACGTGACGGCGGACGCAACGCGCATTGGCCTTGGCTCGGGCTCGCCGCCGCCCGGTCATTCCGCGGCCGAAGCGATCTCGGCGCTGACCAATCTCGGCTACAACCCGTCGCAGGCGTCGCAGGCCGTCGCGGCCGCGGTGCAGGAGTTCGGCGCCAGCGCCGACACCGCCAAGCTGATCAAGCGCGGACTGAAGGAACTTGCCCGTTAGCGCCTCCGCCGAAATTCAAATCTACATCGACGCCGACGCCTTTCCGGTGAAGGACGAGGCGCTGAAGGTCGCCGACAGGCATCAACTCGTCATCCACTATGTCTCAAATTCTTGGATGCGGTTGCCTGATCATTTCCTCGTCCGCCGTGTCATCGTCGAAGCCGGACCCGACGCCGCCGACGACTGGATCGCCGATCGCGCCACGGCGCACGACATCGTCGTGACGCAGGACATCCCCCTCGCGGATCGCTGCCTCAAGGCTGGCGCCAAAGCCATCGGCAATACCGGCAAGCCGTACACGTTAGCCTCCATCGGCATGGCGCTCGCCATGCGCGACTTCAACGCGCATCTGCGTGAGACAGGCGAAAGCCGCGGCTTTAACGCCGCCTTCACGAAGCAGCACCGCTCACGATTTCTCGAAGCGCTGGAGCAGGCTGTTCAGCAGATCAAGCGCGCGGTATGAGCGTCCCTGCGGGGTTGATGACGGGCGGCCAATGAAAGTTTCGAATGCGCAACGCGCCATTTGGATGGTGCTCATCACGTCGCTCGCGGCGCCGTTTTTCGCGAGCCTCGTCGAGGTCGCGCTGTCGCTCGCATCTCCGCTCGCAGATTTACTGCTGCCGCCGCGCCACGAAAAACCACTAGGCGAGGTCGCAGCCGGCGCCTTCATTTGGAGCGCGATGCCGGCGACCTTCGCGGCGCTGGGCTTGTCGCCCTACGTACTGCAAAGCGGCACGTACGGATGGCTCCACGCCGCCGTCGCCGGCGTACTGGCATTCACGGCCGCAACCCTGATTTGGCCGTTCTCGGCGGGGCAATCTCTGCCGTTTCTGGCATTCCTCGCCGGAGTCGTTGCCATCACCATGCGTGCGATCCTGATCAGGGGCGGCATCTTGAAACCGTGACGGCGAATGGGCTCGGCGTCGCCGCGAAAACTTGGCCTGATCCGAGCAAATGCGAAGTAATCGTTAGCGGAGCGTTAACGCCGTCTGCGATACGGTACTAGGGTAGTCTATCATTCAATGGACATCGTCATGGACGGCACTAGCCGCCGAACGGGCATAAAGTCCGCGAGCCGCCCTGCGACACCGCAGGACGCGTCGGGCGAGCAGCGCTTTGCGCCGCGCCGCGGCGACCGCCTGCCGGCCCAGATCTATTTCGACGGCGCCGTTGATTACACGCCGTGTCTGATCCTCGATATGTCGACAACGGGCGCGCGTCTCGAAATGCGCAACGGCTGGGATAAGGCCCATCGCGAGATCCACGATGGCGTCGAACGCGCCTTATTGTTCATCCGCCAGGACAAGGTCATGTACGAGTGCAAGCTCGTGCGTAAGGGCGACAAGGAAGTCGGCGTCAAGTTCCTGTCGATGCCAAAGCCGATCCCTGCCCCGCGCAACGGCCGGTGAGCCCCACGTCCCGCGGCAGATAAATCTGGCATTTTCCAGTCATTCCTCGGCGCTTGTCGCCGCCGCGATCTTGACGGGCGCGACGAACACCGCCACGAACAAACCATGACCGAGCGCCTCGTGACGAGTCTGCGCAAAGAGGCGGACGCCTTTGAGGCGACGATCCGCCCGCAAGCGCTCGACGAGTTCATCGGACAAGAACAGGCGCGCGCCAATCTCAGCGTCTTCATCCAAGCAGCGCGGGCCCGCGGCGACGCGCTCGATCACGTGCTGTTTGCCGGCCCGCCCGGCCTCGGCAAGACGACGCTGGCGCAGATCCTCTCGCGCGAACTCGGGGTCGGATTTCGCGCAACCTCCGGCCCGGTGATCTCCAAAGCCGGCGACCTCGCGGCGCTGCTGACCAATCTTGAAGAGCGCGACGTGCTCTTCATCGACGAAATCCACCGGCTCAATCCGGCGGTCGAAGAAATCCTCTATCCGGCCATGGAGGACTTCCAGCTCGATCTGATGATCGGGGAAGGTCCAGCCGCGAGGTCGGTGCGCATTGATCTTCCGAAGTTCACGCTCGTTGGCGCGACGACGCGGGCCGGTCTTCTGACCAATCCGCTGCGCGACCGTTTCGGAATTCCCGTTCGCCTCAACTTCTATTCGGTCGAAGAACTGGAGCGTGTGGTGGCGCGGGGCGCCCGTGTGCTCGCCGCCGCCATGTCGGCGGACGGAGCGCGCGAAGTGGCGAAGCGTTCGCGGGGCACGCCGCGCATCGCCGGCCGACTGCTGCGCCGTGTTCGAGATTTCGCCGCCGTCGATGGCGCGGCCGTCATAACCGCCGCGGTTGCCGACAAAGCGTTGCGCATGTTGGAGGTCGACCACGAAGGTCTCGATGCGCTCGACCATCGCTATCTCAGCTGCATCCATCGCAACTACGAGGGCGGGCCTGTCGGTATTGAAACGCTGGCCGCGGCGTTATCCGAGCCGCGCGACGCGCTTGAGGAAATTGTCGAGCCCTATTTGCTACAGCAGGGCTTCATCAGCCGCACGCCGCGGGGACGCGTCCTGACGCTGCGCGCCTATCGCCATCTAGGCGTGTCGGGCCCGCCTCGGGCGGCTGCGCTGGAGTTGCCGATTTTCGACGGCGACCCCCCCGAAGGCGACGCATAAGTCGCAGGGCCTAGCCATCGTCCAGACGTCGCAATGTCACAGATTTCACCTCAATTTCGCGCTGGTATGCTCTGCCGGCTCAAAGCCAATGCGAGGGACGATCGTGCTCACGCGACGCGACGTGGTGAAGGCGATGGCGACCCTGGGTCTCGGCGGCGTGGGGTTCTCCGGTTATGCATTCGCCGAAGCGGCGCGCGACACGGTCACGACGTATCGGTTGACGCCGCCGGCCTGGACGCCTGGGCTTGCTGTGCGGCTCGCCGTTATCGCCGATCTGCATATCTGCGAACCGTGGATGTCGCTCGATCGCGTCGACCGCATTGTCGAGCAGACCAACAGACTTGGCGCGGACGCGGTTCTGCTGCTCGGAGACTACGTCGTTGGCCGTCGACTTGGGCGCTTCTCGCGGCCTATAGACGTCAGCGCGTGGGCGCCAGTTGTCGGCCGGCTGAAGGCGCCGCTCGGCGTGCACGCGGTGCTCGGCAATCACGACTGGTGGGACGACGCCGCGGTGCAGCGACGCCGATCTGGGCCGACGCCGGCCGGGCTTGCGCTCCAAGCCGCCGGCGTGCCGGTCTACGAAAATCACGCCGTGCGCCTGGTCAAAAACGGCAAACCGTTCTGGATCGCGGGGCTCGGTTCGCAGTGGGCGTTCTGGCCGCGCGCCGACCGGAAGTCGGAGCTTCGTCAACGCCGAGAGGACTATTACATCGGCGTCGACGACGTGCCGAAAACCCTGTCGATGGTGACGGACGACGCGCCGGTCGTGCTCATGGCGCATGAGCCCGACCTATTTCCCAAGTTGCCCCCGCGGTTTTCGCTGACCATCTCGGGCCACACCCACGGAGGGCAGGTGCGCGTTTTCGGCTATGCGCCGGTGGTGCCATCGAAGTTTGGCAGCCGCTACGCTTACGGTCATGTGGTCGAAAGCGGGCGCCACCTCATCGTCAGCGGCGGACTCGGTTGTTCGGCCCTGCCGATCCGCTTCGGCGCGCCGCCTGAGATCGTGATCATCGAACTTGGAAGTGAGACGTCGGCTTGAGCTCAGATCACCAAAGCGGTCCGAGCCATTGGCCCGACGTTGCCGGACGCATCGTCTCCGACGCGAGTGGAATACGCCATGTCCTGCCCATTCGCGTCTATTTCGAGGACACAGACGCCGGCGGCGTCGTCTATCACGCGTCGTTCGTGCGATTCTGCGAACGGGGTCGCACGGATTTTCTGCGCCTGCTCGGAACGGAGGCGCGCCGCGTGATCGACGGCTCGGACAACCGCGAACCCGCCGCCTTTGTGGTGCGTCGGATGACAATGGACTTCTTGCGTCCGGGACGCATGGACGATCTGCTCGAAGTCGAGACGCGCGTCAAAGAACTTGGCGGCGCCAGCGTCACGCTGCTGCAAGCGATTTCCGCTGATGGACGCCGGCAGTTCGCGGCCGAAGTGACCGTGGTGCTCGTGTCGATGTCAGGCAAGCCGTTGCGCCTCGATGCGCACTTGCGCGAGTCGTTCGCGCGGCATCAATCTCGGTCTTGAGCAGCGCGCGTTTCGCCGCCGCGCTGCATTGGCGCCGACCAACCGACGACTTGGCCGACAAAAGACGTGGATAAACCGCAACATGCGTCGTTCAAGTCCGGGTCTTTGGGCCCTTGTTTGGTCATATTGCACGGCAACAACAGTGTGGCTTTGATCCAATATGGCGGGTGGGACCAGAGCCCTCCCGACGGTCGTCGATTGAAGGCGCGTCGCAAGTTCCGCTGCATCACAGTCGCGGTTGGCAAAACGCGCGCGCCGACGTTCGCACGCACGTGTCGATCTTGGCCAACCCACCCTTTCCGTCATCGCAATCCCGGATGGTGAAATGAACCCCGCTGAAGTCGCTCAAGGCGCCGTCGCTCCGGTCACCGTGGGCGGATTTTCTTTTCTGGAACTGTTTCTTCAAGCCCATGTCGTCGTCCAGATCGTCATGATCGGCCTCGGCGTAGCCTCCGTCTGGTCGTGGGCGATCATTTTCGAAAAAGTGTTCGCGTTCCGCCGCGCGCGGATCGAAAGCGATCAGTTCGAGCAGCTGTTCTGGTCGGGCCAGTCGTTGGACGAACTTTACGCGGGGCTGTCGCGCGGGCGCACGATCACGATGGCGGCGTTGTTCGTCGCGGCAATGCGCGAATGGAAGCGCTCGGTCGAAGGCAACATCAGAGCCTTGGGCGGCATCCAGCTGCGCGTCGAGAAAGTCATGGACGTCACCATCAGCCGCGAGATGGAGCGGCTGGACCGTCGCCTGTTGTTTCTGGCCACAGTTGGTTCGACGGCGCCGTTCGTTGGCCTGTTCGGAACTGTGTGGGGCATCATGACGAGTTTTCAGGCGATCGCGGTCTCGAAGAACACCAACCTCGCGGTCGTCGCGCCGGGCATTGCGGAAGCGCTCTTCGCGACCGCGCTAGGCCTCGTCGCCGCCATCCCGGCGGTTGTCTTCTACAACAAGTTTTCGGCCGATTCTTCTGCGATTTCTCAGCGGCTCTATGCCTTCTCGGACGAGTTCGCCGCTATCGTGTCGCGCCAGATCGACGTCAGGAACTAAATCATGGGCGTCAGTCTCAAGTCAGGCGGGGGAAGCGGCCGCCGTCGCCGCGCGCGCCACGCGCCGATGAGCGAAATCAACGTTACGCCGATGGTCGACGTGATGCTCGTGCTGCTGATCATTTTCATGGTGGCGGCCCCGCTGTTGCAGGTCGGCGTGCCCGTCGATTTGCCGGATTCTCGCGGCCAGCAGCTTGCGCCGCCGAAAACCGAGCCGCTTGCCGTCACCGTTAAGGAGAACGGCGACGTGTTCATCGGCGAGACTCAGGTGACGCTGGACGAACTCGCGCCGAAACTCTCGGCGATTTCCAAGAACGGCTACGACGAGCCCATCTTCGTCCGCGGCGACAAGGGTGTTTCTTATGGCGTCGTCATGCGCGTGATGGGGCGCATCAACGCCGGCGGCTTCAAGAAGCTCTCCTTCATCACGAACGAGGAGAAGGGAGGCTGACGGCGTGCCGTTCGGGCTTGTCATCTCGCTCGCGTGCCACGCTGCGCTCCTCGGTTGGGCGTACCTGTCGTCGCGTAACGTCGATCAGTTGCCAACGCCCGACACGCCTTCAATTTCCGCTGAACTCATAACGCCGTCGGAATTCTTGCGACTGAAGCGCGGCAGCGAGGACGCCAAGGCGCTCGAAACCAAAGCCAACGACACGCCGACCGAGGACGACTCCAAGAACGACACGAAAAAACCGGACAACGCCCCGCCGCCGAAGCCGGCAGAGCCGCCGCCGCAAGAGGTCGCGAAGCTGGAGCCAACTCCGCCGCCCGAACCCGTGAAGCCCGAACCGCCCCCCGGTCCGAGCGCCGAAGAACAGCGGATGCTCGAGCAGAAAATTCTCGACGACCAGAAGGCTGCCGAGGAGGCCAAGCTGAAAGCTGAGGCCGATGCCAAGAGATTGGCCGAGGAGGAGGCGAAGCAAAAGGCCCAAGAAGAAGCCAAAAAGAAAGCCGAAGAAGAGGCCAAAAAGAAAGCCGAAGAAGAAGCCCGCAAGAAAAAGCTGGCCGAGGAAGCGCGCAAGAAGAAGGCCGAAGAGGCCCGCAAGAAGGCGGAGGCCGACAAGAAGAAATTCGATCCCAGCAAGATCGCCAGCCTGCTTGATAAAGCCCCGGACGACGCGACGCCAAAGGCGCTGATCGACAAGGACCCCAAGAAAAAGGGCCAGCAGGCGGTCGGCTCCAGCACGACGGCGACGGCGCTCGGCAAGGAGGCCGGAACCATGACCGGGACCGACAGCGTGCTGTCTGCACGCGAACAAGACCTGCTGAAAGGAATGATCAAGTCGCAGCTCGCCGAGTGCTGGCGCCTGCCCGGCGCGGGCGGCGGCGTGCACATGCCGATCGTGACGCTGCGTTGGCGCATGAAGCCGGATGGCTCGCTCGACGGCGAGCCGTCCGTTCAGCAGGCGCCGAGCGATCCCGCCGGTCAGATCGCGGCCGAGACGGCTATGCGCGCCGTCAGGGGTTGCCAGCCGTTGCGGCTGCCGCCCGAGCAATACGAGGGCTGGAAAGACATCATCTGGGTCTTCGACCCGAACAATATGCTGTGACGTCCCACAGTTGCTGCAATCCCTCGCAATACGCCAATCCAAGGTTCTTGCTGCGAATCATGCCCGCCCACCACAAGATGAGACCCATGATTGATCGACGCCGACCATTGCTGGCCGTCCATGCGCTGTTGGTGATGGCGCTTGCCGCAGGCTTGAGCCCGCTTGGCGGACCTGAAGCCGCAGCGCAACTGCAGGGCACGCAGACTCAAGGCACGATCGCGCCGATCCCGATCGCCATTCCGGTGTTTCTCGGCGATGACCCTCAAATGGCGAGCGACGTCTCGGACGTTATCCTGGGCGATCTAGAACGCTCCGGACTTTTCCAGCCGCTCGACCGCGCCTCCTACCTCGATCAAATTCGCGACGTCAACGCCGCGCCGCGATTTCCCGATTGGCGCGCAATTCGCGCCGATGCGCTCGTCGTCGGTCGCGTCGTCAAGACTGGCGACGGCAAGGTCGGCGCCGAATTTCGCCTGTGGGATGTGGCGTCCGGCAAACAGCTCGCAGGCCAGCGATTCTCGACGTCGCAGTCCAATTGGCGTCGCATCGGCCATCTGATCGCCGATCAGGTCTATGAGCGGCTCACCGGCGAGAAGGGCTACTTTGATACGCACGTCGTCTTCATCGACGAAACCGGTCCGAAGGAACGGCGCACCAAACGGTTAGCGATCATGGACCAGGACGGCGCCAACGTGCGGCTTTTGAGTCAGGGTCAGGAACTCGTGCTGACGCCGCGCTTTTCGCCGACGAACCAGGAAATCACCTACATGTCATACACGCGCGATCAGCCGAAGGTGTTCATCATGAACCTCGCAACCGGCCAGCGCGAACTCGTCGGCGACTTTCCGGGCATGACGTTTGCGCCGCGCTATTCGCCCGACGGCCAGCGCATCGTCATGAGCCTCGGCACTCCGGACGGCCAGTCGAGCATCTATGAGATGGACCTGCGCTCGCGCCAGTCGCGCCGCCTGACGCAAGGCAATGGCCTCGATACCGGGCCGTGCTATTCGCCGGACGGCCGCCAGGTCGTGTTCGAGAGCGACCGGGACGGCTCGCAGCAACTCTATGTCATGAATGCGGACGGGTCCGGGGTGCGCCGCATCACGAACGCCGACGGCCGCTATTCGACTCCGGTGTGGTCGCCCCGTGGCGACTATATCGCGTTCACCAAGCAGACCAGCGGCCGCTTTCTCATCGGCATCATGAAGCCCGACGGCAGCGGCGAACGGGTGCTGACAGAGGGCTACCATAACGAGGGTCCAACCTGGGCCCCCAACGGTCGTGTCCTGATGTTCTTTCGCGAGTCACAGGGGGCCAACGGCGGTCCGCGAATCCACTCCGTCGACATCACCGGCTACAACGAACGGCAGGTCGCGACACCCTCGTTCGGCTCGGACCCGGCATGGTCGCCACTGCTCAACTGATCAATGTGAAACGCAAGCGCAACGCAGCCTCAGAAATCCGCTGTGCATTAGTGTTTTGTTTCCTGTTTTCAGCCTGTTGAGGAACGACGCGATTTTTTGCGCAAGAGGTGTGCGGCAGCGCAATCTTATCGTTGCATTTTCGCATCTATGAGGCTGGAAAACTTGGGATTTGCCGTGTCCGTTCTTGATCGAACGGCCCCCTGTGAGTACCCCAATATACGGCTTTGGCCGGAATCGTATCAGGAGATATGACCATGCAGGGTGTTAAGGGGCTGATCGTTCTGTCAGCGGTGGTAGCGGCTGTCGCGCTTGGCGCTTGCCGTCGCGAAGTCGAGCACACGCCGATGAAACTCGGTGCGGATGTCCCGGCTGCAGAGCATGTCGCTCGCTAAACTTAGGCGCAAGCCTGGGACAACATTAGGAGACCGAACTATGAAGAACGCTATCGTTCTTGCCGCAGTTATCGCAGCTGTTGCTCTCGGCGCTTGCCGTCGCGAAGTTGAACACACGCCGATGAAGCTCGGCGCGAACGCTCCGGCCGCCGAAGCCGCTCGCTAAGAGCGCTTCGAACGTCAGAACGTTTCTACGACCAAACCCAAGACCGAGTTGTCGGCGAGTCATTCGCCGTCAAGTCGGTCTTGAGTGTTTTTGGGGCGAGATTGCAACGCGCGCACTGTGGTCACAGGCTGGTTTGCGGCCAAGGCCGGCGTTGACATGAAAAAGACGTATCCGTTGACGCAGCACAACGGCGCGCACGCAAGAATCGGTTCAAATTGCGTATAAATCATCATTGGCTGCTGACGAACGGCATCGAAACCGGCCATATTTTCGGCGAATGGCGGCTTTACGCGTTGTGACGATAATCGCTCGTCGGAACTGACAGCGCATCGAGAACCCGGTTCGCCAGCCGCGGACGCTACGTCCGCCGGCAACCGAGACGAAGGGAACAAAGACATGTTGGCTGCAATTGCGCGAAGCACGGCCGTGCGCCTCGCCGCCGCCTCGGCGTTGGCCTTGTCGCTCGGCGCGTGCGCAGCCAATAAGGAATTGACGCCCGATAGCGCCCTCAACGGCAAGTATGGCAACGCCACGCCTGGCTCGCAGCGCGACTTCACGCAGAACGTCGGCGACATCGTCTACTTCTCGACCGACCAGACCGACCTGACGCCTGAAGGTACGCAAATTCTGGCGAAGCAAGCGCAGTGGCTGCAGCAATATCCGCAATACACCATCACGATCGAGGGCCATGCCGACGAGCGCGGCACGCGGGAATACAATATCGCGCTCGGCGCCAAACGCGCCACGTCCGTGCGCAACTATCTTGCGCAGAACGGCATCAACGCACAGCGCATCCGCACCATATCGTACGGCAAGGAACGACCGGTCGCGGTCTGCAACGATATCTCGTGCTGGTCACAGAATCGGCGCGCGCAAACCGTGCTGAACTCCGGCGGGCAGCTGAGCCAGCGGTAACGGCCTGCTTTGCTTGGGCTTCGAAGTCGTCGTCGCGGGCAAAGTTTGGCCCAATTGACCCCGCAAAATCCTCAACGCTTTGGGACGAGGCGATCATCTCGCCCCGGGTTTGTGATGGCGATGCGGAGTTCCAATCCAGTCTTGATGCGTATGTTGGCGGCGGTGCTGAGCGCAGCGACGCTGGGCGCCTCATATTCGCCGACAGCGGCAGCCGCGCCTCTGGCTTCCCGGCAAGCGCCAGCCCAGCAATCCGCAGAGGAAATCCTGGATGACGGCCTCGATGCCCTCAAGGACAACGAAACCGCGCTCGCCCGGAAACTCTTCGACCATCTGATCGCATCCTATCCCGGCACCGCCGAAGCCGGGCGCGCGGCGCTCGAACTCGAGGTGATGGGCGGCGAAGGCGCCGGTCCGGCAGTCACCGCGGACGAAGAGATCGGGTCGGAATTCTCGCCGGTCGGAATCGCAGGAGATCGAGGGCGCATCGCCGAACTGCGCCGCGAATTCCTGCTCAATGTCGGCGACAGGGTGTTCTTTTCCGAAAGCAGCGCCGAGATCGGCGGGCGCGCCCGCGCCGTCATTGATCATCAGGCGCGCTGGCTCGGTAAGCATTTAGATCTGATCGTCACGATCATAGGCCGCGCCGACGACGGCGGCTCGACACTGGAGTCCGCCGGGCTGTCGATGCAACGTGCACAGGCCGTTCAGGCGCGGCTGATCTCCGGCGGAGTGGAGCCCAATCGTATCCTTCTCGAATCGCGCGGCGATCGCGACCCGCTCGCCCTTTGCCGGACGGCGTTGTGCCAGTCCCAGAATCGAAACGTCGAGACGATGATCGGCGATGCTAAACAGGCCGGCGGTCCTGGCCGCATGGCCCCCTGACGCACGGCCGCGCAATGCTGCAAGTAAAGGCGCGATCCTGCCGCTCGAATTTCAGTAAATAGCTTAATCGCCCAAGATTTAGCGTTGCGTGTCATGGCGGAAAGAGCGTGCTAAAATCTCTGCACGCCGAACGACGCGCACCGGGGCCGCACTCCAGCCCCGCCGTGCGATTGAGGTAAGGAGCAGCAATGCGCAGGCGGGTCAGGACGATGGCGAAGCACGGGTCATCACGAATTGAGCGCTTGATCGGCGCGGCGCTTGTGGCGCTGGCGCTGATTGCAGGTCCGCTCGCGTCGACCGAAGCCGCTGCGCAGGCGCCGCCGGCAGACGTGAATGCCAAGGCCCCAGCCGCGGCGCAAGCTGCGAGCAGCGGCGGCGACTCTGGCCTACGCGCGCGAGTCGAAAGTCTCGAAGAACAGCTGGTCGACATGCAGGTCGTTGTCGGGACTCTCGAGTCCTTGGCGAAGTCGGGCGGGGCCGCCCCGGCGCCGGCGTTCCGTCCATCGCCGAATGACGGTGGTGGAAGTTCCGACGGCGCGCGCATGGAGAATCTCGAAGCGCAAATTCGCCAACTGTCGACGCAAGTGCAGGCGCTCTCCGATCAGCTGCGCAACAACGCAGGCATGCAGCGGCGGTCTGACGCTGTCGGCGCCCCGCCTCAAGATGCGCCTGCCGCGAACTTCGGCGCGACCACCGTGACGCAGGGCCACGACGGGATCGGCGGATTGATCGCTGGCGATGGGCCGCTGCCTCCAACCGGGGCAGCCACCGATGGACTTCCATCGCCGGTCGCGACCGGCGCGCTGCCACCGGCGTCCGATCCGGTCGAGCCGAAGCAGTTATATGAAACGGCCTACGGCTATCTCTTGCAGCGCGATTATGGCGCTGCCGAAGCAGCATTCGACGATTTCCTGAAGCGGTTTCCTACAGACTCGCTCTCGGGCAACGCCCAGTACTGGCTCGGGGAATCGCACTTCGTGCGCGGCCAATACAAGGCCGCAGCCGGCGCGTTCCTGAAAGGCTATCAAACCTACGCGCAAAGCCAGAAGGCGCCGGACAGCCTGTTGAAGCTCGCCATGTCGCTCGACCGGCTCGGACAGAAGGACGCCGCCTGCTCATCGTTCGCGGAGCTCGGCGTCAAGTTTCCAAACGCCGCGCAGTCGATCAAGGCGCGGGCGCAATCCGAGCGTCAGCGCGTCGGCTGCGGTTGAGCGAGGAGGCGCATCGTGAGTGTCGCGCCGATTACCGCAAAGAGGCAGGTATCCACGCATGAGGCCGATGCGCTGTTGACGCCGCTCTTGCGGTTTGACGCGCTCCTTCTCGCGGTGTCGGGCGGTTCCGACAGCATGGCGCTGTTGGAACTGGTCGCGGACTGGCGTCGCCGCCAGCGTGCCGCGCCGCCGGTGTTTGTCGCCACCGTCGACCACGCCCTTCGCGCAGAATCCCGCGCAGAAGCCGAATTTGTGGCAGCGAGGTGTGCCGAACTCGGAGTCACTCATGCGATCTTGACGTGGGTCGATGTGAAGCCTCTGACGGGTGTCGCTAACGCGGCGCGCGAGGCGCGGTACAGACTGCTCCTTGATCATGTGCAAACGCTCGTCCCATTTCGTCGCTGCGCCGTCGTGACCGCGCATACGCTGGACGACCAGGCGGAAACCCTCGTCATGCGCTTGGCGCGCGGTTCCGGCATCGACGGTCTGGCCGCCATGCCGCGCGAGCGCCCGCTCCGCGATGGTGAAGCGACGATGCTCGTCCGGCCGCTGCTCGGCGTCGCGAAGGCGCGACTTTTTGCGACTCTGCTGGCGCGCGGCCGAACCTGGAGTGACGATCCGGGCAACTCGAATTTGGCCTCCGAACGCGCGCGTGTTCGCGTCGCGATGTCGACGCTGGCTGACGTCGGCGTCGGCGCCCGCCAGCTTGCCGTGAGCGCGCTGCGGCTGGGCGACGCGCGCGCCGCGCTCGCCTACGCCGATAAGGCGTTCGAGACGACGGTGTCTCTCGACTTGAATGGCGAAATTTTCGCCTCGCTCGATCGCGCCCGCTTCACTGACGGACCTGCGCTACTGCGCCTGCGTCTCTTGCGGCGGCTGATCGCCCGTTTCGGCGGCGACACGCCGGCGCCGTCGCTATCCGAGATCGAAGCGCTCGCCGAGCGATTGGCGACCAGCGAGCGTGTCGGCGCAACGCTTGGCGGCGTCGAAGTCTCGGCGTCGTCGCGCGCCTTGAAACTCTGGCGCGAGCGCGGTCGAGTTTCCAAATCGGCTTTCGCCATGCCGCCGAACACCGCGGCGGTTTGGGACAACCGCTTCCTGTTGCGACGTGACGGTCGTCCGGACATTGATGTGATCGTGAGACCGCTCGGGGCAGAAGGCCGCCGCTGGCTGGCGCCCGTGTGGTCCATCTCGCATTCTCCACCCGCGGCGGCTGTTGAAGGTCAGCCGGCCTTCTGGACGGGCGACCAGTTGATTGCTGTGCCGTCGCTGCTTGGCGTAGTGAAGGTCATGCAACTTTACCCCGTCGATGGTTTGACGCTTCAGTCGACGGCGACGGCTGGGCTCCGTAACCATCTCGATTGAGACGGGGTGGGCGCCGTTACAGAACAACCCAGAAGAGCCGCGAAAGCCTGATAAGGTAATATTGAGCGCAAATCCCTGAACTTGTGCGCGCAGTCCCCGACCCCTATGTTACGCTCCATGTCAGGGGCCGAGCCGACGTCAAGGGGCCCGCAGGGCCAATCCGCGGCCGGCGCTATCAGGAACCCAAATGAATCCCAATTATCAGAAGCTTGCCATCTGGGCCGCCCTGCTTGTCCTGTTGCTGGCCCTGTACAATCTGGTGAGCAACCCGAGCCAGCAGCGCCGCACCAACGAGATCCCCTATTCTGAGTTCCTCGACGCGGTCGACAAAGGCTCCATCGTCGAGGCGGTGGTCTCGGGCAACCGAATTAGCGGATCAAAACGCGACGGCGGAGCAACTGACACGGCGTTTTCGACCTTTGCACCGAACGATCCGGGACTGGTTCAGCGGCTCCGCGACAAGGGCGTGAAATTCAAGGCCCGCCCGGCCGAGGACGAGGTGAGTTCGCTCGCCAGCATCCTGTTGAGCTGGTTCCCGATGCTGCTGTTGATCGGCGTCTGGATTTTCTTCATGCGCCAAATGCAGTCGGGCTCAGGCCGCGCCATGGGCTTTGGCAAATCCAAAGCCAAGCTGCTGACCGAGCGCAGCGGCCGCGTCACCTTTGAAGACGTGGCGGGCGTTGATGAAGCCAAGGGCGATCTCGAAGAGATCGTCGAGTTTCTGCGCGATCCGCAAAAATATCAGCGGCTCGGCGGGCGCATCCCGCGCGGCGCGCTGCTTGTCGGACCGCCCGGCACCGGCAAGACGCTGATCGCGCGCGCCGTCGCGGGCGAAGCCAACGTGCCGTTCTTCACCATCTCAGGCTCCGACTTCGTCGAAATGTTCGTCGGCGTCGGCGCCAGCCGCGTGCGCGACATGTTCGAGCAGGCGAAGAAGAACGCGCCTTGCATCATCTTCATCGACGAAATCGACGCCGTCGGCCGCCATCGCGGCGCGGGCCTCGGCGGCGGCAATGACGAGCGCGAGCAGACGCTCAACCAGTTGCTGGTCGAGATGGACGGCTTCGAGGCGAATGAAGGCATCATCATCATCGCCGCGACCAACCGCCCCGACGTGCTCGACCCTGCGCTCCTGCGTCCGGGCCGTTTCGACCGCCAGATCGTTGTGCCGAACCCCGACGTGGTCGGCCGCGAAAAGATCCTCAAAGTCCATATGAAAAAGGTGCCGCTGGCGCCTGACGTCGATCCCAAGACCATCGCGCGCGGCACGCCGGGCTTTTCCGGCGCCGATCTGGCGAACTTGGTCAACGAGGCCGCGCTGCTCGCCGCCCGCCGCAACAAGCGGCTGGTGACGCAGGCCGAGTTCGAGGACAGCAAAGACAAGGTCATGATGGGCGCCGAGCGCAAGTCCATGGCCATGACCGAGGAAGAAAAGCTGGCGACGGCCTACCACGAGGCCGGGCACGCCATCGTCAACATCGTCGTTCCGGGCAATGATCCTCTTCACAAGGTGACGATCATTCCGCGCGGACGCGCGCTGGGCGTAACGATGAGCCTGCCCGAGCGCGATCGCCTCAGCTACTCGAAGCAGTGGTGCGAAGCCAAGATCGCCATGGCGTTCGGCGGCCGCGTTGCCGAGCAGATCATCTACGGCCGCGAGCATCTGAACACGGGCGCGTCGAGCGACATCAGCCAGGCGACGAACATCGCCAAGCGCATGGTCAGCGAATGGGGCATGAGTGATGTGCTCGGGCCGCTGCTCTATTCGGAGAACCAGCAGGAAGTGTTCCTCGGCCATTCCGTGACGCAGCGCCAGAATATGAGCGAGGGCACCGCAAAGCTGATCGACGAGGAGGTGCGCCGCATCGTGACCACAGGCGAGAAGAAAGCCTGGGAAGTGCTGCTCGCTCACAAGGATCAGCTCGAAGCCATGGCGCAGGCCCTGATGGAGCACGAGACGATCAATGGCGATGAGTGCAACGGCATCATGCGTGGCGAAAAGATCATCCGGCGCAATGACGACGACGGCGCCAAGGGCCCCGTCGGCTCGGCGGTTCCAGTCGCCGGCCGTCAGTCAAAACCGCGCGGCGAACCCTCCGGCGGCATGGAGCCCCAGCCGTCGAGCTGACGATCAGCTCCCGGCGCTATCACGTTAAGGGCGGCCGTGATTGTTTCGCGGCCGCTGTTTTGTTTTGAATGCTCCCAGCACGACAATAGTCTATGGCCGTGCTTGCATGCGACGGCACAGCTGCTGTTGAGCGATTCTGGAGACGATCAATGGTCCGGGTTGGCGCCGCCAGATCCATATCCTGCGGACTGTTCTTTTTTGCGCTGAGTATCGGAATTTTTCAAACGCAGACTCCTGCGGCGGCTGATGACTTCTGCGACGTGCTAGCGGAAATCGTCGATAGTGTGCCCACAGGCTTCAAAGACATCACGAAGGCCGACGGCAAAGCGACCGTGTCGCTGCCCGGTACGTCGAATTGCGAAGCCGGTCTTGTAGACAGCTCTTTCATTTGTACGATTGTTGACGGTGTCGACAAGGCTAGTGCCGGGAAAGCGCACGCGGCCTTCTCGGAAAAAGTCGCCGCGTGTTATCCCAATGCCAAACGGGAGGCGAGCAAATCGCCGGCATTTCTGAACGTGAACACTTTTCGCCTGCAAGGCAGCTCCGTTATCGTCTCGGTCCAAGTCACCTCCATCACCGGTACCGGTCACGACGTGACCATAGATATTTACGATTTGGATGACTGATGCGGCCACAGCGACGAGCGCCGCCGGGTTGCGGCAGGGCATTCAGGTTGCGGTCAGCCGTGCCGAGCCCGCAGATTTGAGCGCCGGCTTCGGCTATGAATCGGAAAGCGGCCGCGATAGCTTCGCGGCCGCTTTTCTTATCCGGGTGTCCGCGCGCTCATGAAACGCTCGATCTATCTACAGCCGAAGGGCGTCTTCTGGGACGGCGCCGAGCGGCGCGCTGTTGACGACGCCGAAGTCGCCGCATGGCGCGGACTGCCGCTCGCGGGCGGGCGCTTGTCGTTCGCCGCCCTCGACGTCGTGACGCGAAAAGCCGGAGGCGGGTCGAGCCGGCGTACAGTCGTGCTCGGTGACGCCTTCAGCGGCGACTGGGGACGCGAAGGGCTGGCGGCCTCCGATTTGCTGCAGGCGATCTCGGAGCCGCGCCCGCGCCTCGCCGGCCTATCGCTCGACCGGCCGCGCCTCATGGGCATCGTCAACGTCACGCCCGACAGCTTCTCCGATGGCGGCGATCACGCCGATACCGACACCGCGGTAGTCCACGCGCTGAAGCTCGCCGATGCCGGTGCGGACATCCTCGACATCGGCGGCGAGAGCACGCGTCCGGGTTCCGACGCCGTCGCCCTGAAGGATGAACTCCGCCGCGTCATTCCGGTGATCGAGGCTTTGCGCGGACGGACTGACAAGCTGATTTCCATCGACACGCGCAAGGCCGAAGTGATGCGCCAGGCCGCGGCGGCCGGCGCCGACATCCTAAACGACGTTTCGGCCTTGAGCCACGATCCCGAGGCGCTCGCCGTCGCCGCCGAAAGCGGTTTGCCCGTCGTGTTGATGCACGCGCAGGGCGATCCGAAGACCATGAACGAAGACCCGCGTTACGCAGACGTCGCGCTCGACGTCTTCGATTTTCTGGAAAGCCGCATCCAGGTCTGCGAGGCGGCGGGAATACCAAAATCCAAAATCATCGCCGATCCTGGCATCGGCTTCGGCAAGCATTTGCACCACAACGTCGCGGTGATGGCGGCGCTCTCCCTCTATCACGGCCTCGGCGTGGGTCTGATGCTCGGCGCCAGCCGCAAGAAGATGATCGGCCAGCTCTGCGATGTGCCTGACGCGACAGACCGCCTGCCGGGTTCGCTTGCGTGCGCCATCGCCGGTGCGGCTGCCGGCGTCCAGCTGTTCCGCGTCCATGACGTCAGCGAAACGCGCCAAGCACTGGCGGTTTGGCAGGCAAGCGTCGCCGGAACAGAGAAGATAATTCCATAGGCGCCGAACAGCTCAGCACGGCTTCGCCGTTTTTCGCGCCCATCCGATCGCCTGATCAAGCCGGTCGTCGCCCCAGAACAGTTCGCCGTCCTCGGTCACGAACGACGGCGCGCCGAACACGCCGATCTTAGCGGCACGTTGCGAATTTTCGCGATACGACTCTTTGACCTCTGGCGTCTCGGCGGTTGCAAAGGTGATCTCCGGGTCCAGCCCTAAATCCGTGAGCACCGCCGCAAGCACCGCTGGATCGGCAATGTCCGCGCCGTCTTCGAACTGCGCGGCATAGACCCGTGCGCTGAAGGGCCCAATGAGATCGTCGCCAACCGCGAGCGCCAGGCGAGCCGCGGCCAATCCATTCACCGGAAATCTCTCTGGCATCTTGAAGGCGCGCCCGCGCGACGCCGCGATGCGCGCAATGTCGCGCAGCATGTAGGCGCCCTTGGCGGGGTAGAGATTGAACGGACTGTCGGTCCAGCCCTGCGCTTTGAATATCGGACCGAGCGGAAACGGCCGCCAGACGATCTCGATGTCGGCTAACGCCGCCGCTTCGGCGATGCGCGAAGCCGAGAGGTAAGAATAGGTGGAGGCGAACTCATACCAGAATTCGAGCTTTGGCTGGTTCACGGCGCGACCCTCGCCGGCCTTGCAATTGTGTAGAGCGCCAGGATTGCCGCGAGCAGCCCGCCTGCGATGACGGGCGCGCGAAGGTCTCCGCTGAAGATGCGCGTGATGAGCAGCGCCGCGCAGATGAGAAGGCCGGCGGCGGGGACGAAATCAGGGAGTTCGAAGGCGCCTTCGGGTTCGTCGGGCCGCCGCTTGAGGACGAACAGTGACGCGTTGACGACGATGAACACAATCAGCAGCAGCAGCACGGTCGCCGATGCGAGATCCGCGATCCCGCCCACAAGCAAGAGCGGCACAAGCACGAGAAACAGCGCGCCAATTGCGACATGCGGCGTGCGGCGTGTGACGTGCACGCGGCCGAAATGCGCCTGCAGTAGCCCCTGGCTCGACATGCCATAGACCAGCCGTGAGGCAGTGATGTAGTTGACCAGCGCCGTATTCGCGACGGCGAACAGTGTGATGAGCGTCATGATCACCGGCGGAAAGTCCGGCGCCGTGCGCTTCATGACTTCGGTTAGCGGCGCCGGCGCTTCGGCGAGTTCGCGCCACGGCACGACGGACACCGACGTGATCGCAACGGCGACGTAGAGCACCGCGGCCATCAGCGAAGCAGCTACCAAGCCGATGGGAATGGTGCGCGCCGGATCCTTGCACTCTTCGGCGACGTTGATCGCATCCTCGAAACCGATGAAGGCAAAGAAGGTCAGGACCGACGCCTGCAGCACGATCAGCGTCAGCCCGGCGTCGGCGCGCTCGGGCGGTGTTTCGAAATAGTCGATCGTTCCCCAGTACGACAGTCCGGAGCCGATGACGATCAGTAAGCCACTGGCTTCGATCAGCGTGCAGAGCACGTTGACCCACATCGACTCGCGAATGCCGCGCAGCGCGACGCCGGTCATGATTAGCAGGAAGCCGAGCGCGATGGCGGTCGGCGGCAGCGCCTCCAGCCCAAGTAGTCCGGAAAAGTTGGCGGCAAAAATTTTGGATTGCGTGGCGACCGACGTCAGCCCCGAACAGACAAGCGCCAAGCCGATTGTGAAACTCAAGAGTGGCGAGCCGAACGCGCGGTCTGTAACGTAGGCTGCCCCCCCGGCGCGCGGATAGCGCGAACCGAGCGATGCATACGACAGCGCTGTCAGCAGCGCCGCCACGAGGGCGACGAGAAACGACAGCCAGACCGCCGATCCAGCTTGCCCGGCGGCTTTGCCGATTAAGCCGTAGATGCCCGATCCCAGCATGCTGCCAAGCGCGTAGAACGCCAGCTGCACCGGGCCGATCGTGCGTCTTAACTCGGGCGCGGCGGCGTCTCGGTTCAAGGGCGACCCTCTACGGCGAAAGCACGACAGAGCTTAGCGCAGCCCCGCCGCCTGTCAGCCTCCACAATGTGGGCCGAATGACGCGGACCTTTGGGTTATTAGCTCGCCGCCGCCTTGCGATCGGCGAGGCGCTGCTCCGTCGCTGCGACGATCGCCTTCCTTAGCTCATCGGTCTTTTTCAGGCCGCGATCGATGGCGAGATGCTGGGCGTCGGCGAAGGTCTTGAGGTCCTCGGCGCTGCGAATTTCGGCGAGCCGTTTCATCAGTCCGTCGCGGCCTGAGCGCGCGAGCGTCACCATGGCGCTGAAGGCGTAAGGGTTGAACGGCGGCCGCGCAGGCGACGTCGGGGGCTTAGACTCTGGGATCGCCCCGCCGGTCGCATCCCACACCATCATGCGATTGACGGCGCGCGTCAGCACCTGCGCCAGCCGATCCGCCGCGGACGCATCGAGCTGCGTCTCGCGCAGGATGTGGGCGCGGAAGAAGGCGCGCATGCGCTCGCCGGGCCACAGTTGCGTGCCGTTGCTCATCTGCGACGTCCGCCGGACCTCTCTTGCTCGGGGCTAATTCGCCGCGACCTTCGGTTTCGCCTTGGCAGCGACGCGGTCGAGCACGCGCTGAACTTCCGCATGCAATTCCCTGACGTCGGCGGCCGCGTCACCGTACTTCGCCTCGATCATGCGTGGTTGCCCGATGAAATCGAAGGCATTGGCGATGCCGTTGCGTTGCGGCAGAAACGTCTCGAGCACGGGGTGAACGAGACTGATCTCCTCGATCATCATATAGTCCTTGTCCTCGTTTCGCACGTAATTGGCCAGACAGACGTACCGCCGCTCGGCGAGCGGGATCTCGGACAGATCGTCCAGATTGTGCTTGTCTTCGATCAGCAGCGCCACGCGGTCGACGGCCAGCTGCGAAACATAGTCCGGACGAAACGGCACGATGACCTTGTCGGCGGTCTTCAGGGCAGCGAGCGCCGCGAACGACAACCCCGGCGGACAATCGAGAACGACGACGTCGAAATCGCCTTCGAAACGCCGGATCAGACTTTCCATGCGCCCGCGCACGCGGTTGGCGACGACATCGGGCACATTGCTCTGGTTCGCCTGCTTCAGATACAGCTCGCCCTGGATGTCCTCGAGCAACAGCGAGCCCGGCACGAGCGCCAACCCGACCGGCTTGCCGTTGGGGCCGCACACGTCGCCGACGTTTTTCACGACATAGTCCCGTGCGTTGGCCGGAATGCCGTCGAACAGGTCATAAAAATAGTCCGAAATCGTCTTGCCGGCCTTGCGGGCCTCGTTCCAACCCTGGCCGCCCATCAGGATCAGCGAGGCGTTGCACTGGGAATCGAGGTCGATCAAGAGCACGCGCCGCCCGCCATGCACGCTCAAGGCGTGCGCCAGCATAACCGCCACAGTTGATTTGCCGACGCCGCCCTTGCGGTTCGCCACCGCGAGAAACAAAGCCATACTGCCCTCACCCTCTTCCAAAACGCCAACTTGCCCGCCGAGGCGCGTCGTTCAGCGGCGCTCCCGCCTGCCAGAACACCCCCCGGGCGCGCCGCGCACCCGCAACCAGCCGGCGACGAGGCTCGCCGAGCTATGGGACGATTCCGTGTCCCAGAGCCATCCTCACGTCGGGCTCCACATGACTACCGCGACCCCTTGACGTGTTGATGCAACCCAAGCGAGAACGACGATGAATATTTTCTCGATCTCAAGCTTTTGGCGTTATGAGCCGAAAGTGAAGTAATGCCTCGCGGATTTGCGGTCAGAACCGGCTTGACGTTTGCGATGCCGGTCGATCGCAATTCACCGCTGAACCGATTTGAGGCAGGATCGTGCGGCGCACTGAGTCTGGGTCGGGAGAAGCTATGTCGCGCCGATATTTTGGAACCGACGGCATTCGCGGCCGGGCCAATCAGCACCCGATGACGCCCGAAGTGGCGATGAAACTCGGCATGGCTGCGGGCCGCGTCTTCACGTCCGGCGGTCACACCCACCGCGTCGTCATCGGCAAGGACACCCGGCGATCGAGCTACATGCTCGAAGCCGCGCTGCTGGCGGGTTTTACGTCCGTGGGCATGGACGTGTTTCTGCTCGGACCCATGCCGACGCCGGCGGTCTCGATGTTGACGCGCTCGCTCAGGGCCGATCTCGGCGTCATGCTCTCCGCTTCGCACAACCCCTCGCAAGACAATGGAATTAAGCTGTTCGATCCTGACGGCTACAAGCTTTCCGACGAAACCGAACGCCAGATCGAAGAACTGATCGATCACGACAGCGCCGCGCTGCTCGCTGACGCGGAGCGCATTGGCCGGGCGACGCGAGTCGAGAGCGCGCAGGAGCGTTACATCGAATTCGCGAAGCGCACCCTGCCGAAGAATCTTCGGCTGGACGGGCTGCGCATCGTCGTCGATTGCGCAAACGGCGCGGCGTACAGGGTCGCCCCCGCCGCGCTCTGGGAACTTGGCGCCGAAGTGATCAAGATTGGCGTCGAGCCGAACGGCCACAACATCAATCTCAACTGCGGGTCGACGTCACCTCAGGCCCTGATCGAAAAAGTTAACGAGGTGCGCGCCGATATCGGCATCGCCCTCGATGGCGACGCCGACCGCGTCGTCATCGTCAGCGAAAAGGGTCACATCGTCGATGGCGACCAGCTGATGGCGGTGATCGCCGACAGTTGGAAGCAGTCAGGACGGCTGATGGCCGGCGGCATCGTCGCAACCGTCATGAGCAATCTGGCGCTAGAGCGATATTTGGGCGGCATCGGCCTGTCGCTGACGCGCACGCCGGTCGGCGACCGGTACGTGACCGAGCACATGCGTATGCACGGATTCAATGTCGGCGGCGAGCAATCGGGCCATATCGTGCTCTCCGACTTTTCGACGACTGGCGACGGGCTCGTCTCAGCCCTCCAGGTGCTTGCTTGCGTAGTCTCCACGGGCAAGTCGGTGTCGGAGGTCTGCAACCGGTTTGATCCGCTGCCGCAAATCCTGACGAACGTCCGCTATGCTAGCGGCAAACCGCTCGAGGATAAGCGCGTGTTGAAGGCTATCGAAGGCGCAAAGGCGAAACTCGGCGACAAGGGTCGCTTGGTCATTCGTCCGTCCGGCACTGAACGGGTCATCCGCGTCATGGCCGAAGGCGACGATGAAGGCGTCGTCAAAAGCGTCGTCGGCGACATCGTCGACGCGGTCCGCACGGCCGCGGAAGCCGCATAGGCAGCCACCACAAGTCACACACTTTGCTCATCGATCCCACAGCGCGCGCATTAACGCGCCATTAACTCGGTGCGTATCGAAACGAGCCGCCGATTAAGCCTCCCTTAAGCGTTGTCCGCGATAGTCGAGAACGGCGACAAGGCTCGTCGCCTCGACGCGAATCCGCATGTCGGACTTCGCAACGGACTGAATGATCGAGTGACATAGTTCCTTGTTGCGTGAGTTGCGCCTGCAGAGACATGCGGCGTCAGTCATCGCTCGTGTTGGAGGAACGGCCACTATGAAATCATCGACGGCGCGCCTGACCGTGATTGCGGCGCTCGCAGCAGCCTCGACCCAAGCGCTGGCGGCGGACTGGGGCGGAATTCGCAACTACAGCGCCAATCCAGGCACACTGGTTCCTGCGCCGGCGCCGGTTCCGGAGTACAAGCCTTCGTGGTACTTCCGTCTCGACGCAGGGCTTGGCGTCGTTAGCGATCCCGACGTTTCAGGATCGATCTCTGGGCTCGACGGCGCGCCGGGCGATCTCACCGGACCAGACAGCGTGCCGCTCGCAAGTTCGCTCAGTCCGTCATGGTTTGAAACCGACTTCGATACATTCCTGACGCTCGGCGGCGGCGTCGGTTATTACTTCGGCGGCGGCTGGCGCATGGATGCGACGCTTGAAAAGCGGTCCAACGACGACGTGACCGGATTCGGAATTACCGACTTCGACGACACTTTCACGGGTCCTTCGGGAAGCTATGTCGACTCTGACGGAGTCGACGGTACAGGACCCCAAACGCGGTTCCTCATCACCGACAGCGCCAAGATCGACGGCACCTTCTGGATGCTCAATCTCTATTACGATTTGTGGCAGGGGCGCAGCTTCACGCCGTACGTCGGCGCCGGCGTCGGCTTCTCATGGAACCAGGTTTCGCGCAGACAGACCGTGGAGCGACAGGATTGCGCCGCGGGTCCGCCATGCGCCGCGCCGGGGGATTTCGTATCAGCGGGTTCTGTCACCGAAACCAACGAGGGCGATACGGTCAGCTTCGCCGCCGCGGCGATGGCGGGATTCAGCTATCAGGTCAGCGACATCACCAGCATCGACATTGGCTACCGCTATCTCTTTATCGGAAGCGACAGTACGTCGATGAGCGTAGGGGCCGCCGATTCGACGCTCGAGATCGGCGATCAGCACGTGCATCAGGTGCGCGCAGGACTGCGGTTTGACGTCGAGTGACGGGGCGAACAAGGACGAAATTTATCAAGGGCGGTCCTTCGTGGCCGCCCTTTTTCTTTGGTCCCAGATGACAATCGTCGTGGGGTTAGTTAATTCCGGCCTCCCGAAGCCTTTCCGTGTTTTCATGTGTTGGCCATAATCCGGGCGAGGTTTCAGCGGTCTCCTCCGGGCAGCCGGGATATCGTCGGCGCGCGTGCGGACCGCGCACCAGAACATCACTGAGCCAACGTCACCGAGGATTCATCCAACATGCGAATGGTCGCTGCGGCTTTGATTTCCGCTCTTCTCGCCACACATGCGCGCGCCGCGGAGGTCAGCGCCGTCTCGACCGTCGACGCAGTCACGGTGTTCTTGTCGGGCGCCGAAGTGACGCGGCAAGCCAAGGTCACGATCGACAAGGGAGAGCACACGATCGTTCTGAACGATGTGCCGGCCGGCGCGGTGCCGGGGTCCATCCGCGTTGAAGGCAAGGCGACCGGTAAGCTCGATGTCGGCTCCGTAGACACCGCGCGAAAATTTCTCCAGCGCGCCGAAAGCCGCGCCGCCGACGAGCAGCGCAAGAAGCTCGAGGATGAAATCGAGGCGCTAAGAGATCAAAGATCGGCCGTCGAGGCGCAGGCCCAGGCGGCCGAAACCCAGAAGGCGCTGATCGCCAATCTCGCCCAGCTGCCGACCCGTCCAGCCCCCGGCGGCACGCTAGGCGCAGCGCCTGAAGATTGGGGCCGCGTGCTGGCGCTCATCGCCCAGGGAACCGGCGAAGCCGGCCGCCTCCAGATCGACGCGCAGGTGAAGTCACGCGATCTGGATCGCCGCATAGAGGATCTCGAGAAAAAACTGTCGGAACTCGTGCCCCCGAAAACCGAGCAGACGGAAGTTCGCATCCACGTTGTCGCCGCGTCTGCGCTCGAAGCCGACGTGATCGTCCGCTACCAGATTGCGAATGCGAACTGGACGCCGATCTACGATGCGCGCCTGCAGACCGGATCGAAAACCGATCCGGCGAAGCTGGCGCTATCGCGCCGCGCCATCATCACGCAGCGTTCGGGTGAAAACTGGGACAACGTCACGCTCCAATTGTCGACGGCGCGTCCGTCCGCGGGAGCGGCGGCCCCTGATGTCGATACGCAGATCGTCGACTACGAGCCCGAATTGAAGCCCGTCGCGGCGCCGGCCCCGCTGGCGAAAGCGCGTCGGGAAATCGGACAAGCCGCTGACGCAATGAGCGACCGCGACGCGCGCGGCGATCTGGCGGCCTCGATGGCTGCAGAGCCGGCGCAAGAGGCCATCGAAGAGATCCAGGCCGCCGTCACGTCCGCGCCGTTTGAGGCGACGTTTGCCGTGCCGGGCAAGACCACCGTCGCCGGAACAGGCGAAGCCAAACGTGTCGTTCTCGCCGAGGACGAACTCGTGCCGACCCTGAGCACGCGCACGGCGCCAAAGGTCGAAACCAACGCCTATCTCTACGCCACCTTCAAACTGCTGAAGGGCACGCCGCTGCTGCCAGGGAGCGTCTATTTGTTCCGCGACGGTACGTTTGTCGGATCCAACAGCCTGCCGCTGCTGGCGCCCGGTGTCGATCACGATCTCGGCTTCGGCGTCGACGACCAGATCAAGGTCAAGTACACGGTGCTTGAAGAAAAGCGCGGCGAGACGGGATTGATTTCAACCTCGCGCGTCGACAATCGCAACTTCCGCGTCACCGTGAAAAACCTGCACGAGCGCGCCATCGACATCAGGGTGATCGATCGCATCCCGGTGTCGAAGAACGACGACATCAAGGTCGAATACATTGGCAAATTGACCCCGACGACCGACGCCATGGACGAGAAGCGCGGCGTCATCGCCTTTGACGCCAAGCTCGAGCCGGACGAGGAAAAAGTGCTGGAATACGGTTACCGCGTCTCCTGGCCTGCGGCGAAGTCGATCATCTACGGCCCCTGAGACAGGCTCGCGGCGGTCGAATCTCCGCTATAAGGACATGCACGAGGATCGGTCAGGCCCTGGCGCAAGCCGGGGCCTCGTCATGAGCGGGCCGGGCGGCGCGCGCGGGCGCGTCGCGCACAACAGAAGGTCGAACGATGGCCAACGTCGTGGTGGTCGGCGCCCAGTGGGGCGATGAGGGCAAAGGCAAGATCGTCGACTGGCTGTCAGAGCGGGCCGATGTCGTCGTACGGTTCCAAGGCGGCCACAACGCCGGTCATACGCTGGTGATTGGAGACAACACCTACAAGCTCTCGCTGCTGCCGTCCGGCGTCGTCCGTTCAGGCAAGCTCGCCGTCATTGGCAACGGCGTCGTGATCGATCCCTGGGCGCTGGTCGCCGAAATCGACAAGCTCGGCAAGCAGGGTGTCGTCATCACCGCCGACAATCTGCGCATCGCCGAGAACGCCACGCTGATCCTGCCGCTGCACCGCGAACTTGACCAGTTGCGCGAAGCCGCCGCCGGCGCCGGCAAGATCGGCACCACCGGGCGCGGCATCGGTCCGGCCTATGAAGACAAGGTCGGACGGCGCGCCATTCGCGTGCAGGACCTCGATACGCTTGCGACGCTTGGTCCAAAAGTCGATCGCATTCTGGTGCATCACAACGCCATCCGCCGAGGTCTCGCGCAGCCGGAAGTCTCGAAAGACCAGTTGATCGCCGAACTGACCGAAATCGCCCCGAAAATTCTTCCCTACATGGACGTGACGTGGCACTTGCTCGATCAGGCCAATCGCCAGGGCAAGCGCATTCTGTTCGAAGGCGCGCAGGGCGCGCTGCTCGACATCGACCACGGAACCTATCCGTTCGTCACATCGTCGAACACCGTCGCCGCCCAGGCCGCGACGGGCTCCGGCATGGGGCCGCGCGCCGTCGGTTACGTGCTCGGCATCGCCAAGGCCTACACCACACGAGTCGGCTCCGGGCCATTCCCGACCGAGCTTGCCGATGCGGTCGGAGAAAAACTCGGCGCGCGTGGCCACGAGTTCGGCACGGTGACGGGCCGCAAACGCCGCTGCGGCTGGTTCGACTCCGTGCTCGTCCGTCAAGTTGCCAAGGTCTCCGGCATCGACGGAATTGCGCTGACCAAACTCGACGTGCTGGACGGTTTCGACGTGATCCGCATCTGCGTCGGATATCACCTGAACGGCGAACGTCTCGACCGCTTGCCCGCCGGCGCGGCGGAACAGGAGCAGGTCGCGCCGATCTACGAGGACTTCGAAGGCTGGTCGGAATCGACGCGCGGCGCGCGCAGCTGGGCGCAACTCCCGGCGCAAGCCGTCAAATACGTGCGCCGCGTCGAGGAATTGATCGAATGCCCGGTGACGCTGCTCTCGACCAGCCCCGAGCGCGACGACACGATTTTGATGAAAGACCCATTTCTCGCCTGACATCGTCCCCGCTTTCGCCGCACCAGCGCCCAAGCGCCGCCCGGCTCGCGTCCTAAGCTTGAGCCGCGTGGAGAGCGGCGCGGAGGACAGCGTGAGCAGACATTGGGCGACAATTGCAATCGCGCTACTTTCGACGCTCGTCTCAGCAAGCGCCACCTTGGCGGGGCTACCGCGCGGCGCGGTGCTAACTGCCGACGAGCAGTCAGGCGACGCCGCAACCGGCGCCACGATCGCCCACGGCAACGCCGAGATTACCATCCCTGCCTTCGCCATCATCGGCCGCGCCGAGACCATCGCGATCGAGCCGCGCAGCAATCAAATCCGCTTCAGCGGCGCAGCGACGGTGCTCGTCGGCGCGCGACGATACGATAGCCCGTCGATCACCTGCTCCTTGGATTTTGAAACCTGCGACGCCTCTAGCGCCGATCAGCCGGTCACAGCTCCAGCGCCGGCCGAGGCCGCAGCGATCACGCCGCAGTAGCGCGCCAGCGCATCAGGCGTCAGTTCGGTCGCCAGGATGCGCGTCGGGCTGACCGGGCCCGGGAAAGTGATCTGGCCCGGCGGCGTCGTCTTGAACCCGCAGCGGCCGTAGTAGGATTCGTCTCCGACCAGCACCACGAGATGGACGCCCGAATTTTTCAGGTCGTCGACCGCGTCGTTGATCAGCGTCTGGCCATAGCCATGATTGCGCCAGTCGGGATGCACGGCGATCGGCCCGAGCAAGGCTGCGCCGGCCGCGCCGCCAACTGTGATCTCGGTGATCCGCACCGCGGCGACGACGTGGCCGCCAACTTCGACTACGCGACAAAAGCGCGACAGCAGACCGTTCCCCTCGCGCACACGGTAGGCCGACCGCGTGAAACGACCCGGCCCGAACACGCGGGCGTGCAGCGCCGAGATCGCCGGAATGTCGGCGGCGGTCGCGAGGCGGGTGACGGACTTGGTCAGCATCGGCGCGTTCATGGGTATTTCTGATCTGGCGAGCGGTCGTCCGGGCGGGCTTCTACCATATCTCGGGCGGCTGGCGACCCTCGAGAATCTCCACAATCCGCGCCGCGGTCGACCGATCGACATTGGCGGGCAGCGCTTCCGCCGCAAAGAAACCATGCTCGGCGATTTCTCGGTTCGGCGCCGGCGGCTCGGGCTGGCGCCATTCGCGGATCACGTACAGGGCGATGTGATCGCTGGGGAACACGGGATGATGGGCAAAAATCCCGAACAGAACCGGGCGCTTGGTCATCGAAACGCCGACCTCCTCCAGAAGCTCCCGCGCCAACGCCTGCTCGACCGCTTCTTGCTTCTCAACTCCGCCGCCTGGGAAATGCCAGCCTGGGCGATAGGAATGGCGAACCAGGAGCACGCGGTCGGCGCCGTCAAGGACGCAGCCCTGCGCGCCCATCGTGAGGCCGCGCGATAACCGCCAGTAGCGCTGCATGCCGCGCCCGATCCATTGCCGCGCCGCCAAGGCTTGCCCCTCCGTTCTGAACGAGCGCTGAAGCGCCCCGACGCGGTCCAGCCCACCTTTGCAAGCTGTCTCGTGCTAGTCTACGTCGATGGCCTCGCTTCGGAGCCGACTCCCGCCGAAGTCTTGCGACAATCCCCGAAAAATGCAGCCCCGCTCATGACAACGACGTTCACGCTTGCACACTTTTCAGACGTGCACTTGTCGCCGCTGATCGGTTTGCAACCGCAATACTGGACGGCGAAGCGGGCGCTTGGCGCGCTCAATTGGCTGCGGTTGCGCCACAAGGTGCACCGCCGCGCCATCGTCGACGAACTTGTCGCCGACGCGCTGGCGCTAAACGTTGATCATATCGCTGTCACCGGCGATCTCACCAATCTTGGCTTGCCGCTGGAACATGCGGCGGCGCTCGACTGGCTGTCCAATGTCGCGCCGCCCAATCGCCTGACCGTCATTCCCGGCAATCACGATGTCTATTCGTCCATGAGGGGCGATCCCGGCGTTGAACGCTGGGCGCCGTACATGGGCGGCGACGCGGCGACGCTCGCGTTCCCGTTCGTCCGCCGCATAGGTCCGCTGGCGCTGATCGGTCTGAACTCGGCGGTTCCGACGCCGCCGTTCTTCGCTTCCGGCCGATTGGGCGGCGAGCAGATCGACGTCGCCAGGGACCTGCTCGAACGCCTGCGCGGCGAGAACGTCATCCGCGTCGTCCTCATTCATCATCCGCCGATGCCGGGCTTGACCGCGCCGCGCCGCGCCTTGGGCGACGCTGCCCACATCCAGCACGTTCTGGAGCGCATAGGCTCTGAACTTGTTCTGTACGGACACAACCACCGCGTCCGCTGCGATTGGTTGGAGGCCGAGACCGGCCCGATCCCCGTCATTGCCGCGGCGTCGGCCTCGGCGGCGCGGACGCATGGCGGAGATGAACTCGCGAGCTATAATCTTTTCACGTTCTTCACGGGCGACCGCGGGCTGCGCATTCGTTGGATCGTCCGCGGACTGGATAAAATTGGCGGTCGCGTGACGAAACTCCGAGAGCAGTTTCTGACGCCGCCAGTGTGAGCGCCCATCGCACGGAGATCGAGGTCGCGAAGCGGCGCATGGAGGTCATGCACATTCCGCAGCGGCGGATCGCCACGTTGCCGGGCTGAGAACAAGCGCGCGGGTTGTTCGCACGCATTCATTACACGAGTTGAATCATCGTGACGAAATCAGGCGCCTGCATTCCAGATGGGCCGCCCGCACAAGAGATGAGCACAACAATCACTGCAAAAGCGTTTCATATCCACGTCTTAATGACGCACGTCCACGACTTCCCCGTCATAGTCCCGCTCTCCCCCCTGACATAACACCATGGCTCGCGCTACGTAGTGATCCAACTCGGAGAGCGCACGTTCGCTAGAGGCATCCGAGAGCAGTGGGGCTTGTTTGAAAACCGTAGACATAAATCTTGCGCTGCAGGGCGGGGGTGCGCATGGCGCGTTCACGTGGGGCGTGCTCGACCGGCTTCTTGAAGATGCTCGATTGAAATTTGGCTGGGTCAGCGCGACCAGCGCCGGCGCGGTAAATGCCGTCGGCTTGGCCAGCGGCTTGGCGCAGGGCTCGCGCGAAAAGGCCCGCGAGACGCTCTACAAGATCTGGCAAGCGGTGCATAAGGCCGGCGTCCCGGACTTGCTGCGGCTCAATCCGTTCCTCAATTCCTTCGCGCCGCCGCGCTCGCTGACGCAAATGGCGTCACTGTGGTCGCCCTACGAGTTCAACCCGCTGGGCTTCGACCCATTGCGGCGATTGCTCGAAGATCATGTCGATTTCGAATTGATCCGCGCCAACTCGCCGTTCGAGCTTTTGATCGCCGCGACTCACGTCAACACAGGGAGGGCGCGGCTCTTCCGCCAGGACGAGATCACGGTCGAGGCCGTGTTGGCCTCTGCTTGCCTACCCGCCATGCATCATGCGGTGGAGATCAACGGGGCGGCGTACTGGGACGGCGGGTTCTCCGCCAATCCAGATCTCGTGACGCTCGCCTCCGAAAGCCCGGTCACCGACACACTGCTCGTCACCGTCGCGCCGAGCAATGTTCCGGAATTGCCAACGACGGCGCGTGATATCGCCGCTCACACCAGCCGGCTACAGTTCAACGCGCCCCTGCTGCGCGATGTCGAAATCATCACCGCAGTGCGCGAGTCGGCGAGCACGCTGCTCGTCAAGGGCCGGTTGTCGTCGCTGTGCAAGCATCGCTTCCACTTGATTGACGGGGGCGCGGTCACCGGCGGCCTCAATCCGGAATCGATCGTCAAGCCGGACTGGAACGTCATCACCTATCTGCACGGGGCTGGACGCAATCACGCGGACGAGTGGCTCAAGACGGCGCGGGCGAGCATCGGTCGCCATGAAACGGTCGACCTTGCGCGCTATTTTTTCCCGCCCTTCGACGGCGGCGTGCTCGGCCGCGCGCCTTCACCCAGAAAGCACGTGTCCGGCAAGCGCGCCTCGGCAGCGAGAGCCGCGAAATAATCTAAGTCCAATGACGCGCGCTTCCCCGTGTTCCGTTTGGGACAGCGGCGACGACCGCTGTCCTTTAAGTCCTCATGCCGCGCACGATACGCGCGGGAAAGGACGAACTCCCGCATTCAATTCCTGAACGCGAATTCGGACGCCGGCTCTCCGCCCCACAAGGCGGTCGGGGCCGAAGTCGAAATTGATGATCAAATGAATGGAACAAAGGAGTTTGAAAATGCCGAAAGTCAGAACTGCAATCGCCGCCGCATTGACGGTCGCGGCGTTGGCGCCCTTCGCATTTGCGCCGGTCGCCGAAGCCAGGGCCAAGCGGAATGCCGCCCAGTGGCTGCTCGCCTGCTACGCCGAATGCGACAAGCGCTGCAGAAAGGGCACAACTTGTAATCGGAAATGCGAGGTCCGGTGCAACGGGCGATGGTCGAAACTTCTCGACGCCGGCGTCATCGATTGAGGCGCACGAGTGAGTCAACCGAGTAGGCGCGCGTAACCCTGCTCGACGGTTTCGTCGAGCAGGGCCTTGTACGATTTGAATTTCGGGCTCTCGACTGAAATTTCCCCGAGATCGCCGTCTTCGAACGCCTCCCGCGCGCAATAGACGATCGGCGTTGAGACCGGCACGAACGACGCGCGCTGCTTGTTCAATGTCGTTATCAGCCCGCGCATCTGCCCCTCGCGGTCGAGCTGGGAGACGACGATCATACGCATCGCGCCCTTGGTCAGCGACACGAGATGAATGAACATCGACGAGGACGGGATATAGAGGCGGCCGCGATGCGAATAGGGCGCGTCGGGACGGTCACGCTCCTGAAACAGCAGGCTCGGCCAATCCGGATCCCACGTCACATCCGTACGATAGGCGACGATGCCGTCGGGCTTCGTGAACGAGCGGCGCAACGTTAGGTAGCTGCCGATGTAGTGGTCGACGGCGGCGCGCGTGTAGGCGCCCATGTAGACCGGCGCGACGACGCCGCCCGCGGCCTTGAGATCGGCGGGTTCCGCGCCGACCGCCGAGCCCCCGTGCCAGGCGTCACGTACGGCTGGAAAATCGATGCCGAGCACCATGCACACGTCGAATAGCGTCTGATCGCGCACCGAACGTCCGCCGAGCAGGTTCTGAATGGTCTTCTCGTGGCAGTCGGCCGTGTCGGCGAGCTGCGCCTGCGTCAACTTCTTCTCGACCATCGCCGTTTTGATGCGGTCCAGCGCGTCTTCGCGCGTCGTGAACAGAATGGGCAGGGGGCCTTTTTTCTGCATGCGCGGTCGCGATCCCGAAGTTTCACACGGACTTGCGGGAAAATATCGGTTTTTATCCCTCCGAGGCAATGACGATGTGCGCTCTGGCGGTCGCGAGGTTACCGCACCTCAAAAGTAATCGGCAATCGGATGGCCCCCGTGTTGCCGCTATCGGGCAACCAAACCGGCTCTCCATCATACCGCGGGTTGGCCAGCCGCCTTGAGAGCTGACGGAAGGCCTCCGTCAAATCGGCGCGCGCGATCGTTTGGCCGAGGCAATAGTGCGTCCCGGCGCCGAAGCCGTAGTGTCGCTTTTGCTCGGCAAGAATGTCGACGCCCGGCGCAAAGGCGCAGGGGTCCGTTCCGGCCGCTTCCGCAAAAAGGTGAACCGTCGTCCCCTTCGCAATCACTAGCTCATTGACGGTAATATCTTCGAGCGCCTCGCGCGTCACCCACGTCGTCGTCGGACGGACGCGCATGATCTCTTCGACCGCGTTGCGCGCCAATTCGGGCCGGCTCGCCAGCAGTTCCCATTGCTCCGGATGATCGATGAACACGCTCATCCCGAGGCCCAGCTGATTGCGCGTCGTGTCGATGCCGCCAAAAATGGCCAGCACGATCATGTCGTGCAGTTCGTCGTCGTCGAGCGTCTCCTTGTTCTCATTGGCCTTGATGAGAGTGCTGACAAAGTCGTCGCGCGGACTGGTGCGGCGGTCCTCGACCAGCTGGCGCGCATAGGCGAGCATGTGTTCGGTCGCGGCATTGACCGACTCCTGATGCTCGGAATATGTAACACCGAGCGCCAGCCCCATTCCGGCCGACGCATCCGCGAGCGCCCGCCAGTGCTCGTTGGAAAGTCCGAGCAGCTCGCAGATCACGCGCGTGGAATAGGGCTCCGCGAATTCCGACATGAATTCGCAGCGGCCGTTCGCTGCGAATGCATCGATAAGTTCACAAGCGATCGCCTCGAACCGCGGCAGCAGCGGCGTCACAAGGCGCGGCGAGAACGCCGGATTGACGAGGCGGCGCAAGCGGTCGTGATCGCTGCCGACGCGATTCAGCAGCATCCTGAGCCACCATTCCGCGAAAACACCCGACGCGCGATTGTGCGCCGGCCACTTGTAACTGCCCTGGCGAAGCCGCGCATCTCGCAGAAGGCTTCCGACCTCGGCGTAGCGCAGGACCGCGAGGCCATAGGGCGTGCGCGCGTACCAGCTCTTCTCGCGCGCTTCGCGCACCGCCGGTGAGCGGACCGAAAAATTGGGATCGGCAAGATCCAGAAAAGGCGCGGGTAACGGGTCCGGCGATGGCTTCATTTCCGCCTGAGGAGACGCTAGAATTCCTGAAGTCGCAAACAACCCAGCCGCGGTCACGACGCGCGAATTGCAAGCAGTGCACGACCAATAATAGACCAATTAAACTATTTGGCACATCAATTTTCGTGTGCTAGCCTCAATAAGAGCGACGTTGCCTTTGTAATTTCTAACCCAAAATACCAACTGGTCTAAATTGGTATAGAGGTGTCGGATGTCCCTGCCGGAAGGGGTCAAGTTTCTCATCATCGGCGCGGGCGTGCACGGATTGAGCACGGCCTATCACCTTGCCAAAGACCTGACCGCGAGCGGTCGCGGTTCAGGCGTCGACATTCTCGTCGTCGACAAGAAGGCCGTCGGCGCAGGCGCGTCCGGCATCGCCTGCGGCGTCGTCCGTAATAATTACTACCAGCCGGCGATGCGCAAACTGATGGCGCACAGCGTTTCGGTTTGGGAGCGCCACGCCGAAACGCTGAGCTACCACGGCGTCGGCTATATGCAGATCAGCCCTGAATCGATGCACGAGCAGGTCGCGACGATCTACGAACAAGAGAAAGCGATCGGCTATCCGTCCTCGTTCATCGAAGGCGCCAAAGACTGCGACGCGTACATGAAAGCGCTGTTCTCGGATTGGACCGCGCAGAACATCACCTCGGTTCTGCACGAAAAGAAGGGCGGTTACGCCAACAATATGCGCAGCGTGAACGGGCTGGCCGACTTGGCGCGCGACGAAGGCGTCCGCATCGAAACCGGCGTCAAAGTTATCGGATTTGAGCGCGCCAATGGCGCATCGAGCGCCGTCACGGCCGTCATCACCGACAAGGGAAAGATCCGCTGCGATCAGGTGATCGTAGGGGTCGGGCCGTGGGTCAAGCAGATTTGGGATATGCTGGCGCTGCCCGAGACCGTCTCCATCAAGGGCCGCGATGGAAAAATGCACGGAGGCCGGCAGATGTGGACCTTCTGGTCTCTGCAGGAAGGCACGCTCGGCGTCGATCCCGACTACCAGAAGACCAACGACGGCGCTGCGCCCCCCGTCATCCATGTCGACACCGACGCGCCGCTGATATCCGATGTCGACGGCTCCGTCATCACCGACAAGCTTTGGGGCATCTATTACAAGCCCGACTTCCATTTCGGCGGCGTGCAAGGCGGCGCCATGCCGTTCAAAATCGAAACCGCGCCGGATCAGGTGGCCGTCGACCCGTACGGCCCCGAAAGCCCCGACTTCATCGTCGGCCCGTCGTTCGAACACATGTGGTGCTCGGCACTGGCGCACTGCCAGGCTCGCTTCAAGGGGCAGATGGGCAAATACAAAAAGGAACCATCCGGCGGCATCGGCTGCTTCACGCCGGACAACTTCCCGATCTTCGACCAGTTTTGCGAGAATGTATTCATCATCGCCGACAGCAATCACGGCTACAAGATGGTTGGCGTTGGCGAACTCGTCGCCAAGGAATTGACCGGAACCAAGAGCGACCTGCTCGAACCGTTCCGTTACGCGCGCTATGCCAAGGGCGAACTGCACCCCGTCTCCAACAGCCCCTACCCGTGGAGCTGATTTGGCATGGAGCACGAGCGCTAACGAAAGTCATTGCGAAGGAAGCCGAACGCTAACCAAGAGAGAGTGAGTCATGCAACCGACGACCGATCTCGAAAAACATGTCAACGCACCCGGCCGCGGTGATCTGGTGCGGCAGGTGCGCGAGAAAATCAACAAGCTCGGCATCACCTATATCTACTATCAGTTCATCTCGGTCACTGGCCGCATCGTCGGCAAAGGCATCCCCGCCGATCACTGGGAGCGCACGGCCGAAAAAGGCTTCCAGCTCGTTTACGGCTCGACGGCCAACCTCTTTACGGATCGCCACAGTCAGTACATCGGCTATGGGCCTGAAGCGTCCGAACTGATCGGCATTCCCGATCCGGAAACCTTCGTCCAGCTTCCCTGGGACAAGCGCGTCGCGCGCGTCTTCTGCACGTGCTTCCGCAATCGCGAGGAAGACGACAACGGCGGCGGCCATCTAACGTCCGACTGCCGCGGCAACCTCCGCATCCATCACGCCGAATTCCAGCAGAAGCACAACATGCACATGCGCATGGGCTGCGAACCGGAAATGATGTGGCTGAAGAAGGATGAGAACGGCGCCCCCAACGGCGGCTATTCAAAGCCCTACTGCTATCACATCGACCAGTTCGAGAGCCTGCGCCCCGTCTTCATGAAGGTCATCGAGTACGCCAGCGCCATGGGCCTCGACATGATCCAGGGCGACCACGAAGACGCGCCCGGTCAGCTCGAATTGAACTTCACCTACGACGACTCCCTGCGCACGTGCGATCGCCTCGCGACCTACCGCCAGATTTGTTCCCAAGTCGCGCGCGAGTTCGGCCTCATTGCGTGTTTTATGACTAAGCCCTTCATGGGCGTGTCCGCCAACGGCTGCCATACCAACGTCTCGCTATGGAGCGGCGGCGCCGACGAGACCAATAGGCTCGGCCAGAAGGAACTGGCCGGTATGGAACAGAACTTCAGCTACCGCAGCGGCGGCGTGAATCACTTCATGCCCGACAGCAATCTGCATCCCAAAAAACCAGGCCCGGTTGGGCTCAACTGCATCGGCGGCGTGATCGACCATCTCCCGGCTCTGACCGCGATCGGCTGCTCGACCGTGAACTCGTATCGCCGGCTCTGGGACCAAGGCTTCTGGGCGCCGGTCTACGCCGACTGGGGCTATCAGAACCGAACCTGCGGTTTGCGCGTATCGGCGCCGGGACGGTTCGAATATCGCGCCGTCGACAGCATGGTGAACCCGTACATCTTGTCGTCGGCGCTGCTGATGGCCTTCGACGACGGGCTGACGCGCAAGCTCGATCCCGGCGAGCCCGAAAGCCGCAACATCTATCAGGCGATGAAGGAAGGCAAAGACGTCAAGAAGCTGCCGATGACGCTCGGCGACGCGCTCGATCGTCTCGCCGATGACGAAGTCGTCAAGAAAGCCATGCCTGACGAAATGTACCGGGTTTTCACCCACTACAAGGGCGACGAATGGGCGAGGTTCAACGCCCAGGTCACGGAATGGGATGTGCAGCGCTACCTGGACTGCCTGCCGTAACCCCCGAAAACACGCCTAGAGCGACAAGAACCACGGAGACGTACGATGTGCGGAATTGCAGGTCTCATCCATCGCGGTCGATCAAGCGACATCGGCGACGAGATGACCAAGATGCTCCAGTCTTTGAAGCATCGCGGTCCGGATTCGACAGGCTACGCGCTCTACGGCCACGGCGGCGGCGATGGCAAGTACGTCTTGCGCTTCAAGGTGGCGGAGCAGGAGGAGCTGCGCCACGGCTTCAAGATCCGCGAACTGGTCAAGGAACGCCGCGCCGAGGTCGATCACCGTCTCGGTGAACTCGAAGCCAAGATCATCGAGGCCGAAAAGGTCACGAGCTATGCCAACAAATACATCGTCGAATACAAAGGCGATCTCAAAAAACTGGTCGACTACCTCGAAGATATCGAAGGCGTCGAGCTGCTCTCGATCGGGCGCGGCCTCGAACTCATCAAGGACCTCGGCGACGCCAAGACCGTCTCCGATCAATACAAACTGAATGGCTTCAAGGGCACGCACGCCCTCGGCCACACGCGCATGGCCACAGAATCCGACGTCGACATTCGGTCAGCCCACCCGTACTGGGCCTATCCGTTCAGCGACGTGTCCGTCGTCCACAACGGTCAGCTGACCAACTACTGGAACAACCGCCGCGAACTGGAGCGGCGCGGTCGCCGCTTCATGTCGAATTGCGACAGCGAATTGATCGCCGTCTACTTGGCCGAGCGCATGGATGCCGGCGACAGCCTCGAAGACGCCATGCGCCGCTCGATCGAGGAACTGGACGGCGTGTTCACCTACCTCGTCGCCACCGCCGACAGTCTCGGCATGGCCAAGGACACGATGGCCGCCAAACCGATGGTTCTCTACGAAGGCAAGGACTTCATCGCCCTTGCCAGCGAAGAAGTCGCGATACGTTCGATCTTCCCCAACGAGATCGACACGTTCGACCCCTATGAAGGCGAGGTGCGCGTATGGCGGAACTGAAAAAAGTCGGTGGCGAGGGCATGCACGGCGAGCAGCTTCTCGGCCGCACGCAGCAGCGCTTCTTTGACGTCGGCGCGGGCAGCGATGGGTTCGTCTACCCCTGGGCCTTTGCGGTCGACTTCAACAAGCGTGCCGAATTCGACGCCAAGGACATGGATACGCGCG
>JBJXHD010000043.1:0-11012 GCA_046160845.1 Hyphomicrobium sp.
ATGAAGGCGTCGCCGGCCTGAAGCTCCATCAGAAATACCAGCACGTTGATGGCGATCAGCGCGTAGGTGACGATCGGCGTCGAGCGCCGCAACGAATTGTCATCGCCGATAGGAAACATGCGCGCGCCCCCGTGATCCCGAGCCCCAGGCTGACGTGATCGTCGAAGGCGGGGCGGGTGTCAATTTTTTTGGCGTTTGGCGACTCACCTGCGGGCAGCCGGCCGCCACGCGCCGGGATTTTACTTGCACTCGCCGCCTCCGTTCCGCGGGTCGTCGCTCGCCACAGCTGTCAACCTCGGGCGTGTCCCGAGGACCCATGGCTCCGCTGGCGTCGAAGGTCGCGGAAGGCTGCATCCTCGCAACACGTTCGAGGATGACAACGGCGGGTGGACCGCGCATGCGACAACCGGCCCACTGCATCGCCGCGCGACACGCCGATGTTTGTCATCCCGGCCGAGCCGCCGGGCGGCGAGAGCCGGGACCCAGAGCCGCGCGGATTGCGCAAGCCCTTCTGGGTCCCGGATCACGATGCACAGCATCGTGATCCGGGATGACAAGCGGTGAGTGCTTTGTTGCGCGACGACGGGGAGTTAAATGGCGTCCTTCGGACGGTCTTGCGCTGAATCCGCGCGTGCTCTCTCGCGCTCGCTTGCGAAAAGCTGACGCCAGCGAGAGCGACGGCGTCGCGGTGACGGACAGGGTTCTGGCGGTGGGCCCGGGGACGCGTGCGTCGCGTCGTGGGACGACGGCTATTGGTTAGGGTCGGACATTCACAGTACGACTATTGCAAGTACCGAAGTTGGGAGCTCGCGATCGAGCCGCCCTCGTTCATCATCGCGAAATATTTCTCGACGACCTGACCGACGAGCGGCCGAGAGCCTTCAAAGTCGCGACCCTGGTTTTGTGCGAGCGGTTCCCGCAGCGCCCGCAAATCATCCAACAGCTGCCGAGGCAGATCTTTGAAGTCCTCGAGCTCTTCCGGCTTTTCCTTGGCGAAGCGATCGAAAATCTCGACCGCCGCGGCAAATCCCGTCATTGCCGCATCGAACTGCTTTATGTCGATGACAACGCCGGTCGGCGGAGTCACGCCGGCAATAACCTGATCGAACTTCTCGCCCCGCGTATCGGGACCAATGGCCTGCATTTCCGCATCCATCATATCGGCGTCGATGTACGTCGGCCTGGTCCGCGGAAACAGATCGACGACGAGATTGGCGGCGTGCAGAATGTTCGCCGCCTGCCACCCGCGCGATCGGCCGTCGCGCGCCTCCTTCGACGCAACTTCCTGGCCTTCGACGTCGCGAACGAAGGGGCGCAGCTCATTGAGCATCGCCTCTCGCTCGGCCAGGAAGGCGGTGGCGAGAGGAACCATCTCAGCGTGAAGCGCCTTGCCCTCGGCCATGCCGTCTGACCGATACCCCTCGCGCTCATAGTAGCCATTCGCTCGGTTCGGAACTCGCGCCAAGGCAACATACGAGTTGATGTAGCGCTTCATGACGGCGTCGAGCGCCGGTGTGATTGGCTCTAAGCCGGCGGCCTTCTGCGCCTCCTTCAACAGGCCGGCCACATCGTAGACTTCATACATGCCGTAGGAGATGTAGCGTTCTTTCCCGGTCGGCCCGGTCTTCATGCTCACCCAGCTCGTGTAACGGTCCCAGGATTCCACGGCCCGCTCGGTCATCTCGGCGACCTCGATGTACAGATTGGCCTTTTGAATTGCCGCGTCGACGTCCTGCGCTGCGGCGCTCTCCACACTTAGCATCTGTGCCATTGTTGCCGCCAATCCAACGATCAACGCGAGCAGCCGGGACATGCGAGTAGCTATCTGGGAAGTTGGCGACGAACGCATGAGGAATTCCAAAAGCGAACCAGCGCGGCTTGACCAAGACGCTGTCGCCATGAACAGCGCCGGAATCATCTCGGTCAAGTCGCCTCCGGCGAAAGAGAGCCTACCTGGCGCACGCACGCTGTGCACTGAGCCGTATAAAGTCCCTAGTTAACGACTTGTTAACCCGACGCAGAGTCTGATCTGGATTCCGAAAATTTTTCGACCGGGGCAGAGATCGTGACATCCCTTCGACGTGCGCTGATGACAGTTGCGCTGGGCGCGGCGCTCCCGCTTACTGCTGCGGCCGACGAAAAGACGATGGATGAAGGCCCGGATATCGGTTCTGGATATTGGGCGCTCGGGGTCAACCTGCCGCTTCGGGCTTCCCCGCTCGAAGCGGCGTCGCCGCGGGACGCTATGGCGACCGGCGCAATTTCGAGAACTTCGGAGCGCGAGTCCGCAACCGCGCTGATCCCAACCGCTGCCGCCGCTATCACCATCGAACCTGAGATCGTCGTCGCGATAGCGTCGCCTGCGAGCGACGATGCGCCGGCTCCTCGATCACCCGCGATCGAACCGGCACGGCCGGTCGCGCCGCCACCGGACGTCGCCGTCAAAGAGCTGCCGCCGAGCGCCGCCTCTAAAGCGGAGCGCGCGCGGGCCGCGCAAAAGAAAGCCAAGGCGCGCGTTGCAAGTCGCGACGACGCGACGACCGCGTCGCTCATCGGTCGTGCGCTCGACCAGCCTGCGAACGATGTCTTCAGCTCGACGTCTAAGACAAAAATGGCGTTCTACTTCGGCGATTGAGCGAAGCGCACGCGCCGAATTTTGGCGACCGCAGCATCTGTGCTAGGGCTCTCGGCCGCACTTGCAGCCTGGAGCCTACGACACGATGCGTTCAATCCTGACCTACGCCACCGCAGCCACTTCGACGTCAGCTCCGACCGCGCCCGACCTCGGCAAGCTGCCGGAGTGGAATTTGTCGGACTTGTATGCGGGCCCCGCCGCGCCGGAAGTGGCGCGCGATCTGGCCGCCGGCGCGAAAGAAGCTTCGCGCATGAAGGCGGCGTATCAGGGCCAGCTCGGCGAGCTGGCGAAGGACGGCGCAAAGCTTGCGGTCGTGATCCGCGATTACGAGGGCCTCGCCGACCTGCTCGGCAAGCTAGGCTCTTACGCGGGGCTCTACTACGCGCAGAACCAGTCCGACCCGGCGCGCGCCAAGTTCTACGGCGACGTCTCGGAGCAGCTGACGAAAACGTGGACCGATCTCATTTTCCTCGAACTCGAACTGAACCAGATCGATGAGGCGACGCTGGCTGCGGCGCTGGCGCACGCGGATCTGAGACGCTTCAAGCCGTGGTTCGACGATCTGAGAAAAGAGAAGCCGCATCAGCTCGACGAGAAGATCGAGACGCTGTTCTCGGAAAAATCCCAGACTGGACGCAGCGCATGGACCCGGCTCTTCAACGAGACAATGTCGGCGCTGCGGTTCGACGTCGCCGGCGAAGGCGAGCCGCTGTCGCTGGAGCCGACACTGAATTTGCTCTCAGGCAACGACCCGGCGAAACGCAAGGCGGCGGCGGACGCTCTGAGCAAGGTGTTCCGCGCCAACCTGCCGCTGTTCACGCTGATCACCAACACGCTGGCGAAGGATAAAGAAATTTCCGACCGCTGGCATGGCTTCAAGGACGTCGCCGACGCGCGCCATCTCGCCAACCGCGTCGAGGCGCCGGTGGTCGATGCGCTGGTCGCCAGCGTGCGCGCCGCCTATCCGCGCACGTCGCACCGCTATTACGCGATGAAAGCCAAGTGGATGGGCAAGGATCTGCTGCCCTATTGGGACCGCAATGCGCCGCTGCCCGACAAGCCCGAGCGGGTGATCCAGTGGCCGGAAGCGGAAAGCATTGTCCTCAAGGCCTACTCGGGATTTGCTCCGGAGATGGCGGCGATCGCCAAGACCTTCTTCGAGTCCGACTGGATCGACGCCGGCGTCAAACCCGGCAAGGCGCCGGGCGCGTTCTCGGCGTCAACGGTGCCGTCGGTGCACCCCTACGTGATGATGAATTACCTCGGCAAGCCGCGCGACGTGATGACGTTGGCGCACGAGCTCGGCCACGGCGTGCACCAGATGCTGGCGCGCGACCAGGGCCCCCTGTTGGCGCCGACGCCGCTGACGCTGGCTGAAACGGCGAGCGTATTCGGCGAAATGCTGACCTTCAAGGCGCTGCTCGCCGAGACCACCGACGCTCGCGAGAAAAAGGCGATGATCGCCTCCAAGGTCGAGGACATGATCAACACGGTCGTCCGCCAGATCGCATTTTACACGTTCGAGCGCAGAGTGCATGAGGAACGCCGCTTGGGCGAATTGACGGCTGATCGGCTCGGTGTCATCTGGCGCGACGTGCAAAGCGAGAGCCTCGGACCGGCAATCGATCTGACCGACGGCTACGAGGTCTACTGGGCCTACATCCCGCACTTCATCCACTCACCGTTCTACGTTTACGCCTACGCCTTCGGCGATTGCCTGGTGAACTCGCTCTACGGGCTATACGCTGAGGCGCACCCGGGGTTCGTTGGCAAGTACTTCGATCTGCTGAAAGCCGGCGGCTCCAAGCACCATTCCGAGCTGCTCGCCCCATTCGGCCTCGACGCCCGCGATCCCGAATTCTGGACCAAGGGCCTCAAGGTGTTGGAAGGCATGATAGACGAGCTGGAGGCGATGGATCGGGCGGCATAGCCCTGCGCCGAATTCACCCGAGGAGGCGTCGCCAGTTCCTACACGTCACGGCCGCTGACGGCTTGCGCGCTGCAAGGTGTCGTGGATGACCGCCTTCGAGGTCATAAAGGAGTTTTGCTGGCCGAGCGCCCCCCGTTGTACATTTCGTACAACCGTGTTATACGTTTCGTACAACACGTTGGAGCCCTGACGCCATGAAGCTCGAAATCAAGAAAATCGGCAATTCGACGGGCCTGATCCTGCCGAAGGAGCTTTTGACGCGCCTGGGACTGCAGCAGGGCGACGAGGTCATCGTCACCGAGGCGCCGGACGGGTTCAAGGTCAGCAAAGGAGTCGACGACCTCGAGCGCGGCATGGAAATCGCCCGCAAGGCCATGAAGACCTACAGCGCCGCCCTGACCAAGCTCGCGAAATGAGCGAGCCGCATTGGCTGTCGGTTGAACTCATCATCGCCTTTCATGATGAGCAACTGGCGATGTTCGGCGGTCCGCCGGGCATTAGAGACCGCGGCATGCTCGAATCCGCCGTTGGGCGCCCACTGAACAAGCTCGCCTATGGCGAAACCGACCTAGCGGCTCTGGCGGCGGCGTACGCCTTCGGCATCGCGCGCAATCATCCATTCGTCGATGGCAACAAGCGTGCCTCGCTTTTGGCGATCGTGACGTTTCTTGGCCTGAACGACATCGAATTTCTTGCAGATCAGGCCGAAGCGGTCGTGATGATGCAGTCACTTGCCGCCGGCGAGGTCGACGAGTCCGGCCTGACCCAGTGGATCAAGGACAATTGGCCTGCTTAGCCGCTCGGCCAACGCGCAACAAAGTAACGGACTGAAACTGATTATCCGACTCGCGCGTTGACGACACAGTCAAGACGCGCCCGCAGCGGACCTGCGAATTTGCCGCTTTCAAATGCAATCGCGCGGGAGTATTAGCCCGCCACTTTGCTGCGTTGCAGCTTTCACCACGGCGGAGCCGAATGGCGCAGTCGAAAGCCTCAGCACAGGGCGGCGAACCAGCCGCCGCTGACGGCCAGCATCCGAACGGCTACTGGACGCTCGTCATCGGATCCATCGGCGTCGTGTTTGGCGACATCGGCACTAGCCCGCTCTACGCCTTTCGCGAAGCCATGCACGCAGCCCACACGCGCGGCATCTCGACGGGCGAGTCCGTCATCGGCGTTCTGTCGCTGATCCTGTGGGTGCTGATCCTCATCGTCTCGATCAAATACGTCATCATCCTGCTGCGCGCCGACAACAAGGGCGAAGGCGGCACGTTCGCGCTGATGGCGCTCGGCCAGGCAGTAGCTAAACGCTCGGCGCCGTTCCTGCTGGCGCTCGGCGTCGCCGGCGCGTCGTTCTTCTATGGCGACGCCGTCATCACGCCGGCGATCTCGGTGCTGTCCGCCGTCGAGGGCTTGAAGCTCGTTGCGCCGCAGCTCGAGAAGGCCGTCATCCCCGTGTCGCTGGTCATCCTGGGGGGGCTGTTCTGGATGCAGTCGCGCGGCACCGATCGCGTCGCGCGCTATTTCGGGCCGATAACGGCGGTGTGGTTTGCCGTTCTGGCGATCGGCGGCACCGTGCACATCTTCGACAATCTGCATGTGCTCGAAGCGCTGAATCCGCTGAACGGCATCATGTTCGTCACGCACCACGGGGCCGTCGGCCTCACCATCATGGGCCTCGTGTTCCTGGCGGCGACCGGCGCGGAGGCGCTCTATGCCGATCTCGGCCACTTCGGCAGGAAGCCGATCCAGATGGGGTGGTTTGCGTTCGTCTTTCCGGCGCTGCTGCTCAACTACTTCGGACAAGGCGCGCTGGTGCTCGCCGACCCGACCGCCATCGACAGCCCCTTCTACAAACTTTATCCGGAGTGGGCTTTGATCCCGATGCTGATCCTTTCGACGATGGCCACCGTCATCGCCAGCCAGGCGGTCATCACCGGCGCATTTTCCCTGACGCGACAGGCGATCCAGCTTGGCCTCGTGCCGCGCTTCGAGATCCGCCACACGTCGGAAAGCATGGCCGGCCAGATCTACATGCCGCGCGTGAACTGGTTCCTTTTCGCCGCCGTCGTGACGGCGGTCCTCATGTTCAGAACCTCGTCCAACCTCGCCGCCGCCTACGGCGTCTCGGTCACCGCGGCGATGGTGATCGACAGCCTGATGGCGTTCTTCGTGGTGTGGCGCTGCTGGAACTGGCCGCTGTGGAAGGCCGTCGGCTTGATGCTGCCGTTCTTGCTGATCGAGCAGGTTTTCTTCTCCGCCAACGTGCTCAAGCTGTTCGAGGGCGGATGGGTGCCGCTGATCATCGCCGCCTTCCTCGGCCTGATCATGTTCACCTGGGTGCGCGGCACGCGGCTGCTCGCCAAGCTCAATCGGCGCAACGAAGCCGATCTCGACTGGCTGGTTCGCAAGCTCGAAGCCAAGCCCCCGCATCGCGTCCCCGGCACGGCGGTGTTCCTGACGGGCGATCCCTACGCCGCGCCGACCTCGATGATGCATAACTTGAAGCACAACCGCGTCATGCACGAGCGCAACATCATGCTCTCGATAAAGACCGAGGACACGCCGCGCGTGCCGCGCTACGAGCGCGTGACCGTCGAGCGCGTCTCGGAGCATTTCATCCGCGTCATCGCGCGCTACGGCTTCATGGAGACGCCGAGCGTTCCGAAAATCCTCGAAGTGTGCCGCCGCAAGGATGTCAACATTGACGTTGGCTCGACGTCGTTCTTCCTGTCGCGGCGCTCGCTGCGCGTCACCACGAAATCGGAGATGCCGCGCTGGCAGGAGCGGCTGTTCATCGCGCTGGCCAATTCCGCCGAGGACGCCACTACATACTTCCAGATTCCCACCGACCGAGTCGTCGAGGTCGGCACGCAGGTCGCAGTTTAGGCCCCGCGTGAGCCGCGCCGCCGCGCCGCCTAAGACACGTGCAGGCCCCGTCCCGGCGAGGAACTGCGAAATTTCGTCATGCGTCGAAGGCGCCCCCGTGCCGGGCGCCCGGCGGCTTGAAGCCCGGCGGCTCTTGAGATACGACACGAATAGACACTGTCGCCAATGATCCGGGAGACGATTTCGTGGGCATCGATCCGAAGGGCGGTCACCCCGCCATGGACTACAACGAGCACAACAAGACCTACGCGGGCTTTCTGCGATTTACGAAGATCGCCATCGTGCTGCTCGTACTTCTGCTCGTGGGCATGAAGGTGTTCTTGGTTTGACCGCGGCCCGGGCGTTGGTCCGGACGCAACGTCGCAAACCAGGGCAGGCTCGTTTCGATGGGTCTGCCTTTTTCATATCCGGCGCTCGCCGGCTGTCCCCCTCCGATTGGAAGCCTCAATGGTCACGATAGCTGTCACCGGTGAAGCAGCGGACGAACCGCGCGTCGCGGCCTCTCCCGAAACCGTCAAGAAGCTGATCGCACTCGGGGCCGAGGTGCGCGTCGAAACGGGCGCAGGGGCGCGGTCGCGCTTCTCCGACGACGCCTACGCGGCGGCCGGCGCCAAGGTCGTCTCTCACGACGCTGCGCTCGCTGGCGCTGACATCCTGATCAAGGTGCGCCGCCCGTCCGCCGAAGACATTGCAGCCATGAAGCCGGGCGCGCTTGTCGCCGCCATGCTTGATCCCTATAGCGACCGCGCCGAATTGGAAGCGCTTGCTGCAACAAGAGCCAATCTCTTCTCGATGGAGTTCATGCCGCGCACCACGCGCGCCCAATCGATGGACGTGCTCTCGAGCCAGGCGAATCTCGCGGGCTACAAAGCCGTCGTCGACGGCGCGGCGATGTTCGGCCAAGCCTTGCCGATGATGATGACGCCGGCCGGCACGGTGCCCGCCGCGAAAGCTTTCATCATGGGCGTCGGCGTTGCGGGGTTGCAGGCGATCGCCACGGCGCGGCGCATGGGCGCGCAGGTGACGGCGACGGACGTGAGACCCGCCACGAAAGAACAGGTGCAGTCGCTCGGAGCCAAATTCGTCGCGGTCGAGGACGAGGAGTTCAAGCAGGCGCAGACGGCGGCGGGCTACGCCAAGCCGATGAGCCCCGAGTATCAGGCGAAGCAGGCGGAGCTGGTCGCCAATCATATCAAGAACCAGGATCTCGTCATCACCACGGCGCTGATCCCGGGACGCCCGGCGCCGCGCCTTATCTCGCGCGCGATGATCGACAGCATGAAGCCGGGTTCCGTGATCGTCGACCTCGCGGCCGAGCGCGGCGGCAACGCCGAATTGACCGAACCCGGCAAGACCATCGAAACGCCGAACGGCGTCAAGATCTTTGGACCGCTCAATCTCGCCGGCACGATCGCCGTCAACGCCTCCAGCCTCTACGCCAAGAACCTGTTGGCCTTCCTCGACATCATGTTCGACAAGAAAGACAAGACGTTCGCGGTGAACTGGGACGACGAATTGATCAAGGGAACGCTGATCGCCAAGGACGGCGCCATCACGCATCCGAATTTGACTGCGGCCAAGAGCTGATGAGGACCGACCCGATGCGCAGCCTTCTGACCATTCTGACCGCTCTGCTCGCCATCTCGCTCTCGAGCGGCGCCGCATTCGCAGCCGCCGCTGGCGAGGGCGTCAGCCCGTTCGTCTACGAGTTCATGGTGTTCGTCATCGCGATCTTCGTCGGCTACTACGTCGTTTGGTCGGTGACGCCGGCTTTGCACACCCCGTTGATGAGCGTGACCAACGCGATTTCGTCGGTCATCGTCGTCGGCGCGTTGCTGGCAGTCGGCGTGACGCTGACCGAGAGCGACAGCATCTTCGCCAAGTTCTTCGGCTTCCTGGCGCTCATCATGGCGTCAGTCAACATCTTCGGCGGCTTCCTGGTCACCAACCGCATGCTCGCCATGTACAAAAAGAAAGAGGCGCCGCCCAAGACCTAGCGCCGCCGCTTAGTCGATCTCCACCCCGTCTTCCGTCACCCGCGACCGACACGTCTCAAAGGCCCGAGGAACAGACAACATGTCCGCAAACGTAGCCGCCCTTCTCTATCTCGCCGCGGGCGTGCTGTTCATTCTCGCGCTGCGAGGGCTTTCGAGCCCAGCCTCCTCGCGCCAGGGCAATCTGTTCGGCATGATCGGCATGTCCATCGCTGTGCTGACGACGCTCGGATTGGCTCAGCCATCGTGGTTTTCGTGGATCCTCATTCTCGGCGGTCTCGGCGTCGGCGGCTTCGTCGGCGCCAAAACGGCGCGCGAAATCCCCATGACGATGATGCCGGAGCTGGTTGCGGCGTTCCACTCGCTGGTCGGCCTCGCCGCCGTGTTCGTCGCGGCGAGCGCGCTCTATGCGCCGGCCGCCTTCGGCATTCTGGCCGATTCCGCCAACCCTGATGCAGGCATCAAGGGCGCGAGCCTCGTCGAAATGGCGCTCGGCGTCGCCATCGGCGCCATCACGTTTACCGGCTCGGTCATCGCATTTGCAAAACTCTCGGGCCGCATGTCGGGCAAACCTATCATGCTGCCGGCGCGCCACGCCATCAACGCCGGCCTCGCGCTGTTTCTGATTTACCTGATCTACGCCTTCGTGCAGTCGGGCGGCTCGGCCTGGCTGTTCTGGCTCATCACGCTCGCCGCGCTCGCCTTCGGCGTGCTGATCATCATCCCGATCGGCGGCGCCGACATGCCGGTCGTGATTTCGATGCTGAACTCCTATTCGGGTTGGGCGGCCGCCGGCATCGGCTTCACGCTGAGCAACATCGCGCTGATTATCACCGGCGCGCTCGTCGGCTCGTCAGGCGCGATTCTGTCTTACATCATGTGCAAGGGCATGAATCGGCAATTCCTGTCGGTCATCGCCGGCGGCTTCGGCGGCGAAACGGCGGGACCGGGAGCGGCGGGCGGCGAACAGAAGCCGGTGAAACTCGGTTCAGCCGAAGACGCCGCCTACGTTCTGAAGAACGCTTCGAAAGTTATTATTGTACCGGGCTATGGCATGGCGGTCGCTCAGGCGCAGCACGCGCTGCGCGAAATGGCGGAGCAGCTGAAGAAGGCCGGCGTCGAGGTGAAGTACGCCATCCATCCCGTAGCTGGCCGCATGCCCGGCCACATGAACGTGCTGCTGGCCGAGGCCAACGTCCCCTACGACGAGGTGTTCGAGCTCGAGGATATCAACTCCGAGTTCTCGCAGGCCGACGCCGTCTACGTCATCGGCGCCAACGACGTGGTCAACCCGGCCGCCGAGGAGGACAAGTCGTCGCCGATCTACGGCATGCCCGTTCTGCAGGTGTGGAAGGCCGGCACGGTGCTGTTCAACAAGCGCTCGCTCGCCTCAGGCTATGCCGGCATCGACAACTCGGTGTTCTATCGCGACAACACCGTCATGGTGCTCGGCGACGCCAAGAAGATGACCGAGCAGATCGGCAAGAGCCTCGGGCATTGAGGGGCTGCGCCGGCACGCGGCGAAGTTGACGGCGACCACAGCTACACATAACCTGTGTAACAT
>JBJXHD010000044.1:0-27128 GCA_046160845.1 Hyphomicrobium sp.
CGGCGCGATCGTTGAGAAGCGCGGCGCGCCGGTCGTTGGCGAGGCCGGTGTCCTTAAGCGCTTCAGTGTAATCGGCAACCGCCTGGTTGGCGTTGCCGCGCAGCAGATTGGATGCCGCCTCATCTGATTTCGCCGACTCAGGCGCCGGCGCCTGGGCGTGGCAGGGTCCCGCCCATGCGGCCAGCGCAGCGAACAGCGTGACAGTGGCGAAGCGCATGCGGGACGGACTCCGGCGTTCGGTCTGGCTGCGGACCGAGGGACCGGCGGCTGACCAGCAATGAAAAGCGGCATCGACTGAATCGCCGCAATAGACAAGCATTATGGCGGCGACGGGGTTCGGTGCGGCTCCGCCGGGTCTAGTATAGCGCATCGGAGGCCCACGGAATGAACCTTTGGCTCCGCGTGCTTTGGCTGCTGCTTTCGGCGCGGCGCCGCGGCCCGCTGCGCCTGCCTGAAGAGTCTTCGACCCTGTTATTCCGGGTGTGGCCGCACGATCTCGACCTGTCATTGCACATGAATAATGGGCGGTATCTCACCGTCATGGATCTCGGTCGCCTCGACGTGATGGTGAGATCCGGTCTGTGGCGCGCCGCCGTGCGCCATCGGTGGACCCCGATCGCCGGCGCAATCGCAATTCGGTTCCGCCGTGAGCTTCGGCGGTTCCAAACGTATCGGCTGGAGACGCGACTTGTTTGCTGGGATCGCACGCTGGTGGTGATGGAACAGGCCTTTGTCATCGACAGCGGCGAACGCGAAGGACAGGTCGCCGCACGCGCACTTTTCAAGGGCGGTATCTATGATCGGAAGGCGCGTGCCTTCGTAACCATCGCCAGGCTGATGCAGGAGATCGGCGTCAGCGCCGTGAGCCCGGAGCCGACGGAGGAGGTGGCGGCGTTCCTCAAGGCCGACGATACGCTGCGCCAGTCTGCGGAGACTTAGCTGCGCGCGGCGTGGAGCGCGGACAAGACCGCGGGCAGGGTTTCTGGAAGGTCCTCGGCGATCAATCCAATGCCAAAGCGATTGGCGCATTCGCCGTGCAGCCAGACGGCGGCGCATGATGCTTCGAACGCCGGCATGCCTTGTGCGAGAAGTCCCGTGACGAGACCGGCGAGAACGTCGCCGGAGCCGGCGGTCGCCAACCACGGCGGCGCGTTGGCGTTGATGGCAGCGCGCCCATCGGGCGCGGCGATCACCGTGTCGGCGCCTTTGAGGATGACGATTGCTTCGCTGCGCTTCGCCGCCACGCGCGTGCGCGTGAGTTTGTCGCAGGAAACGTCGCCGAACAGCCGTTTGAATTCGCCCTCATGCGGCGTCATCACGACCGGCGCGGCGCGTGCGGTGATCGCGCGAAACAGCACGTCTGGACTGCCAGCAGAGTTTAATTCGGCGTTGAGGAAGCCAAAGCCGCCACGCGCCGCATTCGACGCTTGGGCATTGGCGGCTTCAAATGACGTCAGCGCGTCGGCGTCGAGAACCACCGCCGCATTGGATTTGAGAATGGTCAGAACGTCGCCAGCCGTCTCCGTGCCGCGCGAAGCGCCAGGACCGATCAGCGCCGAGTTGCGCCGCGCGTCGTCGAGAAAAGCGCGCAAGGCGCGCTCGCCGGATACGGCCCGAATCATGACACCAGTCGAATGCGTGGCGTTGATCGCCGTCGCGGCGGCTGTACCGATGAGCGTGACGAGACCCGCGCCGATGCGCAACGCGGCCCGGGCTCCAAGCCGAGCCGCTCCTGTTTGATCGGGAGGACCGGAAACCACGACGGCATGTCCACGGGTATATTTGTGGGCGTCGAGCCGCGGCCAAGTGTAGCGTTCAAGCCAGAGTGCGGGTGTGTTTTCGAACGTCTCAGTTTCAATTGCCGCAAGCACTGTTTCCGGGATGCCGATGTCGGCGAGGATGACGTCGCCGCACAACGCGCGCCCCGGCAATAGTAGGTGCCCGGGCTTCTTGCGAAAAAACGTCACCGTGCGTGTCGCCTGAACGACCGCGCCGGCAGCAGCGCCAGTCGAGCCGTCCAGACCACTCGGAACGTCGACAGCAAGGATAGGGCGTCCGCACGCGTTGATTGCCGAGATCATGTCGGCGGCGCGACCATCTGGTGGCCGCGACAGGCCGGCGCCGAACAGCGCGTCAAGGATGAGGTCGGCGTCGGCGGCGAGATCGGGCGACGCGCTGCGCGTTGTTCCCGTCCATTGCTGGAACATATAGGCAGCGTCGCCCCGGAGACCTTCCGCGCGGCCGACCAGCGCGACTGTGACGCGATAGCCGCCCGCCGCCAAACGCCGCGCAGCCACGAAGCCATCGCCGCCGTTGTTGCCGGGTCCGGCGACGACCAGTACGCGAGCCCCGCTCGGCGCCAATGCGCTCGCCGCCTCGGCCACGGCTGCGCCCGCACACTCCATTAGCGTGAGGCTCGACACACCGCCTGCAACCGCAAGTCGGTCGGCATCCGACATTTCACGCGTCGTCAGGAGTTGCATCACGGCCTTCGCCTGCAGTCGTAAAGCCGGCAACGCCTAGGGCATAGCAAGCCGTTGCCACTCTCATTGTCGGGTGCCCGCGAATTCATCGGTGGACCCGCCTAAATTTTAGTCAACTCGGTGGACTTTTGAGCTAAGAATGCCGCGCTTAGCCCGACGAGCTGCAGTCAGGAAAAGCTAACGGCATGAAACCGTTGGCTTTTGGCTGAAGGGACGTTGATGGCACGCGGCCTGCTAAAGGTCGGCCAAGGCGGACCAAGTCGCGACGACTGTCTACCAACAAGGGTCATCAATGAAAAAGATCGAAGCCATTATCAAGCCCTTCAAGCTCGACGAAGTGAAGGAAGCCCTGCAAGAAATCGGACTGCAAGGCATTACGGTGATCGAGGCCAAAGGCTTCGGACGCCAGAAGGGCCACACCGAACTCTATCGCGGCGCCGAGTACGTCGTCGACTTTCTGCCCAAGGTAAAACTCGAAGTGGTGCTCGCGGACGATATGCTCGACAAGGCCGTGGAGGCCATTCAAAAGGCCGCGAAAACGGGCCGGATCGGAGACGGAAAAATATTCATTTCGAGCGTCGAAGACGCGATCCGTATCCGTACGGGTGAATCCGGGCGAGACGCAATCTGACGCTGGCTTGGCTGCGGCGCCCCTGATCTTGACGGGGCCAGATTAGGCGCTTACGTCCGGCCCAAGATTCAAGAAACGACCGCCAAAGTCAGGGGAGCAGCAATGAAAAGCGCCAGTGATGTCCTCAAATTCATAAAGGACAAGGAAGCCAAGTTCGTGGACCTGCGGTTCACGGACACCAAGGGCAAGATGCAGCACGTCACGGCCGACGTCAGTTGCATCGACGAAGCCATGTTCGCCGACGGATACGCCTTCGACGGTTCGTCGATCGCGGGCTGGAAATCGATCGAAGCCTCCGACATGCTGCTGATGCCGGACCCCGCGTCGGCGCATATCGACCCGTTTTTCGCGCAGACCACCGTCGCCATTTTCTGCGACGTGCTAGAGCCCTCGACCGGACAGCTCTACGAGCGCGATCCACGCGGCATCGCCAAGAAGGCCGAGGCCTACATGATGTCGCTCGGCATCGGCGACAAAGTCTATTTCGGCCCCGAAGCCGAATTCTTCATCTTCGACGACGTGAAGTTCTCCTCGGACATGTATTCGGTCGGTTACAAGGTCGACAGCAACGAGCTGCCGTCGAACACTTCGGCCGACATCGAGATGGGCAACCTCGGCCACCGCCCGCGCGTCAAAGGCGGCTATTTCCCGGTGCCGCCGATCGACAGCTGCCAGGACATCCGTTCGGAAATGCTTTCGGTTCTGACCGAGATGGGCGTGACGGTCGAAAAGCATCACCACGAAGTCGCCGCTGCCCAGCACGAACTCGGCGTCAAGTTCGGCCCGATGATTCAGATGGCCGACCATATGCAGATCTACAAATACGTCGTGCACTCAGTGTCTCAAGCCTACGGCAAGACGGCTACATTCATGCCAAAGCCGATTTTCGGCGACAACGGCTCGGGCATGCACGTCCACCAGTCGATCTGGAAAGGCTCGACTCCGATGTTCGCTGGCGATAAGTACGCCGATCTATCGCAATTGTGCCTCCACTACATCGCTGGCATTCTGAAACACGCCAAGGCGATCAACGCATTCACGAACCCGCTGACGAACTCCTACAAGCGTCTGGTGCCGGGATACGAAGCCCCCGTGCTGCTCGCCTACTCGGCGCGTAACCGCTCTGCCTCGTGCCGCATCCCGCACGTCTCGAACCCGAAGGCGAAGCGCATCGAAGTCCGCTTCCCCGATCCGGGTGCGAACCCCTACCTCGCCTTCACGGCGATGCTGATGGCGGGCCTTGATGGCATTCAAAACAAGCTCGATCCAGGCCCGGCCATGGACAAGAACCTCTACGATCTCCCGCCGGCCGAACTTGCGCAAATCCCGACCGTTGCCGGCTCGTTGCGCGAGGCGCTGGAGTCCCTAGACAAGGACCGCGAGTTCCTGAAGAAGGGCGGCGTCATGAGCGACGACATGATCGACGCTTACATTTCGCTGCGCATGGAAGAGAACATGCGTTACGAGATGACGCCGCATCCAGTCGAGTACGACATGTACTACTCGGTCTGAGAGTTCAAAACGTGGGCTTTATCCGGGAGGGCGGCCGATTGGGCTGCCCTTTCGCGTTTCAGCGTGGGCACACGCTCAATAAAATAGCAGCACCGCGACGCAGCCGGTGATCATGATGTAGTAGAAAATCTGGCGCTCGCGCACGAGAACCCAAGTGACGGCGCGCCGCGGGATTTCCGCCCAGTGAAAGCGCGCGAGCACGGAGACGGTCAGTCCCAATACGACGCCCAACAAAAGCGATTCCATATGCAGCGACGCGGCGCCCGCGCCGAGTCTGGACCCGGGCGCGCGCCCGGATAACCACGGCGCAATGACGATGAGGGCGCCCGCCGTCATCACGCCGAAGGCGAGCATCGAGCAGAACGCCAGCAGCGATCGGATGAAATGAGCGGTTGTCATCGAATTGTACTTGGCTGAGATCCCGCGAGGCTACGCCAGCATGGCAAACAATCTGTTAACCGCCGGTCGAGTCTGCGGCTTTAAGCCCCTGGCTGCCACCTGAGCGCGACGAGCGCCGCCAAGGAGCCGAGCATCAGTGCAATCACCGTGACGACGAAACCGGTCACGGGCGAGGCCGTCATCGCCGCGCCGGCGGCGATAGGGCCTAACGTGGCGCCGGTCTGATAGGATACAATAAAGCCGGCGTTGGCGGCCGCGAGGTCGTCGGCCGCAATGCGCTCGCCGATGATCACCAGTCCGACGGTGTAAAATCCGAGGATGACGGCCCCAATCAGGAACGCTGCGCTCCGCGCCAGCATCGGGTCGGACAGCATTGCCGGCAGAATGAGCGACAGGATTATGAACGCCACCGCGAGGCCATATAGGATGGAGATCCTCGACACACGATCGGCGAGCGCGCCGATCGGGAGCTGGCCCAGCAAGCCGCCGATGGTTATGGCGCTCAAAAGCTGGAGAGCATCGGATTCACTAAGGCCGCCGGCGATGCCGACGTTGGGAATCAGCGACAAGTAGGTGATTTCCGCGAAACCGCCGATGAATGCCCCAACCATCGCGACCGGCGCCATGCGAATGGCAGATAGCGCCGAGCGCGAATGGCACGTCGCGACGTCGGGCGCCAAGCGACGCGCCAAGAGGATGGGGACGCCCGCCAGAGCCGAACCGAGTGCGCCGAAGACGATCGGCGGCCAACCTTCAAAGCCGAGCCAGCCGAGCGCCACGGGTCCCATCGCAAAGCCTGAGAAAAAGGCAATGGCGTATATGGCGATGACGCGCCCGCGCGTCTCCTCGCGCGCGACCAGATTGATCCAGGTCTCGCCAACCAGCCAAGGGACTGCGATGCCGGCGCTCATGATCAGGCGCACCGCGATCCAAACGGGGGCCGTTGTCGCCCACCCGAGCGCGAGGAAGCCGAGCGAGGCGAGGAGGCCGCCAATCGTTATGGCCGCGACGGGGCCTAGGCGGGATAGAAAGCGGGGAGCGAACGGCAGCACCAGGATCGTGGCGATCGCCGGCGCGGCGCCGGCAAGCCCAATCACCCATTTCTCTTCGCCCCAATTTTCCAGCGTCAGCGCCGTCAACGGATAGCCGACGCCGAACGAGACTCCGACGCCAAAAGATGCGGCAATGACCGCCGAGAGGCTTGCGAGCCTCTCGGCAGGCGTCAGATCGAGGGTTTCGCTTGTCGCCATGACCACGCCGGTTTATTCAACAGCGTTGAAATAGCCGGGCACACTGCCCTGTGCAAGGACGATTTCAACGATGTTGAAGACATTGCGACGACGCGGGCAGCGCGGGCTCGCCGAAGCCGATATGGTTGAGGCGGCGCTCGCGGAAATCGAACGCGGCGGGCTCGACGGTTTCTCGCTTCGCTGCGCGGCGCGCGCCATCGGCTGCGACGTGGCGGCGCTGAGCTATAGGTTCGGTTCCAAGGACGGACTGGAGCGCGCCATCGCGGAACGGCTCCATGCAGGCGTCATACCGCCGGATGACAAGCTCGCGTGGGATGCAAGGCTAGCCGGCATGGCGCAACACTACCGGCGCGCGGCGCTGGCGCATCCGAAGGCCTTCCCGTTGCTGATGCGGTTCTGGACCAGCGGCCCGCGCGACATTGCGATCGCTGATCACTGGCACCGCGCGCTCGCTGACGCCGGCATACCCGAGGCGCAAATCCCCGCAACCGGATGTGCAACGTATGCCGCGATCCTCGGGCTGTGCGCCGCCGAGACCAGCGGGTTGCTCGGCGTGCCGACGCGCGACGCCATCGCGGCAATCGAACGCACGCAAGATGTGGCGCTGACAAAGCGTCTGCTGCCGGTTTTCGAGAAGCTCCGGCCGGACGCCGTGTTTGATACGGCGCTCGAAATTCTGCTCAGCGGTTTGAAGGCGACTTACGCGAAACGATCTGCACGCCGCAGCGGGGGATCAATTTCGCGCAGCCGCAAGCGCAAGCGGTAGAACTTCCGCAAACACGTCGAGGTCTTGATCGCGACCGCACGAGACGCGAATGCAGCGATCGATGCTGGCGGCGAGGGGTTTTCTGACAAACACGTCCTGATCGATAAGGCCTTGGAGCACACGCGTTGCGAATGCGCCGTCCGCGCCGCAATCGATGGCGACGAAACTCGCAGCGGACCCAATCGCGACAAGGCCGTTGGCGCTAGCGATGTCGGCGATGCGGTTTCGCGCTTGCGCGATGTTCGCCGTCGCCGTCGAGAGGTAGTCTTGATCGGCCAGCGCCGCGAGCGCGCCGATCTGCCCGACGCGATTGATGCCGTAGTGATTGCGCACCTTCTCGAACGCCGCGATGGTTTCGGGATGACCTATCGCGTAGCCGATGCGTGCGCCGGCTAGGCCATAGGCTTTCGAGAACGTGCGGTAGCGCAGCACCTGAGAGTTCGCGATGTCGATCGTCGGCGCCGTTCCCCAAGGGGCCGTGTCGCAATAGGCTTCGTCGAGTATGAGCAGCACGCCTTCCGGCAATTGCGCGATCCACACCGAGAGCGTCTCGGCGTCATGCCACGTTCCCATCGGGCTATTCGGGTTCGAAACGTAGATGATTTTGGCGCGCGAACTCCGCGCCAACTCGGTGAGCGCGTCGAGATCCTCGTGATCGCGGCGCATCGGCGCGAGCGTTAGGCGCCCGCCGTGCCCCAGAACGTGGAAATTGAAAGTCGGATAGGCGCCGTCGGTGGAAACTACATGATCTCCGGGCTCAAGAAATAGCGCGCAGGTCAGGCCGAGCAGGCCGTCGATGCCCTCGCCGACCACGACGCTTTCCCTTGCAATGGCGTGATGTGCCGCGACGGCCTGGCGCAAATCGAACGATTCCGGGTCTGCATACATCCAATTGCCGTTCGCGGCTTCGCGCATGGCGGCGAGCGCTTTAGGTGACGGACCAAAGAGGCTTTCGTTGGCCCCTAGTCGGGCTTGGAACGAACGACCTCGGGCACGCTCCATTGCCTCCGGGCCGATGAACGGCGTCAGGGCTGGGAGCGAGTTGACGATTTTCGTGAAGGGTGGACGCGTGGGCATAACGCTCGGCTAATGACTGTCAGATCAGGCCCAACTCGGCCAGCTTGCGGCGCATGTCGGTCGGCATCGCGGCGGCTGCGTTGGCGGCGGCGCCTTTGATGTCCGAAGGTGCGTCCTCCTCGGTCAGGTAGCGCCAGCCCTGGAAGGCGCGGCGCGGCGTTGGACGCACGGCGATGAGTTTCGGATCGAGCTGAAAGACGCAGCAGGGTGAACCGTCGTCCTTGGCGCCTTCGGTGAAGCCGATCAGCAGCTGACGGACCAGTATCGTACCCTTTATGACCCAGTAGAGCGATCCGCCCCCGAGCAGTTCAGCCTGCCGAGTCGGCGCCTGAAAGGTCGTGTGCGCGACGCAGGCGCGGCCTGACGCCGTTTTCGATTTGCGATGCTTCGCTTGCCAGTCGGCGAGATCGACGACTGACGCGGCCCCGACACACAGTTTGATCAAATGTAGCGGCGCCTTCTTCATCGTCACGTTGTGCGGCGTCGTGCGCCGTCCCGCAATGGATTTATCCACAAGGCCGCGCAAGGGGGGATTGAATGCGCCTAATTGGCGTCCTTGGCGACGCAAGTTCCAGCGTACTGCGCGAACACCGGCTGGCCCAGGATGCCGAAGTGGCGCGAGTGGACGGCCGGATAAACGCCTGACGTCTCGTCGCGGTCATAGATCGTCGTCAGGTTGAGGAAGCCCTCGTTCGCCACTTCGAGATAGTGGTTGGCGTTGAGCGCGCGGATGACGCGCAGCGCGCCGCTTGGTTTGCCCTCGATCAGCAGCTGCGCTTTTTGGCTTTCGAGATCGATTCCGTCGATTTCGAAGGAGAGCTTGGCCGGCGCCGCTGATTGGAACTTGCCTCCGTCGTAGGACCAGTTGGTCCCCTGATCGAACGTGCAGGCGAACGGTCCAACGGTTTCGTCGGCGGCGCGCGCTTGAAAAGCGGCGGTGACTAGGAGGCACAAGACGAGCGCCGTGAGCTTCTTCAGCATCGGGAGAATTCCTTTATTCGGCCGCTCTGGCGCCGCAAGCGCGACATCGTGGCCGGCATAGAAGACAATGCAGTTTTCCAGCGCAAGCGCCGATTGCAGCCGTGTTTGAACGATTTTAAGCGAGCAATGCGGGACGGCGCGAGCAATCATCGCGGTTTGCATGCTTTTTCGGGAGTTCGCGGAGCATTTCACGACTTTCAAGCGGGCATTTTCGTAACGTGCATCGAGTGAGTTCTCCGATGCCTTTTCAACACAGAGTCTTAGTGTTTTGCTCACTGGGGGCGAGCCTCGCCGGCTGCGCCAGTCAATCGGGACTTGTCGCGGAACCGCTCTCGGGCGAGGCCTCCGCAGGCTATGTGCTTTCGGACAAGGAAATGAGCCTCAACTGCAAGGAGCTAATGGGGCGCATGCAGCTTCGAATCCTCCAGATTCGCGACTACGACGCGGTGAACAATGCCTCGATAGGCTCGCGCGCGATCCAATCCGGGTTCACCACTGTCGCCGGCGGCGCCAAATATGGCGCGGACCCGAATGGGACCTACGCGCGCGACCGGGCGCAGCTCGCGGCCTTCAATCAGCGGCTCGCGGCACTCAACTGCAAAACTTACAACCTCGACGATGAATTGCGTCCGAAGGACGTCAAGGCGACACCGGCGCCGGTCCATGCGCCGCCCACTCCGAACGCCGCCAAGCCGTGATCGGGTGGCGTCGAGGTGGCGGCGCAGTAAATAGCATGTAAGCTTGGCGCATCATGACGGCTGAACCCTCGCACCACGCCAATGATCCTGCGGCGGAGCGTGCCAACACGTTTCCGTGGCCGCCCGTGCTGTTCGCGCTCGTCATCGCGGCGGCGTGGGTGCTTGGCCGTTGGGGGCCGATCGATTGGCCAGGGTTGGACGATGCGCCGGCGCAATTCGTCGGGATTTTTTTTGGAACCGCCGGCGTGGCCCTCGTCGCGTGGGCGATCGTTACGCTCCGGCGTCACGACACCACAGTGATGCCGGATGGGACGTCGACGGCGCTCGTGACCTCCGGGCCTTATCGGCGGTTTCGCAATCCGATCTACCTCGGCGAAGCGCTGATGCTGCTCGCGGCCGCGGAAATTACGAAAAACGTCTGGTTCGTTGCTGCCGCGGCCGCGTTTGCAGTTCTGGTCACGTGGTTGCAGATTCTGCCCGAGGAGCGTCACCTTCAAACTCGGTTCGGCGACGCCTACGCCGCCTACAAGGCCGCGACGCGGCGCTGGTTGTGAGGCGTCAGATGGGCGCAGACTACGCAGAAATGGAACGGGAGTTCGTCGGCGCGCTCGGCGAGGATACGGGCAAAAGTCTCGACGACTGGATGGCGGCAATCGCCGCGACGCGGCTCAGAGATCGCAACGAGATCATCGACTGGCTGCGCCATCAAGGTTTCATCTTCTCGCGCGCGTCATGGCTCGAGCGGATTCACCACAATGGCGGACGGCTGATCTATGGCGGCGTCGAAAGTCTGGGAGGAGCCGCACCGGCAATCGAGCCGCTGCCCCGAAGCGCGTCGGAAGGACCAAAGGCGGCTTCACCGCCATCTTCGACGCTGGCGCTTGTTCCTTCTGCGGATATCGTCGCCCTTCTCACCGCAGCGAAGGGTCTGCGGCCGCTCGCCGACGTCGTGATGCGCGAAATTAGGGCTGCCGTACCGGCGGTGCGCTTCGACGCCGAATCGCCGTTGATCGTCGCGTCCGCGCCGACTCCGTTCCTTGCGTTGTGGCCGCAACCGCGGCAGATCCGACTTTACGGAGATTTTAGCGGAGTGATCGGGCCGGACGTTCGCTCTGCCGAGGCGGTTCTGAAAAGCCCGCCACCTTTTCCCCAGATGTTGGCTCTCGACGACGCGCGCCGCATCACCCCGGCGTTCCGCGAGCTCCTCATCGCGGCGGCGGCACGCGCCAAAGCGTGACGCGGCGGTGCAGATCTCCACGCCCGCGCACGCCACCACGGATTCGCCCGAATTTTGCTCGCCTGTGCGGTGATCGGAGATGCTCCATGCGCGCTCGGCTTCGCAACCTCACGCTCACTTTCACCGTCGCAGCAGTTGGCGTAACGTCGTGGAGCGGCGCAAGCCATGCGCAAACGGCCCGCCGCGATGCCATTGCAGACTTGATCAAGCCGTCGACGCAGCGGCCGGATTCCGCAAAACCCGTCGACGCGCCACCGCCCGATCCGCGCGCAGGCGACGTCGACTTCGATCAAGCCAAGGCGCTGATGGCCGCCATCGACGCGATCCTGAAGGATGCGGCTGAGCAACGCTCCGGCGCGACGCGGCTGCCGAGCCGCGACGAGTTCATCCTGCCGCCGCTTTGGTCGGAAACGCGCGAAGATCGTGACGCCAAGGTGCAGGCGCTGCTCGATGCGGCTCTCGCCATCGTCTCGGACGCGCCGGTCGTGGAAGTGCAAAAGAAGGTCGCCGATTTACGCCGCGGCATCCGGGAGCTCGAGGACCAGAACGCCGCGCTCAAGGAAAAGCAGGTCTCCGCGCCCAAAGACGCGGCGCTGCCCGGCATCTTGACCGACACGATCGCCTCGCTCGACGCCGCAATCGCCGAAAACGATAAACGCATCGCCGACAATCGCGCCGACATCTCTGCTGCGAAGATGGACATCCTTACTGCGCTCAAAGTCTCCGGCGTCGAGTTGCAGATCGATCAAGTCGATCTCCTGCTCGACAGTGTGCTCTCCGGAGACCTTGTCCGCCTAATTGCCATCTTCAACGCCGCCAAGGCGATCGACGCCCAACTGGCGAAGCTCATTGCTGCGACCGGCGACAACATGAATTCGGCGCGGCGCTACTTCGCTATGCACGCTGCGCTTTTCGCAATGTTGGTCCGCGCTCAGGACGCGACTATCGGCAAGATCGACAAGAGCTACATGCCGAAGCTCGACGCGATTATCGCCGACGTCGCCGCCGCGCGCGCCAGGACGACGGACCTGCTGAAATCCGAAAATCGCCCCGACCAGACGCGCGCGCTAGAGGCCAACCGCGACAGCCAAAAGCTTGCCGACGACGCGGCGAAGGCCTACCGACGCTATCTGCTCCAGCAGCGTGAACAGATTTCCAGCGCGCGGCGCAAAGCGGCGCATGATCTCAAGATCGCCGACAACACCTACGAGACGGTCGAAGCCAGCGTCCAACTGCGCAACTTGATGCGCGATAGCTCCTCGTCGTTTGAGGCGATCCAGAAGCTTGAAGCGCCAAGCTTCGAGCAAATCTTCAGGAATGACGAGTTACGGCGCGAATTTGAAAACCTCACGCGTAAGCTGGACGCGCCTTCGAGCTAGACGGCGTAGCCCGCCACGACGTCAAAAGCAGAGCTTCAGTCACGCGCCGCGATCGCTTATGCTTGGCTCCGGACTAATCGAGATCGTTAACGGATACAGGCATGGCTGCGGCAGCGAACCGGCCGGTACGGGCTTCAGGGACGGCGACGTTTAGCGCGCTGCAGATCGATCGGCGCGTGCTGACGACATCGACGCGCACCATCGCGATCCAAAGTATCGCGACCGTTAGCGTCGGAACGCATGTCGAGCATCGGCCGAGGGCCTTGATGTGGGCGGGCGCTGTCGTGCTCGCCATTATGGCGGCCGCGGCGACTCAGGTCGGTATCGTCGCCGACGGCAAGATCAACTATGTCAGTGTTGCGCTCGGCGTCATTGCGGCGGGACTTGCGGTCTTCGCGCTGAAACCCGACGACAAGACTCACTACCTGCTCATCGCATCCAATGACGGCGTGGTGACGCGATTCCCTGGGCCGGATCGCGCCGTGCTCGAGGAGGCGCGCCGCATCCTCTCGGACAAGATCAACAGCGCAAACGAAACGGCGACCTTCAACGTCAATTTCGAGACCGGCGTGATCGAGAATTTGGCCGTCGCGCAGGGTGGGCCAGCTTATGGCGCGCAGGCCCCTGTTCAACCGCCTGGACGCGGCGGCGCTCCGGCGAGCCCCTCGTATGGACGCGCGGCGACCACCGAACCGCTCCCCGTCGGCGGCCGGGCGGCGTTATCGCCGCCGCGCGCCGGCGCTGTAAACGGACTGGCGCGCGCGCCGAGTGACGGCTTTGTCGATTTCAGCGCGGTGCTGCCCGCCGTCGTCGAGATGCACCGCTTCTATGCCCGCCAGCCGAACGCGCAGCATCTCGAGCAGCGATTGTCGGAGCTGGAGCTGCTGATGCGGGCCGGCGCGCAAACCGAGGGACAGAAATCGCGCGTGCGCGAGTTGACCAAGGATCTCTCGCACATACTGCAGGCGTATCAGCCGGCGGTGCAGATCCTGAATCAGATCAGCGGCCTTGCGGCCTGACGCGCCAATTCTTGGCGCTTCTCACTCCGGCTCGCGGCGGCGATACTGCACGAACTCTGTCAGCTCGCCGACCTCGTCATAGAGTCGCCGCGCAACTTTGTTGCCCTCCTGGGTCGCCCAATACGTGCGCGTCGCGTCGCGCCGGTCTGCTTCGGCGTAGATCGCTTCGATCAGCGCCCGGCCAACACCGCGGCCGCGAGCCGATCCCTCGACGTAGAGGTCTTCGAGATAACAGTACCAAGTCGGCGACCAAGTCGAGCGATGGAACACGAGCGTTGCGATGCCGAGCGCCTCGCCCGAGCCGTTGTTCAGGGCGATGAGCCCGTGCAGGCCGTCAGCGCCAGCGAGCGCGCGACGCCACGTGGACCCAATGACGTCGTCCGGCACGGTCGCGCAATAGAATTCAATATAAGCACGGAATAGGCGATTCCAGTCCGCCGCGTCGCCTTCCTGAATCGGCCTGATGACGATGTTCAAAGCGCGCCTCTTGTTGATGGCGGAGCCGGTTAGATCAACCAGATAGTAGCAAGCCCGAGGAACGAGAAAAACCCGACAACGTCGGTGAGCATCGTCACGAACACGCCCGAAGCCGGCGCCGGATCGAGATCGAGCTTGTCCATGGCGAGCGGGATGAGAATCCCGGCAAGCCCGGCGACGATGGCGTTGACGATCATGGCCGCTCCAATTACCGCGCCAAGCTTTCCCGAGCCGAACCAAAGGTAGACGACGACGGCGAGGATGGAGGACAGTATCAGGCCGTTGAACACGCCGACAAGCGCTTCGCGAGTTATGACGCGAGGGGCGTTGACCGGACCGAGCTTGTTGGTCGCGAGCGCGCGGACGGTAACCGCCATGGTCTGCATGCCGGCGTTGCCGCCCATCGAGGCGACAATGGGCATCAGAACGGCCAGCGCGACCATCTGCTCGATCGTGGCGTCGAACGCCTTGATGACGGACGCCGAGAGGACGGCAGTTCCGAGATTGACGATAAGCCACGGCACGCGCGAGCGGACGGTTTGGACGACGCTGTCGGCCAGGCTTTCATCGCCGACGCCGACCATCGCCTTCATATCTTCGTCGGCTTCTTCTTGGATGACTTCGACGACGTCGTCGACAGTCACGACGCCGACTAGCCGGTTCTCGGAGTCGACGACCGGCGCCGACATCAAGTCGTAGCGCTGGAACTGGCGCGCGACCTCTTCCTGTCCCTCGGTAGCGAGGACCAGGTGACGGTCGGGGTCCATGATGTCCTTGATCTGCACGTCGCGCTTGGTTCGCAGCAGACGCGACAGATCGAGAGAGCCGAGCACGCGGAAGGTCGGATCGACGACGAAGATCTCCGAGAAGTGCTCTGGCAAGTCGTCCTGCTCGCGCATGTGGTCGATCACCTGACCGACGGTCCAGTACGGCGCTACTGCGACGAACTGCGTCTGCATCAGTCGGCCGGCGGTGTCTTCCGGATATTCGAGCGCGCGCTCCAGCGCCTGACGATCGCCCGAGGGGATCTGCGCGAGAATTTCCTGCTTGTCGCTTTCTTCGAGGCCCTCGATGACGTAGGCCGCGTCATCTGTGTCGAGCTCGGTGACGGCACGGGCCAGCAGCTCGTTCGGCAGCGCTTTCGACAATTGGTCGCGGACCGCCTCGTCGATCTCCGACAGGACTTCGTAGTCAAAAGCCGAACCCAGCGCCTGAATGAGCGCGACGCGCTCGTTCGGCTCGAGCAGTTCAATCAGATCGGCAAGATCGGGGGCTTTGAGGTCGCGGACTATCGCTGTCGCCGACGCCAGGTCCTCATCGGCAAGAGACGTGGATACGGCGCGCACCAGGTCGTCGAGTGAAATCGCCTCGACGCCGTCGGACTTAGGGTCGTTTTGACGCTCTTCAGCCAAGAATTTTTTGTCTCACCAACTGCGTATCCTCGGAACCGGCGATCATTGGCGGCCGGCTTTGTCGGGTTCGTGACGTAACAGTGATGCAAAAGGCCAGTAATCGCCCGTGAGGTTGTTCCGGGGATTGTAACCTTGGCGTTTTGCCGCCAAATAACCGCTTGGACCCGCTTGGGTTATGAAGGATTTGGATGGGCGAGGGCTAGCCATCCTGACGCCGCGGTGTAACGCGCAAGGTGCGCCGCGCCCCAACAACAACGATGGACTTTAATCACGATGCGCGCGCGACGGCCCTCTTCGTGGTTAGCCCTTGCCGCGCTATGCACCGCGGCATTAATCGGCGCGCATCCCGCGGCCGCTGAATCGGCGCAGGAGCCGAGCGCACAGGTTCAAGTTGTTCCCGCCACCGCGGCGGCGGCCGCCGTGACCGCTGGCGACAAAGCACCCGAGCAAGATGCGGGCAAAGGAGCATCGCCGAGCGCGGTTCCGGTTTGCGCGTCCGAGTCCGGCAAGCTCGGACTGTCGCGCGTCGTCGAGATCGACGCCAGCGGCGGGCCCGAGTTTGGCGGTAAGGACGGCCGACGCCATGACTTCCTCACCGATCACGAAGTCGTTCTCACGTTCGACGACGGTCCGATGCGCGCGTACACCCGGCGCGTGCTCGCCGCGCTAGCAGCCCAATGCACCCGCGCGACGTTCTTCATGGTCGGTCGCATGGCCGCCGCCGACCCTACGATGGTGCGCGAGGTCATGGCCGAGGGTCACACCGTCGCTGCGCATACTTGGTCGCACAAGAATTTGCGCGAGCTCGGGACCAAGGCGGCCGAGCAGGACTTCGAGTTGGGCATCTCCGCCATCAACCGCGCGGCGAAAGGCACCGCTGCTCCGTTCTTCCGTTTCCCGTATCTGAGCGAGAACAGCGCCATCCTTGAGCGCGCCGCCGATCGCGGCATCGCGACATTCTGGATCGACGTCGATTCCAAAGATTACCTAACGCGCAACTCCAAGGAGGTGCACCGACGGATCATGGCGCAGCTCAACGCCAAGGGCAAAGGTATCATCCTGATGCACGATATCCAGCCATCGACTGTCGGGGCTTTGCCGGGATTGCTCGAAGAATTGCGCAAGCGCGGCTACAAAGTCGTGCACGTCACGCCGAAGACTTCGCTAACGACTGTATCAACCTACGATGCGGCTGTCGCGAAAGCGTTCGCCTCGAAATTGAAGGCGCTGCGCGACAATCCGATCGCCGACCGCTCCGTTGTCTGGTCGGCTGATCCGGCAGCGAACGGCGACAAGCCATCGGGCGCTGCGCCGGCGGACGAGGAACTGCCGTGGCAGCAGCCCGCGTCCACCGCCGATGCTTCGAGCAAGCCGGTCGCGCGCAAGAAGAAGTCGCCACCGACGGCGATCGACCCGCCCTGGCAGTTGCAGCCCTTCGGATATTGATGCGGACCACATCCACCGTTGTCCTGGCGCGCCGGCGCCGCGGGGGCGTCGCGGCGTTTGCGATGTTTTTAGCAGCGACGCCAGCGGTAGCGCAGACCATGCCGCCGGCGTGCCACGGCGACCCTGCGCTGGCGTTTCCGTCGCCGCGCATCGTCGAGATCGACACGTCGGGCGGGCCGATTTTCGGCTCATTCACCAAGCAGTCGCACGAGGCGGCATTCCTGAGGCCCAAGGAGGTCGTGCTGACCTTTGACGACGGACCCATGCCGTGGATCACGCGATCGATCCTGGACACACTGGGCGCTTATTGCGCGCGTGCGACGTTCTTCGCCGTCGGCCGCATGGCGATCGCCTATCCGGACGTCGTGCGAGACGTCGCTGCGCGCGGTCACACGCTGGCGAGCCATACCATGACGCATCCCTTCAACATGCCGCGCATGTCCGCCGCCCGGGCGCAAGACGAGATCGAACGCGGGTTTGCAGCCGTGTCGGCAGCGGCGGGGCACCCGATCGCGCCGTTCTTCCGCTTTCCCGGATTGGCCGACTCTGCGGCTCTGCTTGACTACCTCCAGCAACGGGGCATCGCGGCCTTCACCGTCGACGTCGTGACCAACGACAGCTACATCACCAGCCCATCTCGACTTGCCGAACGGACACTTGCCGAGATCGAGCGCGCCGGCGGCGGCATCGTGTTGTTCCACGACATCAAACGGGCGACGGCCAAGGCGCTGCCTGAGATTCTGAAGGCCCTGAGAACACGCGGTTATACAATCGTCCACCTCACGTCGGCGGCGCCGGTTGCGCCCCGCGTCGAACTGCTGGCCGATTTCAGCGACGGGATCGCGGCTGCTCGCAAGCCTCCCGGCGCGCCGCCGACCCTGATGCCATTCTACGGAACCGTAGGGCCGAACCCGGCCTTGGCGGCCGAAGACCCCGGGATCACGCGACTCGCGCCGGAGCCCCGAAGTCGCCTGAAGGGGGCTTCTTCGCCACATATCGCGAATTCCGATGGGACGGCGACCGCTGTTAGTCCCTGGAAAGCCAACGTCCGTTCACGTCGCAAACGCGCCGCCAACTAACCTTCGTCCTCAGGTGATTCTCGGATGATTCGGGGTCTTGGCGCGGCCGGGTCTCTGCTGTGAGGCGCTGCTATGCCTGACGTGCATCGGGCCGGCGACACCCGTCTTCGGCCGCGGTTTCAGAACAGCGTTCCGCGACCGCTCGGTCGTGCGCAACGCAGGCGAGTAGCCCCGATTGGCAGTTCGGGAGCTGATGGTGCGGTTGAAAGGACTCGAACCTTCACGCCGTTTCCAGCGCTACCACCTCAAGGTAGTGCGTCTACCAATTCCGCCACAACCGCAACTGAGCTGACGAAGCGCCAGATCCGTAACAAGTCGGCGCTAGTCGTCCAGCCGCCGAAGTCGCGTGAGGTATCAGAGCGGTCCTGGGAAGGCAAGCGACAGATTGGCGGCTTCGGGGCGTGGGCGACATTGGCGCTGAAGGGCGCTTTTGCGGGCGGCGCAGCTGGTTCAAACATGGCGTTTGAACGCCGTAGGGCGCCAGCGATTGACGAAGTGGACGCCCCGCCCCACGGTGATCCGCGAGAGAGCGCGACGCCTGAGTTCGAGGCGTCAGGGCGCCAAATGGCGTGGCGAGCGGACACTATGACCAGGCATCCCCCACCCTCATCGACTTCTATCGACTGGGTGATCAGCGACGGTCCAATCGACTATCCATCGGCGATGGTCGCGATGGCTCAGCGCGCCGCGGCGATCCGCGACAGAAGCGCGAGCGAACTCGTGTGGCTGCTCGAGCATCCGCCGCTCTTCACGGCCGGGACCAGCGCGAAGGGGAAGGATTTGATCGCGCCCCATCTGCTGCCGGTGTTTCAAACAGGGCGCGGCGGGCAGTACACGTATCACGGACCCGGCCAGCGGATCGCCTATCTGATGCTCGACCTCAAGGCGCGCGGCGGTGATGTTCGCCGCCTCGTCGGCGATCTCGAACGTTGGATTATCAGCGCGTTGGAGGCCTTCAACGTGCGCGGAGAGGTTCGCCAAGGTCGCCCCGGGATCTGGGTCACGCGGCCCAGCGCCACGGGGGTGCGGGAGGATAAGATCGCCGCTATCGGGCTTCGCGTCAGCCGCGGGGTGACGACGCACGGCGTCAGCCTGAACGTCGAGCCCGATCTGGCGCACTATCGCGGCATCGTTCCCTGCGGGATTGCCGAGCATGGAGTTACGAGCCTCGCCGATCTCGGGCTCACGGTCGCGATGGCAGAGGCCGACGTGGCGTTGATGCAGAGTTTCAAAGCAGTGTTCGGGAGAACGCGGGCGGCTGTGTCGCCGGTCTAGCGGTCGGATTTGGTTGAAATCGCGCGCGGAGCGCGGGGCGAGTCCGACGTTAACAAGCGGAAACGCCCGCCTCCCGAGACGGGAAGCGGGCGTCATATGCTTGTGAGTGCCGCAACCACTTCCCTACCGCACCTGGGACCCTTTCGGCTGAGAGTCGGCGCCTTGTGGCGCGCTCACCGCGTCAAGATCGTCGTAGTAGAGAAAGCCCTCTTCGACAGATACGCGTTCAGAGCCTTCTAGCTCGTACTCGTCTTTTTCGCTGTCGTTAAGGCGGATGATGCAGCCCTTCTGACAGACCCCCTCGATCATCTTTCCGGCCTGCAGGAGCTTGTCCTGCCGGGCGGACCCCTCGATGACAGTGAGTTTGGCCTCCTTGTCACCGCGGTTCGTGATCGTGACCGCCGAAGCGGTCGAGGTCATAAGAAGAGCTGCGATCGCGCCAGCCGTATGAACCATTCGGTTCATGACGGCAGCTCCCGCGACCGCGGCAGAGGCGCGTTATTTCTTCTTCTTCGCAGCCTTCTTAGCGGTCTTCTTCGCAGCCTTCTTTGCAGCTTTAGCCATTTTAGATCGTCCTTCCGTTTTTTGGATCGTTGGCAGATTTTTTTCGATCTGCCGACCCGACGCGAGTCGAGTCGGAATCACATTGATGAGATTCAAGTCAATGCACAAACGAAATTTGATGTTTGTTGATATCGAAAATTTCGATAGATCACGTGTGAACCCGCTCGCCGACCCAGGAGGGCCGCATGGACGTCAGCTTGGCGCGCACGTTTCTCATCGTCGCCGAAAGCGGCAGCTTCATCGAAGCCGCTCGCAAGATGAACATCACGCAATCGACGGTTTCGGCCAGAATTAAAGGATTAGAAGACCTTTTGGGCCGTCCGCTGTTCACGCGTTCGAAGTCCGGCGCCGACCTCACGGGTGCGGGCGAACTGTTTCAAAAGCACGCATTGGCGATGGTTCGCGTGTGGAGCCAAGCTCAACTTCAGGTGTCGCTCGCCGACAAACATCCCGATCATATTTCCGTCGGAGCGCCCCTCAGCCTGTGGACAGGTTTCCTTTTGAAGTGGGTTTCAGCACTGCGAATCGAGATTCCGGGCATCGCCGTGTCGGCCGGAGCGGGGGGATCGGCGTCGCTGTCGCAGCGATTGATCGAGGGGACTCTGGACCTCGCGGTCCTCTATCGGCCTTCCCCGCCCCCGGGTCTGACGATCGAACACCTGTTTGATGAAGAGTTTGTTCTGGTCTCAACGGCGAAAGCAGGGGCCCGGCGCGGCGCCAACGACTACCTGCTGATCGATTGGGGGCCGGATTTTCTGCACGATCACGGCGCAGCGTTCCCCGAACTCGCCAATCCGGCGATCAGCCTCGATCTCGGACCGATGGGCCTCGACTATATGCTGGCGAATGAGTGTTCGGGCTATTTCCCAGCCAGAATGGTGCGACAACTAGTGACGCGCGGGCGCTTGCGCGAACCGAAACGCAGCCGCAAGTTCGTGTATCCGGTCTACATGGTCTATCCGGAGACGCGGAACGAAGAATCCTACGAGCCGATCCTGAACGGATTGCGGCGCGCCGCGAGCCGTCTCAATTGAACGGCCGTCGTCCAAATCGCCGCAGCTATTTGGGCCTCGACCGCGCGTGAACTAGGCGAACTCGAGGATCACAGCGTCGACGGCGAGACTATCGCCGGCCTTTGCGGCGACCTTTTTGACTTTGCCGTCGCGCTCGGCCTTTAGAATGTTTTCCATCTTCATCGCCTCGACGACGGCGAGGCTGTCTCCTGCCTTCACCTCCGCGCCTTCGGCGACGTGGATCGCCTTGACCAAGCCCGGCATCGGACAGAGCAGATACTTGGACATATCGGCTGCAACCTTCTCCGGCATCAGCGCCGCAAGCTCAGCCTCGCGCTTGGTGTAGACGTAAACCGGAGCCTGGATGCCGCGGTAGGACAGCGTCACGCCATTCGGAATCGGCCGGACTTGGACCACAACGTCCTGATCGGCGACGGTGCCGGTCCAGACCGGCTGGCCCGGCCACCACTCCGACGTGATTTCGAGCGTTTGCTTCGGCTCGCCCTTGGCGTCGAGGATCGATACATAATAAGGGCCCGGAATGATGCCCATGACTTCGAGCAGGACGGACGCCTCGCCGACCTTGACGACGCGGCGCTTGGCGAACTGCACCGACTGGCCGGACATCTGGTGCGAGATTCCGCGCCGGCGCGCGTTGCCGAGGTGATCGATGACGGCGGCGACGGCGGCGAGAGTTTCGAGGTCCTTGCCCTCGGGCGTGCGCGGCTTGAAGCCGTCTGGGTACTCTTCCTTGATGAAGCCGGTTGAAATCTTGCCCGAGCGCCAGCGCGGGTGCTGCATGATCGCCGACAGAAACGGCACATTGTGTTGGATGCCGTCGATGTAGAAGGCGTCGAGCGCCGCTGACTGGGCGTCGATGGCGGCCTCGCGCGTCGCCGCGTGCGTGACAAGCTTGGCGATCATGGGATCGTAGAACATCGAGATCTCGCCGCCCTCGAACACGCCGGTGTCGTTGCGCACCGTGACGCCGTCCTTCTTGGTCTCGGCGGGCGGGCGATACTTCACTAGGCGGCCGATGGAGGGCAGGAAATTGCGGAAGGGGTCTTCGGCGTACACGCGGCTTTCGACCGACCAGCCCTTCAGCGTGACATCCGACTGCTTGAAGGGCAGCTTTTCGCCGGCCGCCACGCGGATCATCTGCTCGACGAGATCGACGCCGGTGACGAGTTCGGTTACAGGGTGCTCGACCTGGAGGCGGGTGTTCATCTCCAGAAAGAAGAACGAGCGGTCCTGGCCTGCGACGAACTCTACAGTGCCGGCGCTGTCGTAGCCGACCGCCTTGGACAATGCGACGGCTTGCTCGCCCATGGCGCGGCGCGTCTTCTCATCAAGGAGCGGCGACGGGGCCTCTTCGAGGACTTTCTGGTTGCGCCGCTGGATAGAGCACTCGCGCTCGCCCAGATAGACAACGTTGCCGTGCTTGTCGCCAAGAACCTGAATTTCGATGTGGCGCGGGTTCTCGATGAACTTCTCGACGAAGCAGCGGTCGTCGCCGAAGGACGATTTGGCTTCCGACGCCGCGAGCTGGAAACCTTCCTCGGCCTCCTTCGGGTTGTAGGCGATGCGCATGCCCTTGCCGCCGCCGCCGGCGGAAGCCTTGATCATGACGGGGTAGCCAATCTGATTGGCGATCTCGACGGCGTGCTTGGCATCTTTGATGACGCCCATGTGGCCGGGGACAGTTGAGACCTTGGCGGCGGCGGCCGCCTTCTTGCTCTCGATCTTGTCACCCATAGCGGCGATCGCCTTGGGGTTCGGACCGATAAAAACGATGCCGTTCTTCTGTAACGCGACCGGGAAGGCCTCGCGTTCGGACAAGAAGCCATAACCCGGATGTACGGCCTCAGCGCCTGTCGATTTGCAAGCGGCGATGATCTTGTCCATCACGAGGTAGGAGTCTGACGCCGGCGCGGGTCCGATGTGGACGGCCTCATCGGCCATGTCGACGTGGAGCGCGTCGCGGTCGGCGTCCGAATAGACGGCGACGGTTTTGATGCCCATCTTGCGCGCAGACTTGATAACGCGGCAGGCGATCTCGCCGCGGTTGGCGATCAGGATCTTCTTGAACATCGACCGGTCCGGTCCTTCCCCGAGGGTTTGCGCGTTAACCGCGCAGCGGAATCTTGCAGATCATCGGTTCTTCTAAAGCGGCCGAACGGCCCCGTAAACATGAGAAGCGCTGGCGCATCAGCCGCCCCGTGCGATCCGCTGCCGCACGAGTTCGCACTGCCCGCTGAAGAGCGCTTTCAGGAGACTTCAATAGTGATTGAACCCGCAGCCCCGGCGATCGACGCTAGGAACAGCACAACGGCGGCAGTTTGAGGCGAAAAATCCGCTTTTCCGCCTGCGCAGGCTAGGCCGCGTGGCCGAGCCGATCGACGGCCTCGAGCAGAGCCGGATGGATCTTCGGGCTTTCCTGCTTCAGATAGGTGACCAGCGCCGTCTCGCTCGGCGAGAGCCTGCCGTCGCGGCCAATGCGCTGCGCCAGCCAGCTGGCTTCGGCCTCAGTGATCGCTTCGTTGGTGATGATCTCGATGCGCTGGTGCTCGAGACGCGCTAGCGCCCGCTCTTCGGGTGTCTGGTCGTGATAGGCGTCTTTGACGGAATCGAGATTGGATCGAACCATCGACAGCAGGAAGGCGAGCACGGACGTCTGCTGATCGGGATTGATGAGGGACGCTTCCTGGCGGAGCGCCTCTTCGCGAGCCGGCACGCGGTAGCCGGACGATGCCATGATGACATTGGCGACGGCCTTAACGAACAGGTCGGTCCAGGCTGGATTGGCGGCGGCGTCCGCCACGGCTTCGTCGATATCAAACAGAATGTCGGCTTCGTCCCGCGTGATCGCGACATGGCCGTCGCCGCCAAAGGCATAGAGCATGCGGCGAAGAAGGTCGACTTCGCCGGCGGAGATCACGCCCGGCTGCAAAGACTTGCCGTAGCGCAGCGGGCCGTCGCCCGAGATGACGGCGTGTTTCACCTGCTGAAGCGCGAAGCTGACGAGGCAGACGGGCGCCCAACGCGCCTTGTCCAGCACATTAACGAGGAGCTCGAGTTCAGCCTTGGTGTCGACGCGGCCGTCGCGCGACACGCGGCCAATTAACCACTCGCCATTCGCGGCTGTCAGATAGCCCTGAGGGCGCTCCTGGAATACGATGAAATCGGTGAGGGCTTCGATGAAGAAATCGGCCCAGCTGTCGTCCTTCGACGCGCAACGATCGTTCAGCGTGAACAGCAGATCGGCTTCGTCGGCGCACACGACGCCGTCTTCATGGACGATGCGCCGGAGCCGTAGAACATCGCTTGAGGTGATGACGCCACGCTTCAACATTTCCTCGGTCTGCGGCGACTTCAAAGCGCTCATCGACAACCCCAAGCGAACCGAACTTCGACTGAAAGCGGAGCTTAGGTCGCGATGCTTAATCGGGGCTTAATCGACGCGCCATGGTGCGACGAAGAGCAGCGGCTGTGGCGCGAGCATCACACGGCATGGCACCGAAGCGCATCACGCGAAATGAGGGCCGCAGCAGAACTGCGACCCCCATCAAATTACCGGCGAACTCCCGCAAGCCCGCCGGCCTACTCATACTCGCCTACGCCGGACTGCGTTACGCCGGCGCGAAGCGATTACCAGTCGCGGCGCGGATAGCGCGGGCCGTTGTAGCGGTCGACGTACTGATGGCGACGCCAGTTGTATGGCCGATTATAGGCCCACCACGGCAGCCGTTTATGGAACCGACGTGCATGGTAGCGCGGGCGAACGAGGTCGCGGTCGCGACCAACGTGGCGATCTGACCAGCTGTTGCTGTAGCCGCGATAGCCATCCCAGTCGGCGGCGGTCGCCGGAGCGGCAAGCAGAGCCGGCGCCGTCATAAGAGCAGCGGCTGCGATGAGCGATTTGAGTTTCATGATGTCACTTCTCCCCGGTCACCCCAACCGCGCGATTCGCAGTCGTTTGGTGATCGTGGAGGGACATTAGAAGTCGCGCTCTGAACTCGCTCTGAACCTGCTAGTCATGTGGCGTTCATGCAGCCAGGCGGCTGGGATCAGCAGCTCTGTCGCTTTTCCGACTTGCGGATCTGGCCAAGCGTATCGCGGTCGATGTCGGAGATCGGCACTTCGGCTTGATTGTCATAGAGGCAGCCGGCGTTGCCGAATGTCCGAATGGTTTTCGGCGACTTGAAGCAGTAGCCGCCCGACTTGTAGATCGCATTGCACATCTGCCAGAGCTCCTGACAGGAATAGGCGTCGCCCTGCACGTCGCCGGCGACGGCTGGAGCAGCGGCAGATGCCGCGAGGGCGGATGCGGCGAGCGCGAGGGCGAAGCGGGTCGACATAGTGGGTCTCCGTCAGTTTGGTGGGGTGCGATCGGCGATGTTTCGCCGTGCCGCCGGTTCTGTTCAGCAAGAGCGGCGGCGACGAGGTGACATCAACGCGATGCGAGCTGAACGTCGGCTGAACTGGGAGGGATGCACGGCCTCACTCCGCCAAAAAACATCACGGCGCCGACCAGAGGTCGACGCCGTGTGAGTAGTGCCCGTGTTGCGAGGCGTGTTTAGGCCGCAGCCGACAACTTGGAGCTGGTCGGAACGGCCGCCACCGTCTTCAGAATCTGCGACGCGATCTGGTAGGGGTCGCCCTGCGAGTTCGGGCGGCGGTCTTCCAAGTAACCCTTGTAGCCGTTGTTGACGAAGGAGTGCGGTACGCGGATCGAGGCGCCACGGTCGGCGACGCCGTAGCTAAACTTGTTCCACGGCGCCGTCTCGTGCTTTCCGGTCAGGCGCATGTGGTTGTCCGGACCGTAAACGGCGATGTGGTCCTGGATGTTCTTATCGAACTCTTTCATCAGAGCTTCGAAGTAGTCCTTGCCGCCTATGTCGCGCAGGTAGGTCGTCGAGAAGTTGGCGTGCATGCCCGAGCCGTTCCAGTCGGTGTCGCCGAGCGGCTTGCAGTGGTACTCGATGTCGACGCCGTACTTTTCGGTTAGGCGCTGGAGCAGGTAGCGAGCCATCCACATTTCGTCAGCGGCTTTTTTTGAGCCCTTGCCGAAAATCTGGAATTCCCACTGGCCCTTTGCGACTTCGGCGTTGATGCCTTCGTGATTGATGCCGGCGGCGAGGCAGAGATCGAGATGCTCTTCAACGATCTGGCGCGCAACGTCGCCGACGTTCTTGTAACCGACGCCGGTGTAGTAGGGGCCTTGCGGCGCCGGATAGCCTGCGGCGGGGAAGCCCAGCGGGCGACCATCTTTGTAGAAAAAGTACTCTTGCTCGAAGCCGAACCATGCGCCGGAATCGTCGAGGATAGTGGCGCGCTTGTTCGTCGAGTGCGGGGTCTTGCCGTCCGGCATCATGACTTCGCACATGATGAGAGCGCCGTTGGTGCGGGCCGGGTCGGGATATATGGCAACCGGCTTCAGCACGCAATCCGAGCTGTGGCCTTCGGCCTGCATGGTCGAGCTGCCGTCGAAACCCCACAATGGGAGCTGCTCAAGGTCCGGAAAAACGCTGTAGTCTTTAATGAGCGTCTTGCCGCGCAGATTCGGCGTCGGTGCGTAGCCATCGAGCCAGATGTATTCGAGCTTGTATTTCGTCATTCCAAGTCTCTCCAAAGTTGATGACGCGACGTTTTCGGAATGTCTAACGTGTGCAGACTTCCGCAGTCCGACCTGCCGCTAGCGGCTAGGAAGGCGCTGCGGGCGCTGTCTTGTGGTGACGAGAATTGGTTCTGGCTGCGTCGGACGGACGACCCGCAGGATCATCATGCTGATGGCCCGAAGGGTGCGTTCTGTTAGCAACTCGGCGCGGCGAGGGCGGCGCTCAGTACGAGACACATCGCCAAGCATCCGACCTCCCCAATGGCTTTATTTAACGCTGCAGCGCCAAAAGGCATTTGGCGGAACTGGCGGCAGGGTCAAACGTTCTCCAACGGGCGGATGCTAGCAAAGATGCAAAATCAAGCATGCCAATAGTTTGGGCGTTCGCTGTTGCTAAATCAGGCGCCTGTGCGCACTCGAAAATCGTGAGATAATCCCAATATGTAGCGAGAGTTTTCGCTTTCAACCGAATTGGAAGACCCCTGCCATGACGACAGCAGTGCCGAGAGAAACGGCAAAGATTTATCGGTTTCCGACGGGTGGACGTGCAGGCTTGAGCGTTCGACGCGTTGGCGGCGCGCCTATCGCGGTGATCGAGCCGAAGCGAGTCGCGAACGTCGCGTCAGCGGCTGGCTGGTATCATGACGATGCGATCGCGGCCGCCGAGTTGGAGTGGAAGCGCTAGCCGCATCCAAACGTCACTTCGCTCTGTTTCACGCCATTCCGCGGCTCGAAGAGTCACGCGCCGAAGATCGACCAGCCCATGCGCTTGCTCAACGCTTCGAGCGCGACCTGCCCGAGCTTGGAGTTGCC
>JBJXHD010000045.1:0-5902 GCA_046160845.1 Hyphomicrobium sp.
CGAGGCGATGCACGAGACGCGGGCGCTCGCCACCAAAGCGGTCGGCCATGCCTTCGAGCATGCCGTCGATATGCCGGCGCGTCGCGGTGCCGCCCTGCACCGCCAGACCGTATGGCTTGTTGAGAACGAGCACGTGCAGATCCTCGTAGAGAATCATCTTCTCGATCGCAGTGCGGTCGCCCTTCGACACGCCGAGCGGAGCCTTCATGCCGCTGCCCGAACTCGAGCCAGTTTTTTTCGGTTGGCGCACGATGGCCGGTACACGAACCTCGGCTCCGGCAATCAGCCGATCGTTGGCTTGCGCGCGCTTGCTGTCGACGCGAACCTGACCGGATCGCAACAGTTTCTGGAGATAGGTGTAGCCGACCTCCGGAAAATGCACGCGAAACCAGCGGTCGAGCCGCATGTCGGCTTCGGTTGCCTGCACGCGCAGCGCTTCGACCTTGCCGTCCTGGCTCATGCGAGCACCGCGCGAGCTGCAGCGAGACCGGCAAACACGGCAATCAGCGTCAGTACGACCGACGCGATGACGTAGGCCGCCGCTGCCGCCGTCTCGCCGCGCTCGAACAGCGTCGCGAACTCGAGCGAAAAAGCCGAGAACGTCGTGAAGCCGCCGAGCACGCCGGTCGCGAGAAAGGTTCTGATCTCCGCCGTATCGTGGGAGCGTTGCGCCAAAACCTCGATCAGCACGCCCATTAGAAAACAGCCGACGACGTTGATCGTCAGCGTCGCCCATGGAAACGCGATCAGTCCGCGCGCCGCGAAGGCGTGCGACACGAGATAACGGGCGCCCGCGCCGAAGGCGCCGCCGGCGGAGGCGAGCAGCAAAAGTCTCATGAGAGGCGTCGTTCCAGGGGATGACAATCCGTTCCTATATAGACCAGCGAGGCAAGACGGAAGTGTCAGGCTGTCCCTGCCGTCCAGGAGGCCGCTAGACAGCCGCCCCCGTCAGCGCCCCAACGGCAGCTGTGATCGCCATGGCAAGCGCGCCCCACAACGTCACACGCGCGGTCGCCCGCCCAATGTTTGCCGCGCCGGCCCATGCGCCAAGCGCGCCGAGCACTGCGAGACAGACGAGCGAGGCGGCGGTGACGAACAGCGGTACTCGGTCCACAGGCGCGGCGATCGCGACCAGCAGTGGCGCCGCCGCGCCGACGGCGAATGACGCGGCCGACGCCATCGCGGCGATGACGGGCTTCGCCGCTGTCACTTCGGTGATGCCAAGTTCTTCGCGCGCGTGCGCAGCGAGCGCATCCTTGGCCGTCAGTTGCTGCGCGACCTGACGGGCCAACCCTGGCTCGAGACCGCGCACGATGTAGATGTCGGTCAACTCTTTGAGCTCGAACTCGGGCTGTTCGGCAAGCTCCTTCTTTTCGCGCGCGAGATCCGACCCCTCAGCGTCAGCTTGCGAGCTGACCGAGACGTATTCGCCGGCCGCCATCGACATCGCGCCGGCAACGAGGCCTGCGATGCCGGCGATCAGAATCGTCTGCGGCGTCGCGTTGGCGGAAGCGACGCCCGCGATCAGGCTGGCAGTCGAGACGATGCCGTCGTTGGCGCCGAGGACTGCGGCGCGCAGCCACGCCACGCGATCCGCGATGTGGTTTTCGTTATGCGGCTGGGTGCGGCTCACGGGGCTTTCCTATGGTGGCGCGTGGTGGCGCGCGGCGGCGGCGTCAGGCCTTGCCGCGCTCCTTTCGCAACTTTGCCCAATATTCGAGGCGCTTTCTGATCTCGCGCTCGAACCCGCGCTCGGGCGGATCGTAGTACTGCGGGCGCGTCGTGAAGGCGTCGGGAAAGTAGTTCTGCCCTGAAAAGGCGTCCGGCTCGTCGTGGTCGTAGCGATAGTCCGAGCCGTAGCCTTCGTCTTCCATCAATTGGGTCGGCGCGTTGAGGATCGTCTTCGGCGGCGCGAGCGAGCCATGCGATTTGGAGGCGCGCATCGCCGCTTTGAAGGCGACGTAGTTGGCGTTCGATTTCGGCGCCGTCGCGAGATAGATGACGGCTTCCGCCAGCGCCAGTTCACCCTCGGGCGAACCCAGAAAATCGAAGGCGTCCTTCGCCGCGTTGGCGACGACCAACGCCTGCGGATCGGCGAGCCCGATGTCCTCGACCGCCATGCGCACGAGGCGGCGCGCGAGGAAGAGGCGATCCTCGCCGCCTTCCAGCATGCGGCAGAAATAGTAGAGCGCGGCGTCGGGATCGGAGCCGCGCACGCACTTATGCAGCGCCGAGATCAGATTGTAGTGACCCTCGCGGCCCTTGTCGTAAAGCGGCGCGCGCCGCTGTACGAGCTTGATCAGCGCCTCGCGTTCGATCACAGCTTTGCCGGGCGGGACCGCCGCGAACACGTCCTCCGCAAGATTGAGCATTGTGCGCCCGTCGCCGTCGGCCATGCTCTTCAGCGCTTCGCGGGCATCGGAGTCGAGCGGTAATGCACGGCCGATATCCTTCTCAGCGCGCACCAGCAAGCTATCAAGCGCCGCATCGTCGTGGCGATTGAGAACGAGCACGGTGGCGCGCGACAGCAGTGCGGCGTTGAGCTCGAACGACGGGTTCTCCGTCGTCGCGCCGACGAGCGTGATCGTGCCGTCCTCCATATGCGGTAGGAAGCTGTCCTGCTGAGAGCGGTTGAAGCGGTGGATTTCGTCGATGAACAGCAGCGTGCCGCGGCCCTGCTCGCGCACGATTTTGGCGCGATCGAAGGCTTTGCGCAGCTCGGCGACGCCGGAAAAAATCGCCGAGAGCTGTTCGAACGCCAGATTGGCCTGACCCGCGAGCAGCCGGGCAATCGTCGTTTTGCCGGAGCCGGGCGGTCCCCAGAAAATGAGGCTCGGCACGCGACCGCTTTTGAGCATCCGCGTCAGCGCGCCGTCAGGGCCGACGATGTGGTCCTGGCCGACAACGTCGCCGAGCGACGTCGGTCGCAGACGATCGGCGAGCGGCCGCGGCGCGCTTTTATCCAGGCCGGCGGCTTCAAAAAGATTCGCCATGGCTCGTTATAGCGGCGGGATCGCGCATTCGCGAGGGGCGGCTAAGTCAGGTCTTGACCGCGACATTGACGGTCTTCGGCGCGCCCGACGACGCGCCCGCGGCATCCGCGACGACGATGTCGAACTTCGCATAGCGATCAGCGCCGCCGTCGTGGACGAAAATGATCTGGCCATCGGCCAGCTCGTCCTGCGTGAACTTATCCAAAGCAAAACGCGGCGCCTGTGCGCGCGCAATGAACCCGCCATTCGCGTTGGAAATGCTGAAGGTGAGATTCTCGGGCGCATCGTCGGGATCAAAGGCCGAGAGATCGGCGCGCGTGATCTTGACAGAGCCGGCGCGAGGCACGGTGAGATCGAGATCGCCGGAAATCGACGGCGGAACGTTGCGCACTTGGGCTGCGAGTTCGCCGCCTTCCTCCATCGCCAGCCGGCCATACTTGACGTTGCCCATCACGTCGCCGGTGCTGCGGATCGAAATCAGATTGTGGACGCGCACCTCACCTTGTAGCTGGCCGCGCACGTCAGCCGCGTCGGTGGTCAACTTGCCCGAAATGCGCCCGTTGGGATGCACGACGACTTCGCTGGCGATCACGCCACCCTCGACCACGCCATGGACCTCAACACGCCTGCTGCGCATCACTTCGCCGTGCAGGACGGCGTCGGAGCCGACGATCAGGACGCCTCGAGTGTCTGCCATGGTGTGAAACTCCCCCGGGAAAGTTGGTAAAGTTCAGCATGATTGTGTCGCCATGTCGACGGGTGCGGAGGGAATGAGCGCGCGGGCGCGCGGCTCTTAACCATCATTGTGCGGATTAAAGCCCGAGGCGGCGTCGGCCATACCGCTGAGGATGCTCACGGTTCGGGCGCAAGACCAAAGGCGATAACCGTTGGCGAAAACATCGGCAGCGCCCACCCAGCTAAAAGCGACCATCACCCAGGCACCTGCAATTGCAGCACCCGGTCGCCGCGCTTGACGGCGATCTGCCAGACGCGCTGGCGTGACGCGAGTGCGCGCTCGAGCTCATCGACGGTCGCAACGTCCTTGTTCTGTACGGCGACGATGATGTCGCCATTGCGGAATCCAAGATTCTGGGCCACCGAGCCGTTGCGGATGGACAACACCGCGACGCCGCCGGCGTCGTCCAGATTCAGTTCGTCCGCCAGCGCCGGCAGAATGTTCGAGACGCGCGCCCCGTCGAGTGGATGCTGGCCCGACAGGTTGCGGATATCGTCCTTGCCGGCCTGCGGCGCGGCGACGAGCGCGACTGAGAGATCAACGGGCTTGCCCTTGCGGATCGCCGACAGCGTCACGGTCTGCCCGACGCCTTTTGTGGTGAGCCGATAGAAGACCGAACGGGCGTCCGTGACTTCCACGCCGTCGACGCGCGTGATGACGTCGCCCGGCTCAAGGCCTGCGCGCGCGGCGGGTCCCTTGTCCGAGACGCGCGTGACGACCGCGCCGGCGATGCGATCGAGTTTCAAACCCTCGGCCACATCCCGAGAGACGGCTTCGAGCTTGGCGCCGAGCCACGGCCGTTCGACCTTGCGGCCCGATGCGGCGCTTTGCGCATAGACCTTGACCAGGTTCGACGGGATCGCGAAGCCGATGCCGACCGAACCGCCGGTTTTCGAGAAGATCATCGTGTTGATGCCGACGAGGCGTCCCGTCATGTCCACCAGTGCGCCGCCCGAATTTCCGGGGTTGATGGCGGCGTCCGTCTGGATAAAGACCTGTTGATCCGACGCGCCGATCTCGGAGCGAGATAGCGCCGAGACAATGCCGCTCGTCACCGATTGTCCGACGCCGAACGGATTGCCAATCGCAAGCACGAGATCGCCGACTTCGAGGCTGTCAGAATCCTCGAATTCGAGGAACGGGAATGCCTCGTCGCCATTCTCGATCTTCAAGACGGCGATGTCGGTCTTGTCGTCCTGCGCCACGACCTTTGCGTCGAACTCGCGCTTGTCGGAAAGCGCCACGCGGATCTCGGTGTCGCCGCGCGCCTTGACGACGTGGGTGTTGGTGACGACGAGACCCTCGGCGTTGACGATGACGCCTGAGCCGAGCGAGCTCAGCACGCGCTCCGACGGCTGCCCAGGCCCGTCGCCGAACTCCCGGCCGAAGAAGCGGCGGAACCAGGGGTCGTCGGCGAACGGAGAATTGAAGGTTTGAACGCGCGATCGCACGTAGACGTTGACGACGGCTGGCGACGCCTTGCGCACGATCGGGGCAAACGAATACTGCGCCATCTCGCGCGATTGCGGAGGGACTTTCAGCTGCGCATCGGCACGGCCGCCGGCGAAATATACGGCGGCGAGCGCTGCTACGACGGCGCTGGCAAGAAGGAAACTCGAGCGATTGAAAATCATGGCCAAGCGTTAGGATGGATGGGGTTCATGTCAACGCCGAGACATGGGGCCTCAACGCCGCAAAGTTCAAGAGGGTCAGATGACGCCGAGGGCGCGCAACGATGTGACCGAGTCGCGGGCCGCTGTCGTGGCGTCCTTCAAAGCGAGGCCCAGCGCCGTGCGCGCTTTCTCGTTGGAATAGAGCTTCTTCTGGCCGAGTTCGGGGAGCACGGTGCGCATCCGCTTGTCGACGACCGCCAGAGCGCGCACCGCGACGTCCGGCAGCTCGAACTTCGGCGCCTTCGAGGCGAGGTCCGGGCACTCGGCGGCCATGATCCGGCCCAGGTCGTAGAGCCCGAGCTGCCCCTCACCGATGAGGTAACGCTGCCCCGCCGCCTCCTGGCGAAATAGGGCTTCTGCATGGGCGGCTGCTACGTCATGGACGTGGGCCACGGGAAAGCGGATTTTCGGCGTCGCCGGATAGACGCCGCTCGCCATCACCTTGAACAGTTCGTGTGAGGTCGAGAGATCAGCATCGAGCGCCGGGCCATGCACGAAGC
>JBJXHD010000046.1:0-46537 GCA_046160845.1 Hyphomicrobium sp.
CTGCCTTCATTGGCGGCAACCGCCAGCACGGTCGCCAGGATCGGGCCGATGCACGGAGTCCAGCCGAACGCGAAGGCGAGGCCCATGACGTAGGCGCCCGCGAGACTCGCGCCGCCGCCGCCCTGAAAGCGGGCCTCTTTGTAAAGCAGCGGGATCCGAAAGAGCCCCAGGAAATGCAGGCCGAAAATGATGATCACCAGGCCGGCCGCAATCCCGAGCGGACCGCGGTAGGCGAGCAGATATTGGCCGATCGTGCTGGCGCCGGCGCCGAGCGCGACAAAGACCGTGGTGAAGCCGAGCACGAACACGATCGCCGCCACGACGACGCGGCGCCAGACGGCGCGATCGGCGCCGTCCTCGCCGGTCAGCTGGTCGAGGGTCGTGCCGCCAATGTATCCGAGATAGGGCGGCACGAGCGGCAACACGCACGGCGAGAGGAAACTCGCGAGCCCCGCCAGCGCCACTCCCAGATAGACATGCGCTTCGGCGAACATGGTGATTTCCCAGCGATGCGCCGCGTCTCGGCGCTGTTCGGACCGTCGGTCGAGTCAATTCGTTAAACTACGCACTCCGCCATATACACCGACATGGCCGCGAAGGCGGCCATCCACGGCATGGGGTCGCGTCTAGTACGTTTCAAAGGCCTGCCGGCGTTTCAGAACCCTGCTGCTTGCCGTTAATTCTCTTGCGGAAGCGCGTCGTGGATGGCCTCCTCCGCCTCCATGACGGGATGGGGTGGCGCGGCGCCTAGCGGATCAGCGCCGCAATGCCGGGAAGTTCACGGCCTTCGAGCCATTCGAGAAAGGCGCCGCCGGCCGTCGACACATAGGTGAAGTCGCCGGTGACGCCCGCCGCGTTGAGCGCCGCGACCGTATCGCCGCCACCGGCGACGGAGACGAGCTGGCCGGATTTGGTCAACTCCGCCGCTTGGCGCGCGAGAGCAAACGTCCCCTCGCCGAACGGTGCCATCTCGAAGGCGCCCATCGGCCCGTTCCAGAGCAGCGTTCTGCACGCGGTGAGATGCCTGGCGACCAGCGCGACGCTTTCGGGCCCGACATCGAGGATCATGGCGTCGGGAGGACACGCGGCGATGGCGACGTTGTCGTGCGCCGCGCCGGCCTTGAATTCGCGCGCCACGACGGCGTCGACCGGCAGCACGATCTCGCAGCCCCTGGTCTTGGCTTCGGCGATGATATCGAGAGCGGTTTGGCGGAAATCGGGTTCGGCGAGCGACTTTCCGATCGAGACGCCTTGCGCCAGCAGAAAGGTGTTGGCCATGCCGCCGCCGATGATCAGCTTGTCGACTAAAGCGACGAGGTTGGTCAGCACCGGGATTTTGGTCGAGACTTTGGCGCCGCCGACGACGGCCGCGGTCGGACGCTGCGGCTTTTCCAGTGCGGCGCGCAGCGCGTTGATTTCTTCCAGCAGCAGCGGCCCGGCGTAGGAGGGCAGCAGCCGCGTCACGCCCTCGGTCGAGGCATGCGCGCGGTGCGCGCAGGAAAATGCGTCGCCGACAAACAGGTCGCCCAACTTCGCCAGCTCGGCGGCGAACGCGGGATCGTTTTTTTCTTCGCCCTTGTGAAAGCGCAAATTTTCGAGCACGGCGATGTCGCCGTCCTTGAGGCTCGCGACCGTTTTGACGGCGGCGTCGCCGATGCAGTCGCTTCCGAAGGCGACCGGTTGCCCGGCAATCGATTGTATCGCCGCTGCGATGGGCTTTAACGTAAACTCCGGGTCAGGCCCGCCCTTCGGGCGACCGAAGTGCGAAATTACGATCACCTTGGCGCCGCGCCGGCTGAGGTCGGTCAAGCCCGGCGTCACGCGCTCCAGCCGCGTCGCATCCGTCACGGCGCCGTCTTTCACCGGCACGTTGAGGTCAGCGCGCACGAGCACGCGCTTGCCTTTGACGTCCACGTCAGAGGTCGATTTCAGGTGATCGAGGTTCATGGACTTCCATACACGCTACGCGGCGCGCCATTCGCCCGCGCTAGGCCTTCGCCAACTTGACGGCGGCGCGCGCCGCCGCGACGACGGCGGGCGCGGTGAGGCCGAAATGTTCGTACACTTTCGGCCCCGGCGCCGAGGCGCCAAAGGTCGCAAGGCCCACAAACCCATCCTTTTTGCGTAACCACTCGTGCCAGCACTGGCCGACGCCGGCTTCGACGGCGACGCGCGGGGCGTGGCCGAGGACGGCCATCTGATAGGCGTCATCCTGGGCACGAAACAATTCAAACGACGGCATCGAAACCACAGCCGCATTGACGCCGTCCTTGGCCAGCGCATCGGCCGCTTCTACCGCGAGGCCGACTTCCGAGCCGGTCGCGAGCAGCGTGACGTCGCGATGGCCAGCAGCCTCGCGCAGAACGTAGGCGCCCTTCGCCGACCGGTTCTCGGCATCGGCGGCGCGAAGGTTTCGCACGGCCTGACGCGACAGCGCCAGGATCGACGGTGTATCCGTGTCGGCGATGGCGAGCGCCCAGCACTCCGCCGTCTCGATGCCGTCGGCGGGGCGGAACACGTTCAAGTTCGGGATGGCGCGCAGCGCGGCGAGGTGCTCGATCGGCTGGTGCGTCGGCCCGTCTTCGCCGAGCCCGATCGAATCGTGGGTCATCACGTAAATGACGCGCTGGCCCATCAGCGCCGACAGGCGGATCGACGGCCGGGCATAGTCGGTGAATACGAGGAACGTCGCGCCGTAGGGGATGAACGAGCCCGCCAGCGCGATGCCGTTCATCGCCGCCGCCATCGCATGCTCGCGCACGCCGTAATGGATGTAATTCGCCGCGAACTGGCCGGGCGCGATGGCCGTATGATGCTTGGTGCGCGTGCCGTTCGAGGGCGTCAGATCGGCCGAGCCGCCGAGCAGTTCGGGGAGCGCGGGAACGAGGCGTTCGAGCGTCATTTGCGACCAGATCCGCGTCGCGCGCTTGGTTGCATCGGCGGCGAATGCGGCTTTCGCTTCAGCGGCAATGTTCGCCGCGATAGCGCCTGCGTCGCGACCAGCGATCAGCGCCTTCGTCGCCGCATCGGCCTTGGCGAACGTCGCCTCCCAGGCCGCGTTCGCCTTGGCGCCTCGCGCGCCGACGTCGCGCCAGGCTTTCAAAACTTCGGCGGGAACTTCGAATGGCGGGTACGGCCAGCCAAGTTTTTCGCGCGCGCCCTTGATCTCGTCGACCCCAAGGGGTTCGCCGTGAGCCGACGACTTGCCGGCCTTGTTCGGCGCGCCGTAGCCGATGATCGTCTTGCAAGCGATGAGCCACGGGCGCGAGGAATCGGCCTTGGCCGTTTTGATCGCAGCCGACACCGCCGCCGCATCGTGCCCATCGACGCGGACCGTGTTCCAGCCCGATGCCGCAAAGCGCGCGACGTGATCGTCGGACACGGCCAAGCTCGTCGCGCCGTCGATCGAAATGGAATTATCGTCCCAGAACACGATCAGCTTGCCGAGCTTCAAGTGACCGGCGAGCGAGATCGCCTCCTGGCTGATGCCTTCCATCAAGCAACCATCACCGGCGACGACGTAGGTATGGTAGTCGATCAGATCTTCGCCGACGCGCGCCGCCAGCAGCCGCTCCGACAACGCCATGCCGACCGCGTTGGCAAGCCCCTGACCGAGGGGGCCGGTCGTCGTTTCGATACCGGGGGCGTGACCAAACTCGGGGTGTCCCGCCGTCTTCGAGCCAAGCTGACGGAAGTTTTTGATCTCCTCAATCGTCATGTCCGGATAGCCGGTGAGGTAGAGCAGCGAATAGAGCAGCATCGAGCCGTGACCGGCCGAAAGCATGAAGCGATCGCGGTTCGGCCATGCCGGAACGGCGGGATCGAAGCGCAGCGCCTCGGTGAACAGTACGGTTGCGACGTCGGCCATGCCAAGCGGCATTCCAGGGTGCCCAGAGTTGGCGGCCTGCACGGCGTCCATCGACAGGGCGCGAATGGCGTTGGCCATATCCTTGAGAGCAACGCCCGTTGCGGACGCGAGAGCTGCGTCCCTGGTCTTCATCTGCGCTTTGCTCATGGATTGAGTGGCCCGGTTCGAGGGCGCGTGCGCGCCTTCAATTGCGAAGTCGCCGGACATTTACCGGGCGTCGCGCCCCCCGTCTACCACCGTGGAGCGGCGATGCACGCCCAATCGCGGTCCAGCACCCGAAGGCCGCGGAATCGCGTGCGCGTGTCGATAGTTACGGTCTGCACGCCGGGCTATTTAGGCGCGAGCTGCGACATCGCGCGGGGCGCCTTCGGCGGTGACGGCCTTGGCGTCTTCCTGGGCATCCTCGCGGAACAGGTTTTCGAGCGTGACGGCGTCGCTGCGGGCGCGCGCCTGCAACCGCTCAATGTCGGAGGCGTGCTTATAGTCCTCGATCAGGCGGCGCTCGTCGTGGGCGCGGAACGTCTCGACGGTCCGTGTGGCGACACGCTCGGAATAGCCGAGCCCCTGGAGCAGCTGGCGCGTCAATTCGAGCGCCGACAAGAATGTTTCGCGCTGGATGATCGTGACCCCGAGATCGAGCAGTCGGTGGGCGTGATTGCGGTTTCGGGCGCGGGCGTAGATCGGGACGTGCGGGTAGCGCGTCTTGACGTGCTCGGCGGTCCGCATAGAGGCTTCGATGTCGTCGATGGCGAGCACGAAGGCGCGCGCCTTGTCGAGTTGCGCGGCCTCCAGGATTTCCGGCCGGCTGGCGTCGCCGAAGAAGGCCTTGCTGCCAAACTGGCGCACGAATTCAATCTGCTCGGCGCTGATGTCGAGGGCAGTGAAGGGAATTTTCTTGGCGCGCAGCACGCGCGCTGCGATCTGACCGAAACGCCCGAAGCCCGCGATGACGACATGAGAGTCACTCTCGGGCAGCGCATCGAAGGCGCGGATGGGGCTAAGCGCCTTCGGCATGACCCGGCGGTCGAGCATCAGCAGCACGGGCGTCATCGCCATCGACACGGTCACCACCACGGCGAGGATTTCTGCCGGGCCCTTGCCGAGCACGCCGGCGACTTCGCCAACCGACAGCAGCACGAAGGCGAATTCACCGCCCTGCGCGAGCGCCAAGCCAAGGCGGCGCGAAGGGCCGGATTCCAGGCCCTCCCAGCGCCCAAGACCGTAGAGAACCAGCGCCTTTATGAGCATCAGCGCCAGCACGAGCGCCAAGATCAGCGCTGGTTGCGAGAGCAGCAGCGTCAGATTGAGCGACATGCCGATGGCGGTAAAAAACATGCCGAGCAAGATGCCCTCGAACGGCGCGATGTCCGCTTCGAGCTGATGGCGATAGCTGCTCTCTGCGAGCAGCGCACCGGCAAGGAACGCGCCCAGCGAGGCGGAAAGTCCGACCTGCTGCATGATGAGCGCGATGCCGACGACCGTCAGCAGCGCCGCCGCGGTCATCGCCTCCTTCACGCGCGAGAGCGCAACCAGCTTCAGCAGATAGTCGAGCGCGTAACGTCCGACGACGATGACGGCAGCTATCGTGCCGAGCGCCTTGGCGAACGCCATCAGGTCGATCGACTCCCTGGCGCTCACGGCCGCGACGGCGAAAAACGGCGCCAGGGCAATCAGCGGAATGGCGGCGAGATCCTGGAACAGCAGCACGGCGAATCCGAGCCGGCCATGCCGCGTTGCGAGTTCGTTGTTCTCCTCGAGAACTTGAAGTGCGAACGCGGTCGACGACAGCGCCAGCGCCGCGCCGGCGAACAGCGCGGGCTGCCAGGTAAAGCCCAGCGCGACACCGACGGCGGCCAGCGCCAGTGCCGTTATCGCCACCTGCGCGGCGCCGATGCCGAAAATGGCCTGCCGCATTGCGAACAGGCGTTTCGGGCGCAGCTCCAGGCCGATGAGGAACAGCAGCAGCACAACGCCGAATTCCGTGACGTGCAGGATCTCTTTCGCGTCGTGCGCCGAGAAGATCACGCCGAGGCCGAATGGCCCGAGCAGCATGCCGGCAAACAGGTATCCGAGCACCGCCGCCACGCCCAGCCAGCGCGACAGCGGCGCCGCCAGAGCCAGAGCCGCCAAGAGCACCGCTACGATTTGGAGCGTCACGTCGTCCCCCGTTCATTGTCGCGATTTTCGCGCCGGCTCAGGCGCAACGGCGGCGATCCAGGACCCAGAATTCGCCGTTAACGTGACAGGTCCATCGAGGTTCGGCTATGATTCCCCCTCTCGCAACCGCCCGGCCAATTGGTCGCGGAACGAACGCTGCTGGTCCCATATCGATGGCCGAGTTTCTTCAACGGATCGCCGAACGCGAGGATGTCGAGGCGTTTCGTAAGCTTTTTCAGGCCTACGCGCCCCGCGTGAAGGCCTACATGATGCGCCAGGGCGCGGATCCAAATACCGCCGAGGAACTGGCGCAGGAAACGCTGCTCACCGTCTGGCGCAAGGCTGGCCTTTATTCCGGTGAGAAGGGCAGCGCAACGACGTGGATTTTCACGATCGCCCGTAATCTGAGAATCGACAGGCTTCGTAGAGAGTTCTCGTGGGTCGAATTGCCCGATGGCCACAATGAGGAGCCTTCACCGGACGCCCTTCCGGATGAAATTTTGTCGGAGCAGGAGCGAAAGGTGCGCGTGCAACGCGCGCTTTCAACGCTGCCGGCCGACCAATACGAAGTCGTCGCGCTCTCTTACATCGAGGGACTGTCGCACAGTGAAATCGCTGAGCGGCTTGGTTTGCCGCTCGGCACTGTGAAATCACGCATGCGGCTCGCTTACGGCAAGGTGCGCGAGTCGGTTGAGGACTTGAGGTAGATGAAGATCACGCATCATCCCGATCGAGCCAGTCTGATGAGCTGCTCTGCCGGGAGCATGCCCGAGGCGTTCGCCGCCGTCATGGCCAGCCATATTTCCGTCTGCCCGTGCTGCCGCAAGGATCTGGCGACGATGGAGATCATCGGCGTGACGCTGTTCGACCAGCTGACGCCGACGCCAGTGTCACGTCCCGCGCCGGTGCTGGCGCTGCGCGCCGCCGAAGCCGATGTCGAAGATCGCGAGCCGAATGCCGCGGACGGCGACGTGCCGCCACCACTCGTGGCGGTACTCGGCAAAAGTCTTGACTCCGTCCCGTGGAAGCGCGTCGCTCCCGGCGTCTGGCAGCATCAAATCGAATTGTCGCAGCCGTCGCGCGGTGATCTCCGGCTGATCAAAGTCTCTCCAGGCATGGCACTGCCAGAGCACGGCCATCGCAGCAGTGAACTGACGCTCGTTCTGCAAGGTTCTTACTCCGACGCCTCAGGCACGTATCGCGCCGGCGATGTCGCCGATCTCGACGAAGAGATCGAGCATCAGCCCGTCGCCGATGCGGTCGAGGGTTGCATCTGCCTGATCGCGGTCGAGGGAAAGCTCAAGTTCAAGAGCCGCATCGCGCGTATGGTGCAGCCGCTGACGGGCTTCTAGACTGACCGCCTCGCGTCCTCGCTGCGCGCATGAGAGGCGACTTTCCATGACTGACGGCCAACCGACGACGGCGGCAACACCCTGGCGCATCGCCTGGATTACGGGCGCGAGCACCGGCATCGGCCGTGAACTTGCGTTGCGGTTGGCGCGTGACGGCGCCATCGTCGCCGTCTCGGCGCGATCGGCGGACAAGCTTTCAGAACTGGCCGCGCTGTCGCCCAACATTCGCGCCTATCCCGTCGACGTGACCGACGCCGCGGCCGTCGCCGCGACCGCAACACGCATCGCAGCCGATCTTGGCCCCATCGACCTCGCCGTCCTCAACGCCGGAGTCTGGCATCCGATGACGGTCTCGGACTACGATCTCGCGAAGGCGACGGAGTCGATGACGGTCAACTACGTCGGCGTCATGAATGCGCTGGCGCCGCTGATGCTGACGATGAGCGCACGCGGCGCCGGGCAGATCGCTCTTGTCGCGTCGGTCGCCGGCTATCGCGGATTGCCCAAGGGCGCCGCCTACGGGCCGACGAAGGCCGCGCTGATCAATCTCGCCGAAAGCGTCTATCCCTCGCTGAAGCTGCGCGGCGTGAAGCTGCAGATCGTCAATCCGGGTTTCGTCGAAACGCCAATGACGGCGGTGAACGACTTCCCGATGCCGTTCCTGATTTCGTCGGAGGACGCCGGCCAGCGAATCCATGAGGGCCTCGCGCGCGACAAGTTCGAGATCGTGTTCCCGCGGCGCATGGCGATCCTGATGAAGCTGTTGCGGATTATTCGTTATCGCCAATACTTCCGCATCACCGGGCGAATGTAGGCGAGAGCGCGATTACCTTGCTCGGCGCGTCACCTTGTAGATGCCGACGTCGACGTCGCCGCTTTCGAAGCCGACCTCGCAATACGTCATGTAGTACTCCCACATGCGCCGGAAACGTTCGTCAAAGCCCTGCTTCTGGATCTCGGGCCATGCGGCGCGGAAGCGGCTGCGCCATTCGACAAGCGTGCGCGCGTAGCTCTGGCCGAAGCGCTCTACTGTTTCGAAGGTCAGTCCCGCCGCCTCGGCTTCCTCGCACATGCGCGTGATCGTCGGCAACATGCCGCCCGGGAAAATGTAGCGCTGGATGAAGTCCGTCTGCCGGCGATAGCTGTCGAAATAGCGCTCGTCGATGGTGATGGCCTGAATGGCCGCCGCGCCGCCGGGCTTCAGGCGATCGTGCAGCGTCTTGAAGTAGGTCGGCCAATGCGATTCGCCGACGGCTTCGATCATTTCGACCGAGGCGATGGCGTCGAACGATCCCTCCGTCGCGCGATAATCCTGGAGGCTTAGATCGGCGCGATCGGCGCTCTTCACAAGTCTTTCACGCGCGTAATTCAGCTGCTCCGTCGACAGCGTCACGCCTACGACGCTGGCGCCCCGCGCGATCGCGCGCTCGGCGAGGCCGCCCCATCCGCAGCCGATTTCGAGCAGCGTTTTGCCGTCGATGTCGCCAAGCGCATCGAGAACGACGTTGTACTTCTCGTTTTGCGCGGCTTCGAGCGACATGGCGGCGTCGCGATAGAGGGCGCTGGAATATGTCATGCCGGGATCGAGCCACAGGCGATAAAAATCATTACCGAGATCATAGTGCGCGGCGATGTTGCGCCGGCTGCCTTTGAGCGAATTCTCGCGGCGGCGATGCCAGATAATGTCGGGCATCCTCGGCTTGAATTTGAAGAGGCTGCTGCCCGCGCCGTCGATCGCCGCATAGTTGCGCAAGAAGAAGCGCAATACGGCGCCGAGATTGGGCGTGTCGATTTCGCCTCTGAGGTAGCTTTCGGCGGGCCCGAGACTGCCGCGCGTCGCAAGGCGCCAGAGTACGATGTAGGAGTGCAGCACCAAACGCGCCGGCGCTTCGTCGCCGGAGCCGAGCATCACGCGATGCGACGACGGCAACACGACCTCGAGCCGGCCGCGCGCTTCGCCGAGGACATTCTGCAGTCCGCCCGCGATGGCGGAGTCGCGCCACGACGCGACTGGGGGCGTGATGCGCTCTTGTGGATCGACGAGAACGTGCGGCGGCTGCATCAGATGTTACCCTTGTTTGTGATTGAGGAGTGGCGGCGTCGCGGCCAGTGGCGTCGTCGAGTAGCGCGGAGACACTTGCCGGTCGGCCAGCGGCACGCCCTTCAGCCAAAGCTTCAGGGCTTCGTAGTGGATGGCGGCGATGACTTTCAATGTCAGCAGCGGATAGCGTGCGACATGGCGAAGGATTTGGCGATCGGTGAGCTCTTCGCGAGTTGCGCGGAAATGCGTCTTGATGAGCGCGCCGTCGCCGTCGCTCAGCAGCACGGCGACGAGCGCCGTTTGCGCCGGATCGATGACGCGAAACAGATAGCCGCCGCGCCCGCTCGCAAACGGCGAGACGAACATTTCCTTGGCGCACGCCTGGGCAAAAACCCCGCCGTCGTGGGTTGCGCCGGCCGAAAGAACGTAGCTCTTTCGCTCGCCGAAGGTGTTCGATACCTCATAGACGAGGCTTTCGAGCGATCCGTCAGGCGCGCTGACGAAATAAACGCTGAGCGGATTGAAGACGTAGCCGAGGATGCGCGGATAGGTCAGCAGGCGGATGCGTCGGCCTTCGTGCGGCAAGCCGGCGGCCTTGAGGCTACGCCGCGCGGTGTCGCCGGCGGATGCGCCGTCGCCGGCGCCGTGATCGCGATCAAAAAAACTGACGAGGTTGAACCGATTGCGCGAAAACAGCCGGCATCTCGCCGCGATGGCGTCGATACGATCCACATCAAGCAACAGCGCGAACACGCGATAGTCGAGCGCGTGCTGTTTCGGCCGCAGCCTTTTGTGGACAACGCGTCCCGCGTATATCGCAGAGTCGGATGCCATCAGACCGCCACTCGAACCCCCGCGGACGGCGCCGTTGGCCCAACCGCAATCCGCCCCTTGCTGTGCTCCCACGGCCACGGCCTCATAACCCTGCCGAGTTCACCAGCCAAGCGCAAGCTCATGTCTTCGGCCGCGGCGAGACCCGCCTGCAGGCCGTCTTCGTGAAATCCATAGGCCAGATAGCTCCCCGCGAACCAGATCGAGTTACGGCCCTGTAGAGGCCAGAGTTTCACCTGCGCAGCCATTGCCGCGGCGTCGAACATTGGATGACGGTAATTTATGCGTGCGACTTCGGCGCCGTCGGCGATCGCCCGTGCTGGATTAAGGGTGATGAAATAATCGGTTTTGGTACGGAGCGGCTGGAGCCGGTTCATCCAGTAGCTGACGGAGAGATGCGCGTCGTGGATCACCGCATCGGGGCGCGCGGCGCTGATGTAGTTCCAGCTCGACCAGAGACGTCGCCGCGTCGGCATGTGCCGCGCGTCGCGGTGAAGGACGGCGAGGTTGTCGGCGTAGCGAAAGTCTTTCAATGTGTCGGCGACGGCTGGGTCGGGCGATCGAACGATCCGAAGTGCGTCGTCGGCGTGGCACGCAAACAGCACGCCATCGAAGGTCTCGCTGCGGCCGCCGGCCGATTTGAGAACCACCTTGCCGTTGATGGACTGCGCTGACTCGACGGCGTCACCGGCGATGACGGGTCCGCGGAGTTCGGCGCGCACGCGCGAGACATATTCGCGGCTGCCGCCGACGACGGTGCGCCATTCCGGACGGTTGAAGGCTTGCAGCAGGCCGTGGTTCTCGAAAAAGCGGGCGAACGATGCGAACGGAAAGTCGAGCACGTTCTTGCCGGGCGTCGACCAGATGGCCGCCGCCATCGGCGTGATATGAGCCGAGACGAAGCGTTCAGAATAGCCGCGCGCCGCCAGCCAATCCCTGAGAGAAACATCGATGCTCAAGGCTTTTGCCTCGACGGCGGACGCTTCGCGGAAAAAGCGGAAAATCTCGGCGACCATGCGCCAGTGCGCGGGGCTTGCGAGATTTGAAGGTTGGCCGAAAAGCCCGGAGAGCCCGTCGCCCGAATACTCGTAGGCGCCGTCGGCCAGGGACGCAGCGAAGCTCATGTTGGACTTGGCCGTCCGTACGCCGAGCCGATCGAACAGCGCGATGAGATTGGGATAACTGGCCGTGTTGTAGACAATGAAGCCCGTATCGATCGGGCATGGCCCGTCGGGCGCCTCGACTGTCAACGTGTTGGCGTGACCGCCAAGGTGGGCCTCAGCCTCAAAAAGCGTGACCTGGTGCTTCTGGCTCAGCAGCCAGGCGGCTCCGAGCCCCGTGATCCCGGCCCCGACGACAGCGAATTTCAAGACTCGACGCCCCCCGTGACCTCAACTCGATAACGGTATTTCCGGCGTTCCGGATCATCGCGGCGCAGAGCCCCCGCCGCGCAATTTCGAATCGGGGAGAAAAAATCGTTCACCCTTCGGTAAGCTTAACGCGGTCTTAACCTCCGTTGCCATATCGTCAATTTGTCGATCCCGAAGCAGCCTCTCCCCCGCCTCTCGATCGAAGACTGCAAGTGACGTGTCGTCATCCGTTATTTTCGCACTTTGTGAGGTTGACCGATGTCTAACGACCATGTCTCGCGCGCCGTAGCCTACCTGTCTTGCCTGTCAGCTGTGTGCCTGTTCGCAACGTCGATGGCGATCGCCGCCATCAACGTCGGCTCCATGTTGACGGACACGGCGTCGGCGCACGCGCAGAGCATCTATCTGCACACTGCCAGTCTCTGACGCCGCTGATACCCGGCCCAAATCCGCTCTCGTCTAACGCTCCCGGGGCGTCGACGCGAGCGCCCAGGACCGGCCAAAAACGACTGACTGTGACTTGAAATGCCGGACGACAAAAGCGCTTGAATGCAAGGAGCGCGGGATCGAGCTCAGCCCGCGCTACCTTGTGCTTTGACAACCCGGTCGATGGTCTGCAATTGCGAAATTAGTGCGGCGAACTCCTTCAGCGGCACCATGTTCGGTCCGTCCGACGGCGCGCGATCGGGATCCTGATGCGTCTCGATGAAGAGACCGGCGACGCCGACGGCGACCGCGGCACGCGCCAGCGGCGCAACGAAGCGTCTGTCTCCCCCTGACGACGTCCCCTGCCCGCCCGGCTGCTGCACTGCGTGCGTCGCGTCGAAAATGACGGGCGCGCCGGTCTCGGCGAGTTGCGGCAGCGCACGCATGTCGACGACCAGCGTGTTGTAGCCGAAGCTCGCGCCGCGCTCGGTCACGAGCACGCGCGTGTTGCCGCTGCCGGTCACCTTAGCGACGACGTTTTTCATGTCCCAGGGCGCGAGAAACTGGCCCTTTTTGATGTTGATGACGCGGCCTGTTTGCGCGGCGGCGACGAGCAGATCGGTCTGCCGGCAGAGAAACGCCGGAATCTGCAGGATATCGACGACTTCGGCGATCGCCGCGCATTGTCCGGCGTCGTGCACGTCGGTGACGACCGGCAATCCCAGTGTCTCGCGGATTTCGGCGAAGACGGGCAACGCGGCGCTGAGACCGATGCCGCGCCGGCCCGTCAGCGAGGTGCGGTTCGCCTTGTCGAAGGACGACTTGTAGATCAGGCCGACGCCGAGCTTCGCGGCAATCTCCTTAAGCGCCGATGCCATTTCGAGCGCGTGCTGACGGCTTTCCATCTGGCACGGACCCGCGAGCAGCGCGATCGGCGCGTCGTTGGCGAACGTCACGCCGCCGACGGTGACGCGCGCTTGAGACTTCAAGGATTCGTGCTGGGTCATCGGCTCGGTTATAGCGTTGCCGCGTGGCGGCTGCGAGCCCGCCCGGCGCGACGTTTGTGGGCGCCACAAACAAAAACGGCGGCCACGAGGGCCGCCGTTCCAGGAACCTTGCGGTTCGAAATCGTTAGATGAGGTCGATTTCGGCCGGGAGATAGCTGGTCACTTCAAGACCAACTTCCTGCTCGCGAACGGCCGGCTTTGTCCAGACTTTCATAGGGTGTCCTCCTCGAATTCCTTGCACAGGCATTTCCTGTTGAGGCGTATGTAGTTGTGCGGTTTGGAAAAGACCAATCTCAATTTGCTCGCGGCGGGCAAACTTTTCGTGATCACGAGTTTGTGATCTGTTATATCGTTTCACATTTACCGGGCGCGCATTTCCGGAAACGCTTGCGCGGGCCCATTTTGCAACGCTTTGCGTGGATAGCGATACCGCAGCGCCAGGCCGCAAGCGCCCCGGCGGGGAACATGCTAGGAAACGGCCAGGCGCGTGCTGCTCGGCCGCGCCGACAAAAAAACGAACACTTAGGGGACTTAATCGTATGGATGCACTTCCTGGCTGGGTTGAACCCGTCCTCATAGCCGCCGCGGTCGTTTTCTTTCTCGACCTCATCGGCAATTTCATTTCCTTCTCGAACCGCTTCCTCAACGCGCTGACGACAGCGATCGTTTTCGCCGTGCTGTTCGGCACGCTGATCCACCTCGGGCTCGTCAACCTGAGCGTGACGGCGATGCCGGCCGGAGCTGCGATTGAAGCGCCAGCGGCGATGGACGCTCCGGCCCCTGCGCCGGAAGCCGCGGCGCCTGAAGCTCCGGCTCCGGCGCCAGAAGCTGCGCCAGCCGAAGCTCCGGCCGAGGCGCCGGCGCCCGCGACGCCGTAAGCGGGTTCGGCTTTATTTGACGACGCATCCGGCGGCGCCACAGCGCGCCGCCGGACTTTGCTGTTGACGCGCCCGGATCGTCACGGTCTTCGTTTCATCTCCGGTTCCGTAGCTCAATTGGATAGAGCATCTGCCTTCGAAGCAGAGGGTTGGGGGTTCGAGTCCCTCCGGGACCGCCAGCCTTCGCGTCCGCTGACGCTTCGGCTCGGCAAGCCCTCGATCGCGAAGGCTGGCGCGCCGAAGTTTCGAAGAAACGAAGGCGGGCATTGTACTTTGCGCGTGGCGACTCTCGTTCCGAGGGGCCGCCACGACCACGCGCTCGAAATATGCTTCCCGACTTTCCGACCCTTGCCGGACTGATCAACTTTGTCCTGATCGTTGTGGTCGCCTTCGGTCCGCCGGCGCTGTTGGCCTTCGTCATTTTGAAGGTGCTGTTTCGCGCACGCGGGCGATCCTTCAACTTTGCCGCGTTCACAGTCCGGCTTTGGAAAATCCTCCTCACATTCGGCGCGCTGCTGGCGACCAACGCGGCGCTGGTGTGGGCGGGGGCGGGAGCGTAGGGTGGCTTGCGGGACCGGCGCGCGCCCAATCGTTTGCGTTTCAAGGACGTGCGAGGCCGCCCGCGCCCGACACCACTTGAAAAGTGGTGACGTCTACGGTACCGAAATCCAATGCGCCCGTTGAGGCGCAGGTGTGCGCGTCCACCCGATGGCAAGGATCGCGCATGGGTCCAATCCCGTTCGATGCCTTTGATGGCGCCATCTGCGCCTATGTCGCCGCGAAGCGCAAAGGCTTCGTCGAGCCGGCTTTTGACCACGCAATTATCGACATTCAAACCGCAGGGGCGGTTGACGAATACGCCGTCGCCAGCGCGATCTCGGCTGTCGCAAGGCAGTGCCGTCGACTCTATGCCCTAATCAAGTATGGCTCGCCGCGCAAGCATCTGACAAAGTCGGAACGCCGGGATTGCAAACCGGCCATAGCTCGCGGCGAGCGCTCGATTCGCTTCGACTTCAGACCGCTGCTTGGTAGGCTATGGAACATGGCCGTCACATGGACCGGGCCTCAGCAACAGGAGTCGTTGCTCGAGCCTATGATAGAGCTCTTCAAAGACAAGACGACGCGGCTTGGCGAAGCCGCAACGCGGGAATTACTCAAACACTTAGTCAATAAGACAGCGTTCGTCGTCGCAACTATTGGCGTCGCGTCGGCGATCTGTTTGGCTGCTGTCGAATGGCGCAAGGACGACAATCAGACCCAACTCGCTCTGGCGCGTATCCACATAGAAGGGGGTAAGACGGCAATCGAGAAGAGCAGCCGCCGCACGGCCGCTGCGCAGATCGAAACCCAGATCTCCCACGCGGCCAACATCATTACCGAGGTTGCGAGGGACGATCCCGTGTTGACGTTCGTTAGCGCGCAGGTCGATCAATTCCGGCCCGCGCTGTTCGAGGTCATCGCCTCTTCCGGCGGCGGGCTCATCAACGCAGTCGAGTTCAAACCGGTCGGGGCCGCTAACGTGGCCAAGCGAGCCAAGCAGAATGCGAAAAAGGGAATTGGCGCCTGGACGACAACTGTCTCAATCATGTCCTAGACGCTCAAGCAGCTTTGCCGATGCACAGGATTTCACCGTTCGTGCGAACACCTCTGCTACGCCCCCGCTTCTATTGCCATTCTTGTTTTGGCGTGTGCTTAGGCCAGTTGCGTACGCTTTGCGGATGAACACCCATCCCCTACACCAACCTGCTCTGCTCCACCGCCGCCGCGATGAAGCTGGCGAACAAGGGGTGAGGTTCGAACGGCCGCGATTTCAACTCGGGGTGATACTGCACGCCGATGAACCAGGGGTGGTCGGGGTATTCGATCGTCTCCGGCAGCAGGCCGTCGGGCGAGAGGCCAGCAAACCGCAGGCCCGTCCGCTCCAGCGCGTCGCGGTAGCGCATGTTGACTTCGTAGCGGTGGCGATGGCGCTCTGAAATCTGCGTCGCGCCGTAGACGCGGGAAATGCGGCTGCCCTCTGCGAGCGTGGCGCTGTAGGCGCCGAGCCGCATGGTGCCGCCGAGATCGCCGCCCTGGCGTCGCTGCTCGAGTTCGTTGCCGCGCATCCACTCCGTCATCATGCCGACGACGGGATCGGGCGTCGCGCCGAACTCGGTGGAGCTTGCGGCCTCGATGCCGGCGAGGCTGCGCGCCGCCTCGATGCACGCCATTTGCATGCCAAAGCAGATGCCGAAGTAGGGCACGCCGCGTTCGCGCGCAAATTTCGCTGCTAGAATTTTCCCTTCCGAGCCACGCTCGCCAAAGCCGCCCGGCACGAGGATTCCGTTAACGCCTTCGAGGTAAGGGGCTGAATCCTCGCGCTCGAAGATCTCGCTCTCGATCCATTCGAGGTTGACCTTGACGCGGTTGGCGATGCCGCCGTGCACGAGCGCTTCGGTCAGCGACTTATAGGCGTCCTTCAACCCTGTGTATTTGCCGACGATGGCGATCGTCACCTCGCCTTCGGGGCTCGAGATGTTGCGCGAGATCGTGTCCCAGCGCGTGAGATTTGGCGCCGGCGCGCCGGTCGCGCCGAACGCGGCCAGCACCTCGCGGTCGAGGCCCTCGCGGTGATAGGCCAGCGGCACGTCGTAGATCGAGGCGACGTCGAGCGCCTGGATCACGGCCTCGGGGCGCACATTGCAAAAGAGCGCGATCTTCTTGCGCTCGCTCAGCGGAATGTCGCGATCGGAGCGGCACAGCAGAATGTCGGGCTGAATGCCGATCGAGCGCAGCTCTTTCACCGAGTGCTGCGTCGGCTTGGTTTTCAATTCGCCAGCCGAGGGGATGTACGGCATCAACGTCAGATGCACGTAGATCGCCGAGCCGCGCGGAAGATCATTGCCGAGCTGGCGGATGGCCTCGAAGAACGGCAGGCCCTCGATGTCGCCGACGGTACCGCCGATTTCGACGAGCACGAAGTCGACGTCCTCGTTGCCGTTGGTGACGAAATTCTTGATGGCGTCGGTGACGTGCGGGATCACCTGCACGGTGCCGCCAAGATAGTCGCCGCGGCGTTCCCTGGCGAGAATGTCCTGGTAGATGCGGCCCGTGGTGATGTTGTCAGATTTTTTAGCGGGAACGCCCGTGAAGCGTTCGTAGTGGCCGAGGTCGAGGTCGGTCTCGGCGCCGTCGTCGGTGACGAATACCTCGCCATGCTGATACGGGCTCATCGTGCCCGGATCGACGTTGAGGTAGGGATCGAGTTTTTTGAGGCGGACCGTGTAGCCGCGCGCCTGGAGCAGCGCGCCGAGCGCCGCCGACGCGAGCCCTTTCCCAAGGGATGAGACCACGCCGCCGGTGATGAAGATGTACCGTTGCATGGGATTTTGGCTTCGCATGGAGAGCGTCGAGTCTCCAAGCGGCAAAATCGCCACATCCACAGGGCGTTAGGCGGCTCGAGTTGTAACGGGTTCAGCGGGCTACGTTTCACGGCCCGAGATCGGCGTGTTTCACGTCCCGCACTGGGCGTCGACGCGGGATTTGATTTCGCTTTGAGCTTCGGGCGCGGGGACTTCGCCGGCGATTTCGGCCTTCAGCGCTTCGGCCGTGGCTTTGGTCGGGCGGTAACTCTGGTCGACCGGGTTTTTCGCGTAGGTGACATCGAGGACGACGACGCCGTAGCCGCGCGGCGGGATCTTGGTCATCTGGCCGCGATCGACGCGTTCGCGCTTGCCGCAGATGATCGAAAATTGCGGCGGCTCGGCGCGGAAGAACTTGTGACCCGATTCCACGCCATATTCCGCGGCGCGCGCCATGGCGATCTTTTCGACGCGCGCCGTCGGCGTTGTGGCGCTGCCGGCGGCGGTGATGCGGACGCGTCCGTCAGGCAGCGCGGCCACGGAATGGCCAGCCGGCGAGAACAGGCTGGAGGCTTCATAGCTGGTGATCGAAGCGCTGCTGGTGAGAGACGCGCCCGTCAGCCCGGCGCCATCGCCGCTGCAGGCGACGAGGGTGGAAATAGCCAGAAGGGCGCTGAAGTTGAGGGCCAGACGTTGCGCCATGGTGAGCGTATCCTCTAGCCTCGGCGCGTCGCAGGTCTGGCGCGAGATCAGCGGTTCAGCGGCACTTCGGTCGGCGCCGGGGCGGCCGGCTGGAGTTTATCAAGAATGCCGCCGCGGCCTTCGACGGGTTTGGCGCCGTCGGCGGGCGCTGTCGTCGCCGGAGCGGTCGACGTCGCCGGAGCCGCATCGAAGGCGGAGCCCGGGGCCGCAGTTCGATTGGCGATCACCGTCAGAGAAATACTGGTGGCGAAGAACGCCGCGGCGAGTCCGGCTGTCGCACGTGTGAGGAGGTTGGCGGTGCCGCGGCCGGTCATGAACCCGCCGCTACCGCCTCCGCCCATGCCGAGCGCCCCGCCCTCCGACTTCTGCAGGAGCACGACGCCGACGAGCGCGGCGGCGACCATCAGATGAATGACAAGAAGAACGGTGGCGAGCATTGACGGCAGGTCCAATCCAACGAGAAGCGACCTCCATATACGACGGCGCACCGGCCCGCCAGTCCTCGATCGGGACTAAATAGCCGCGCCAGGGTTTTGTGGCCTCGGATCAGGGGGATGTCGCGCCCTTGGCGGGGTCCGTCGGGGGCTCGACTGGCGCCTTGGCCGGTTTCGGTTTGACCGGCTTCGGTTTTTTCTCAGCTTCGCCGGGTTGGGCGTTTGCACTTTCAGCCTTGGGCTTTTTGGCGGCGGGTTTCGACGGCGCGCCAGCGCCCGCGGCCGGCGCATCGGGATCAGCCTGCGGCGCAATCGGAATTTCGAGTTCGATCGCCGCCTGACCGGCTCGCGCCGCGTCGGGGGAGATCACGGCGTCGCGGCAGGCGAACTTCAGCTGCTCGTCAAGCATGATGTAGAGTTCGATCTCGCGAAGTTTTTCAGGCGAGAAGTTGGCCTTCCCCCATTCCGGTCCCCGCGCGATGTCGGCGAGGATGCCCGTCTCGACGAATTTCATCTTCTCCAGGCGCATTTCCGTGCACGTCGCGTCGTCGAGGCGCGGCTGCGTCGCGGCGGCGGGGCCCATGCTTGCGAGCAGAAGCGCTGCCGCTGTGAGGGCGTTCCGTGGGGAAGGAAGGTGAAAGACGCAGTTCAGCGACACAGCGACCTCAGGACAGATAAGCGCGCAGGATAGCGAGAAAATCGTTGGCTTTGAGGCTGGCGCCGCCGACCAGCGCGCCGTCCACTTCAGCCACCGACAAAAGTGCCGCGGCGTTATCGGGTTTCACCGAGCCGCCGTACAGGATGCGCACGCGCCGGGCGTCGTCGCCAAATCTCGCGAGGAGATCGGCGCGGATCGCGGCGTGGACTTCGGCGACGTCGGCTGGCGTCGGCGTCAAGCCTGTGCCAATCGCCCACACCGGTTCATAGGCGACGATGAGATTGACGGCGGTTGCGCCATCGGGAATTGAGTGCGCTAGTTGCTCGCGCACGACATCGAGCGTTTTTCCGGCGCCGCGCTCGGCGGCAGTTTCCCCAATACAGACGATTGCTGCAAGTTTGGCGCGGTGCGCGGCCTCGGCCTTGGCGCGAACGATGGCGCTCGTCTCGCCGTGATCGGCGCGCCGTTCCGAGTGGCCGACGATGACGGCGACGGCGCCGGCCTCGGCCAGCATTTCAGCCGAGACGTCTCCGGTGTGTGCGCCGCTGGCCTTGGCATGGCAATCCTGGCCGGCAAAGGAGATCGACCCGTCGCCGCAGCTCAGCGCCATCGACATCAGCAAGGTTGCAGGCGGAGCCACCATCACGTCGGCGGTCAATTTTCCGCCCCAGGCGTTGATGGCGTCTTTAATGGCGATCGCCTCTCTCAGACTGGGCTTGAGGCCATTCATCTTCCAGTTGCCGGCGACCAGTGGCCTGTTTTTCGCCATCGCGTCCGACTTTCCTTTCCAATCCCTGCCCCGGGGCGATTGTCCTGGCCAAGAGTCGGCTCAGGACCCCCAAAAGACGCCCCGCCGCGCGCTTGCAATCCTGGTCGCGCTAGGCTTCATATCACGCCGAACTGGACCGTCGCGATGGGCCTCTAGCACATCGACGCCGCCGCGTCGCCGGACCTCGCGCCGAGTCCCGCCGAGCCTTGAGAAGTATAGGATAACCGCCCCATATGCTTGAGTCTTTGAGACGCGGCGCCCAGACCCTGGTCGCCAAGCTGCTATTCGGACTTCTGGTGCTGAGCTTCGGCATCTGGGGCGTCGCCGACGTCTTCACGGGCGGCGGACGCGGGGCCATCGCGACCGTCGGCTCGACCTCGATCACGCCCGAAGAATTCCAGCGCTCGTATCAGAACGAACTCGACCGCTTCTCGCGCGAGGCCAAGCAACGGCTGACGCCAGAGCAAGGCCGGGCGCTTGGCCTCGACCGACGCGTGCTGGCGCAGTTGATCGGGGGCGCTGCGATCGAGACACACGCCGAGGAACTCGGACTGGCGTTGTCGGATGCGACGCTGGTCGACGGCGTACAGAAAGATCCGAACTTCGCCGACGCCGACGGTAAGTTCTCGCGCGCCGGCTTCGACGCGCTGCTGCGCCAGATGAACCTCTCAGAAAAGGGTTTCTTGAATCTCCGCCGCAAGGATGAGATCCGAACGCAGTTGATCGGCGCGTTCGTCAGGGCGCAGACAGCGCCAAAGCCGCTGATCGATCTGATGCACGACTACAACCAGGAAAAACGCGTCATCGAGTTTCTCACCATCGATTCCGCCAAGGCCGTCACCGTCGTCGAGCCGGACGACGCCAAACTGAAGGAGATTTACGAGAAAGATACCTCGAAATTCATGACGCCCGAGTACCGCAAGTTCGAAGTGCTCTCGCTCAGCGTCGACGATCTGAAATCGAAAATGGACGTCTCGGAGGACGAGATCAAAGCTGCCTATGAGACGACGAAGGATAACTTCGACGTGCCTGAGCAACGGCGTATCCAGCAGATCGCCTTCAAGGACAAAACGGCGGCGGAAGCGGCCGCCAAGGCGCTCGCCGACGGCTCGAAGACGTTCGCCGACGTCGCGAAGGAAGCCGGCGCCAAGGACACCGATGTCGATCTTGGATTGGTCGCCAAGAAGCAGCTGATCGATCCGAAAATCGCGGATGCAGCGTTCGCGCTCGAAAAGGACAAGTTCTCGGGCGCCGTCGAAGGCACGTTCGCCACGGTCGTGCTGCGCGTCACGCAGATCGAACCGGCGCAGCTGAAAAAATTTGAAGATGTGAAGGATGAGGTGCGCGACAAACTCGCCGCCGACAAGGCGCGCGGCGAATTGCCGGCGAAGTTCGATGAGATCGACGACAGCCGTCTCGCGGGAAAGACATTGAAGGAGATTGCCGCCGAGAAAGGCGCGAAACTCGAAGAGGTCGCCGCGGCCGATCGCACCGGTCTGACGCCAGAGAGGAAACCGGCGCTCGCAACCCCGGATCTCGCCAAGATCGCCGCGCGTGTGTTCGCTCCCGAGGCCGGCGACGAGGGCGAAACCATCGAGCTGACAGGCGGCGGTCACGCCTGGGTCAATGTCGTCTCGACGGAAGCGCCCAAGCAGAGGGCCTTCGAAGACGTGAAGGAGCAGGTGAAGGGCGAATACATGGTCGCGGAGACGGCGCGGCAGGTGGCCGACCTCGTCACGAAATTTGTCGAGCGGCTGAACGCCGGTGAAGCGATCACCGCGCTCGAAGGCGCCGCCGGCGGCAAAGCCGAGACGACGGATGGGGTCACGCGCACGACCATTCCCCAAGGTTTGACGGAAGGCGCGGTGGCGCAGGCTTTCACGCTCCCCAAGGGCCGCGCGGGAAGCACGCTCACGTCGGATAGAACCTCGCAGACAGTGTTCCGCGTCAAGGATATCGTTCCGGCCGCGGCCGCGACGCCGGCGGAAGTCACCGTGTTGAGGGAGCGGCTCGAAGAGGACCTCGCCAACCAGTCGCTGACGGAATACACCGAGGCCTTGAAGACGCAGCTCAAAGCGTCGGTGAACGATGCTGAGCTAAAGCGCACGCTCGGCGTCAGCGATCAATAGGCCGCCAGGGCCATGAGCGTCCCAGCCGCACCGCCATCCTCAGCTTCGCCGGCCTCGCACGGGGTGGTGAGCGCCGTTCCCGATTTCGCATCGTTCAAAACCCGCTATGAATCCGGAGCGGCGCAGGTTGTGTGGACGCGCCTTGTCGGCGATCTCGAAACGCCGGTGTCGGCGTACTTGAAGCTTTGTGACAAGCGGCCGATGAGTTTCCTGCTTGAATCGGTCGAGGGCGGCTCGAAACGCGGGCGTTATTCCGTCATCGGGCTTGCCCCTGACGTCGTGTGGCGCGCAGCGGGGAAGCGCGCCGAGATCAACCGCGCGCCCGAGCGCGGCGCCGAGGCGTTTACCGCCGACGACCGGCCGACACTGGACTCCCTGCGCGCGTTGCTGGCCGAGAGCGCGATCGCTTTGCCGGAGACGATGGCGCCGATGTCAGCAGGGATCTTCGGCTATATGGGCTATGACACGGTGCGGCTGATCGAGGCGCTGCCGGAAATGGGGCCCGACGCCCTCGGCGTGCCGGACGCCATCATGATGCGTCCGACACTGATTCTGATTTTCGACAACGTCAAAGATGAGATGACGCTGATCACGCCGGTGAGGCCGGACGCGGGCGTCACCGCAGACGCCGCCTATGCGAAGGCGCTGGCGCGGCTCGACGGCGCAATGCGCAGCCTCGACGCGCCTCTCGCGCACGCCTCGGGCGACGACGCGGCGCCCCCACTGATGCCCGAGCCGACGTCCAACACGCGGCCCGGCGACTACCTCGACATGGTGGCGAAAGCCAAAGAGTTCATCAAGGCCGGTGACATCTTCCAGGTGGTGCTGTCTCAGCGGTTCTCGGCGCCGTTCGCGCTGCCGTCGTTCGCATTGTATCGCTCGCTGAGACGGCTGAACCCGTCGCCGTTTCTGTTTCATCTCGATTTCGGCGGATTTTCTCTGGTCGGCTCGTCGCCGGAAATTCTAGTGCGCGTGCGCGACGGCGAAATCACCATTCGCCCCATCGCCGGCACGACGCGGCGCGGCGCGAGCGAAAGCGAGGATCAGGCGCTTGGGCAGGCGCTGCTCGCCGATCCCAAGGAGCGCAGCGAGCATCTGATGCTACTCGATCTCGGCCGCAACGATGTCGGGCGCGTCGCCGCGACAGGATCGGTAAAGGTCACGGACCAGTTCGTCATCGAGCGCTACAGCCACGTCATGCATATCGTCTCGAATGTTGTTGGTCAGCTCGATGAAGGAAAGCACGACGCCATCGACGCGCTGATGGCAGGATTTCCGGCCGGCACCGTGTCGGGAGCGCCGAAGGTGCGCGCGATGGAGATCATCGCAGACCTCGAAAAAGCGAAGCGCGGGCCGTATGCGGGCTGCGTCGGCTATTTTTCAGCAGGCGGTGAGATGGACACCTGCATCGTGCTACGCACGGCGATCGTCAAGGACGGGATGCTGCACGTTCAAGCGGGCGCCGGCGTCGTCCATGACAGCATACCCGAGAACGAGCAGCAGGAGTGCATCAACAAAGCCAAGGCGATCGTGCGCGCGGCGGAAGAGGCCGTGACGTTCGCGACGCGGAGCGCGCGCGGCGGGTCTTCGTCGGGCAATGGCGGAGCGTTCGGTTAGGGTCGAAAACCCCCTCACCCCGGCCCTCTCACCAAGGGGAGAGGGAACTACCGCGCGACGGCGGTTTTGGTGCTTGGCGCCTTCCAGCGTTTCGCCCAGGCGCGCGGCCAGGGCTTCCAGCGCGGCGTCCACAGAAGACCGACGATCGAATGCCAGACCGAATAGACCAGGAACCACGCAATCACTCGAAATGGCAGCACGCTGGACGCAATGAGCCCGCGGCTCAGCTTGTCCCATATGCCGCCGCCGAGCCGCAGCGACTGACGCTTCAACCAGGCGCGCACGACCACAGGCCCGAGCGTTTTCTCCGCGAGGCGAAAGGCGACATAGGCGACGATCGCCAGCGGCAGGATGAACCACAGAACGATCCACAGCAGCTGCCAGACGATCCAGAGCAAGATCGAAAGCAGCACCTGGATCAGCCAGATCAGCGGGCTCAAGAGCGTCAGCAGAAAATCCATGCGCGGCTCCGTCGCGGCGAAGGCGGAATCACCATCGTCGCTATCTCATTATATAGTAGCGAAGAGGACGAAATGCGCGCCGCCGCGTGACAACTACGGCGCGGGCGTCTCGGCCGCACCCGGCTCGAGAGGCGGTTTCGGCGCAACAAGCGCGGCGAGGCGCGCCTCGAACCAGTCGATCTCGGCCGCAGCCTTGTCGCCGACATTGCTGTCGCGCGGTTCGCGCATGATAGCGAGGCCTTGTTCGTAGGCGGATTTAGCCGCGGCGGCGTCGCCGTCCTTTTCGGAAGCCTGCGCGATGCGCCCGTGGATCTGGCCGATCCAATACCTCACTGGCACGTCGCGTTTTTCGATGCCGTTTTCGCACAACTGGATGGCGGCGCGATAGTTCTCCAGCGCGCGCTTGAACTCGCCGCGCGCAAAAAACTCGTCGCCCGCCAGCATGCCGCTGACGCCGGCGTAGAAATTGAGGGTCGGCATCTCGGTCATCATGCGGCGCTCGATGTCCGGGTCGGTCGGCTGGCCCTGGTCTTCCTGGAGCGCGGCGTCGATGGCGCCTTGCGCCATCGCCAGCACGGAGCCGTCGTCGAGGCCGTTGATGAGCGGGCGAAGTTCGGCCGAGCGGGGTTTGTGCTCGCGGTACAGCACCGCCATGTTGACAGAGGACGCGGCGCTGAGCAGGCCGACGGTCTTCAAGCGGTTGGTCGCGAGTTCGGTTTGCGTTTCGGCGACGTGCTTCTGCTGCTCGGCGCGACGCCATTGCCAGCCGGCGACCACGGCGATTCCCGTCATAGCGACGAGGACGACATTGCGTATGCGCTGCGCGGTCGCCGCCCTGGCGAACGCCTGTTCGCGTTCGCTGATGGTTTTGGCGCGCTCCTCGACCTGGAGGCGCGCGGCGTCATTGCGCTCCGTCTCGACCTGCTCGCTGGCGCGGATGAAATCCAAATGCAGCGCCGTCGGCTCGGGCGCATCCTTCGGGCGGCGCGCGGCCCACGCCTTGGCGTCGGCGATGACGGAGCCGAACAGCAGTCGGTTTTCGGGACGCCCGCTGCCGTCCCATTCCGCCGCCCGCGCCAACAGCCGCGTGTGTTCGCGCACCCAAGTGAAATCGGTGTTCAGCGTCGCGACGAGTTGGGCAAGGCCGGCGCCGAAACCGGAGCCCGGTGATTTCGGTTCGTCATAGAAGAAAATGTAGTTCAGCTGCTGAAGCTGCGACGGCGGGCTCGCGTCTTCCAGCGGACGGCATATGACGGGGACGATGCGCTTGCTGAGTTTCGCTGCTTCACCGACTTCCCAGGCGCACACGTCCGAGCGTGCCGAGGACGGCGAGAGCACGAAGACGACCGTGTCGGCGTCGCGGATCAGGTCGCCGAGCCGTTTTCGCCACTCTTCGGCGCCGGAGATGCCTTGGCGATCGATCATCGACGCGAAACCCGTCAAATCGAGCGCGGCGTCGAGCTGATCGGCGAATTTCAAGTCGTCGCGCGAATACGAAATGAAGACCTTGAGTTTTTCTGTTTCCGCCATGGTCGCCGCTCCACGCACTACTGCTTCCGCGACATTTGTGACGCCGGCATAACCGCACGGCGGCGCCGGCGGCGCAAGCAACGCCCGCGGGCGGGCGCGAACCGGCGCCGCTTAACGTGGTTGGCGTGATCGGCTACAGTCCGTCGCGCTGTCCCCTGTCGAGCGCCACATGCTGACCCTCGCCCTGCTGCGTCACGCCAAGTCGAGCTGGGAAGAGCCGGGTCTCGACGATTTCGACAGGCCGCTCAACGCCCGCGGCGAAGCGACCGCGCCGCTTATGGGCGCGGCTCTCGGCAACCTCGGCTTTGATCCCGACCTCGTGATATGCTCGCCGTCACAGCGCACGCGCCAGACGCTCGACCGCGCGAGCCCGATGTTCGTCCGGGGCAAGCCGCGCATCGTCTTCGACGAGCGGCTCTATCTCGCAAGCGCCGGCGACCTGCTCGGCATCGTGCGGGAGACGGCCCCAGGGCCCACCTACGTGCTCGTAATCGGCCACAATCCGGGCCTGCACACGTTGGCCGTGAACCTCGCCGGTACGGGCAGCGCCGCTGAACTCGGGCGCATGACCGACAAGTTTCCGACCGCGGCGCTGGCGCTGCTGACCTTCGAAGCGACGAAGTGGAGCGACATAAGCCCCGGAGACGGCCGGCTCGAAACCTTCATCACGCCCAAGTCCCTAAGCTGAATCGGCGGGCGAACGCGTGAGCCAAAGCCGACAGGCCATAATCGGCAATTGTCAATCTGGTTTACGGTCGTCGCGCTCGACGACGCGCTCTTGCAAGGTTCTGAGCGGCGGACCTTCGCCGGTGACGCGTGCGTAGAGCCTTTCGTAGTCCGTCCATTCAGTCGCAAAGATCTTGTCTAGAATGCGCGTGGCCAGCCCGTAGTTGCCCGTGTACCGCGAGTGATGGAGCGAGTGATAGGCTGATGTGGTCAGGACCTTGCCAAAAGCCGCGTTGTAATTCTCTGAACGGAACTCGAAGTTGGCGTGACCGAATGAATTGACCATCAAGTAGCCGACAAACCACGTGACAATTCCGTAGAAGTTCAGACTGATCACGCTGTCGACGAGCGCCAATCCGCCAACGTAGCCAAGATCAAAGATCAACTTCTCAGTGAACGAGAACGAAATTGCGGTGAAGGGGCTGTTGATGTGGCTCTTGTGATGCTCGGCATGGATCCAGTGCAAAAATTTCAAATGCATGGCCCGATGCGAGAGGTAGTGCCAGATTTCGGCCCACACGAACGCCAGCACCAGTGTCGCCAGGAAGCCTGCCCAGCTGCGCTCGGAAAAGCAGCCGGCGGCGAGAAACGCCGCGAGAATGACTGCGTGGATGGGCGTATGAATCGAATTGAGCAACTCACGGCGCAGTTGCTTATCGCTGATCCTGATGTCGTAGATCTTCTTCTCGCACAGCTTCCATTCGTTCTTGTAGGCGACATACCAAATTCCAGCCATCACGTGGCCGAGCATCGCGACGACCAGCAGCGCTGCGATCTCTCCGGCTGACATCGCGTCAACCCCCCTTCGCGGCAGGCTTGACCACCAAACCCGCCAAGCGGAAAATGCGTCTGGCGTATCGGTCAATGTCGAGGCGCAGGGGATGCGATCGCCCGTTCTCGTAGTGCAGGAATGGCGGCCCGGCCTGCACAAATCCGACTGACACGAAGAATGGCTTGAGCGGCGGGATGCAGTCCATGAAACAGTCTTTGATGTCGTACCGTTGAGCCATTTCGACGGCCGTGGCCATCAGCTTGAACGCGATCTGGCCGAATCGGCACTCCTTCTTGACAATGAATTTCGTGCTGATCGCCGTGTTCTTCGGGTGATTGGCGCACTCCGTCATGCAGTATAGATCTTCCAGAATTCCAAGCCCGCCGTCACGGGACATATTCAGGCGCATGGTGCCGACTGGCGCCCCGTTTTGAAGGGCAAGCAGCACATGCCCCGTCAGATCGAGATCATCCGCGATCGTCCGCTTGACAGGATCGGCGTAAGGCGACGTTCGTCCGAGTTCTTCGCAATAGATCTGGTAGCGAATACGCTGAGCTTCGAGGAGTTGGTCGTGCCGCCGGCAGAGCACGATTTCCGTTGCGACTTCAGTGTCGGATCGCTGCCGGTTCTCGACAAAGAGCAGATTATAGCTCTGGCGGCCTTCGGCAATTTCAGACAGCTGGCGGTAAAACGCGACGGCCGTCTGCGGCATCAGCTGCTCGATCGTCCGCCAGGCGGCATTGTCGATGTAGAGTGCGGACACGTCGGTTTTGGCTATAACCGTGGCCGTCGCCGGCAAACCGGTGAGGAATCCGATCTCGCCGATGGGCGCGCCCCGCCCCGCCGTCAGGCGCACGGATGCGCTAGATGCGTTGTCGACACCGATTTCGACCTCGCCTTTTGTGATGAGGTACATGTCAACGGACAGAAGCCCCTTGACCCTCAGCTTGTCGCCCGCCGTGAACGTAACTTCCTTACAGATGCCGGCGAGCTGGTCCGGATCCAAACAGGTCTGAGGGGGAGAATTCGGTAGGGACGTCACGGACATTCTCGCGCATCGCAATCGATCAACTTCTGCACTCATCATAGATCAAAATGCAAAAGCCGGAACTCGGGCCGTCAGCATAAACCATGGCCGCTGACGCTCTTAACCCTCGACACGTGTCTGTCTGGCTTTGTCCGCAACCGCGGGCCAAGCCGCCTTTGGCGATTTGCTCGCAATCTGGTTGCCAGTATCGAGCGCGCGCAACCCTATCTTGACGCGCCCGCCCGTACGCGGCAAACCGGCTGCGACCCTAGTTCCGACGTCGCCGCCCGGAAGTTTCACCATGCTGATCCTGATCGATAACTACGACAGCTTCACCTACAATCTCGTCCACTATCTGGGCGAACTTGGCGCGGAGAGCGTCGTCATCCGCAACGACAAGGCGACGGTCGCGGAGATCGTGGCGATGAAGCCGCGTGCGATCGTGCTGTCGCCCGGGCCGTGCACGCCGAACGAGGCAGGCGTCTGCCTCGACCTGATCAAGGCCGCGAGTCCGACGATTCCGTTGCTCGGCGTCTGTCTCGGCCACCAGTCGATCGGACAGGCCTACGGCGGCAAGGTGATCCGCGCAGCCCAGCCGATGCACGGCAAACTCTCGACCATTTCGAATACCGGCAAGGGCGTGTTCAAGGGGCTGCCGACGCGCTTCGAGATCACGCGCTATCATTCGCTGATCGTCGAGCGCGCTACGCTGCCCGACAGCCTGGAGATTACGGCCGAGACCGACGACGGCATCATCATGGGTCTCCAGCACAAGACGCATCCCGTGCACGGCGTGCAGTTCCATCCCGAAAGCATCGCGTCCGAACAGGGCCACGCGCTATTGGCGAATTTCTTGGAGCTGGCGGGTTTCAAGGTGAAGGCGCGCGCGACGAAGGCGGCGTGAGGGTGGGGGCACGTCTCAGTTCGACCCGGAGCGGACAAATTGGATCCGCTACACGGAGAAGACAGCGGCCGCTTCTAAGTCTTGGCCGTGCGTGCGGACGCAGCGAACTTGGAAAACACATTCCTGATGAGAAGGTCGATATGATGTTCGACGGTGCTCGGGCCAATTTTGAATGAGTTGGGGTGACCGCAGGTATTGCGGCGGGTGAGACACTCCTCGAGCGCGGCGCGCTCGTTTTTCGTTATAACGCGGATGCTGAACGCGCGTTCAAGAAACTCGACCTCTTTCATTAGTGCCAAGCCGTCGCGGTCGGTCGCATCCTTCCACTTGGCATTCTGCTTAAGCGCGGCCGCGTTGAATTCCGCCAACTTCTGAGCCAGCACCTGAATGTAGAGAACATCCACGGCGGCGAGCCAAGACATGACAATAGCGGAGCGCAGCAGGCCAGCCTCATAACATCGCACCGCTTCGTCGACGAAGTCCAAGGTGACGGGATCAGTGATGCTGGTCATCTCTGCCCGGAGCGCAGACGCGGCTGGCTGCACGCGCTTGACGGCGCCTCCAAGAAGTTTTGCAACCTCGTCATGGCCAGAGTCGGTAAGCTCCCAGCCCTGAAAAGAGCGGATTGCTTTACCCTTCGACGAAGCAAGGATATCGGAAATATTCCAATCCTTCGTGTTCAGGCCTGCGTCCTTTGCGAGCTGGCGGATGGTTGTTACGTCCGCGGGCTTGTCCACTGCCGCTAGCACGATGAGGAGTTTCGACAGCCGAGTAGCGTCACGGTGCAGGACGTTTTTGAGTGACTTGGGGTCGATCACGGCTACTTCAGCAGCTCCTCGAAATATTGGACGCCGCGCCGGTTGAGCTTGTACCGAACAGGCGCACCTTTCTTCCTAACGGCATCGCCGGTCACGTAGGATTTCACCGCACCTGATAAATTGGTCGAGGCGCTGGAAATGGCCACTTTAACACCCAACTGGTCCGTGATCTTTTCGATATCTCCGGAGGTCAAACCCATCGTGTTTGGAAGATATTTATTGAGAATATAAAGCGGCAAGAGAACCCGATTCGGTACACTTCTGCCATCCAAAACTCTTCTCTCGATGATTTCAGCCTCATCGCAGTCCCTGATTACCGAGACAATTTGGGCGATATCGGGCTCGGCATCCTCCTCGTCCGCCTGCAAAGGCGGCGTGTATCCGGCACCCGCTGAGCGAACAGGAACAGTGCCTTTCGCCGCTTGCGCACTGTAGATAGCGGTAAGTGTCTGCACTTCTTCGACAGTGCCATCGATTTCGATGGTGGTGCCGTTCGGTAGGGTGATGTTCGCCTTAGGCATATCGAGCCTTTCTTGTTAAGCAAGGCTCAAAATATAGATTTATGACATGATTTTGTCAAACAACATTATGGTGTCAAAAAAGGCGTTTTGTAGCGCGATTCTGCTATGTATATTATCGGAATCTCGCTCGGCACATCATAAAACTTGTTCTTATATTTTATTGTAATATCATAACTATATGTTTTGGTTGATTTTTTAGATTTTCTTTTCGTAAAGCAGTTCAGGCAGTGTTTCGAACGTGCTTGGCGAAGCAATTTGATGATTTGGCCAACATACGCACTTGCGTTACGCGGCGAGCGGTCACCAAGAGCACCCACCACACTTGCCGCCCGCCCATAACCCGCTAGAAGCTCTGGCTGAAACCACGAGTGGCCCGCGAGCCGTGACAACCGCCAAGCCCGTGGTCTTGCCTGAATTTACATCGAGGAGCGTCGGACGTGTCCCGCGAAAGCTTGCTACGTTTTGCTTTGATTGGATTCGGCGCCGTCTTCTGCCTCGTATATCCACTGGCGATCTTATGGCCGTCAGGATGGGCTTGGCACGAAGGGCCGCCCGAGAGTTCGCAGTATTTCATGATGATCGTCGGTCTTTACGCGACGCTTGGCGTCTATCTTATCCGCGCATCGTCGAACCCAGCGGCCCACCGCTCCCTCATCTCATTTACGGTCGCTTCGAGCATCGTGCACGCTGCAATCATGGCTGTTCAATCTTTTGGCCATGACATGCATCGCGGACATTTGTTGGGAGATGTCCCTGCGCTGCTTCTGGTCGTCCTCGTGCTCGGATTATTAATGCCAAGGGGTCCCGCCAATTGACGACCGCCTTGGGCCATTTACGTGATTGCCCTCCATCACCCATTTGCCGCCGCTCCATAACCCGCTAGAAGCTCTGGCTGAAACCACGAGCGGCCAGCACGCATGACCACCGCCAACCCCGCGCGCGACCTCAAGACGCTGATGACGCGCGCCGCCGACGGCGCGACGTTTTCGAGCGCCGAGATGGAAGCCGCGCTCGATCTCCTCATGTCCGGCATCGCGACGCCGGTCGCCATGGGCGCGTTCCTGATGGCGCTGCGCGTGCGCGGCGAAACGATCGAGGAGATCACCGGGGCCGCAAAATTCCTGCGCGAGCGCATGACCACCGTCGACGCGCCGCCGAACGCCATCGACATCGTCGGCACGGGCGGGGATAGCCACGGCACCTATAACGTCTCGACGGCGGCGGCGTTGGTCGCTGCCGGCGCCGGCGCGATCGTCGCCAAGCACGGCAACCGCGCCGTCACCTCGCTGTCGGGCGCGTCGGACGTGCTCGCCGCGCTCGGCGTCAAGCTCGACGTCGAGCCGGTGGCGGTGACGCGGGCGATCAACGATTCCGGCGTCGGCTTTCTGTGGGCGCCGCTCTATCATCCGGCGATGCGGACGTGGGCGCCGGTGCGCGCCGATCTCGGGCTGCGCACCATTTTCAATCTGCTCGGCCCGCTGTGCAATCCGGCTGAGGTCACGCGCCAGGTACTCGGCGTCTACAAGCGCGGGCTGGTGGAGCCCATCGCGCAGGTTTTGAAGAATCTGGGCTCGACGCATGCCTGGGTCGTGCACGGCGCCGACGGCATGGATGAATTGACGACGACGGGCGTCACCACCGTCGCCGAGCTCAACGGCGGCGACATCACGGTTTTCGACGTGACGCCCGAAGACGCCGGATTGCCGCGCAGCGAGATGGCGGCGCTCAAGGGCGGTGACGCCGCGCACAACGCCGCGGCGCTGCGGTCGCTGCTTCAAGGCGAGCCGGGACCCTATCGCGACATCGTGCTGCTCAATGCGGCGGCGGCTTTGATCGTCGCCGGCAAGGCGTCCGGCCTCGAAGACGGCGTGGCGCGCGCAGCCGACGCCATCGACAGCGGCCGCGCGGCGCAGGCGCTCGACCGGCTCGTCGCCGTGACCAACGAGGCGTGACGGGCGTTCACCATGCAAATCAGACCGCCAGCTATTCTGCTGCGGCCGGTTATGGTATTAAGTCATTCAGGAGATTTGCATGGCCACACTAGAAAAGCGCGTTGAGGACCTCGAATATATCATCGCGCATTTGCCTGATGATCTGAACGCGCGTTTCGCAGGAGTCGACGTGAAACTTGCGACGATTCGGGAGGCTCAGGCGCTGCACACAACGCGCTTCACGACCATTGAACTCAAAGTCGATGGAGTTGAACGGAAGGTTGACGCGCTCGCCGCGCAGATGACGGAAGTCCTCAACCGGCTGCCCAAATCCTAAGCGCTGATCTCCGCGCGGCGCCTTGCTGGTCTGATGATGCCCGACATCCTCGAAAAAATCACCGCCTACAAACGCGAAGAGGTGGCGCGCGCCAAGCAGATCAAGCCGCTGCGCGTCATCGCCGAATATGCGCGCTCGGCGCCGAAGGTGCGCCCTTTCGCCGGCGCGATCGAAGCGAAACTTCAGGCCAAAAAGCCGGCGCTGATCGCCGAGATCAAGAAGGCGTCGCCGTCCAAGGGTCTGATCCGCGCCGACTTCGATCCGCCGGCGCTGGCGCGCGCCTATGAGAAGGGCGGCGCGGCGTGTCTGTCGATCCTCACCGATACGCCGTCGTTCCAGGGCGCGCCGGATTATCTGACAGCGGCGCGGTCGGCGACGAAGCTTCCCGTTCTGCGCAAGGATTTCATGATCGATACCTATCAGGTGGCCGAAGCCCGCGCGTGGGGCGCCGACTGCATTCTGATCATCCTCGCCGAAGTCGATGACGCGCTCGCCGCCGATCTCGCGAGTGCGGCGAAGGATTGGGGCATGGATGCCATCGCCGAAGTCCATGACGCGGCGGAACTTGATCGCGCGCTTCACCTCGATTGCAAACTCATCGGCATCAACAATCGCAACTTGAAAACCTTCGACGTGACGCTGGCGACGACGGAGGCCTTGGCGCCGAAAGTTCCGAAGGACCGCATCGTTGTCGGCGAGAGCGGCATCTTCACCCCGGCCGACATCGCACGCCTCTCGAAAGTCGGGGTTGGAACGTTCCTCGTCGGCGAGAGCCTGATGCGTCAGAAGGACGTGGCGAAGGCGACGAAGTCGCTGTTGAAACGCCAGGACAAAGGATAACGCCGCGCCATCGTGATTCGGATGCGCGCTAGCCTTGAACGCCGTCGCGCCATTGCGCCGCGAGATCCGTCTGCGTCGCCCAGTTCAGCATCGCCAGCACCACGACGCCGGTCAGCAGGAGCAATAGCTTTCGGTTCAAGACGCGCGCGGGAAGCAGCGCCAGCGCGAGCACAGGCGCCGTGATCCACAATACGAGCGAGACCATCATCGGGATGCTGTCCTGGGAAAGTATGCGAGGGGCGACGCTCGTGCCGGAACTCCACGCCGACATGTCCAGATCAACGAAGGGAAGAATCACAATCGTAAAGAACATCGGCGCGTATAGGGCGGCAAATAGCGCGACCGAGAGTTTTTGCCGGCTGGCGAGCACGGCTGGCAAGGCGGCGCCGGCGATCATGGCGGCCGCCATCAGGATTTCGCCCCCTGGACTGAAATTCGGACCGATGTAGGCGACAAGCGCGCCAGAGCCGAACATCGCCGCCGCGAAGCTCGCAATCGAGGCGATCGCCAACCCGGCTAAGAAAAGCGGCCGCGCCGACGACAATGACGCCTCGCCGTTTGGTGAACCGAATTCCTGCGCAGCGGCGCGCCGCTGTGCGAGATACGCGCCAGCCATCATCGACGTGAGGAAGACGGCGAAGCTCGCGACGGGCGCCCACGCCTCGGGAAAGTCAATTCCCAACCAGGCGAACAGCCAGCGCCAGATGGCGTGAGACCATGCCTTCCAGGCGTCGGCAAAGGCCTTCAGCCAGTCAGCAAGGTCGATTACGACGCTCAGATTCGTGAACAACGTGATGGCGCCGCCGACGATGCCGAACCATGTCAAAAGCGCGTAGCGGACGTTCGCCGTCGCGAGCCCCGCCGGAAAATAGCGGCTGAAAATATCTGCCATCATGCGATCCCGTTTGCGCACCGCGCGCAGCGTATCACTCTGCGTCGCCGTTCCGCCAGTGACGCTCCTTTCGGCCATTGGCGCGCACTCCGGTGGCGCATGTTGTCAACCGCTTGTTTCGCAACCAAGACCGCCGATCGCCCTCGCGAACGCTGGCCGCGCCGTGCTACGACCGCGCTCATGAGCAAACTTTCGCACATCGATGAGTCCGGCGCGGCGCGCATGGTTGACGTGTCGGACAAGGACGCGACCCAACGCACGGCGATCGCTGAAGGGTTCATCGCGATGAAGTCCGAGACGCTGGCGCTGATTGAGTACGGCACGGCCGCCAAGGGTGACGTGCTGGCAGCCGCGCGCATCGCCGGCGTGATGGCGGCGAAAAAGACGTCGGACCTGATCCCGCTGTGCCATCCGCTGGCGATCACTAAGGTCGCCGTCGGTTTCGATCTCTCTCACGAGCCCGCCGGCGTTCATGTGACGGCCGAGGTGCGCGTCACCGGCCCGACCGGCGTCGAGATGGAGGCACTGACTGCCGTTTCGGTCGCGTGTCTCACGCTCTACGACATGCTGAAAGCCGCCGATAAGGCGATGGTCATCGGCCCGATCCGGCTGATCGAGAAAACGGGCGGGCGCTCCGGCGCCTTCAAAGCGGCAGGCGTCTCAAAAGGCAGGTAAGCGATGAGCCTGACCTCCGTCGCCGACGCGCTCGCCGCCATGCTCGATGGCGTCATGCCGCTCGAGCGCGAGATCGTCGGCCTGCGCTTCGCCGCGGGGCGCACGCTGGCGCAGTCGTTGGACGCGCGCGTGGCGAACCCGCCCTTCGACGCTTCCGCCATGGACGGCTACGCGGTGATCGCCGCCGACTGCGCGCAGGCTGGGGCCAAGCTCGACGTGATCGGGGAATCGTCGGCGGGGCGGCCGTTCAAGGGCACGGTCGCACGCGGTACGGCGGCGCGCATTTTCACCGGGGCGGTGGTTCCCGCCGGCGCCGATGCGGTCGTCATACAAGAAAACGTTTCGCGCCAAGGCAGCTCAGTCGAAATTTGCGAGCCGGCGGCACGCGGCCAAAACATTCGCCGCAAGGGTCAGGATTTCAACGTCGACGATACCCTGATCGCGGCCGGCCGCCGTCTCACCGTGCGCGACATCCAGCTGGCGGCGGCGAGCGGTCATGCAGCGGTGTCCGTGATCCGAAAGCCCTCGGTCGCGATCCTGGCGACGGGCGACGAACTCGCGCCCGTCGGCGGCGAGCTCGGCGAAGGGCAGATCTACGCATCGAACTGCTACGGGCTTGCGGCGCTGGTCGATGCAGCCGGCGGCGCGGCGAAGCTGCTCGGCATCGCCGCAGATGCGCGGGACGCCCTCGCCGACGCGCTGCTTGACGCGGAGGGCGCCGACATCCTGCTGACCATCGGCGGCGCCTCGGTCGGCGATCACGATCTCGTTCGCCCGGCGCTCGAAGCCGCAGGCGCCCGGCTCGATTTCTACAAAATCGCCATGCGCCCCGGAAAGCCGCTGTTTTCGGGTTCTCGCCACGTCGCCGGCAAGACGCAGCGCATCGTCGGGCTTCCCGGCAATCCGGTTTCGGCGCTGGTGACGGCGCGCGTATTTCTGGCGCCGCTGATCGCGCGGATGCTCGATCGCGAGGCCGACTTTCTTAGCCTGCGCGCCGAGTTGGCCGAGCCGCTTGCCGCCAATGGCCCGCGAACGCACTATATGCGCGCCGTCCTTGATGAGACCGTCGCGCCGCCGCGGGTGCGCGCGATGGCGAGCCAGGACAGTTCACTGATGCGGACGCTTGCTGAGGCTAACGCGCTGATCGTCGCGCCGCCCGACGCGCCGGCGCTGCCGGCAGGCGCGATCGTCGATGTTTTGAAGCTCGATTTCTAACGGCTCAGATTGTCGGCCATCTTGGCGATGGTGCGCTGATAGACCTCGGCGCGATTCCAATCTTTGATCACGCCGTAGTTGGCGCTGCCCGGCTCCCACGATCCACCCGCCTTCCAGCCGTGCGCTTTGAGAAAATTGGCGGTGGAGGCCAGCACGTCGGCTGTCGAGTGAATGAGATCACGCCGACCGTCGCCGTTGAAGTCGACGGCGTATTTGACGTAGGGCGTCGGCAGAAATTGCGTCTGGCCGATTTCGCCCGCCCATCCGCCGCGCAACTCCGCAACGCTCATGTCGCCGCGGTCGATGATGCGCAGAGCGTCGAGCAATTGACCGGTGAAGAACGGCGAGCGGCGGCAATCGTAGGCCAGCGTCGCCAGCGAGCGCACGATCGACTTCCCCCCGCCCCCGTCGGCGCCGTAGTTGGTTTCGAGACCCCAGATCGCGATGATGATTTCGCGCGGCACGCCGAAGCGCTGTTCGATGCGGTCGAGCACGGCCGCGTGCTGGGCCATCAGCCGTCGTCCCTTGGCGATCAGCGCCGGGCCGACGCGGCGGGCGTAGAAGGCCTCAAAACTGAGCTTGAAGGATTTCTGGTTGCGGTCGAGGCGGATGACGTTGGCGTCGTAGGAGACGCCGGACAGTCCGGCGTTGATGGCGCGCTGCGAAATGCCTTGCGCGGCGGCTTTGTCGACAAATCGGTTCAGCCACACGCCGAAACCGCCAGCGCCGGACCCACAATCGGCGGCCAGCGCCGGCGCCGAACACGCGATCGCCGCAACCGCAGCAGCCGCGCGCCGAAGACATGATTTCGACATCGCGCTCCAAGCCCGGCCGCAGAAAAAGTGGTGAGCCCGGTTGGGATCGAACCAACGACCCTCAGATTAAAAGTCCGATGCTCTACCGCTGAGCTACGGGCCCACAAGCGGCTGGGGTTACCCGGGAATGGCGGTCGGCGCAAGCGCCGGGGCCTTGGCCCCCTGCCCGCAATTGGTCACAGTCGACAATCCGCCTGCATCCCAATCGGTTATCGCCAAAATTCGCTTGGCTTTGCGTCCTTGCGATCGGGCCATCCCATGCACCGGCAGCATGGCCGCGTCTCGGCCAGCGCGGGGTCGCGGCCCGTGATCTCGCCGCGAACTGATGTAAGACAGGCGCACGCCAAACACGCCCCGCAAACGCCGTTCTCATCAGCCATGACTCTCGCCGACATGACCGACGTCCGACAGCACGCGCGCAGCGCGGTCGCCTTGCCCGATCGCGTCAAGGCGATCGTGCTGATGTGCGCGGCGGTGACGCTGTTCTCGTGTCTCGACGCGACCGCAAAATACCTGACCACGCATTCGCATCTGCCGGCGGCGGAAGTGATCTGGCTGCGCTTCGTCGGGCAGGTTCTGCTGATGGCGGCGATCCTCGGCCCCACCGCGCTGCCGGGCTTACTACGCACCAAGAAGCTCGGGCTGCAGACGATCCGGTCGCTGCTGATGGTGGCGACGACGGCGTGCAATTTCGTGGCGATCCAGTATCTGCGCCTCGATCAGACCGTGTCGATCGCATTCCTCGCGCCGCTCGTCGTCGCGGCGCTCGCGGGGCCGCTGCTGGGCGAATACATCGGCTGGAGGCGGGCGCTAGCGATCGCGGTGGGTTTTCTCGGGATTCTCGTCGTCGTCCGCCCCGGCATGGCCGACGTGCACTGGGCGTTCGCCCTGTCCTTCGCCGGAATGCTGGCCTACGCACTGTTTATGATCGTGACGCGCTTTCTGTCGGACTACGATCCGCCGCTCGTGACGCTGTTCTACGCGCTGATCGCGGGGGCGATCGGCGGCGCGTTCGTCGCGATCCCGCAGTGGGTCTGGCCTACGGACGCCTGGCAGTGGCTGGCGTTGTTGAGCCTCGGGGCGTTCGGCGGCTTCGGCCACTATCTGCTGATCTTCGCCTATCGCTACGCGCCGGCGTCGTCCGTGTCGCCGTTCCTCTATTTCCAAATCATCAGCATGGTTGGGCTCGGCTACCTGATCTTCGGCGACGTGCCCGACATGTGGTCGCTGATCGGCTCGGCGATCATCGTGTCCTCAGGCGTCTATCTCGTCCACCGCGAGCGCAAGGCCGGCGTCACGCCGCCGACGCCGGCGGAATAATCCGCGACTTGGTCGCGGCGGCCCACGCGTCGAAGCGGCTCTCCTCGATCGCGGCGCGCATCGCCGCCATCAAATCCTGATAGAATACTGTGTTGACCCACGACAGGATCATCGCGCCCAGATACTCGCCCGACTTGGTCAGATGGTGAATGTAGGCGCGGGAATAGTCGCGCGCCGCCGCGCACGAGCTTTCGGGATCGAGTGGCGATAAATCTTCGGCGTGGCAGGCATTGCGCATGTTCAGCGGTCCGGCCCACGTGAAGGCATAGCCGTGGCGGCCGTTGCGCGTCGGCATCACGCAATCAAACATATCGACGCCGAGGCGGACGCTTTCAATTAAATCGAGCGGGGTTCCGACGCCCATCAGGTAGCGCGGCTTCGTCTCGGGGAGGAACGGCGTCGTGTCGGCGAGCGTGGCGATCATCGCCTCGTGCCCCTCGCCGACCGCAAGTCCGCCGATGCTATAGCCGGGGAAGTCCATGGCGACGAGCGCCTCGGCGGAGCGGCGGCGCAGGTCGAGATCGACGCCGCCCTGTACGATGCCAAACAGCGCCTGGCCTGCCGTCGCGCCGCCGGTTTCGCGTTGTTTCTCGAACGCACGCTGAGAGCGCTCGGCCCAGCGCAGCGACAGTTCCATGGCGCGTTCGACCTCGCGGCGTTCCGCCGGCAGTTCGAGGCACTCGTCAAACTGCATCTGGATGTCGGCGCCAAGCAGGCATTGAATTTCGATCGAGCGTTCGGGCGTCAGCATGTGCCGGGAGCCGTCGATGTGCGACTGGAACGCGGCGCCCTCCTCCGTGATCTTGCGGATCTTGCCAAGGCTCATCACCTGAAAGCCGCCGCTGTCGGTCAGGATGGGCCCGTCCCAGCGCATGAATTTGTGCAAGCCGCCGAGCTTGGCGACGCGCTCGGCGCCCGGGCGGAGCATCAGGTGGTAGGCGTTGCCGAGCAGGATGTCGGCGCCCGCCTCGCGCACCTGCTCTGGATAGAGGGCTTTCACCGTGCCGACGGTGCCGACCGGCATGAACGCCGGCGTGCGGACGGCGCCGTGCGGCGTCGTGATTTCGCCGCGACGCGCCATACCGTCACGCGCCAGGACCCGGAAACCAAAAGCGTCAGCCATCGAAGTCCTTGTCGTGCACGGTCGCGTTCGGCGCCTGGACGTCGAGCGAGGCGCGATAGGCGACGCAGCCGCGGATGAACTTCGGCCACGGCGGTACGGCGATGGCGGGATCGAACTGTTCGGGCAGCAGCGCCCACAAATGCGGATGGAACCAGCACAGATCATGGCCGGAGCAGTCGCGATGGCGGCGGATGCCGGCGCGCAGCTTTTTCACCTCCGCGATCAGGGCGGGGCGGTCGAGCGGTTCGAGGTCGTCATCCATGGCCGTCTCTCGCGCGTTCCGGGAACAGCAGGCAGGCATCCCCATAGGAATAGAAGCGGTAGCCGCACCGAATAGCATGGCCGTAGGCGGCGCGCATCGTCGCGAGGCCGGAGAAGGCGCTGACCAGCATGAACAGCGTCGAGCGCGGCAGATGAAAGTTGGTCATCAAGAGGTCGATCGCCTTGAAGCGATAGCCGGGCGTGATGAAGATCGAAGTTTCGCCCGACCAGGCTTGTATCTCGCCGTCGTCGCGCGCCGCGCTTTCGAGCAAGCGGAGCGACGTGGTGCCGACGGCGACGATGCGGCCGCCCGTGGCGCGCGCGGCGTTCAGCGCCGCGGCAGTCGCGGCCGACACCGAACCCCATTCGGCATGCATTTTGTGATCGGCCGTGTCGTCGGCCTTGACGGGCAGGAACGTGCCGGCGCCGACGTGCAGCGTGACGAAATGTTTGGTTACGCCGCGCGCGTCGAGCGCCGCGAACAGTTCCGGCGTGAAGTGCAATCCCGCCGTCGGCGCGGCGACGGCGCCGTCGTTGGCGGCGTAGATGGTCTGATAGGTATGGCGATCTGCGGCGTCGGCGGCGCGTTTCAGCGCGATGTAGGGCGGCAGCGGCATCGCGCCGACCCGCGCGATCGCCTCGTCGAGCGCCGCGTCGCTGAGGTCGAAGGCGAGTTCGACTTCGCCCGCGTCGCCCTTGTCGGAGACGGTGGCGTCCAGCGCGCCGGCAAGGCAGACGTCGTTCGACGCGCCGAAGCGGATGCGGTCGCCAGCTTGGAGCCGCTTTGCGGGTCGCGCGAACGCCCGCCAGCGCGCGCTATCGACGCGCTTGATGAGATTGACATCGACGCGAGCCTCGACGCCGCCGCGCGTGCGCACGCCCGAGAGCGCCGCCGGTATGACGCGCGTGTCGTTGAGCACGAGCGCGTCGCCGGGCCTCAAAAGAGACGGGAGATCGCGAATGGCAAGGTCGGCGAGATCGGCGCCGTCCGGCGCGCATGCGCCAACGACAGGCTTTACGACCAGCAGGCGCGCACTGTCGCGCGGGCTCGCCGGATGCAAAGCGATGACGCTGTCGGGCAAGTCGAAATCGAAGAGATCGGCGCGCATTTCAGCGCCGGCTGAGCGCCGATGCCAGCGCGACGATCGCCAGCAGGACCCAGCTGGCGAGGAGGACGCTGCCGCCGATCGGCGCGGCGTAGGGAAAGAGGTGGAACTCGGCGAGCGTATTGGCCGCAATATCGCCGCTGAACAGCGCCGTGGCCGCGAGCATCAGCGCCGACGTCGCGATCCACAGGCCGGCGTTGGCGTAGCGCGAGGCGTGCGCCAGGATCGCGACTGCGACGCCGGCGTGGATCATCAGCATCGTCGCCGCCGACGCCAGCGCCGGGCTCGTCACGCGATGCGCCGCAACGGCCGCAAGCGCAACTCCGGCGGCGCCGGCGAATCCTGCGACCGCCAGAACGATCAGCAGTGCGCCTTGCGACGCGCTGTGTGCGAAATCCGGCTTGTCGGCGCCCGCCATTACGCGACGTCCGCGGCGACGCGGACGGTGATCATCTTGTCGGGCGCGCGCGGCGGCTCGCCCTTGGCGAGCTTGTCGACGTTGTCCATGCCCGAGATCACTTTGCCCCAGGCCGTGTACTGCTTGTCGAGGAAGGTCGCGTCGTCGAAGCAGATGAAGAACTGGCTGTTGGCGGAATCCGGATTCGACGAGCGCGCCATCGAGCAGACGCCCCGCACATGCGGCTCGGCGTTGAACTCGGCCTTGAGGTTCGGCAGCTCCGAGCCGCCGGTGCCGCGTCCTTGCGGGCAACCGGTCTGCGCCATGAAGCCAGGAATCACGCGGTGGAATGCAATGCCGTCGTAGAAATTTTTTCGCGCCAAGGTTTTAATGCGCTCGACGTGCTTCGGCGCGAGATCGGCGCGCAATTCGACGACGACCGGGCCTTGGCTGGTTTCTATCAGCAGGGTGTTTTCGGGATCTTTATAGGCGGCCATTGGTTTTCCTTGTTGGCGTTTTCTGCATCTTGAAATTCACTCTCCCCGCACGCGGGGAGTGGGAGCGGCTATTGCACGGTGACCTTGACCATCACGTCGGGGTTATCGACCGTGCCGGAACCCGGCGCGCCGCGCTTGATCGTATCGACAAACGGCATGCCTTCGATCACTTCGCCCCAGATCGTGTATTGGCCGCGCAGCCCGCCGCAGCCAATGCTGTTGAAGCAGATGAAAAACTGGCTGTTGGCCGAGTTCGGATCGTTGGTGCGGGCGGCGGCCACGGTGCCGCGCTTGAACGGCTCCTGAGAGAATTCGGCCTGCAGGTCGGGCAGGTCCGAGCCGCCGCCGCCGGTGCCTGTCGGGTCGCCCGTCTGGGCCATGAAGTCTTCGATCACGCGGTGGAATTTGATGCCGTTATAGAAGCCCTTGGTCGCCAGCGTCTTGATGCGCTCGACGTGCTTGGGCGCGAGATCGGGTCGCAGCTTGACCACCACTTTGCCCGTCTTCAGTTCGATGACGAGCGTGTCGCCCGCGGCGGATACCGGAAGCGCAAACGCCAGCAACGCGACTATGACGGCAAACAAACGGATCATGGGGTTTCCTCAAACTAAGGGCGCTGGTTATGTGACGTGCGGGCTTTTCTGCGGGCCGGAGGCAGCCCGCGGGCGCAGCTTGGCCGCCCTTATGGCGATTTGACGGCCCTCAGGCAAGCGGGGCAGGAACTTGAGCCTCCGCCGGCGCCGCGATCGAATTCAACCCCATAGCTTGTCATCCCGGGCGAGCCGCCGTGCGGCGAGACCCGGGACCCAGCGTTCAACGCACGATCCCGCCTCTAGGCCCTGGGTCCCGGATCGCGACGCACCGAGCGTCGCGTCCGGGATGACATGCTGCGGATATGAGGAGCGCCGTGATCTCGCTCCGCCTACGGCCGCGACTTCATCCCGCGCGACCGGCTCGCCGACGTCGGAGGCGGAGATACTGGCGGTGCGGCGGCGGACGGAACCCTTCCTTGGGCCAAGTCGGCGAGCATCGAAGCGTGAACGCGCACGCGCGCCATATCCTGTACGATGCCTGCCGGCGACACGGGAACGCCCTCGCGCGCTAGGCGCGCGAACTGCTGATCGCGATGGGGGCCGCGGCCGATGGCGCCGCCCTTGGCGACGACGCGATGCCACGGAGCGATCTCGCGTTCGTCGTCGGTCATATGGGTGATCAGCGTCGTCAGCAGCGGCGGAGTGATTTTCAGATGCGCCGCGAGATCATCGCTCGTCGCGACGCGCGCCTGCGGGATGGCGCGGACCAGAACCATCAGCTCGCGTTTTGCGCGCGCTATCGTGGAGGCGTCAGCCATAACTCAAGCCTTGCGTGCGGACTTAGCCTTCAGCCGCGCCAGTACGTCCTTCGACACGAACGGCGACGGGTCGCCGCCCATGCTCGTGATGGTGCGCACGAGGTTGGCCGCGATGTGGCGCACGGCGGGCGAGGCCGAGACGTAGACGGTCTGGACTTCCGGCGCCATTTCGCCGTTCATGCCGGCCATCTGCATTTCGTAGTCGAAGTCCGTGCCGTCGCGCAGGCCGCGCAGGATGACGCTCGCCTTGTGCGCGCGAGCCGCGGCAACGGCGAGACCAGAGAAGGTCACGACGGAAATCTTTGCGCCCGTCGCCTTGGCGATCGGCGCGACTTCCGTTTCAAGCATCGCGACGCGCTCGACGTCGGTAAACATCGCCGCCTTGCCCGGGTTGACGCCGATGCCGATGACGAGCTGGTCGACGATCGCGGCGGCGCGGCGGATCACGTCGGTGTGGCCGAGCGTGACGGGATCGAACGAGCCGGAATAGAAGCCGATGCGGGTCATGCGGGCACTCTGATGCGCGGCGCGCGCCAAGGCAAGCGAGCCTTGACGTGCTTCAGCGCCGCGAGAATTCGGCGGCCCTCGTCCGTCTCATGCCAGGGCGCGAGCGGCGGAAGCGTATCGGTCTTGGCGTAGTAGCGATCGGCCGCCCGGTAGGCGACCACGGCGATGATGAGCCCCGCGATGACGTCGACGACATAGTGCGAGCCGATCGGCACGCAGGCGATAACCATGATGACGTTCAACGCGACGAACGGCCAGCGCAGCACCGGCACTGCCATCCAGGCGAAGGCGAACAGCGCGGCGGCGACGGCGTGATAGCTCGGAAACGTGATGAGGCCTTCTAGCCAGAGCTGGCGATCGCCGGCGCGGATGGCGTTCAGGATTTCGGCGACGCCCCAGGCGGTGTTGGTGAGGAGATCAGGGAAATCGGCGCGGCGGTAGCCGAGATGCACGTAGCCGGTCTCGGCCGGAACGAAGACGAAGACCACGACGGTGAAGCAGAGCGCCATGGTCGACGCCGCAAGCAGACGACGAAGGCGCTCGGGATCGGCGTAAGCCAGCAGGGGCAGCAGCAGCGCCGGTTGCCAGAGCAGGCTCGAATAAATGTGGCTCATGACGATCGAGAGCGTCGGATGGGCGCGTGTCGCCTCGACAATGGCGGCCCAGTCGAACCCCAGCATCCGATCGGCGGCGAGCAACTCGGCGTCGCGGTAGGGCATTTCGAGCGCTGCGATCATGGAAGTCAGCCCCGGCACCGTCAGCGCTGTCGCGGCGGTCAAGGCGAAGGCTTCTAGCGTCAGCGCCGTGCGCGGGCGATCGTTGGCGGCGAACAGCGCCGCGCCCACGAGCATCATCGCCATGAGGCCACAGCGCTGCGCGATGTCGGACCACGCCGCGTATTCAAACGGGCCGAGCGCGCAACCGGCGAACAGGATCAGCGCCGACATCATCACGAGCGGCCACGACGGCCGGACGGCCCGCGCCCACAGGTCAGCGGGCGAGGCGCGGGCGAGGGCTGAAACGCTCAATGGCGGGTCGGTCTGCAGCTCGGCGGCGGACATGCGGCGGGCGGTCTCCCAATCGAGACCGCCGTTATGCCAGGATCGCGCCTAATACCCGGTTACCGGCCCGCGCGCCTCACCCCTGCCGTGCCCTGTAACGCACTGACAATAGGCGTCTTTTTTATGATCCCTGGTCTGTACCATTCTCTTCGTCAAACGCTCCCGAAGTTGTCATCCCGGCCGGAGCAAAGCGCAAAGCCGGGACCCAGTGTTTCACTAGGGATCTTGCAGTTCGGCTCTGGGTCGCGGGTCTCGCCGCTGGGCGGCTCGCCCGTGATGACGATGTGGGATTAGGCGGCCTCGTCCTCGCCGTTCTCGCCGTCGTCCGTGATGCGCTCGACCGATACGACCTTTTCGTCGCCATCGGTCTTGAAGATGCGCACGCCCTGGGTGTTGCGCCCGGCGATGCGGATGTCGTGGACCGGGCAGCGGATCAATTGGCCGCCGTCGGTGACGAGCATGATCTGGTCGCTTTCGTCGACCGGGAACGCGCCGTTGAGCCGTCCGTTACGATCGTTGACCACCATGGCGACGATGCCTTTGCCGCCGCGGCCGGACGTCCGGTACTCGTAGGACGACGAGCGCTTGCCGAAGCCCTTGGTCGAGACGGTGAGCACGAACTGCTCGGCCGCCTGCAACTCCGCGAAGCGCTCGGGCGAGAGCTGCGCGTCGCCGGCGGCTTCCTCGTCGCTCTCTCCTGCTGCGGTCTCCTCGACTTCCTCTGCCCCTTCGGCGCGGCGCAGCGCGGCGGCCTGCTTGGTGTAGGCGGAACGCTCGTCGGCGGTGACGTCGACGTGGTTGAGGATCGCCATCGAGATGACGTCGTCGCCGGCGTCGAGCTTGATGCCGCGCACGCCGGTCGAGTCGCGGCCCTTGAACAGCCGGACCTCGTCGGAAATCAGGAAGCGGATGCACTGGCCTTCGGCGGTGGTCAACAAAACGTCCTGATCGGGCCGCGCGATGGCGACGGAGACGATGCGATCGCCCTCGTCCAACTTCATGGCGATCTTGCCGTTGCGGTTGATGTTCTCGAAATCGCCGAGCGCGTTTCGGCGCACGCCGCCGGAATGTGTGGCGAAGATCAGTTCGAGTTCGCCCCACGTCGCCTGATCTTCGGGCAGCGGCAGGATCGAGGTGATCTGTTCGCCCTCTTCGAGCGGCAGCAGGTTGACCAGCGCCTTGCCGGGCGATTGCGGCGTTGCGGCCGGCAGCCGCCAGACCTTCATGCGATAACACATGCCGCGCGAGGAGAAGAACAGCACCGGCGTGTGGGTCGAGGCGACGAACAGCTGCGTGACGAAATCCTCGTCGCGCGTCGCCATGCCGGAGCGGCCCTTGCCGCCGCGGCGCTGCGCACGGTAGGCGGCGAGCGGCACGCGCTTGATGTAGCCCTTGTGGCTGACGGTGACGACGCATTCCTCACGCTGGATCAGATCCTCGTCCTCGACCTCGCCTTCGAGTTCGATGATCTCGGTTTTGCGCGGCGTCGCGAACTCGGACTTGATGGCGGTCAGTTCGCTCTTGACGATGTCGACGACGCGGGCGCGCGAGGCGAGGATCGCCAGGTATTCCTTGATCTCGACGGCGATCTTGTTGAGTTCGTCGGCGATTTCGTCGCGGCCGAGCGCGGTGAGACGGGCGAGGCGCAATTCGAGGATGGCCTTCGCCTGTTCGTCCGAAAGGCGGTAGCTGCCGGACTCCGACAGCTTGTGGCGCGGATCGGCGATCAGTTCGATCAGCGGCGCCATGTCCTTGGCCGGCCAGTCGCGCGCCATCAGCTGCTCTTTGGCGTCGGCGGGCGAGGCGGACGTGCGGATCAGCTTGATGACTTCGTCGATGTTGGCCACGGCGATGGCGAGGCCCACCAAGA
>JBJXHD010000047.1:0-74571 GCA_046160845.1 Hyphomicrobium sp.
GACACTTTCTTCGCGTCGATGGCGACGACGATGCACTGGGCCCCGAACTTGTTTGAAGCCTCGCGCACGAATTGGCGATCCGAAACCGCCGCCGTATTGATCGAGACCTTGTCGGCGCCGGCCTCCAGAAGTTTGCGAATGTCCTCGACGCGGCGCACGCCGCCGCCGACGGTCAGCGGCATGAAACATCGTTTCGCCGTGCGCTCGACGACGTTGAAAATCGTGTCGCGATTCTCGTGACTTGCCGTGATGTCCAAAAAGCAGAGTTCGTCCGCGCCCGCAGCGTCGTAGGCGGCGGCGGCTTCGACGGGATCTCCCGCATCGATCAGATCGACGAAATTCACGCCCTTCACGACGCGGCCGTCCTTTACGTCGAGGCAGGTGATAACGCGGACTTTGAGCATGGGAGCGGGTTACCACGAGCCTATGATGAACGTCCAGACGGCGCCGGCGCGGGAACGGTTCTGCTCGCAAAGGCGTTGACGCATGTAGTTCCGGCGTGATGGAGGCTGACATGGCCGCATTCAGCGCAACGCACACGACGCAGACATTGAAGTGCAGACTTCGCAATATCGAGTCGCAACTCGCCTACAATCGCTCCGCGCTCGTTGGCCGCGGCCGCATTTCACCCGAAGATATCGCGACGATCACCGACTTCGAACAGCGCGTTCAAAAGCTGCAAACGGTTCTTGCCGGCGAAGCGGAAATCGAAGCCATGCCGACGGGCGCCGACCCATCCGAATTCGAAGCCATGAGCCTTGAATTGGCGCTGACAGAATGGATGCGCGACCTCGATGGGCGGTTCACTGCGCCCGCCAAGAGGGTGCAAAGCGTCTCGATGTGAGGCCCGTTTTCAGCGCCTCTCCCCACGAATGTCATCCCGGGGCTTGTCCCCGGGACCCATCGATCCGCGAACGTCTGAGCGATGTGATCCATGGATCCCGGCAATAAATGCCGGGATGACATTGAAGAGGCGCCATCGCCTACTCACCGCGCTCGCGGATCGCCGAGAACGCCACACCCGGAAATTTCTCGCCCTTATACTTCAGCATCCACGCGCTTTCAGCGAGAAACACCAGTGCGCCGTCGCGATCGGTGGCGATCTCGCCGCGATGCGCGGCGATGAACTTGTCGAGCGCCGCTTGATCGTCCGATGAAATCCAGCGCGCCAGTTCGAACGGTGACTGTTCGAGCGTCACCGGCACGCCGTATTCCTGCTGCACGCGCGATTGCAGAACCTCGAACTGAAGCTGCCCAACCACGCCGAGAATTTGCCTCCCCCCCGCGACCGGCGTGAACACCTGAACGATGCCCTCTTCGGCCAGATCGTCGAGCGCGCGGTTAAGCTGCTTCGCCTTCATCGCGTCGGCAAGCACGATGCGGCGAAGAAGTTCAGGGGCAAAGTTTGGAATGCCGGTAAACTTGAGCGGCTCTTTCTCGGTCAGAGTATCCCCCACGCGCAGCGTGCCGTGGTTCGGCACGCCCATGATGTCGCCGGCATAGGCTTCATCTGCCGTCTCGCGCCCCTGGCCGAAGAACAGGGTCGGCGACGAGATCGTCATGTATTTGCCGTCGCGCACATGCAGCATCTTCATGCCGCGCCGGAAGCGACCCGAGCACAAACGCACGAAGGCGATGCGGTCTCGATGGTTCGGGTCCATGTTCGCCTGGACCTTGAACACGAAACCGGTGACCTGATCTTCCGTCGGCTGCACGAGGCGCTGCACCGCTTTGCGCGGCAGCGGCCCCGGCGCCCAGGCGGCCAGCGCGTCCAGAAGTTGTTCGACGCCAAAGCTCTTCAGCGCGCTGCCGAAGAAAACCGGCGACAGATGGCCTTCTCGAAACGCCTGCAGATCGAACGACGACAGCGCGCCTTGCGCCAGCTCAACGCCTTCGAGCGCCCGCGCGGCGATGTCTTCGTCGACGCCGGCGATCGTCGTGATATCGGAGAGTTTAGAAATCTTCTGCGTTCGGCCGAACGGTGAGGCGCGATCGCCCTCGGGCAGCAATGCCTGCATCCCGGCGAGGTCGATGACGCCACGAAAATCCGGGCCCATGCCGAGCGGCCACGCCATCGGCACGAGATCGAGCGCCAGGCCCGACGCGATGTCGTCGATCAGCGTCAATGGATCTTCGCCGGGCCGGTCGATCTTGTTGATGAACGTGATGATCGGGATGTCGCGCAGTCGGCAAACCTCGAACAGCTTGCGCGTCTGCGCCTCAATGCCCTTAGCGGCGTCGATCACCATCACCGCCGCGTCAACGGCGGAAAGCGTGCGATAGGTATCCTCGCTAAAATCGGAGTGGCCGGGCGTATCGAGCAGGTTATAGACGATGCCGCCGCGCTCGAACGTCATCACCGACGACGTCACCGAGATGCCGCGTTGCTGCTCGATCTGCATCCAGTCTGAGCGCGTGCGGCGGCGTTCGCCGCGCGCCTTCACGGCGCCGGCCAGCTGGATCGCGCCGCCGAACAGCAGCAGCTTTTCCGTCAGCGTCGTCTTGCCGGCGTCAGGGTGCGAAATGATCGCGAACGTGCGCCGGCGTGCGATTTCGGGATGCGCAGCCTGCTCAGGCGGAACCGCGAGGGCTTCGGTGCTCAAAGCGTCAGACCTCGATCAGTTTGACGTGCGTCGGCTCGAGCCAGATCTGGTGATGTTCGGCCGATTTTCCGAAGGCTTCTCCGACGTGCAGCTCCAAGAGATCGCCGTCGAAACCGGTAATCGTGAACGTCTTGTTCAGGCAGCCGCGGAACAGCGTCTGCAGCTGCGTATTGTCCGCCGGTAGGTCGTCCGGAATTTTGATGACGCGGACTTTGTCGCCGATGTTCATGGTGCCTTACTTTCGGATAGGCCAATAGAATCGGGCCAAAGGTAGCAATTGACGAGTCTCCTCATCGAACTTTGGATAGTACTCCAAGACTTGTTCGACCAGTCTTGAGAAGTCGATCAGCGTGATTGGAATCTGTGCGCGATCGGCCTCGTAGTGCGCGTCCTTGGTAAAGCCTCCGGTGCTCACATATAAGCATCGGTCTTTCGGATGCCGGCCGCCTAGAAAACTGCGAATCTCCTGCGAGCCCATCCGCTCATTTGTTCGATGCTTAACTTCAACAATGATTTTCGGCTCCACAAGCCCGAGTCCATCCGGTGATGCGACGATATCTTTGCCGCGATCCGAGCCTGCTGGCGATACAACGGTTTTGAAGCCCATCGCCCTGAGGAGGCCAGCCACGAGTTCCTGCATTTCGTCCCAGTCAAGTTCAGCAATTTTGTCTTTAATCGCCTCGGCGGAGAGCGCATTGACGTCAGCATCGCCGAGGTTCTGAAGCGACACCGAAGGAGTGTCTTCAAGCAGAGAAATTTCATCTACGTCCCGGACTGACGTTTCAGCATCACTCCACAATTCATTCGACACATTTTCTGAAATGCTAAACAGGGTAAGAATGGCACCCAATGAGTTGAGTGACGGAATTGAGAGGCGATCGCGAGGTTTTTCACGTGCCCACTTCACCTTGCGCTTGTTTTTTAACCCATCAATCTCCTCACGCCCGTCAAACTCGCAATCTCCGGTGATCTGTCCGCAAAGATAAGAACGCGCCGTTGGATCGTAGGTAACAACGCGATCACCGATCTTCATTTCCCGCCAGAATCGAAAGATCTGACCAGCAGCGACAACAATCCACTGGTCCTTAGCACCGGCATAGTTCTGCCGGACGATCCTTTGAAAGTCAGCGCGTAACTGCAATTTGGAGACATCGCCCGCTTCCACCCAACCGATCGCCACGATCTCTTTGTCTCGAAAACTCTCAAAATATTGCCCGCCGCGACCAGCGCGGACCATCCAAGTTTGCGGCATTCAGTTCGCTGCCTCTAAAATTGCCAGTGCTTCTTTGGAATCTATACGCCCATCATACAACGCGCGTCCCGTGATCGCGCCTTCGAGCATCGCGTGTTCGGGACGCAGCAATTGCTTGATGTCCTCGAGCGATGCGAGCCCGCCCGACGCGATCACCGGGATGCGCGTCGACCGCGCGAGCGCGGCGGTTCCCTCCCAGTTGATGCCCGTAAGTACGCCATCGCGATCGATGTCCGTATAGATGATCGCGGCGACGCCGGCGTCTTCGAAACGCTTGGCGAGGTCGATCGCGGTGAGTTCCGAAGTCTCAGCCCAGCCCTCGACCGCCACTTTGCCGACCTTGGCGTCGATGCCGACGGCGATTTTGCCCGGATAGAGTTTGCACGCCTCGCGCACCAGCGCCGGATCGCGCACCGCGGCCGTGCCGAGAATGACCCGGCGAATACCCTTGGCCAGCCACTGCTCGATGGTCGCCAAATCGCGAATGCCGCCGCCGAGCTGCGCCGGTATTGTGATTGCCTTCAAAATGGCGTCGACGGCCGGGCCGTTGACGGGCTTGCCGGCGAACGCGCCATTGAGATCGACGATGTGCAGGTATTTGAAGCCCTGTGTCTCAAAGCTCAGCGCCTGCGCCGCCGGATCGTCGTTGAACACGGTCGCGCTCGCCATGTCGCCAAGCTTCAGGCGCACGCATTGACCGTCCTTGAGGTCGATGGCAGGGAAGAGGATCAAAGGCGCTCGCTCGGCGTCGCAGCGTTCGCAAGATGCGACGCGCGGCCTTAAGTTTGCTCGGTTCGGGAGCGATCAATCGCATACCGCTCCGCGCGTCAAGCATCGCGGACAGCGAGCGGCGATTTGTGGGCCACAGGTGAGTTGCGTAATGTCGAATGAGTTCTTTGGCCCCCCACCGGCGCCGCGCCCACGCGGACCGCTGACCGAGCAGGACGCCGTCGACATTTGGATCGCGCGGTGGGTCCGCGTCAGGCCGACGGAGCTTGTGCGCCGCTATCAGTGCGATCCCCGACGGCTCTATGAGATCTGGGAAGGTGTAAGGTTTCCCGGCAGCCGGCTAAGGGCGCTCGAATGCTTTGAGAGGCGCTACCCGAGCCTCTCCGGCCGCTTCGATCCGGGCACTCACCGCCGCGTCTCGGCCAAGCCAGGACCGGATCAGCTCACTTTCTTCTGACCCGCCAAAGCCTTGCGCATGGGCTTCAAAACTTCGTGTGTTGCGGCAGCAACACACGAACACCCGCCGGAAACGGGGCCGGAACCCATCAAGAACATTTTTGGAACAAGGCCTCGACAAGCCCGATGATTCGTGGCATGTTCTTCCTATGTTCACGGCCGACGTAAAGCCGCCCAAACCGGGGTCTAATGTGGCGTTCCAGACCCTCCCGCACCCTTCGATGGAGAGCCCCATGCGCACCTATCTGATCTCGTACGACCTCGCCAAGCCGCACCGCAATCAGCACGTGCTCGCGCAGGTGATCATGGGCCTCGGCGACAAGTGGGCCCGGCCGCTCACCAGCACCTGGTACGTCGCCTCGCAGCGCGACGAGATCGAACTCGAAACCGAACTCAAGGACCTGCTCGGCGACGACGACGGCCTCGTGATCCAGGCCGTGAAGCGCGAAGCGGTTTTGACCAACACCTCGCTGCGCTGGTTCCGCCAGCGCCGCTCCGAGGTCGAAATCGGACCGGACAGCAACATCATTGCTTTCCCGGCCCCGCCTGCGCCGGAGCCCGCCGAACCCGAACTGCCATTCGCGGAAGCCTGCTGAGGTTAAGTCACTTTGAGCGGGGCGGGCGACGCCTCCCCCAAGGCCTGTCCCACCCGGCCCGCCCTGCTCAAAGACCAGCTGATTAGTACCCCGCGGTTGCGGCCTCCCCCGCAGCCGCACGCGCCGGGGACCTTTCCCCCTCGGTCCCCGGCCCAATTTTCTCGAGTGCGTTCGCGTCCCGTGAAGTCGCCGTCGTTGCGTCTGCGTTGTTGCCTCACTCCCCGCAGCCCGACCCCCAACGGATGCACACGATGAAAACGTATTTGCTCCATCACTTGCCCCGGTCATCCGGTCAGGACACGTGGGCCGTCTCCTTTTCGCTGCCCTACATCGCCTCGAGTTACGCCCGCGCCGGCGACGGCGTCTGGTTCGTCAAAACCTGGCTCACCGGCGACCAAATCAAGGCCCGCCTCGCCGTGCTCTTCGATCACCAGGACGAACTGCGCGTCTACGAGATCGGTCGAAAGGAAGCCGCGCTGAACGCGCGTCTGCCCTGGCTACCCGGTCGGCTCGACGACGATGAGGTCGACGCCCCCATCGTCGCGCCGAGATTGATGTGGGACATCCTGCAGTCGGCCTTCACAACCTTTGCCGGCGCGAAGGACGAGCCTGCTACGGCCGCCACGCCAGGAAATTGGCGAGCAGCTTGAGCCCTAGGCTCTGACTTTTCTCTGGATGGAATTGGACGCCGGCGACATTGCCGTCGGCGACCATCGCCGTGACTGGTCCGCCGTAATCGGTTTCAGCCACAACGACGCGCCGCTCGGCCGCCGCTAAGTGGAACGAATGCACGAAGTAGGCGTGCTGCCCCTTCGATCCAGTGCGAATGCCGTCAAGCAAAGCGTGCGGCGTCGCAACGTCGAGCGTGTTCCAGCCCATATGCGGGATCTTGAGCGCGGGATCGGCGGGTTCGATCGCCCGCACCTCGCCCTTGATCCAGCCGAACCCTTCCGTCACCTCGAATTCCAGCCCGCGCTCGGCCATCAGCTGCATGCCGACGCAAATACCGAGAAACGGCTTGCCCCTGACGCGCACCGCTTCGGTCAGCGCGTCGATCAGCCCTGGAATGGCGACGAGACCGCGCTTGCAATCGCCATAGGCGCCGACGCCCGGCAAGACAATGCGATCGGCGCCGGCGACATCATTGGGATTCGCGCTGACGACGATCGCCGATGGCGTTCCGCTATCCAGCGACGCGCGCTCGAACGCCTTCGCGGCCGAATGAAGGTTCCCGGAGCCGTAGTCGATGATGACGACGCGTTGCATGGACGAGGCGATCAACCCTTGGCGGCGAATGGCCAGAGCGCGCCCAGTCGCTCCCGAGGCGGCACCGCTACCGAGGTCGCACGCGGCGCAACGACCGCCGGCTGCGACGGCATCCAGGTTTCAAGAAACCTGCGCTCGCATTCGGCGAGGTCGCGCCCGGTCACGGCGCCAAGCGTCGTCCATCCGCGGCGATCGAGTGTCCAGCGCTTGATGGTGGACATTTCCAGACCGAGATAGAAATTGATCGCCGTCACGATCAACGACGTCCAAGCCGCTGGTACGCCGATGGCCGTAAACGCCATAGACAACGACGCGATCCCGAGCAGATAAATCGCCAACGCTGCCCACATCCGCTCACCCGCGAAACCGAACGGCGGAAGTAGCGCCGTCACCCACGAAAAACCGTCCTTGACGAAGTCAAGCGCGTCGGCGCGATCGATGCGATCGGATGGCGGATTGGGCTGTTCATGGACGGTATACGTTTGCACGACCAAGCAACTCCAGTGAATGTCGTCGGACGGCTGGGTCCAGGCGCCGATGCCTAGCCCGCCAAGGTCCCCTTTGTCGACGGGATGCGTCCGACTTGACGAGGATCGAGCGCGATCGCCGCCCGGAGCGCCCGAGCCAGACCCTTATAGCAGGTCTCGGCAATGTGATGGTTGTTCTCGCCGTAGAGGTTTTCGATGTGCAGCGTCACGCCGGCGTTCTGCGCGAACGCTTGGAACCACTCGCGAAACAATTCGGTGTCCATCTCGCCAACCTTCGGCCGCGAGAATTCGCATCTCCAGATCAGGAATGGGCGGCCGGACACGTCGATCGCGACGCGGGTCAGCGTTTCGTCCATCGGCAGATGCACGTCGGCGTAGCGTACGATCCCGGCCTTGTCGCCGAGCGCCTTGGCGATCGCCTGACCGATGACGATGCCGGTATCTTCCGCCGTATGGTGATAATCGATATGCAAATCGCCCTTGGCGGCGAGCGTGATATCAATCAGCGAATGGCGCGCCAGTTGTTCGAGCATGTGATCGAGAAAGCCGATGCCGGTCGAGATGTCATAGGCGCCGGTTCCGTCGAGATCGACGGTCGCCGAAATCTCGGTTTCCTTGGTCGTGCGGGTCAGCGAGGCGCGCCGTGTCAAAGCCCTATCTCCGGTCGGTCGTGACGGCCCGACTGTATCGACGGGGCCGCCGCTTGCCGGCCGAGACGCCAGCGGGTATTGGCCTGCCCTTAGCAGGTTCGGCCATAAAGCGGAATATTGAGCCTATGAGGCCCTGCTCCGACCGTGTCTGATCGATCTTGATTCCACGTTAACTTCCCCCATTTCTGCCGGAGCGCCATGAGCAACTCCTCACAATCGGGCTCCGAAACGTCCTGGCACGCGACAACGATCCTGACCGTCCGCAAGGGCGGCACAGTCGTGATCGCCGGCGACGGACAGGTCAGCCTCGGTCAAACCGTGATCAAGTCGAACGCCAAGAAGGTGCGCCAATTGGGGCGCGGCGACGTGATCGGCGGTTTTGCCGGCGCCACGGCCGACGCCTTCACGCTGTTCGAGCGTCTCGAGGCCAAACTCGAACAGTATCCCGGACAGCTACAACGCGCCTGCGTCGAACTCGCCAAGGACTGGCGCACGGACCGCTACCTGCGCCGGCTCGAAGCCATGATGATTGTCGCTGACAAGGAGACAACCCTGGTCCTCACCGGCAATGGCGACGTTCTGGAACCTGAAAAGCATGTGATGGGCATCGGCTCCGGCGGAAATTATGCGCTGGCCGCGGCGCGGGCGCTGCTCGACCAGCCGCTCGACGCCGAAGCGATTGCCCGCAAGGCGATGGCGATCGCCGCCGACATCTGCGTCTACACGAACACCAATGTCGTCGTCGAAAGTCTCAAAGCGTGAACGGCGCCGAATGACCAACTTCTCCCCCCGCGAGATCGTCTCCGAACTCGACCGCTATATCGTCGGTCAGGCCGACGCCAAGCGCGCCGTCGCCATCGCCCTGCGCAACCGCTGGCGCCGCCAGCAGCTGACCGGCGAACTGCGCGAGGAAGTGCTGCCGAAGAACATCCTGATGATCGGACCGACGGGCGTCGGCAAGACCGAGATTGCTCGCCGGTTAGCGAAACTCGCCGGCGCGCCGTTCTTGAAGGTCGAAGCGACCAAGTTTACCGAAGTCGGCTACGTCGGCCGCGACGTCGAAAGCATTATTCGCGATCTTGTCGAAGTCGGCATCGGACTCATCAAGGAAGCCAAGCGCAAGGACGTTCGCGCCAAAGCCGAAAAAGCCACGGAAGAACGCGTGCTCGACGCGCTAGTCGGCGCCACGTCGTCGGCCTCAACGCGCGAGAGCTTCCGGCGCAAATTGCGCGCCAATGAACTGAACGACAAGGAGATCGACGTCCAGGTCGCCGATCCGTTGCCAACACTGCCGATGATGGACATGCCGGGCGGCGGCTCGATGGGCGCGATCAACCTCGGCGACATGCTCGGCAAGGCGTTCGGCGGTCGAACCAAGTCCCGGCGCATCACGGTGAAAGAGTCCTTCGACGTTTTGATTGGCGAAGAAAGCGACAAGCTGATCGACAATGAACAGATCAACGGGGAAGCCATCGCAGCAGTCGAAAACAACGGCATCGTGTTCCTGGATGAGATCGATAAGATCTGCTCGCGCAGCGAAGGCGTGCGCGGCGGCGCGGAAGTGTCACGCGAAGGCGTGCAGCGCGATCTGCTGCCGCTGATCGAAGGCACGACCGTCACGACGAAACACGGCGCGGTCAAAACCGACCACATCCTGTTCATTGCTTCGGGCGCCTTTCACGTGGCGAAACCGTCTGACCTACTGCCTGAATTACAGGGTCGCTTGCCGATCCGCGTCGAGCTTTCAGCGCTCTCTCGCGAGGACTTCCGCCGCATCCTGACCGAGCCGCAGGCGAGCCTCATCAAGCAGTATGTGGCGCTCATGGCCACCGAAGGACTGTCGCTGGACTTCACCCCGGACGCCATCGACCAGATCGCCAACACCGCCGCCGAGGTCAATTCAACGATCGAGAACATCGGGGCTCGCCGCCTCCAAACCGTCCTTGAACGCGTCTTGGACGAGGTGTCCTTCGACGCCTCGGATCGCGGCGGGCAATCGGTCACCATCGACGCCGGCTACGTGAAAGATCGCGTCAGCGCGCTGGCCAAAAACGCCGATCTCAGCCGCTTCATCCTCTAGCGGCGCTGACGCCGCTGTTCAGCCCGTCGCGACGCGGCTAAGAAGGGCAGGCTTCCCGAAAGTGAGACGACGCCCGACATGGTTAGCGCGCACGACGTGATGACTTCGACGCCCACGCTCGACCCCCCAAAGGAGTCGCTCGCGGGAATGACGCGCGAGCAGTTGAAGACGGCGCTGGCGGACGTCGGCGTGCCGGAAAAGCAGCTGCGCATGCGCGCCGCGCAACTGTGGAGCTGGATCTACGTCCGCGGCGTCACAAGTTTCGACGACATGACCGATGTCGCCAAGGAACTGCGCCGCACGCTCGCCGAGCGCTACTCGCTCGATCGGCTCGAAATCGTCACCGAACAGGTGTCCGTCGACGGCACGCGCAAGTGGCTGCTGCGTCTGCCCAAGCGCGGCCGCGACCTGACCGCGCCCGAAATCGAGACCGTCTACATCCCTGAGAGCGATCGCGGCACGCTGTGCATTTCGAGCCAGGTTGGATGCACCCTGACCTGCTCGTTCTGTCACACCGGCACGCAGAAGCTGGTGCGCAATCTCGAGGCGCAGGAAATCGTTGGGCAGATCGTGCTGGCGCGGGATCGGATCGGCGACTGGCCGGGAAAAGAAGCGCCTGGCGACAATCGCTTGCTACCGAACGCCGATCGCAAGATCACCAACGTCGTCCTCATGGGCATGGGCGAACCGCTCTATAACTTCGACAATGTGAAAGCCGCAATGGAGGTCGCCGCCGACGGCGACGGCCTCGCACTCTCGAAGCGACGCATCACGCTGTCGAGCTCGGGCGTCGCACCGGAAATTCCGCGATGGGGCGAAGAGGCCGACACGATGCTGGCGATCTCGCTGCACGCCACCAACGACAAGCTGCGCGACGAGCTGGTGCCGCTCAACAGGAAATATCCGATCGCGGCGGTCCTGGACGCCTGCCGCAACTATCCTGGGCTCTCGAACGCCCGGCGCATCACCTTCGAATACGTGATGCTGAAAGGCGTCAACGATAGCCTGGCGGAAGCGCGTGCGCTGGTGCGGCTCCTCGCCGGCATTCCGGCCAAGATCAACCTGATCCCGTTCAACCCTTGGCCGAACACGCGCTACGAATGTTCCGATTGGGAGACCATCGAACGCTTCGCCGACGTGGTGAATCGCGCCGGCTACGCGAGCCCCGTCCGCACGCCGCGCGGCCGGGACATTCTCGCGGCATGCGGACAACTTAAGTCGGAAAGCCTGCGCACGCGCGCCAGCGCCCTGACGACAACTGAGCCGAGCGCCTAGATCCCCGAAAGCATGTTTTGCAATTGTGCCCCGACATTGAGGCCTATAGTTTCAAGTGGCATCTGAAGTCAGGCCGGCTTTCACGGACCAGGGGTTAATGTTCAGAACGCTCGCGCGCGTCGTGTTGGGATTTGTTCTGGCCTGTATTGCGGCCGGCCTGACCACCGTATTGTTCGTCATCACACCCAATGATTTGATGGCCGCGCCTTCGCCTGAGAAAACCACTCAGGCCATCATTTGGGGACTGTTGGCCGCGACGCATTCGGCGATATTCGCCGCAGCTTTCGCGCTGATCGCGACCGGAGTTGCCGAATGGCTGGGGTTACGCGGGCTCGTTTACTATCTGCTGGCGGGCACAGGCATCGCGCTCCTGGGCTTTTACGCGCAGTACGCCAGCGAGGTCGCCGGACAGCCGACAATCTACAATGGCTACGCGGCGACAGCGTTTATCGCTGCCGGATTGGTCGCCGGATTCGTCTACTGGCTATCCGCCGGCCGATATGCAGGGGGGCCAAGCGGCGTTGAACAGCGACCGGGACCTTTGGCGACGGACGCTCTCCCAAAGTTGGTCGCCGACGCGCGGCCTAAGATGGAGCGCACAAATGCCCCTGCCAAAAAAGCCCGGGAGCCTGCGGATGACGACGGTTGACAATTAGCCGTTGCTGCATTGCAGCAAATGCGATACGCTCTCGGATCAACGAAAGTAGGCCGTCGTGTTCGATCCCGATCTCCAGTTGCGCTTCATGCGCAGCGCGACGGACGCCTTTTTCGAAGGCGCAGAAGCCATGATGGCCGCGTCGCGCTCATGGCAAGCAGCCCTGCCAGGGTTGGGCGGCACGCGAGGCCCGACGGCGCCCGTCGAGCCGATGCCGATGGAACCCTTCGCCGCATGGTCGTGGGCCCTCGATCTTTGGCGTGATCATCCTGCAATCAAACCCGCGATGCCGGCTCAGTGGCCCTGGCTTCAGAGTGCGGCTCCTAAACCAACGTGGCCGCTCCAGGCGTTTCAGATGAACTCGATGTGGGCGATGAATACGAGCGCTGCGTCGTTCGGCGGCATGAGCCCACCCGCAGATCCTGCGGCGCTTTGGTCGTCGATGATGACCTCGTATTGGACGCTCCCAGCCGTCTCGTGGTCGTTGTATCAGGGCCCGTTGACCATGATGCTCGTGACCTCTGGACTTCCTTATGCCATCGCCGGACCGACGGCGCGCGCAAGCACAGCGGCGCTTGACGCCGCGGACGCCTTGCGACTTCAGACCATCCAAACCTTTGCGGCGTTCCGCACCGACGGAGGACATGCGGCGACGCAATTGTTTGCGCCGGAACCCGACGATCGACAGGCGCGACGGGACGCCAAAAGGCGCCGCGTGCACTGACACGTTCGGCGTCACTCAAGCGAGCCTCGGCCCCTTGCATCGCACTTCCGGCCTGATATTGGGTGTCCGACGAGTGCGGCCATAAAATCTCCAGGACTCCCGCCATGGCGCCGAAGGGCAACATCAAGAAGGTCGTGCTCGCGTATTCGGGCGGCCTCGACACGTCGATTATCCTGAAGTGGCTGCAGGAAACCTATGGCGCCGAGGTCGTGACGTTCACGGCCGACCTCGGCCAAGGCGAAGAACTGGAGCCGGCCCGCAAGAAGGCGCTGTTGCTCGGCATCAAGGCCGACAACATTTTCGTCGAAGACCTGCGCGAGGAATTCGTCCGCGATTACGTGTTTCCGATGTTCCGCGCCAACGCGGTCTATGAGGGTGTCTACCTGCTCGGCACCTCGATCGCCCGGCCGCTGATCGCGAAGAAGCAGATCGAGATTGCGCGCAGGGTCGGCGCCGACGCTGTGTGTCACGGCGCGACCGGCAAGGGCAATGATCAGGTTCGGTTCGAACTCGGCTATTACGCGCTGGAACCCGGCATCAAGATCATCGCGCCGTGGCGCGAATGGACATTCAAGGGGCGCGAGGAGCTTCTCGATTTCGCCCGCCAGCATCAAATCCCGGTCGCCAAAGACAAGGAAGGCGAGAGCCCGTTTTCCGTTGACGCCAATCTCTTGCATTCGTCGTCCGAAGGCAAAGTGCTGGAAGACCCGAACAAGAAGGCGCCCGAGATCGCCTATCAGCGGACCATCTCGCCGATGGACGCGCCGGACAAAGTTACGGTGGTGAAAGTCGGCTTCGCCAATGGCGACGCGACCTCGATCGACGGCAAGATGATGTCGCCCGCGACGCTGCTGAAGGCCTTAAACGATCTTGGTCGCGACAACGGCGTTGGCCGGCTTGATCTTGTCGAAAATCGCTTCGTCGGTATGAAGTCGCGCGGCGTCTATGAGACGCCCGGCGGCACGATCCTCCTCGCGGCGCATCGCGCGATGGAATCCATCACGCTCGATCGCGGCGCCGCGCATCTCAAGGACGAGATCATGCCGCGCTACGCAGAGCTGATTTACAACGGCTTCTGGTTTTCGCCCGAGCGCGAGATGCTGCAGGCTCTGATTGACAAGAGCCAGGAGCACGTTGAAGGCGACGTGACGCTTGAACTCTACAAGGGCAACGTCATCGTTATCGGCCGATCGAGCCCGAAGTCGCTGTATTCGCCGACGCTTGTGACGTTCGAGGACGACAAGGGCGCCTACGACCAGAAGGACGCGCAAGGGTTCATCAAACTCAACGCCTTGCGGTTGAGGACGTTGGGCATCCGAGGCCGGTAGATCGTCCACACTGCACTGCCCTCGTGTTGCAATGCGCGCACGCCACAGTGTCTTCGAACCGACGTATTCGCCCGATTTGCTGGAAAGCTGGGTATTGGGGGAGCGCCATGATGCCGCGAAGCGTTGGAATGCGTTTGTTCGGCGTCATTGCTGCCGGCCTATTCGGCAGCGTCGTGTCGACGGCCGAAGCTGCCGAAAATCGCCTCGCCCTAATCATCGGCAATTCGCAGTACGCGCACGCCGGCTTGCTCGCGAACCCAGTCAACGACGCCAATGCGATGGCCACATCGCTAAAGGGCGTCGGCTTCGACGTCATCCTGGGTCTCGACCTCGACAAGGCCGGGTTCGACGCCAAGGTGCGTCAGTTCTCGCGCGACTTGGCGTCCGCCGATACCGCGGTCCTGTTCTATGCCGGTCACGGACTGCAGGTTGGTGGCCGCAATTTTCTCGTGCCGGTCGACGCCGAATTAAAGAGCGAACGCGATCTCGATTTCGACGCCGTCAGCTTGGATTTCATCCTGAAGCAGATGGAGCTCAATCGCGAGTCCAAGACCAACATCGTGTTCCTGGACGCCTGCCGCGACAATCCACTCGCGCGCAATCTGGCGCGGTCGATGGGCACGCGTTCGATGACCGTCGGCAAGGGCCTCGCGGAAGTTCAAACAGGGGTCGGCACCTTCGTCGCCTATTCGACGCAGCCCGGAAATGTCGCGCTTGACGGCGCTGGAAAAAATTCACCCTTCACCGCAGCGTTATCGAAAGCTGTGCGAGAACCGGGCCGCAATCTCACCGCCGTCATGATCGGGGTCAGAAAGCAGGTCCTCGCCGAAACAGGCGGCAAACAGGTCCCGTGGGACCACTCAGCGTTGGTTGGAGATTTTTACTTTAATGGCGGCGGCGCTCCCGGCGCGGACCCCAAGTCACAAGCAACTGACCAGCGACTGAAAGAGCTAGAAGATCAGCTCAAGGCCAAGGCTGACCAGAAAAGCACCGTCGACCTCGTCAAGCTTGAAAACCTGAAAGAGCGGATTCGACAATTGACCGAGGCCAACAAAGAGGATCAGCAGCGGCTGTTCGAGAGGTATCGCAGCGGGGACCCGCAATCGTCGATCAATCAGCAAGTCGGCAAGATCCAGTTGCAGATGACGCGGCGAAGTCTGGAGATGAAGCGCTTGCAAGAAGACATCTCACAAATCGAGACGCCGACCGGTCAGCCCGCGCGGGCCGAAGGCGCAGCTGAGTGAGGCGCGGCAATTGGGAAAGGCAGCGGCATGACGCGAATAATTCTCGGCCTGCTCGCCGGCATCGTTGCAGCCGTCGCCGTCGTGGCGGCGGGCGAAGCGATCGGCCACGCCATCTATCCGCCGCCGCCGGGAATCGATCCGCGGAATCCGGAGGCTCTCAAAGCGCTGATCGCGACGCTACCGAACGGCGCCATCGCTGCTGTGTTGCTCTCCTGGGCGGCAGGCGCTTTCATCGGCGGCGGCGTCGCAGCGTATGTCGCGCGGCGCGATTGGGCTGCTATGGCGATCGGGGCCGCGGTGCTCGTCGGCGGCGCCATCACCATGAACGCAATACCGCACCCGATATGGTTCACGGCTTTGTCAGTACCTGCGACGCTTCTGCCGGCGTGGCTGGCGGGACGTTGCTTTGCGCACGGCGGCGAAACAGGCGCGAAAGCAACGTAACGCCGTCCGCATGGCGCTTAATCGCGTTGCCGCAATCGGTTCACCGTTCGGCGGCGGAGTTGCCAAAACCTGAACGGTGCGCTTCAAGGCTAACGGCGCAGCCGCCGCGCTCCCGCATGGAAGTCCACCGGCCAATTTCATGACCCGCAATTCCGTCAATCAAACGCTGTCGCGCCTGTACTGGCTGCTATTCCTGATTTTGCTCGTTCTTCTGGCGGCCAAGTTCGCCGACGACGTGCCGGGCATGCCGCCGATCGTGGTCAGCGTCGCAGGCCAGCTCTACGAGTTCATGCGTGACATGTCGTTGCTGATCGCCACCGGCGGCGTCGCCTATCTGTCGAATATTTTCCAGAAGCGCTCGAAGTTCGTCGAAAGTCTCGAAGAGGAATGGCGCAATATCGTGCGCACCAAGTCGGCGCTGCTGACGTTCTGCGAAAAGCCATACCTCTCGACAGACGAATACCTCGTCGCTTTCAGCCGCATCAGCGAGACGATCGACACCATGCGCATCGTCTATCGCAACGCCGGCGAGACGGAGGGACTGATTGGACTCTATCCCTTCGCGCCGTTGCACGACATGCGCCGAGCCCTGCAAACTCTCGATCCGCGCCAGCAGCCCGAGCCTGCGCCGGAGCAGCGTAAACTTGTGCGCGACGCGATCCTGCAATCCTTCTACGCGCTGCGTGAAACCTTCCTCGAGGAACTTGATCTCGAGGAGCCGCACCATCCGTTGCTGATCTCTGGCGCGCGTCGCCTGAAGATTCCCGGCGCCGACGTCAAAGGCCTCGTAATGCAGGATCGTCAGCGTAAGCGCTTAGATCGCGAACCGTCGACGCGGCCTGACATCGACGCGCTGCTGGCGGCGGAGCGGGAAAAGGAGAAGGATCAGGTATTCAGCGGCGGCTCGCAGCCGCTGCGTCAGAGCCGCTGAGACGACGTATAGATCGGCACGGCCTTTTCGGTTTTTGCTAAGACCTTGGCTTTCTGTGGCGCTTCGAGCGCCTCGTGGGCGGCGTTGATCCGTCGCGCCATCGCCGAAAGGTAGTCTCGCACTTCGGACGGCAACGCCACGCCCGCAAAGCAATCCGGGTGGTAGGCTTTCGACAAGGTCACGTAAGCGTGTCGCACCTCGTCCCAGCTCGCCTCTGGAGTGACGCCAAGCACCGCGTAAGGATTGAAGCTTTCCGTATCCCGCATGCGCGCTTGAAGTGACGTCGCGGGCGCAACGGGGACGAGGCGAATAGCGGCGATGATGGCCTTGGCGATCAGAGAACGCTCGCCATCGTAGGTTTCGAATTCCAGAAACTGGGCGTCGCCATTCAAGACCGCGACGATCGGCTTCGAGGATGAGATGACAAACTTGCCCTTGATGATGTCGCCGCTATTCAATGTCAACTCGGCGGGAACCGTGGATTGCTGCGCGCCATTGTCGATGCGGTTGCGCTCGAACATGTGTCGTCATCGCCTCGTGCCGTATTGAAACGGAAAGTCGTCTGACCCGCAGTTTCGCAAAAAGCGTGCAAGGCGCTGCAACAGCCTGCTTTTGCGGCATTTGCCGCGGCCGGCCAACCCGTTAAGCCGCACCGCTCGTCGCCTAGCAGCGCGACGGCTAACGTGCTACGTCGCGGGCAGATTTTGCGCCCCAGACCCCTTGCGCGACCCAGCCACGTCGACGGGACAACGCGTCGGCGCGCTAACTTCAGGTCCTACATGCAACTCCGTAACATCGCGATCATCGCGCACGTCGACCATGGAAAAACGACGCTCGTCGACGAGCTTCTGAAGCAATCCGGCGCCTTCCGGGAGAACCAGAAGGTCGCCGAGCGGGCGATGGATTCCAATGACCTGGAGCGCGAGCGCGGCATCACCATCCTGGCGAAATGCACCAGCGTCGTCTGGAAAGACATTCGCATCAATATCGTCGATACCCCCGGCCACGCCGATTTCGGCGGCGAGGTCGAGCGCATCTTGAACATGGTCGACGGCGTCGTGGTGCTCGTCGACGCGTCCGAAGGACCGCTACCGCAAACCAAGTTCGTCGTCTCGAAAGCCTTGAAGCGCGGCCTGCGCCCGATCGTCGTCATCAACAAGATCGACCGGCCGGACGAGCGCCACATCGACGTGTTGAATGAGATCTTCGATCTGTTCGCCAATCTCGATGCGACAGACGAGCAACTCGACTTCCCGGTGCTGTACGGGTCCGGGCGCAACGGCTGGATGGCGTTGGCGCCGGAGGGCCCCCAAGAGAATCTGGCGCCGCTGTTCGATCTCGTCGTCAACCACGTCCCACCGCCGGCCGTCGACGACGGTCCGCTGACCATGCTGGCGACGACGCTCGAAGCCGATCCGTTTCTCGGCCGCATCCTGACGGGCCGCATTTCGTCCGGCGTCATGAAGCCAAACATGAGCGTCAAGGCCATTCGCCACGACGGCTCACTGGCCGAGAGTTTCCGCATCTCAAAAGTGCTGACGTTTCGAGGGCTCGAACGTATTCCGGTCGAGGAAGCCTCAGCGGGCGAAATCGTCGCCGTCGCCGGCATGAGCGAAGCGACCGTTGCCGACACCATTTGCGACCCGCTCGTTGAGACGCCGATCCAGGCGCAACCCGTCGATCCGCCGACGCTGTCGATGACGTTCCGCATCAATGACGGACCGTTCGCCGGACAGGAAGGCAGCAAGGTCCAAAGCCGCGTCATTCGCGACCGGCTGATGCGCGAAGCCGAGCGCAACATCGCCATCAAGGTCTCGGAAAGCGACGACAAGGACAGCTTCACCGTGTCCGGCCGCGGCGAACTTCAGCTCGCGATCTTGATCGAAAATATGCGCCGTGAGGGATTCGAACTCACGGTCTCGAGGCCCAAAGTCGTCATCAAGATCGACGACGATACCAAGCAAAAACTCGAGCCCGTCGAAGAAACCATCATCGACGTCGATGACGCGCATACCGGCATCGTCGTGCAGAAACTGTCTGAGCGTCGCGGCGATCTGATGGAAATGCGCCCGTCCGGCGGCGGGCGCACGCGCATGGTGTTCCTCGTGCCGACGCGCGGGCTGCTCGGCTATCAGGCCGAACTTCTGTCGGACACGCGCGGCACGGCGGTGATGAACCGCCTGTTTCACGCCTATGCGCCTTTCAAAGGTGACATCCAGGGCCGTCGCACCGGCGTTTTGATATCTAACGGCATGGGCGAAGCAACGGCCTACTCGATCTTCAATCTGCAGGACCGCGGCTCATTCATGATCGGGGCTCAGGCCCGCGTCTACGAAGGCATGATCGTCGGCGAGCACACGCGCGACAACGATCTGGTCGTCAACGTCGTGCAGGGCAAAAAGCTGACCAACGTTCGCGCCTCCGGCAAGGACGAAGCGCTGACACTGACGCCGCCGATGCGCCTCACGCTGGAAAAGGCGATGAGCTACATCACCGACGAAGAGCTCGTCGAGATCACGCCAGAGTCGATTCGCCTGCGCAAACGCTGGCTCGATCCCAACGAGCGCAAACGACAGGAGCGCAAGCGAGAGGCGGAGCGCGACGCCGGCGCCGCATAACGGCCCTTTCAACATGTGACAAATGGTGATCGGGAATTTTTCCCGTCTTGCCATGCCCTCCCGCGTCCACGATTTGTGGGCGACGTCGGATGCAGCGTTACAGCATCCCCAAACATCGGAGGTCTTTCATGAACCGCATCGCATTCGTAGCCGCGATCGCTTTCTTCGCCACGCCGGCTTTCGCCGACGCGCAGCTTTCAGACGACGAAGCCAAGAAGGCCTCGGCAGCCGCTGCTGCCTGGGGCTGCGAAGGCGGCAAGTGGGAAAAGGAAGTTGAAGGCACGGGTCTCTACGAACTCGATGACGCCAAGTGCAAGGACGGCGCGGCCTACGACCTCAAGTTCGACAAGGACTATAAGTTGCTGGCCATCATTCGCGACTGATTTCGCAGAACGCCGATCAGACGTATGAGCTTTTCAGCGCGGGGCCTTCCAAGGCCTCGCGCTTTTTCGTACCTGATGCCTTATGTCCGTAACCGGCTAATCAGAATCTCGCTGAGCAAAAAAGATAAGGCGTGGTCTTCGCCAATTCAGGACCACGCCTCGTTTGACAAACTGACGGGCAGGAGGCACGACGAGTCGTCGCCATGCTAAATAAACTCCGTTCATTAATATCTGGTGGCCACTCTCCTGGTTGCGTCGAGTTGTAGACATCCCACACGGCGCTTTCGGCCCCAACGGCCAGTCACTGGCCAACAGGTCATTCAATTGATGCCCAATGAGACCGCGCTGGTCTGGCCTGACGCCATTACGCCGACGGCTGAGTTCGTTGCCGCCTCCCGGTTTTTGGCCGCGCCCGGCGGGCATCTGTTCATCACCGGCCGCGCCGGCACGGGAAAATCGACGCTGCTGCGCGCGCTCCGAGAGCAAGTCGGAGAGCGCATGGTGGTCGTCGCGCCGACAGGTCTCGCGGCCATCAACGTCGGCGGACAAACGATTCATTCATTCTTCGGCTTTCCCCCGCGCCTCATCCAGCTGGGCGACATCCGCCGCAGTCGCAACGGCCGCATCATGCGCAAACTCGAGTTCCTCGTCATCGATGAAGTCTCGATGGTGCGCTCGGATCTTATGTGGGGCATCGACCACGCGCTGCGCGTCAACCGCGGCCGACCGCGCGAACCATTCGGCGGCGTACGGCTGTTGATGTTCGGGGATCTCCATCAGCTGCCGCCGGTCGTCCAGGAAGGCGAAGTCGGCGCCTACCTCGAAGATGAACTTGGTGGGCCGTACTTCTTCTCCCTCCCCGCGCTGCGCGAAGGCGCCGGTACGGCGCTGCTCGAACTTGAGACCGTATTCCGGCAAACCGACGAAGTGCTAATTAGCGTCTTGAACGCGATCCGCGATGGCTCGGTCTCAGAAGATGGCCTTAGATTTCTCAATACGCGCGTTCGCCCGATCCGCACGCTCGCAGAGGGAGCGCCCTACGTCATCCTGACGCCGACCAACGCCGCGGCGCGGCGCATCAACGTCGCTTATCTCAACGCGCTGCCGGAGGCGAGCACGCTCTATCCGGCCGCCATTTCCGGCGAGTTCAACGACAAGGTCCAACCTGCAGATGCCGCGCTCGAGCTTAAACCCGGCGCCAAAGTCATGTTGCTGCGAAACGATCCGGACCGAAGATGGGTCAATGGAACGATCGCACGTATCTCGCGACTGACCGAGAAGCAGGTTTGGATCTCCATCGGCGACCGGGAATACGAACTCGAACAAACGTCATGGGAGAACCGGCGTTACGCCTATGACCAGGCCGCCGAGAAAATCGTCGAGTGCGTCGCCGGCACGTTCAAGCAGTTCCCGCTGAGGCTCGCCTGGGCGCTGACGATTCACAAGGCGCAGGGCCTGACACTGGACATGGTCTACGTCGATCTCGGCCGAGGCTCATTTGCACATGGGCAAACCTACGTCGCGCTGTCACGCTGCCGGTCGCTTGACGGGCTGGCGCTGGCACGCGCGCTGACCGCGTCCGACATGCTCTTTGATCCCCGCGCGCTCGAATACCGCGAGCATTTTCCACCCCTCCAGGATGCCAGCGGACCAGCGTTTGGCGTCTCGCAGATGCGAAGCAGCTGAACGCTTCATTTACCATACCCAGCCAAAATGAGACGAGAAAGTGCTTGTATTTTAGGCAATTACCGGGCTTGAGTTGATTTTTTGGGGTGCATAGCAAAAATATGTTGCGCTGCACAACGAAATGACCTATATCGTAGTTGCAATCTTACGACGCGGCCCGATGGCCGAATGCCTCTGCAACCACGACAAAACCTTTGGGAGTTCACAATGACGGACGCGTTTACCCGCCAAGTTCAAGACTTCACCCGCCAGGCCCAGGAAATCTTTACGGCCGGCAAGGACGCCAAGGTTCCTGAAAACCTTTCAGCGTTTGCTGAAGACGCCGTCGCCAAGACGCGCGACGCCTATCAGAAGTTCACGGCTGCCGCCAAAGACAACGCCAAAGTCGCCGAAGACGTGATGTTGACCACGCAGGCGGGCGCCAAGTCGATCGGCGAAAAGATCGTCGCTAACACGCTGGCGAACACCGAAGCCGCCTTCGAGGCCGCTCAGGCGATCGCCCGCGCTCGCTCGTTCCCGGAAATCGCCCGTCTGCAGGCCAACTACTTCCAGCAGCAGTTCGCCATTGCCGGCGCACAGTCGAAGGAACTTTTTGAGCTCTCGAGCAAGGTCGCCAAGCAGACCATGGAAACGGTCGGCTCGGCTACCACCAAGTCGTTCGAGCAGTTCAAGTCGGTCAACTAAGCGGCGCCTGCTTTTCCGGCCGGTCGCAACTCTTGATGCGCCGGCCGATTAAAGTCCTACTGTCCGACAGGCGCCAGGCGAAAGCCTCGGCGCCTGTTCTGCATTCAAGCCCCGGCAACCGACCAGGAAAGTCCCTGTACGACTGTTGGAGTGACCACAGAGGTTCCAGGGGTTAAGCTGCGGCCATGATCACGGCGAGCCACGTCGGAATCGGCGTCAGATATGCGAGACCGGCCGACGCGCCGGCACTCGTCGAGGTGTTTCGCGAGTCCTGGCGGCACGCCTACGGCGGCATCATCCCGGCGCTGCATCTCGCGCGCATGATTTCGCGACGCGACTTGGCCTGGTGGCGTGCCTCCATCCAATCCGAACCGCATTTTCTCGTGCTTGAAGTAGGCGGTCGTATCGCAGGGTATGCGACCTGCGGCGCCGTACGCAGCGCGCGTCGGCCTGGTGGCGAGATCTATGAACTCTACCTGACGCCCGTTCATCAGGGTCTCGGCCTTGGACAGCATCTATTCGAGGCCTGCCGGCAGCGTCTCGACGCCGACGCATTTCAGGGACTGATCGTTTGGGCTTTAGCGGACAACGAGGCGGCCAAAGATTTCTACCGCCGCTGCGGCGGTCGTCCTGTGGCGAAGTCATGCGAGAAATACAGCGGCAAAAAGCTGGAAAAAATCGCCTTTGGTTGGGATTGACGCCCGACTTGACCTCGTGACCGAATAGTTCCGAGCAAACCCTTCCGACATCACAGGGAGTTCGCATGCGCCTCGACGCCATCGCCGCCGGCAAGTCGCCGCCTGACGACATCAACGTCGTCATCGAGGTTCCGGTTGGGGGAGAGCCCATCAAGTACGAATTGGATAAGGCGTCGGGAACGCTGTTTGTCGATCGCTTCCTCTACACGCCGATGCGCTATCCGGGAAACTATGGGTTCGTGCCCCACACGCTGTCGGCGGACGGCGACCCGATCGATGTCTTGGTGTGCAACACGCGCGCCATAGTGCCCGGCGCCGTCATCAATTGCCGTCCGGTCGGCGTGCTAGTGATGGAGGACGACGGCGGCGGCGACGAAAAGATCATCGCCGTGCCTTCCGGCAAAACGACGAAACGCTACGACTCCGTCAAGACCTACACCGACCTGCCAAGCATCTCGCTGGAGCAGATCGAGCACTTTTTCTCACATTACAAAGATCTCGAACCCGGCAAATGGGTGAAGATCGACCATTGGGGCCATGTTGACGAGGCCAAGAAGCTGATTGTCGACGCGCTGGCTCGCGCCGCAGGCAAAAAAGCCTAGTCTGAGCGCTGGCGACCGAAGGCAGTGATTGGGCCATTCAAAAACCGCGCGGCGGCCTTTCGCTCGGCCATCGCCGTTGCTATATCCGCGCCACGCCTTGCGCGCGCATCCCCCGACCTGGAGCCGACATGAAGATCGCCGTCATGGGCGCCGCCGGCCGCATGGGCCGGGAGTTGATCCGGGCCGTGGCGGCGACGCAAGGCTGTCAGGTCAGCGGCGGTTCGGAAATTGCGGGCTCGCCGTCGATCGGCGTCGACGTCGGCGTGCTCGCTGGCCTTGAGCCCATCGGAGCCGTCGTCAGTTCGGACGCGGCGACCGTCATCGCAGACGCCGACGCCATACTCGATTTCACAAGTCCGAAGGCGACGGCGGTATTCGCCCGCCACGCCGCCGAGCACGGCGTCATCCACGTCATCGGCACGACCGGCTTCGACGGGGCGAGCGAAGGCGCCGTGCGGACTGCAGCTGCGAAGACCGTCATCATCAAATCCGGCAACATGAGCCTCGGGGTCAATCTTCTCGCCGCTTTGGCAAAGCGCGTCGCAACAGCTCTTGGCCCGGACTTCGATATCGAAATCGTCGAAATGCATCATCGATTGAAGGTTGACGCGCCTTCCGGCACCGCGCTGCTGCTCGGCGAAGCCGCAGCGGCCGGTCGCGGCGTCAATCTCACCGAGCGGTCCGTTCGCGGTCGCGATGGTCATACCGGCCCCCGTCAATCAGGTGACATTGGCTTCGCAACCTTGCGCGGCGGCTCAGTCGTCGGCGACCACACCGTGATTTTCGCCGGCGACGGCGAGCGCATCGAGCTGACGCATCTTGCCGCCGACCGCGGCATTTTCGCGCGAGGCGCCGTCAAGGCGGCGTTGTGGGGAAAAGGCCGCGCGCCAGGACTCTATGCGATGAGCGATGTGTTGGGTATCTGAGGGTTAGCTACCCCACAAGGCTGGAGAGGGACGCTTTCAGACGTCATGACCGACGCCCTGACCGACAACGTTCTCGTGCTCGTCCGCCATGGTGAAAGCGAGTGGAACCGTCTCAATCTGTTCACGGGTTGGCGCAATCCTGATCTCACGGAAAAGGGCTTGATCGAGGCCCGCGTCGCCGGACGCATGATCAAGGACCACAGGATCAAGTTCGATATCGCCTTCACCAGCGGCCTCAAGCGCGCCCAGCACACCCTCGACATCATGCTCGCCGAATTAAACCAGCCAAACGTGCCGATCACACGCGACACGGCGCTGAACGAACGCGATTACGGCGAGTTATCGGGATTGAACAAGGACGAAGCGCGCAAGCGATGGGGCGAGCCCCTCGTGCTTCAGTGGCGCCGCTCGTTCGACATCGCGCCGCCGGGCGGCGAAAGTCTTAAGGATACGCTGGCGCGCGTCCGACCCTACTACGACGGTATCATCTGGCCACAGATCGCCATGGGCAAGAACGTCATCGTCGCCGCGCACGGCAACTCGTTACGAGCCATGATCATGATCCTTGAGGGACTGACAGGCGAAGAGATCCTGGATCGCGAACTTGCCACCGGCGCCCCGATTCTCTATCGCCTGGGCGCGGACGGCCGCTCGATCGACCGCAAGGAACTTCTGCCGGCGCGCTCGCTTGCGGCGCCGCCGGAAGATCGAGTCTTCTAGTCAGTATTCGCCCAAAGTGAGGGTCCAGCATGGCATTGGACGACCTGCCCGGCCGCACCGAAGAGAAACCATCGACGACACGCGATAAGCTGATTGGCGTCTTTATCGGCATCCTGGCCGTGGTGCTCGCAATCTGCAGCATGGGCGGCGACAACGCGGCCAAAGACGCCGCATTCAAGAATATAGAGGCCTCGAACACGTGGGCGTTCTTTCAGGCCAAGAACGCTAGGCGGCAGGGCCTACGGCTTCAAGCCGATCAACTGGAGATCATGACCGCGGCGCAGCCGACGATGGCCGACGACGCGAAGCAGAGTATCGCCGCCCGCGTTGCGGACTACCGGACGCAGGCCGATAAACTAACGTCCGATCCCGAACGCAAGGAAGGATTGGACGAATTGTGGGTGAAGGGTAAAGCGCTGGAAGCCGAGCGCGACGACGCCCTGAACCGAGGGCCCTACTTCGACTACGGTCAAGCATTGCTGCAGATCGCCATCGTGCTGGCGTCGATCGCCATCATCTCGGGCGGCAACGCTCTGTTGATCGGGTCCTTCGTACTCGGCGGCCTCGGCGCGTTGTCCACGGTCGGCGGCTTTACACAGGCGTTTCCCATGCCCTTCGCCGGTTAATGGTCACGCCAGATCGCAATACCCAGCCCCTCGCCTTGCCCGTCCGGCGCTGAAGCGCTAGCAAATCCGCGGACACTTCGTCCTAAACACGACTTCGCGACAGGATCGTCATGACCACGCACGCCCTTCTCCTGCTGCCAGGCGACGGCATTGGCATCGAGACCATCGCCGAGGTCGAGCGCCTGATCGCCTTTCTCAACGCACGTGGCAACACGGCCGAATTCGACGTCGACCGCGATCTTGTCGGCGGCGCGTCGTATGATGCGCACGGCGTCGCCATCACCGACGCGGCGATGGCCAAGGCGCAGAAATCCGACGCCGTGATGTTCGGCGCGGTGGGCGGGCCCAAATGGGACAAGGTTCCTTATGAGTGCAGGCCGGAAGCCGGGCTCTTGCGCCTGCGCAAAGACTTGGACCTGTTCGCCAATCTGCGTCCTGCAATCTGCTATCCGGCGCTGGCCGACGCCTCGAGCCTGAAACGCGAACTTGTCGAAGGTCTCGACATCATGATCGTGCGGGAATTGACGGGCGGCGTCTACTTCGGCGAACCGAAAGAAATCGTGACGCTCGAAAACGGCGAACGACGCGCTGTCGATACGCAGCTCTATACGTCGCGTGAGATCGAGCGCATCGCCAAGGTCGCGTTCGATCTGGCCCGCAAGCGCGGTAACAAGGTTCACTCGGCCGAGAAACGCAACGTGATGAAAACCGGCGTGCTTTGGAATCAGGTTGTGACGGAGACGCACAAATCCTACGCGCCCGACGTGACGCTCGAACACATCCTGGCCGACAATTGCGCCATGCAATTGATCCGAAATCCCAAACAGTTCGACGTCATCGTCACCGACAACCTGTTCGGCGACGTGCTCTCCGACGAAGCAGCCATGATGACGGGTTCGCTCGGCATGCTGCCGTCGGCGTCGCTCGGCGCGCCCGACGCCAAAACCGGCAAGCGCAAGGCGCTCTACGAACCGGTGCATGGCTCCGCGCCCGACATCGCCGGCTTGGGGCAAGCCAATCCGATTGCGACCATCGCCTCGTTCGCGATGGCTCTGCGCTACTCCTTCGACATGCCGTCGGAGGCCGCCATGATCGATGCGGCGATCGCCAAGGTCTTGGACCAGGGTCTGCGCACCAGCGACATCATGCAGCCCGGCATGCAAAAGGTCGGCACAACCGAGATGGGCCGCGCGATAGAAGCGGAATTGCGCGCCTTGGCGAGCTAATACGCTGCAGCAACTCAGCTAAATCTCCAGTGGATCAACCTCTTCGCGCGACCCCTACAACGTGACATGATTTATTGGGACGACGATTCGGGGGCGAATTCTGGCGATGACGACGGCGAACGAGCTTCGAGCCGGCCTCTTGGCGGTCGCCAAACGGTCGGTCAGCATCATGACAGCCTGCAGCAACGTCGAAAGCGCCAAACTGTACCTGGTGCTGCCATTCCTCGGCCTGCTCGAATACGACTGCGCCAATCCCTATGAAGTCTTTCCGGAACACATCGCCAGCGCCGATCTTTCCGGCGAAGCGCGCGTCGACTTCGCTATTTTGCGCGACGGTGCGCCGGTCATCGCCTTCGAATGCCGCCCCGTCGGGGCTGACCTGTTCGAGAGCCGGGAACGGCTTCGCCGCTATTTCGACGCTGTGTCGTCCGTCAAACTCGGCGTGCTGACCAACGGCGTGCTGTTCGAGTTCTTCGTCGATTCCGCAAAGCCCAACATGATGGACGATGAGCCGTTCCTGACCATCGACCTCGAGACGGCGGCGCGCGCCGGCATCAGCGACGAGATCGTCGAGACGCTCGTTTCAACCACCAAGAGCTGCTTCGATCCGGAAACAATCGCCGAAGCGGCGCATGTCCAGCTGGTGAAGAAACGGCTTCGCTCGATCTTCAATGAGGAAGCAAAAAATCCAACAGAAGCCTTCTGTCGCTTTGCGCTCGACCGCATCGGCATCGCCGCGGCGAGCAAAGGCGTGATTGATCGCTATTACGCGCCCATGATCAAGGTGGCGTTCGAGGAAAGCCTTGTCCTGCCCGTCGCCGAGCGCCTGCGTATGGCGGGGACCGCAGACGCCAGGGCAAGCGGCGTCGCCTTGCATCAGATTGGTCCGAAAATCGAAACGACCGAACGTGAATTGGCCGTTGTCGCCTACGTGCGGCGGCGCTTGGCGTTCCTTGCCGAGAACGAGACGCAGTTCAATGCGATCGAAGCCGTGAAGAGCAAAGACTACGTCGGCAAACTCGTCGTTTACTACGATCGCGAGCGCAAAGGCCGCCTGTTCGATTTCATCGAAGGCGCCGATGGCTTCAACAAATTCGTATTTCCGGATCCAATCGGCGAGATCGTCACCAACGCCATGCCGGATCTCGATGCTGCGCTGAAAGCCGTGTTCGCAGCTCGTGTCCGTGAGCTTGGCGGTCAGACTCAGTCGCCGAAACTGGCGCGCATCGCCTAGTCAAAAATCAAGAGGTCAGACGTCGGCGCCCTCGGGACATGCCGTTGATTTTCCGCGGATCGACCCACGCGCCGTCCATGCAGGTTTTTCTTCGTCTGGCCCCGGCGCCGCCTTTTCAGTGCGAGCCGCAAAGTAGAACTCGAAACAATTCTCTCCGACGCGCGCGACTCGAAAACATCCGCCGGCCGGATCCAGTTCATAGATCGTGCATAGCGTCCCGGACGTGACCGACCAATAGCCGCCCATGGAAACGCCGCGTTCGGAGTATTCGACACTTCCGTTGGCTCGATAGCTCTCCGTGAATGACCGGCCACTGGCATAGCTGCCTTCGATAGTCCTGTCGTGGAACACGTCCAAAATTTCGGAGTCGTTCAACCACCGATCGTCCGCGCGGAGTTCGGTGACGGCAGCGCCAATGGCGCCCATCGCGAGCGCCGCGGCGGCAAATTTTAAGTTCGACATGTCTCAGATCACGAAAACGAACAGAGCAGCATTGCAACCCGCGCTCAGCTGCGACGAGCCTGGTCAATTGACCTAGTTGTACACCGAGAGCCCTGAATTTTCGTGGTTACAGCAAAAACTTCAAGCCCGGCGTTGAAAAAGCCATGCTCGGGCCAAATCGGCTCGTTGCGCCCACAGCCCATCGACCGACTTGCAAGTCTATTTTCGGGCGCGTATCTGAAGCGCCCAGGCGTAAGCCGATTGTTTGTTGGGTCAAAAAAAGCTTTTGCCGCTGAATTTCAAGGACATTCCTAATGGGTTACCGAGTCGCCATCGTCGGCGCCACAGGCAACGTCGGTAGACAAATGCTGAACGTGCTGGCCGACCGTAAATTCCCGGTCAGCGAACTGATCCCCCTTGCCTCCCGCCGGTCGCTCGGAGCGGAGGTCTCGTTCGGCGAACGCACGCTCAAGTGTCGCGATCTCGAAAGCTTCGATTTCCGTGGCGTCGATTTCTGCCTGATGTCGGCCGGCTCGGCCGTATCGAGAGACTGGTCGCCGCGCATTGGCGCACAGGGCTGCATCGTCATCGATAACTCATCCCAGTGGCGCTATGACCAGGACGTCCCGCTCATCGTGCCCGAAGTCAACGCAGACGCGATCGGCGGCTTTGCGAAGAAGAACATCATCGCCAATCCGAATTGCTCGACGGCCCAGATGGTCGTCGTTCTGAAGCCGCTGCATGACGCCGCGAAGATCACGCGCGTCGTGGTCTCTACGTACCAGTCTGTCTCCGGCGCCGGCAAAGACGCCATGGACGAGCTATGGCACCAGACCAAGGGCAAGTACGTTCCGGGGCAGGAACTTGAAGCGAGGAAATTTCCCAAGCAGATCGCCTTCAACGTCATTCCTCAAATCGACGTCTTCATGGAGGACGGCTACACGAAAGAAGAATGGAAGATGCTGGCCGAAACCAAGAAGATCCTTGACCCGCGGATCAAGGTGACGGCGACGTGCGTGCGCGTTCCGGTTTTCGTCGGCCACTCGGAATCGCTCAACATCGAGTTCGAACGGCCCCTTTCGGTCGACATGGCGCGCGAGATTCTGCGTTCGGCTCCGGGCGTCCAGGTCGTGGACAAGCGCGAACCCGGCGGCTACGTCACGCCAGTCGAGGCCGCCGGCGAATACGCGACGTATGTGTCGCGTATCCGCGAAGACGCGACCGTTGAGAACGGCCTGGCGTTATGGATTGTGGCTGACAATCTGCTGAAGGGCGCCGCGCTCAACGCCGTGCAAATCGCCGAAACCATGATTGAGCGCCGCTTGACGCCGAAAGCCGCCTAGCGCGCTCGAAGCCTCTGAACGCGCTAGCGTCGCGCCGCCGTTTGCTTCTCCTGCAGGCGGCCGAGGCCACGCACAATGGCGTTCAAATCCTGCATGAAGCGATCGCGCTGCGCTGCCGGGAGGACAGACAAAATCCGTTCGTCAACACGCCGCGAAAGTGGATCGGCCGACCTCAAGACGCGGAACCCCTCGTCCGTCAGCTTGACAGCGTAGGCCCGAGCGTCTTCCCGTGTGCGCCGACGCTGCAACCAGCCCTTCTTCAACATGCGTCGCACGATATCGGCAAGCGTGGAGCGATCGATGCCCGTCCGTTCGACAAGGTGCGTTTGGCTGAGCCCTTCGTGCTGCGAAACCGTCACCAGCACTGCGAACTGCCGCGCCGTCAAATCGCCCTCGCCAAGCTCCGCCTGAAAGACGTCAGCAGAGCACTGACCTGCCCGGTGCAGCAGGTGCAACGGGGATCTCTCAAGACGGTTCTGTGATGGTTCGCGGGCCATAAGCATCCCTGGCAAAACCAGGGCGTCGGGCCTTCCGCGCGGATGCGCCGGAACGACACGATGCGTGGGCCCCGGCCTCGCATTTCCTAGGCGGCGGTCGATCCGCGCCAGTTAAGTTAGCCCGTTCAAAAAAGCACAATTTGGAAGCAACCGTCTAGGACCAAGCCGGCGCTATCCTAATAAAATATTACTCAGCCATGAATAGTGAGACGCACACTGAGTATTGGCGCGCAAATCGCATGTAATTCAATAGCTTTAATGTCAAATTTAGTTCGAAGGCTGCTCATAACGCTTCAACAGCCCAACTTGCGCGATTGCGAAGGCGAAGGTGAGCGGCATGATGCCGAACACCTTGAAACTAACCCAGAAATCGGTCGAGAAATTGCGCCAAACGATCTCGTTGATCAAAGCTAAGGCGATAAAGAACACGCCCCACCGCACGGTAAGTTTGCGCCAGCCTTCTTCAGTCAAACGCATGACGTCTTCGAAGACGAGTTTCAAAAAACTTCGACCGGACGCGAGGCCGCCGAGCAGAATCGCGGCAAACAAGCTGTTCACGATCGTCGGCTTCAGTTTGATGAACTGATCGTCTTGGAGCCAGAGTGTCAGTCCGCCGAACACAACAACGAACACGCCAGAGACGAGCGGCATCGTTGGGATCCGACCCAAGACGGCGCGCGACACGATGAGCGCAATCACCGTTGCGACCATGAACGCGCCGGTGCCGATAAAAATGTCGAACTTCGAATTGCCGATGAAGAAAACGATCAGCGGGCCTAGCTCTACCGCCAGCTTGATCAGCTGTTTGCGGTCAAACGCCGGCCCGTCGTCATCGTCGGATGCGACGGCCGGTTTATCGGCGCGATGGCGGTCTGCGTCATTCATTCCGCGGCCGAATCGGGAAGCCGATACTTGTGCATCATGCGCGTCAATATCCATGCGTAGATTCCGCTCAGCGGCAGAATGATCGCGATCTTGAATAATATCCACACATTCACGCCATCCATCTGATGTCCAAACAGCTGATAAAGGTGGTCTTCCTTGAAGGTCTGGCGAACATATTCGTTTGCAACCGCCGTGAACAGAAAGAACAGCGCGAAACTCCACGTGAACCAGTTCCACCCTTCGTCCGTGTAGTGAAAGGTTTTATCGAAAACGTACTTGAAGAAATTGCGCTTCAACCACAGACCTAGGAGCAGGAACGCCGCAAACAACGCGTTGAAAATCGTCACCTTTATTTGAACCCACATCGGGTCGCCGGTAATGATCGTCATCGCCCCGAAAACGATCGTCACTGTCGACGCAATCAGTGGAAATATCGGCGGCCGCCGGAACATCAAGAACATCGCCGCGATCGCAATGACGGTCGCTGCCAGCAATGACCAAGTGCCCGCGGTGATGCCGTAGGCCGCGTTGACAACGAACATCGTCACCAGCGGCCCAAACTCGCTGAGCATGTTGACGGTCTGCTCGGCGTTGAAGGGGTATAGGCGCTTGCGCAGTGGCATGTATTCAAAGGTCTCCAACGGCAACTTCGGTCTCAAATTTTGAGCAAACATATCGGCACGACAACGTCACGCTTCAGTGATCGCCTTGGCGAATTCAGCGGCGTCAAACGCTTGCATGTCGTCAGCTCCCTCGCCGACGCCGATGGCGTAGATAGGCAAGCCGTACGTCTCGGCAATAGCCACCAAAATGCCGCCGCGCGCCGTGCCGTCCAGTTTGGTCATGATGAGCCCCGTCACGCCTGCCCGGGCGCGGAATACCTCGACCTGCGCCAACGCGTTCTGCCCTGTCGTTGCGTCGACAACAAGGACGACATCGTGCGGCGCTGTCGCATCGAGTTTCTTCATGACGCGCGTCACTTTTTCCAGTTCGTCCATCAGCGCCTGCTTGTTTTGCAGCCGGCCGGCCGTATCGAACAGCAAAACATCGGCGCCCGCGTCCTGGGCTTCCTTCAGCGCATCGTAAGCCAGCGCCGAAGAGTCCGACCCTACGTCCCGTGCGATCACCGGCGTGTTGGACCGATCGCCCCAAATCTTCAGCTGATCGATAGCGGCCGCGCGAAACGTGTCCCCCGCCGCCATCATGACCGAACGTCCCTCACGCTTGAGCTGCGTCGCAATCTTGCCGATGGTCGTCGTTTTGCCGGACCCGTTGACGCCAACCATCATGATCACGTGCGGCTTTTTTGACGGATCAATGACAAGCGGCTTGGCGACAGGCGCCAGAACACGCTCGACTTCGGCCGAAAGAACGGCGCGCACGTCTTCAGCTGAAATGCTCCTTTCAAATCTACCGCCTGAGATGGCAGACGTGATCCGCTGAGCGGCCGCAACCCCGATATCGGCTTGGATCAGCAAATCTTCGAGATCGTCCAGCGTGTCCGCATCGAGCTTGCGCTTGGTGAAGATGCCGACGATGCCATCGGAGAGTTGAGCCGATGTCCGGCCGAGACCCGATTTCAGACGATGCAGCCAGCCTGTCTTCGATGATCCTGAGTTCTCAACTGCCGCAACATTGCTCGGCGATTCCGGCGGCTCAACAGGCGCCCCGGCGACAACTTGTGCATCCTTGCCGAACAGCCGCCCGAGCAACCCTTTTTGTTTGGCGCCGGGTTCGCTCACGCCGCGACCTCACCGATCAATCGGCGCGCGTCGGATCGGATGACGCGCGCCCGGATCACCTGGCCCGGCTCAATCTGAGCGCCGTCTTCGAATTTCATTTCCGCGAACTGCGGCGTTCGCCCGACACCGCCCCGCTCGATCAGCGCCTCGACCGTAGAACCTGCTTGCTTTGCCAAATACGACGACAACGCCGCATCGCCTTTGTCGCGCAGGCGCGCCGCCCGAACTTTGATTGCCGAGGCGCCAACCTGGGGCATGCGCGCCGCCGGCGTACCGCGACGCGGTGAAAAGGGGAAAACATGCAGATAGGTCAAATCGCAGTCGTCAATGATGCGCAGACTATTTTCGAACATCTCATCAGTTTCCGTCGGAAAGCCGGTAATGAGGTCTGCGCCGAAAACGACATCAGGTCTGAGGCGGCGCACACCGTCGCAAAATCGCAGAGCATCGGCGCGCGTGTGACGCCGCTTCATGCGCTTCAAGATCATGTCGTCGCCGGACTGCATCGAGAGGTGCAGATGCGGCATCAGTCGCGGTTCGTCTCCAATCACCGCGAGAAGTTCTGCATCGGCTTCGACCTGATCGATCGAAGAAAGCCGCAGCCGCTTCAGTGCGGGCACGTGGCGCAACACTTGGCGCACCAATTTCCCGAGCGTCATGGCGCCGGGTAAATCCGATCCATACGACGTGATGTCGACGCCGGTCAGCACCACTTCAGCAAATCCCTTTTCGACGAGTAGGGCCACCTGTTTGACGACTTCGCCGGCGGCGACTGAACGAGATGGTCCGCGGGCGAAGGGGATAATGCAGAACGTGCAGCGATGATCGCAGCCGTTCTGAATCTGCACGAAGCCGCGCGTTTGACCGCTGAATCCATCGAGCATATGCGACGCGGTTTCCCGCACGCTCATGATGTTGTTGACCTGGACGCGCACAGCATCTTTCAAAACAAATCCTAGGAAGGTTTCTGCTTTGGTCTTTTCGATGTTGCCGATCACATGGTCGACTTCCGGCATCTCCGCAAACCGATCCGGATCTGTCTGGGCCGCGCAGCCTGTCACGATGATCCGCGCCGAGGGCCGCTCACGCCGCAAGCGCCGAATGGTCTTGGCGGCCTGGCGAACGGCTTCGCCGGTGACCGCACACGTATTGACGATCACCGAATCCTCAAGCCCGGCGGCGACGGCATGACTGCGCATGACTTCGGATTCGAATGCGTTCAGCCGGCAGCCGAAAGTGAGGATGTCAGGTTCGGACATGCGTCGGGTGCGCCTAGACCAGCGGTGTGGAGTTTCGATCGCGACCCATGAACTAGACCGTCGCCTTGGCGGTCTTGCCGGAATCGAACATGCCTTCGTATTCGAACTCCACGGGGCCGGTCATCAGAATACGGTTGTTCTCTAACCACTCGACAATGAGCTTGCCGCCTGGAAGGCTGACGGTGACTTTACGCTCGGTAAGCTTTTTGCGCGCGGCCGATACGGCAGTGGCGCACGCTGCCGACCCGCAGGCCAGCGTCAGCCCGCAGCCGCGCTCCCACGTTCGAACCGTGATCGCATCGCGCCCGGTCACATGCGCCAATGAGATATTCGATCGCTCAGGAAATACCGGATGATTCTCGAGCATGGGCCCGAAGCGCTCGAGATCGTAATCCATCACGTCGTCGACCCAGAAAATCGCGTGCGGATTGCCGACATTGACGACCGAGGGCGAATGGAGAATCGGCTGGTCGATCGGCCCGATCTGCAATTCGATGGCGCGGGTGTCGCGGAACTCCTCGGCCAGCGGAATGTCCTGCCAGTCGAATTTCGGCTCGCCCATGTCGACGGTGATGGACGTCAGATCACGCACCTCGATCGGCAACACGCCGGCGAGGCTCTCAACCTCGAAGGTGCTCTGACCCAGTTCCTGCGACAGCAACCAGCCGACGCAGCGCATGCCGTTGCCGCAGGCGCCCGCCTCCGATCCATCGGCGTTGTAAATCCGCACGAATGCTACGGCGCCCTTCGTTTTTGGGGCATGCAGCACCATCATTTGATCGAAGCGCGACGGACGCTGCGTCGCAATCGCTGAAACTTCGTCAGGCGTGAAACGTTTGCTGCTTGTGCGCAGGTCCACCACGACGATCTCGTTGCCGAGGCCGTTCATTTTCACGAATGGAAAGTTGGCGGTTGCCGACATGCCTGCATATATGGCGGCCAAAGCTCGAAAACACAATTGACCATGAGGGCGCGATGTCGCGGTTCAAATCACTGGCCTTCGCAGCAGTTGCATTGACCGCCATCTCGGCGGCGGCCCGTGCGGCGCAAACCGACGCTCCAGCGGCGCCCACATCCAAAATTACCGTCACAGAGATAGCCAAAGGCCTTGAAAATCCATGGGGTCTCCAAGTCTTACCAGATGGCCGCGCGCTCGTCACAGAACGGCCCGGCCGCATGCGCATCGTCGGCAAGGGCGGCGAAATTTCGACCCCCATCGCCGGTCTCCCGCATGTGGTGCAAGGCGGCCAGGCGGGCCTGCTTGACGTTTTGCTCGCGCCAGATTTCTCAACGTCTGGCTTGATTTATTTCTCGTATTCCGAACCCCGCGGATTCTTCCCGAATGGTACGTCTGTCGTTCGCGCCAAGCTAACGCTCAACGGCGACAAGGGCGCAATCTCCGACGGTGTAGTCATTTTTCGCCAGGAGCCTGCGTTTGCGGGACGACATCACTTTGGATCGCGACTTGTATGGGATCGCGACGGGACGCTGTTCATCACGACAGGCGAGCGCGCCAACCAAAAAGATCTCGCACAGGATCTCTCGACCCACCTCGGCAAAGTCATTCGCATCAACGCCGACGGATCGGTCCCGAAGGACAATCCCTTCGTCGGCCAGGACGGCAAACAGCCGGAAATCTGGAGCTACGGCCATCGCAACATGCAGGGCGCCGCGATCAATCCGGCGACGGGCGAACTCTGGACGACGGAACACGGCGCCCAGGGCGGCGATGAGCTGAACATTCCCCGCGCCGGCAAAAACTATGGCTGGCCGATTATCACCTGGGGCGAAAACTACGGCGGCGGCAAAATCGGCGAAGGCACGACCAAAGACAGCCTCGAACAACCGATCTACTATTGGGTTCCCTCCATCGCCACGTCGGGCCTGGCGTTCTACAACGGCGACTTGTTCCCATCGTGGAAAGGCAACGTGCTTGTCGGCGGTCTCGCCGGCGCCGTGCTCGAGCGACTCGTCCTCGACGGCGAGAATGTCGTCGCGGTCGAGCGGCTGCTCGACGATCGAGGCGAACGCATCCGTGACGTGCGCGTCGGACCCGATGGGGCCGTCTATGTACTGACTGACGACGCGAATGGAAAATTATTGCGGATCGCGCCCGCAGATTGATGAAGCGAACTCATGTCCATCCGCCACCAGAGACCCCGACATAGGCCGAACAATCTGCTGTTTCGCGTCGCATTCGCGCGCGCGCGGCCTTGCTATTGTTACGGCTGCATCGTGCTGACGCGAGATGAAAAGGCTTATGAGCGCCGCGTGTTCAACATCGCCAAGGCCTGGGGCAAGTTGCTCAAGCGCGAGCGCAAGGAGGAGATTGCCGCAAAAGCGTGACAATTCGGATCGCGGGCGTTGTTTCACATCCCGTTTGAGATCGGCCTGCATCTCGACGCACACAATGATCTCTCGGTCTATTTCGAGCACACTTCGAACGCCAACACCCAGGATTACAACGAGGGCCTCGATCGCACCGGCGTTCGTTACGGCTACCGGTTTTAAGTTTCTGACGGCTGGCTAAATCGGCCGAGTTGACTAGTCCCCGCCATTCGCCCATACACCGCCCATCCAGACGGCCCTGAAAATCAGAGCCGCCGCCCTGCCCATGGACGCCTGTCACAAAGGTGGCCGGGAGGCAGGGGGGTCAACATCCGACGGCGCGTGGCGCTCTCGGGTGCCTTTTTGGTTTTCGCTAGCGCCTGTCGCGGAGACACACGAAACGAATGTTCCAGTCGCTCCAAGAGCGCCTTTCCGGCGTCCTCGACAAGCTCACGCGGCGCGGCGCGCTGACCGAGAGCGACGTCGTTGAAGCGATGCGCGAAGTTCGCCGCGCCCTGCTCGAAGCCGACGTCGCGCTCGATGTCGTCAAGGACTTTACCGACAAGGTCAAAGCCAAGGCTGTCGGCGCCGAAGTGCTGCGCTCCGTGACGCCCGGACAGATGGTCGTCAAGATCGTCAACGACGAACTGACCGCTATGCTCGGCTCCGACGCCGCGCCGATCGACCTCACAGCGGCGCCGCCCGTCGGCATCCTGATGGTCGGCCTGCAGGGCTCGGGCAAGACGACGACAACGGCGAAGATCGCCTATCGCCTGACCAATCGTGATCGCAAGAAGGTATTGATGGCGTCGCTCGACACGCGCCGTCCCGCAGCACAGGCACAGCTGAAGGTCCTCGGCGAGCAGACCGGCGTCGCAACGCTGCCGATAATCGCCGGTCAGACGCCGATCCAGATCGCCAAACGCGCCAACGAGGCGGCGCGGCTCGGCGGCTACGACGTCGTGCTTTACGACACCGCCGGCCGCGTCACCGTCGACGACGAATTGATGGACGAGGTTCGCGACATCAAAGCCGCGATGAACCCGCACGAAGTGCTGCTCGTCGCCGACGCGCTGACCGGTCAGGACGCCGTCAACACGGCGAAAGCCTTCGACAGCCGCATTGGCGTCACCGGCATCGTGCTGACGCGGGCCGACGGCGACGGTCGCGGCGGCGCGGCGCTTTCTATGCGCGCCGTCACCGGCAAGCCGATCAAGCTGATCGGCGTCGGAGAAAAATGGGACGCGCTGGAGGATTTCCATCCGGGCCGCATTGCCGGCCGCATTCTTGGCATGGGCGACGTCGTCTCGCTCGTCGAACGCGCCGCCCAGACGATCGACGTCGAAAAAGCCACGAAAATCGCCGAGAAAATGAAAAAGGGGTCGTTCGACCTCGAAGACCTCTCCGATCAATTGGCGCAAATGCAGAAGCTTGGCGGCATGGGCGGGATCCTCGGAATGATGCCCGGCGTCGCGAAGATCAAGGGCCAGATCAACGAAGCCGGTCTTGATAAGAGCCTCGTGCATCAGCGCGCGATCATCTCGTCGATGACGCCCCATGAGCGGCGCAATCCGAAAGCGCTCGACGCAAAGCGCAAACGGCGGATCGCGGCAGGATCGGGCACGCGCGTCGAAGAAATCAACAAGCTCATCAAGATGCATCGCCAGATGGCCGACATGATGAAAACCATGGGCCGCTCGAAAGGCATGCTGAACCGCTTCATGGGCGCCACCGGCGCCGGGCCGTCCGAAGACGAGATCGCTGCGATGCAGGCCGAACTCGGCAAACTCGATCCGAAAGCGCTCGAACAACTTCCCGACGACATAAAGCAGCAACTCGCCCGCAGCTCGCCCGCCCAAAAAAGTCTGCCCGGTCTGCCGCAAGGCTTTCCCGGCGTCCTCCCCGGTCTCGGCGGAGGCATGCCGAAGTTTCCAGGATTTCCCGGAAAGAAGAAGTGACGCGAAATTCCCGACAATCCTAACCGACGCAAAACAACAAGGAGTCTGATGCTATGTCCGTCAAAATTCGCCTCTCGCGCGGCGGCTCGAAAAAACGCCCGTACTATTACGTCGTCGTCGCCCACCACTCCGCGCCGCGCGACGGCCGCTACATCGAACAGATCGGCACGTTCGATCCGATGCTCAAGAAGGACAACCCCGAGCGCGTGAAGCTCAAGGACGATCGCGTCAAGCACTGGCTCGGCGTCGGCGCGCAGCCGACCGACCGCGTGCTGCGTCTGCTCGACGGCGCCGGCCTCGCCAAGCGCGACGCTCTGAACAATCCTGAAAAGGCGAAGCCGAAGAAGAAGGCGCAGGAACGCGCCGCCGCCGCTGCGGAGAAGGCTGCGAAAGCCGCCGAAGCCCCTGCGAGCGGCGACGCTGCCTGAAATCCGTCGACCGCGCAGCGTCTGCGTGGTGTGCCTCCTCCCGGCGAACGCGTCGGGAGGTCTCATACTCCGCCGAGTTTGGCCCGAGTCTTGGATCGCGGAGTCAGCACCACCTGTCGGTCGCCATCGGAGGATCGAGCGCCATGTTTCGCGAGGCGATATTAGACTTCCCGTACCCACGGTTTCTGTTAGGACCCTGTAAAGCTAGACAGAATCCCCATTTTCAGTTATAAACAGCACCGCCCCGCATGCCGGATCAAGGTCATGCGAGGCGGATCACGCCCCCACACCAAGGGGGCAGCGCTGCACCTCACCTGCGCGTCCCCGATCAAGCGATCGCGCCGGGAGGCTCTTTCCCCCTAAACGACTGGGGGTAGCTCAGACGGCGGCCTATTTGCCGCCGTTTGCTTTTTCAGCTCCTGTCCCACCGAAATCGAAGACCGGGATGCAAAAATCTAAAACGCTGCCGAAGGCAGCCATGAAGCCGTCCCGCTTTTCCTTAGTCCAACCGTCCTGTGCGGCCGGCAGCGTAGCCAGCAAGCCTGCCAAGGGCGTCGGGATCGGGTTTGCAGAACCTTCGTTTGTGACGACTGTCAGTTTCGGCGCTTTCTCCGGTCGCCTATTGAGGTCGCGCGTACGAACGATCCGACCTCCCGCGTTTTGGCCCTGCGTAGTCGTTGTAGGACGCTGCCGCGGCGGCTGCGGCGCCTTTTCGGCAATCAATTTCGCCCTGTGGCAGAGCCCAGTAAACAGCGTAACCATCCGCTCCTGCTGACCTATGGGCCTGTAGCTGCGAAAGGCATCACGGATACGTGTGTCATCATCTTTCGCTGGGTCGACGAACGCGAACACGTCGGCGTACGCCGCCTTTATCCAATCGCCCATGCGCTGCTCGAACTCAGCTTCTGGCGCCAGTCTGAGGCCGTCGAACACGGCGGTTGGTTTGCCATCTTCATCGACGAGATCAAGCGCCTCAATGGCCTGAAGCGTACGCGGAATCAGGCTTTCCGTCACAATGCCGGACCGCCCCAACACGTCGCCGTTGATGGGGGTCGGAAAGCCACGCGATCGGAAGCGCTCAATGATCTCAATGATCGTTGAGGCTGGCGCATAGGGCGCTGGTTTTTCCGCTGTTACAGCCATGGCGACCTCCGTTTCAAACCGTGACCGTTTCAATGAACCTCAAAAACAAATGAGTCAAGCGTTGTTTCGTTACGATGTCTAGAATGCATAAATGCTTGAAAAATCATGGACATTTCTGTATGCTGTCGGCTTCATAACAAAGAACGGAGGCGAATCATGGAAATCTTATGCCCCGAAACTGCCCGAATCGCCCCTGACTTAGTGCGCCGTACCTGCGGCGGATGGCTTGCAATTGCGCCACAAGGCGCGCGCTTTGCCGTGGCGGTGACGGCGGCCACGGCGCAAGAAGCAAAAGAACGATTCGTGTTTGTGTACAAGCGATGGGTTCAAATTGTTGATGCGAAAGCACTTGACGTACCCAAATCGGCATAATATATATGCTTAAAAGGGGATTAGACATGTCAAGCTCAGTTCTCGACGCAAAGCATTTTCACGATGAGGCGGCCGCTTTCGCGTACCTGGAATCGCGAATTTGGCCGAACGGGCCAATTTGCCCGCATTGTGCGGGGTCTGAGCGCATCTCAAAAATGAAAGGCAAGTCGACGCGGGTCGGCCTCTACAAATGCTATCGATGCCGAAAGCCATTCCGGGCGACGGTCGGAACGGTGTTTGAAGCGAGCCACGTGCCGGTGCGTCTGTGGCTCCAAGCCGTGCATTTGATGGCGGCCAGCAAAAAAGGCGTGTCGAGCAATCAGCTTCATCGCATTCTAGGCGTCACGTTGAAGACGGCTTGGTTTATGAGCCATCGCATTCGTGAGGCGATGCGAGTTCTCGGCATGGAGCCGATGGGCAGCGGTGGCGGAGTTGTTGAGGTTGACGAGACGTACACGGGCAAGTCGATCTTTCCCAATGTGGGCGCCGGCACACAGCACAAGCTGGTTGTCCTTACGCTCGTTGAGCGCGGCGGCGAAGCCCGCAGCTTTCACATTGGCCGAGCGGACCGCCGCACCATTGAGCCGATCGTTGAGGCGAATTTGGCAAAGGAGGCCAAGGTTGCGAGCGATGACGCCGGTTACTACCGCGGCTTGAAGGAAAAGGGCTTTGATCATGCCAGCGTGAGCCATCGTCGCGGCGAATACGCCCGTGGCGAGGTCCACAGCAACACGGTTGAAGGCTATTTCAGCGTGTTCAAGCGCGGCATGAAGGGCGTTTATCAGCATTGCAGCGAGAAGCATCTTCACCGCTACCTTGCCGAGTTCGATTTCCGCTATTCAAATCGCGTGCGGTTGGGTGTTGATGATACTGAGCGTGCCGCTCGCGCACTATCGGGCATCGTTGGCAAAAGGTTGACGTATCGCGCTACTGATCGCTGAGAGGGCGGATGGGGAAAGCAGGCGTAAAGCAAAAGCGCAGGCCGAAGATTAAAGACCATAAACAGTCCGAGCGGTTCAAAGAAGCCGCTCGGACTCTCGGTGCTGATGAGGAGAGTGATGCGCTAGAGCGTGTCGTCACTCAAATGGCAAAAACTAAACCGATAAAATCTGCAAAGAAAACATAGCCATACCGAACGTGGGTACGGGAAGTCTAATATCGCCTTTCGCGACGGAGTCTATAAAATTGCATACGCTATCTTTACGCAATCTCTGCGGGAGCTCGACGAGGCTGTCGCGGTCGTCAGCCGAGGCCGCGTCTTCGCCTCGGATCGCCATGGCGGCGTCTATCGCGGCGCTGGCGTCCCGACGACCGACGGACGGGGCCTGCAGGTCGAAATGACGGCTGCCGTGCCTGCCGACGGCGAACTGGCGACCGGCTTTGAGGGCGGCCTGAGCGGGGCCATGGCGTCAATATCCGGCTATGTCGATCCAGAGGCGCCAAGCCAGCACGCGATTATCCATGTCGCCGGGATGCCGATTGAGATCGAAATCTCTTACATGGGCCCCTTGCCCTCCTGATCCTGCGGCGGCATCACCCGGAGATGGATCAAAATCAATCCGCGAAAAGCACAGACAGCCTTGTCCTTCTCGGGCAAATCGGCGCGGCGCATGGCATCCGGGGCGACGTGCTGATCCGAACGTTCACGGCCGAACCCGCGTCAATCGCCGCCTATGGTCCGCTCACGGATAAAGTCGGCCAACGATTATTCAAGGTGAATATCGTGCGCGTGACGGAAAAAGGCGTCGTGGCGCGCATCGCCGGCGTCACGGATCGCAACGGCGCCGAAGCGCTGCGCGGCATTGAACTCTATGTCGCTCGCTCGCGGCTGCCGAAACCCGCGGACGCCGAATACTATCATGCCGACCTGATCGGGCTCGACGCGGTACTCGCCGACGGGACGCCGTTCGGCCGCGTCGTCGCCGTGCAGAATTTCGGCGCTGGCGACCTGCTCGAAATCCAGCGCGCGAACGCAGACACAGAATTCATCCCGTTCACGAACGCGAACGCGCCAGACGTCGATCTGGAACGGCATCGCGTCACCGTCATTCCTCCGACGATGGTCGGCGAATCCGAGTCCGCAAATCCCGACGACCAATCCTGAAATTTATTCTCAACGCTAGATCGCGGCGCCGCGCATCAGTTTGGGAAGCTCGCCTGTCTGTCCGGCGGCTTCTGCGAGAATGACGCGCTTGGCCTCAGGGAACTGATCGAACAGTCCAAGTCCAGCGCCGCGTGTCGCGCGAAACACCGCGTTGTCGACGCTGAACACGCGATTGAGACTGTCATACAATGTTGCGGACATTACCGAGTCAAAACGGCGCCAGCGGCTATAGCGTTCGAGCGCAGGCGCGTGGCCCGCATCAAAGCCGATCCGCAAGGCGTCGACAATGCACTCGCTCAGCGCCGCCGCGTCGCGAAACGCCAGATTGACGCCCTGGCCGGCGATCGGATGCACGCCATGCGCCGCATCGCCGATCAATGCGAACCGGCGCGCGACAAGCTCCCGCGGAACTTTGAAATCCAACGGCCACGATTGGCGCGGTCCGTCGAGACGTACGTCGCCGAAACGCCCGGCGATGCGCTGATCGAGTTCGGCTGCGAACGCCTCATCATCTAAAGCCATAACGCGGTGCGCTTCCGCTCGGTCGGCGCTCCAGGTGATGCAGGCGCGATCGCCCTTCAGCGGCAGGATCGCGAACGGTCCGCCCGGCAGAAAATGCTGGATCGCGACCGCGTCGTGTGGCGCGCTGAAGGCGACGGTTGTAACAAGTCCGGTCTGGTCATAGTCCCACCCGATCGTCTTGATGCCCGCGGCATCGCGCAGCTTCGACGTTCGTCCGTCGGCGGCGACGCACAGCGGCGCCGACAGCGTGCGACCGTCGCCCAACAACACGTCCCCCGCGCAATCGCCGAGCACGACGTCGACGGCGTCCGCCGGCGAGAACCATGTGATGCCCGGGTCGTCGGTCGCGGCGTTCAGCAGCGCGCGGGACAGCGCCGCGGCGGGGACGATGGTGACGGCCCGTTCGCCATCGGTGAGCCGCGCGTCGTAGGTCAGCCGCGTCGGGCGCACGCCGTCCTCAAGCGCAGAATCGGAGATTTCGATTGTAGCAACCGGCTGCGCCTCGGCAGCGATCTCCGACCAGACGCCTAAAGCTTCGAGAACGGACTTGGCCCCCGCCCAGATCGCGAAGGCGCGGCTGTCGTTCGCGACTGCAGACGGAGTTCCACGATCGATGATCGCGATGTCGATCTCCCCGCGCGCCGCCTGCCGGAGCGCCAGCGCCAGCGCCAAGCCTGCAAAGCTGCCGCCCGCAATGATGACATCATGGCTTTGCGTCGGTGACGTCACGGATGAAGCCCAGGATGGCGGGAGACTGCGGTCGCTTGACAGTTTAACGCTTCTGAAGGTCCATTGTCGCCGCGCCGATGCGCGCAAAGCAAAATGTGCTGAACGAGGGGATCATGACCACCGACGGCGCGGCGACGCAGGCGCCCGGCGCATCCGCGTTGGCCAAGCTCATTGCGACGCTGACCCTCGAGCCGCTCGAAGACACCCTGTTTCGAGGCCGCAAAGCGAGTGAAGGTTGGCAGCGGGTCTACGGCGGGCAGGTGTTGGGTCAGGCTTTGTCGGCCGCCGCCCTGACCGTTGACGCGGATCGCGCCATCCATTCGCTCCATGGTTACTTCCTTCTGGCCGGCGATCCCGAGAGCGACATCATCTACGATGTCGAGCGAATTCGGGACGGCGGCAGCTTTACGACGCGGCGGGTTCGCGCAATCCAGCACGGCCGAGCAATCTTTGCGATGAGCGCCTCGTTCCACCGCACTGAGACCGGCTACGAGCATCAATCCGAGATGCCCAAAGCCCCTCCGCCCGAAACGCTGCCCAGCGCCAAGGACCTGATGGCCGGCGTAATGGCGCGTCTGCCGGACAATATGCGCGCCTATTGGAGCCGCGAGCACCCGATCGACGTGCGCGTCGTCGACGCCTCGCGCTACGCCAGCCGCGAGCCGCGCCCGCCCGAACAGGCGATATGGCTCAAGACCAACGGCGTGCTCCCGGACGATCCCCGAATCCACCAGGCCGTGCTCGCCTACGCCTCCGATTTCACGCTGCTCGACACAGCGCTCATCGCACACGGAAAGCTGCTGTTCGACAAGGACATCCAGCTGGCGAGCCTGGATCACGCCATGTGGTTCCATCGCCCATTCCGAGCAGACGAATGGCTGCTGTACGCTCAGGACAGCCCATCGGCGTCAGGCGCGCGGGGCTATTGCCGGGGCGTGGTCTACGATCGCCAAGGCCGTCTTGTGGCCTCGGCGGTCCAGGAAGGCTTGATGCGCAAACGCGACACGGCCTTCTTGCTCAAATAGCGCTCAAAACGCCGATTTTGCACAATAATTGTGCAAAATCGGCGAGCAAATCGACAGCGCCTGCGCACCTCTGCGGCGAATTTATCCCATAAATCAGCATATTAAGCGGCACCCCGAGACTTGGCACGGCTCTTGACTCTCTCCGCTCCGATGCTCGCAGCTTTATGCGTTGTGAGACTCTGAAGAGTGCGTGAAGCACCCGGCCGTTGCGGCCGGGCAACGAACAGGGGGCGCCCAATGAAACTCATCACTGCCGTGATTAAACCCTTCAAGCTCGAGGAAGTCCGCTCTGCGCTGACCGATCTCGGTTTGCAGGGCATGACCGTAACCGAGGTCAAGGGTTACGGCCGGCAGAAAGGCCACACCGAGATTTATCGCGGCGCTGAATACGCCGTGAGCTTTCTTCCCAAGATCAAGATCGAGGTGGTGGTGGCGAGCGCTCAAGTTGATAAGGCGCTCGCTGCGATCCAGCGGTCGGCGAAAACCGGCCAGATCGGCGACGGCAAGATCTTCGTCTCGGCCATCGAACATACCGTGCGCATCCGAACCGGCGAGTCCGACGACGACGCGCTGTGACATCCATCTCAGCTGGCATTCAACTCGTGTGGCTAATCAGGGAGCTTAAGACATGAAATTTCGAAACTTGGCGCGATATGCGAAGGCCTTGGGGGCCCTTTGTGTGATCGCGCTCGCCTTCGCTGTCGTCGACCCGGCAATGGTCATGGCGCAAGACGCAGCGCCTGCGCCGGCAGCCGAAACGCCTGCCGCGCCGGCCGCTGATGCCGCTCCAGCTGCGGAAGCTGCGCCGGCGGCGGAAGCGCCTGCTGCGGAAGCGGCGCCGGCTCCGACACCTGACAAGGGCGATACCGCCTTCATGTACATCGCGTCCGTGCTCGTGCTGCTGATGACGGTGCCGGGCCTCGCGTTGTTCTACGGAGGTCTGGTGCGCACCAAGAACATGCTCTCCATGTTCATGCAGGTGTTCGCCACGCTGTGCCTCGTCGCCATCATATGGGTGCTGTACGGATACTCGATGGCCTTCACCAATGGCGGGGAACTCAATCCCTATGTCGGCGGCTTCTCAAAGGCGATGTTGTCGGGGGTCGACTCCACGACATTGGCGGCGACATTCTCCAATGGCGTGTACATTCCCGAGTACGTCTACATCGTCTTCCAGATGACCTTCGCGTGCATTACGCCGGCGCTGATCCTGGGCGCTGTCGCTGAACGTCTGAAGTTTTCGGCGATGCTCGTATTCATGGCGCTTTGGGTGACGTTCATCTACTTCCCGATTGCGCACATGGTCTGGTATTGGGGCGGCCCTGACGCATTCGGCAACGCTGCGAAGGCTCTGGCCGCCGCAACAACCGACGCAGCCAAGGCGGAAGCACAGACTGCGATGGACGCCGTCTCGGCTGACGTCGGATTGCTGTTTGGCTGGGGCGCTCTCGACTTCGCGGGCGGCACCGTCGTGCACATCAACGCCGGAATCGCCGGCCTCGTCGGCGCGATGGTTCTTGGCAAGCGCATCGGCTATGGCAAAGAGGCCATGCCTCCGCACTCGCTGGTCATGACCATGATCGGCGCCGCGCTCCTTTGGGTGGGCTGGTTCGGCTTCAACGTCGGCTCCAACCTCGAGATCAGCGCGTTCGCTGGCGTGCCCTTCATCAACACCTTCGTCGCCACCGCGGCCGCTGCGCTGTCGTGGATGATCGTCGAGTGGATCGCGAAGGGCAAACCGTCGGCGCTTGGTCTCGCTTCCGGCGTCGTCGCGGGTCTCGTTGCGATTACGCCTGCTTGCGGCTTCTCGGGCGTGATGGGCTCCATCGTGCTCGGCCTCGTGGTCAGCCCGGTCTGCTTCTTGTTCTGCTCGGGCATCAAGGGCGCGCTTGGTTACGACGATAGCTTGGACGTCTTCGGCGTTCACTGCATCGGCGGCATCATCGGCGCCATGGCGACCGGCTTGCTGGTCAATCCCGACCTCGGCGGCGCCGGTATCCCGGACTACATCTCGAAGCCTGGCGAACTCGCCGTCGGCGCTTACGACATGATGTTCCAGCTGACGGCGCAGGCCAAGGCCGTGGGCGTGACGCTCCTCTGGAGCGGTATCGGCTCGGCGATCCTGTTCAAGCTGGTCGACATCCTGATCGGTCTGCGTCCCGTCGAGGACAAAGAACGCGAAGGCCTCGACATCGCCGACCACGGCGAACGCGCCTACAATTATTAAGTCAAATCGCGGCGCGGCCCTCAAACGGCCGCGCCGCAAGACATCTCCTCCCGAGCACACATCTTCCCCTAGATGTGGCTATCTAGGCCCGGCGCCCCTGGCGACCGGGCCCTTTTTTATTCTCAGATCAAGGTTCGAACGACGAGACCACGTCGCATCAACGCAAGCGCCCTAAGGAGGTCGCTGCGGCTTAACGCGATGCATCCCTCGGTCGGTTGATAGCCGGGCTTCGCGACATGCAGGAAGATCGCGCTGCCGCGTCCGCGAATGCGCGGCCTGTCGTTGTAGCCGAGAACCACAACAACGTCGTACACGCCGTCGCTCCGCCAAAGTCGCTCGGCGCTTGCTGGGTAGGGATGGCGCACGGCGCGATTATAGTTTCGATCCTCAACGTCGTCGCACCAACCGGCGTCGCGGCGAAGAGGCCGAAGCGGTAACGCGGTGCGCGGACGGCGGAGCTGTGCGGGATTGTAGAACGCTTCGCGAATGGGCCACCTGCCCCGCGGCGTCGCGCCATCGCCCTCGCGCTTCAATGCGCGAACGCCGCCGCGCCCGAGCGCGCAAGTGCAGCGCAAGGACCCGATTTCCACAGCGCCGACGGTACTCCGCGCCGAGACCGCGCGAACGACGAGTTTGCGAGTTTTGGGCTTTGAAAGCGGTCGCGACTGCGCCCATTGACCTCGCATCGACTGCGTCTCGCTCCACTTGCCCGCCGCTGCCAAAGCCTATGTTGGCCGCTGGCGGGATGATAGGTTAGCTTGTAATGAGCTTGTAATGAGCCGTCACGACCGCGGAGCTTTGACTTCATGAACACGGCCCGAAAGGTGCTTCTCGTCGATGACGACGAGGATTTGCGCACGTCACTTAGAGATCAGCTGGTTCTTCACGACGAATTTGAGGTCTCCGAGGCCAATACCGCGTCGAAAGGCATCGAAGCCGCCAAGGCCGGGCAATTCGATCTCGTAGTTTTCGACGTCGGCCTTCCGGATATGGATGGCCGCGAAGCCGTCAAGCTTCTGCGCAAAGCCGGCTTCAAGACTCCGATCGTCATGCTGACCGGCAACACGTCCGACGCCGATCAGATCCTGGGGCTCGACGCCGGCGCCAACGACTACGTTCTGAAACCCTTCAAGTTCGCTGTCCTACTCGCCCGCATCCGCGCCCAGCTGCGCCAGCACGAGCAAAGCGAAGACGCCGTATTTGCGATCGGTCCCTATACATTCAAACCGGCTTCAAAACTTCTGGTCGATCAGGCCGGATCAAAGATCAGGCTGACGGAAAAAGAAACTTCGATCCTGAAATTTCTTTACCGCTCCGGCGACAAGGTCGTCTCACGTGAAGTCTTGTTGCACGAGGTTTGGGGCTACAACGCCGGCGTCACGACGCATACGCTGGAAACGCATATCTATCGGTTGCGCCAAAAGATTGAGAAAGACCCCTCGAACGCTGAATTGCTGGTCACCGAGAGCGGCGGTTACAAGCTCGCCACATGAGCATCCTGGCCTTTTTGCCTTTTGGGTCACAGTTGTCCCCGACAGTCCCCAACGCGTCCACACCCTCGCTGGACCGCGCCGTCGCAATGTGCTGAAAAGATCCGACGTTGTTTAGAGAGTCGCGCACCCGCCTTAGAGCTTGTTTCGGTCGCGCCTCCGGTTGTGCTTGTCGCGTGAGAGTTATCCATCAAACTTTCGCGTGGAGTGGCCGCCGATGGCGATTGACGCCCTCGTCAAACCCTTTTTGTCGTTGCCGCTGTTCCGCGGCCTGAAACCCTTGCAAATCACCGAGATCGTGCGCCGCGCCGAGCGAATCATGTTTCGCGCCGGCGACGCGCTGATCCGCGAAGATCAGACAGGCGACGCGGCGATCCTCATCATTTCCGGCGAGGCTGTTCGCATGAACGGCGATGCGGCCGAACGAATCCCGGAAGGTTCGATGATCGGCGAACTGGCGATGCTGGTCGAAACGATCCATACGTCGACGGTGATGGCCAAGTCTTCGGTCCGCGCTCTTCGACTGACGCGCGCCGAGATACATTCAGCAATGCGCGACGATCCGACATTGGCGGAGCATTTCTCGAGTCAGATTACCGCGCGCCTTAAGCGACTGGCACTTGAACTGCAATCGATCGACAGCTTCCTCGCAGAAGTTGCAGGTCTTGATCGACCACCACAATCGAAGGCGCCAACCCAATCGCAGACGCAGTTGTTTCACTGAGAGCACAAGATATTTTTTCAGAGTGAGCACATCCGTCGCGTGCGCAATTTTGCGCGGCGCCACTATTCATCAGGCCAGAAAAGAGAAACGCCCAGTCCCGGGGGGAGGGACTGGGCGCGATTTGCGCATTACGCGCTCGGTGTCGGGAGGGAAGCCGACACCAGAGGCAGCATCTTCGGTTAGACGGGGGGCACTACCGAATACAGGGTGACGCTGCCTACATGAGGCAGAGTTAAGCGCACCATGCGTATTTTCAATAGGGGTGAGTCATACGGTTCACGAAATTGTGAACAGTTACTCACTTTTATCCACAGGTCTGGTGTTGCAGCGCGGCATGCTTGCAACACCCTGATTTGCTTTGACGGGCCCTAGTTCGGTGTTGACCGATGCGCTCCAAGCTGTTGAATTTTAAATAGGTTTGCGTCCAAGTCGTCAACCTTGACAAGATCGGAGACTTCAATCCGCGTATCCAGGCCCTGAGCGTCCGTCGTCACCCACTCCTTCAGCTCGATCGCCGGCTTCTTTGAAAGGTAGAGTCTGATTTTGCCTGGCGTATCCGGACTTTTGTCTTGCAAGACGACCACGATCAGATCGTCCGCTTGCTGAACTTCCGTAATATGCGCATCGCGCAAAAGGTCGACGTCCTTGCGCAGCAACAGGCGAAACGGCGTCTGATCAAGCTCGACGCGATCTTCGTTGTTCAGATCCAGATCCTGGATCGCCAGGCTTTCGCCGTCGGAAACAATGATTTGGCGGGAAGGCAGCGCGTAGTCGAATCGGAAACGCCCCGGGCGTTTGACGAAGAACTTGCCGCGCATCCGTTTCTTGTCGGCGCCGGTTTGAACAAAGGCCCCCTTCAGGTTTGTGAGATCCGAGAAATAGGTGCTGACGGTCTTGACGGCTTCCGTCTGGGCCGCATCGAGCTCGAGGCCCTTTGAGCCATTGCCGGTGGGCGCGACTTCTCCGGCCCAACCATCGACTGGCGGCTTCGCCGTCGCCGCCGCAGGTCCTGCCGCTGGCGCAGCTTGTGCGGCAGGCGTCGTGGCAGGGCTAGGACTGGACGCAGGCGGAGTTGCCGTCGTTGTCGGAGCAGCGGCTGCGGGGGGCTGCTGTTGGGCCAATGTCGCATCGGCCACAGACGCGCTGAGACCGGCCACGGCGAGCCAAGTCGCGATCGTCCTATTTACGTGCATTCATCCCCCATTGAGCCGCCCCGCCCCGAACAGGGGCTCAAACTAGTGAAAAGGGTGTGAGCAAGAATTGCGTCGAGATCGGGGCAAAATCGCCGTCGGGGCAGGGGATAGCCAATCAAGTGGCTGGTCGCAAGAGCCAGATCCGGCGCGAATGCTCTATTGACGAATCGACGCGCTCAATGGTCCTCGCCGTCGCCAGGAGGCAAAAGAATCTCGCGCTTGCCGACGGTGTTCGCCGCCGTGATCATGCCTTCGCGCTCCATGCGTTCAATGAGGTCGGCGGCGCGATTGTAGCCGATCGACAGGCGACGCTGCAGATAGCTCGTCGACGCTTTGCGATCTCTCATCACGATCGCCACAGCCCGATCAAACAGATCGCCGTCGTTTTGGTCTCGCAGGCCGGGGGCGACTTCTGGCGTCGGCGCATCCAGAATTCCAGGAATATAGTCGGGGGGGCGTTGCCGGCGCAGCGACTCGGCGATTGCCTCGACTTCTTCGTCTGCAACGAATGCGCCATGCACGCGCATGAACTGTCCCGCGCCCGACGAATAGAGCATGTCGCCCTGCCCGAGCAGCTGTTCGGCGCCTTGCTCGTTGAGGATGGTGCGGCTGTCGATTTTCGACGTTACCTTGAACGAGATGCGCGTCGGAAAATTCGCTTTGATCGTGCCGGTCAGAACATCGACCGAGGGACGCTGCGTCGCCATAATCAAATGGATGCCGGCCGCGCGCGCCATCTGTGCGAGACGCTGAACCGCCGCCTCGACGTCCTTGCCTGCGACCATCATCAAGTCGGCGAATTCATCGACCACGATGACGATGTGCGGCAAAGTCTCGAGCCTGATTTTCTGATCCTCGAACAGACCCCGACCTTCGGCGTCGAAACCTGTCTGGACCCTACGTGAAAGCCGTTCGCCGTGCTTCTTGGCGTTGCGCACGCGGTTGTTGAACACGTCAATGTTGCGAACGGCGAGCGCCGACATGCGCTTGTAGCGCTCTTCCATCTCCATGACCGCCCAATTCAACGCCGCGACGGCTTTGTGCGGATCGGTCACAACGGGCGTCAGCAAATGCGGGATGCCGTTGTAAACCGACAGTTCGAGCATTTTCGGGTCGATCATCAGCAGCCGGCAGTCATCAGGCGAGCAGCGATACAACAGCGACAGCACCATCGCATTGACGCCGACGGACTTGCCGGAACCCGTCGTGCCGGCGACCAGCAGATGCGGCATCCGCGCGAGATCGACGACGATGGGCGTGCCGGCGATGCTTTTGCCGAGCGCAAGCGGCAGCGCCGCCTCGCTGGCGCGATACGCATCCGATTCGAAAATCTCACGAAGCAACACCGGTTCGCGACGGACGTTCGGCAGTTCAAGGCCGATGGCGTTGCGGCCCGGCACGACGGCGGCGCGCACGCTGGCAAGGCTCATCGAGCGCGCGATGTCGTCAGCAAGACCGATGACGCGCGATGACTTGACGCCGCGCGCAGGCTCCAATTCGTACAACGTAACTACGGGGCCGGGATTGATCGCCTTCACTTCGCCCTTGACGCCGAAATCGGCGAGCACGTCTTCGAGCAGCCGCGCGTTGCCGCGCATCACGGCTTGCGAAAACTCAGGACCCGGCTTTGCTGCGGCGGCGCGTTTCAGAAAATTCAGCGATGGCCGCTTCCATTCGAGATCGGACGCGGCGGACTTCGCCGCGACGGCTGCCGGCTTTTGCTTCGCAGACTTTGGCGGGCTGACTTGATTGAACGCCGGGGACGATTTTGTATCGGGTGCTCCCGGCGCGAAGCGCACAGCGATGGCGCGGCTTTCCGCATCGGTAAACTCGTCAAAGCTCGGCTCGCGCATGCCCTGGTGTGCGTCGTCGCCCGGCGATATCTCGGCCGGTTCGAACGCGCCGTTCGAAGGGATTAAGTCATGATGTTCGCCAGCCTGGCCGCCAAAGTCGCTCGTCATGGCGCGTTCACTCCGCGCACTTGGCGCAGGTTCCTGCGCGCGTAAGTAGTCCGCAAACTGCGGCGCGCTGTCCTCGCCGCGCCAGTCGAGCGGCGGCAGCGTCGGGTCCTGCGACGCGGCGAATGTCGATGTCTCGACGCGACTTCGTTCAAAGCCAGCCGAAACGACTTTCGGCGACATGCGCATTTTGAGCGATGGCCAAACCCGGCGTAGTTGCGACGTCCGCTCTGACGGCTCGCGTTGCGGCCGCAGAGCACGCAACGCCGATCTTTGAGATCGATGATTGCGCCACTGCACAACGCCCGACCGGAACGCGGCATCGAAGGCAAAACCCGTCGATCTTGCAAACATCGACGCGGCGGCCCCCGACAGAATAATGGCGGCCGCAAGCCCAGCGCGCTCGGCGTTGACCATCGCGAACATGCTTGCGACGACCTTGAACAAGCCGTCACCCAACGCTCCGCCGACGCCGTGATGCAACGGCCACGCGTCGAATGCCGGAAGCGCAGACAGCGCGCCGGCAAGCGCGAGAATGGACAGTGGATAGAAACCGAATTTCAGCCGGCCGTCATGGACGCTCGCACGGCGAAATAGATCGAAGGTCCAGATCAGCGGCGCAATGAGCGCGACGACGGCGGCGAAGCCCAGCGTCTGCAGCATCAAGTCGGAGAGGATTGCGCCGGCCGGCCCCACCCAATTTTGGGGCTCGGCCGCTGTCGCGTGCGTCAAGCTCGGATCCGCCACTGACCACGAGACGAGACTCGCCCACGCGACGACAAGCGCCGCCAGGAGCGCTGCTCCCGCCAGACGACCCAACCATCTCAACAGCCGGTCTTCGAGCGACTGCGGCAGCAGGCGCTGAGGCTCCAGACGTTGAGGATCCATACCACGCGTATTCAACGACATCGGCGCGAACGAACTCTTTAACGCAGCACGGAAATCGTGCGTTCGAGCGCTTCCCGGATCGTCGCGGGGTCTTGGACCAGGGCGACGCGAACGTAGTCCGCGCCGGGGTTTGATCCGTCTGGGCCGGTCAGGGCCAGAAAGCTGCCAGGGATGACTTTGACGGCAGCCTGTTTCCATAAGGTTACCGCGGCGTCACTGCCCCCGCCGAATTGACTCATATCAAGCCAAAGGCAAAACCCGCCGGCCGGCCGGCGATAGCCATAGCGATCGCCTAAAATATTGTCCGATATAGCAAATTTAGCTCTGTAGGCCTCGCGCGAGACCTCCACATGAGCGTCATCGGACCAAGCCGCGGCCGACGCAAGTTGGATTGGTCCCGGCACGGTCGGAGCGCACATATTGCGCATCTCGGCGTAGGCTTCGAGAAAATCGGCGTCACCCGCGCAAAATCCCGAGCGAAGTCCGGGCAAGTTTGAGCGCTTGGACAGCGAATTAAAGACGACGAGGTTCTGAAACCGCTCGGCCGTCTCCGCCGCGACCTCCAGGGCGCCGACCGGCGCGATATCCGTATAGATCTCCGAATAGCACTCGTCGAAGAACAGCATGAAATCGTAGGTGCGGGCCAGCTCCAAGGCTCTGGCGATGTAGGCCCGGTCGGCGACAGCGCCCTGCGGATTGGCAGGAGAGCAGATGAACAGCGCCGCCGTCCGCGCCAGCAAACGATCATCGCGCGCCAGCGCATCGAGGTCGGGGAGAAAATTCGTGGCCTTGACCGCATTCAGCATCACGGCCTCGGCCCCGACTGCGAGCGCGCCGGCGACATAGGCCGAGTAGAACGGATTGCACATGAGAATGGCGGGCCGGCCCGCGATCGACTTTCGGCCAACCGCTGGCGCGCATGCAAGAAACAACCCTTCGCGCGACCCATTCAGAACGAGTATTTCGCGCGCCGGATCGACGCCGCCCGGAATGTCGTAGCGGCGCAACAGCCAACCCGAGATGGCGTGGCACAGCGCCTCGCTGCCGCGTATGGGCGGATATTTGCCGTAGAGCGCGAAGGCTGCCGCAAGCTTGTCAGCAATAAACGCCGGCATTGCTTCGCGCGGTTCGCCAAGGGTCAGTTCAATTGCGGGCGCCACTCCGGGCTCGATGCCGGTAAGAAGGCGCCGCAGCTGAGAGAAAGGCGATCGAATCGCGCCGGACGTCAGCGAGTGAATCGTCGGAGTCATGTCGGGGCACGAAGTTTTGAACCGAAGCCAAGCGCCCCGATTAGCGGGCTTAACAGCCCAAGTCCATGTTTGCGCGGAATCGCCTCGATCTAGTCGAACCCAAGCGACGATAACGTCTTGTTGACGCTGCGCATCAGCGACTTGACGAACTGAGGTTGTTTCGGGGCCGTCGATTTGGCCTTGCGGGTCGGACGCTTCTGCGGCTTTGCGACGCCATCATCCGGTGTCACTGTCGTCGAAAACTTCGGCAGCGCCGCGCCCGCAGCCGCCGCGCGATCGACTTTGATCGGCTCGACATTCGATAGCGGTGACGGCGCTGGCGCATGCGCGACCGGCGCAACGGTCGCTGCAACCGCAACCGTCGTTACTGAAGTCGTAGTAATAACGCTCGCCGGTGCGATCAGCGCGGGAGGAGCGGCAGGCTGCGGAGCATCTTGAGGTGGCGCCTCGCCTGCCACGCGATAGGGCGCGGAGGGAGCCGCCACGACTGCCGTGTCCGGCTCTTTCGCGACAACCTTTTGTGGGGCGCAGTCCGTACGACCGATATCGTCGGGGCCACACGGCGGCAGACAAACTTCCGTTTGGTGGCTTGCGACGAGCGTCAACAACACGTCATCCGGCTCATCGATCGGCAGGCGGGCGTTGACGGCGTCGACGAAGGATTTCATCGCAGCGCGCGCGGATGGCGACCAGTGACTGCTGAGCACGCCGCGATAACAACCCACACGGGCCAGCTCTTTTTGGATCGCCCGTGCAAGCTGGCCGCGATCCGCCGGCGCAACACGATCTGTCGCGACTTGTGAAGCAGGCGCCAAAGCAAGTGGCTTGAACGGCCCGGCAGGGACCGCTCCGTCTGCCTCGGAGCCGTTGTTATATTCTTGAAGGCCGGCCGCAGCGACCAGTGCAAACGCCGCAATGCCGACGCCAGCGGCGATCGATCCCGGCTGCAAGCGCGTGATCACGTCGATCCCCCAATCGCGAATGACGCAATTTCCCGGTGCAATCAGGCCGAAAAGTTGGGGCAAAAGGAAGGCGCAAGGGGATTCCCTGCCAACGATCCAGCTAAATTTGGTCGCGTTCGTCGACCTTTTCGTCGAAGACGCCACGATCCAGGCGATTCAGCTTAACGGGCGGGCCGTGCGCGCGCCTCCCAGCGCCGTCATTCGAAGCCGAAGAACGACTGGACGCTACCGGCGAAACTGTCGTCGCTTTTGCGCTTCTTGGCCTTCGCGGTTTTGCGCGGCTTCTTGGCTTGTTCCGAGAGATCCGGCGTCAAATCGCTCACCCCGTTCGCGGCCGAAATAGCCGGCGACTTGCGCGGACCGATTTCGATGACGCGCTCTTCAGGAACTTGAAGCGTTTGCGAAGGCGGCGCCGGATCGAGAAGTTCGACCTTCTGAAGCAGATTCGGGTCAGCCCGCGCCACGCTTGGAGTCGGCATCGGACGCGTCATCGACCCTGCCTTCAAAAGTCCGCCGCCAAGATTAATTCGTTCAAAATTCAACTCGATGGCGGCATCGTCGAGCGCAGGTTCGGCGGCCGCGGGGCCGCCGCTTTGATCGCCGCTGGCTTTGGATGGTCCGAGCGCTCCGGTCTCCACTGGTTCTGCGCCGCCGTAGGCGCGTTGCGCAGCAGCCGAGAAGTTCGCGGTGCGGTCAGCGGCTTCGCGTATCGGCACGGTCGCGGAATTCGGATCGCCCGGCCTTGCAACCTGAGCAGCGCCCTCGTTGCGCGAGGCCGTCAGTCCAATGCCGTCCAGCGCCACGGCGCCGCCATAGCCGAGCGCCGTCGCAGCCAAGGCGCCGACGATCAGCAATCTCAACACATACGTCGACCCAACCACCCGACGGCCTCCGCGCACCTTGCCGCCTATTCAGCCCCAAGCCAAAGGCCAAGACAAGGGCTTGGATGACACGCTCGAACAACGCATTTGGGGGCCCGGATCGCTCCGAGCCCCCAAAAGCTGCAAATTCCAGAACTAGGTCCTATCCGACGCGGAAGCTTGCTCCAGCGACCGACCGGGCCCGTTCGCGGACGCGGCCGCCATCATTGCCCGACTTGACGATCCACTGCCCGCTCGCGGTGCGGCCTGTGATCATGCCAACGTGGTGGGCCCAGACGACGACAGCGCCGACCTGCGGGCCGCTGGGGCTGCCCCAACGCCGCCAGTTGGCCGCCACGTTGAATTCCGGTCCGCCGCCTTTCTGAGTGCGCATCCACCATCCGCACCATCTGCGCGGCCGGCCACCGAGTCCCCGCTGACCGCTAGAGTTGCGCGCATAGGCCGTACGCCGCTCGCCGCGGTAGGCGCGACCTTCCGTAATGTGGCGCCTGCCGGTCACGCGCTGCTGCGAGCCCCACGAATTTACTCCGTACCCTGTCTCTTCATAGAAGGGACGCGCTTCAGCCTTCGGCGCCGCCAGGAATGCCATCGTCGCGACAGCGGTCGCAAGAAATGCCAATCGCATCTGTAGTCTCCTCGATTTTCCACACAATCTATGGGCATCGGCGCATTCAATGCGGCGGAAACAAGAGGACAATCCTGCGCGCGGCATATCGACCCCTGTGCGCTCACGCACACACAACTCGAACGCGATCGCAATTTTGTTTTGTGAGCATCGCAGTTAGAGCACTGGGCTCATAATCTGCGGTCGTGACTCGGCAACCGACGCGCGCAATGTTCGTCTACAGTCTTTGACATCATGCCGCAGTCGATCGCCGCGATCGGTCGAGCGTATGGCGCGCACAGTGCGCGCCAAAGTTGTCACAAGCCTGTAACAATCCAAACGCGACAGTGGCGGCTTGTCCGTTTTCCGCCGCTACAGGTTCGCGATGATCGACGACCAAGACAAACACGACCGCGCACTCGCGGCCCGCATCGAAGCCGAGATCGCCGACAGCTTCGATGAAGAATTCGAAATGGAAATCGACGACGAGCGTCTGGCCAAACTCCTGGATGGCGAGGACCGCGATTCCGAAGCGGGGCTGCTCGACCGCCAAGTCTACTTTAGAGAGCTGTTCCGCCTGCAGCGCGAACTCGTGCGATTGCAGGACTGGGTTGTTCACAAAGGGCTGAAAGTCGTCGTCGTTTTCGAAGGCCGCGACGCCGCCGGCAAAGGCGGCGTCATCAAACGCATCACGCAGCGCTTGAACCCACGCGTCGCTCGCGTCGTGGCGCTACCTGCGCCGAGTGCCCGCGAGCGGTCACAATGGTACTTCCAGCGGTATGTCCCGCACCTGCCCGCGGCTGGCGAAATCGCGCTGTTCGACCGCTCCTGGTACAACCGCTCCGGCGTCGAGCGCGTCATGGGCTTTTGCTCCGACGCTGAGGTCGAGCAGTTCTTCAAAACCGTTCCGGATTTTGAGCGCATGCTCGTCTCCTCCGGAATCATCCTCATCAAATACTGGTTCTCGATCACCGACTCGGAACAGCATCTGCGTTTCCAGATGCGCATCCATGACCCCATCAAGCAGTGGAAGCTGTCGCCGATGGATTTAGAATCGCGGCGGCGCTGGGAGGCCTACACCAAGGCGAAGGAAGCCATGCTCGAGCGCACGCATATCCCCGAGGCGCCATGGTGGATCGTTGAAGCCGACGACAAGAAGCGCGCGCGCCTGAACTGCATCAATCATTTCCTTGCGCAGATCCCCTACGATGACGTTCCGCGCGATCCGATTCGACTGCCCGAACGTGTGCACAACCCCGACTATATCCGCGGCCCGGTGCCCGAAACCTTATACGTTCCGGACGTCTTCTGACGGCACCGCTATCGGGCGCCTGCCAAGCGCCCAGAACCCAAACACGTTTTGAAGCCTAGCCGATCCTAGGACAGTCGTCTGCGCTGCCAGGGGCGTGCCACCCCTTGGCTTGACGCTTTTCCGCGTTCGTCGCGTTCGTTGACGACGATCCAAAATTCACCCAACTCGGCGCTTCGTAACTGAGATGTCGCGTTCAGACCCGGCCCATCCGCACGTCCTCTTCCGGATTTGCGCCGATCTTGTGAATGGCGAGATCGGCGCCTTGACGTTCGTCATCGGCGGACATTCGGAATCCGAGCGCGAGATCGACGACCCAATAGATGACCGTTCCCGCGGCGAAGCCGAAAGCCGCCCCAGCGACGGAGCCGACAAGTTGCGACGCGAACGTCACGCCGCCCAGACCCCCAAACGCCTGTAGGCCGAAAATCCCGCAGGCAATCCCTCCCCACAATCCGCACAATCCATGCAGCGCCCAGACGCCGAGCACGTCGTCGATCTGCCAGCGGTTGGTTGAGACCTGGAACATCTGCACGAAGATGGCGCCGGCGACGCCGCCGGTGACAAACGCGCCGATCGGATGCATCACGTCGGATCCCGCGCAGACGGCGACAAGCCCGGCCAGCGCGCCGTTATGCACGAAGCCCGGATCGTTGCGCCCTGCGATCAGCGCCGCGAGAATGCCGCCGCACATCGCCATCAATGAATTCATGGCGACAAGGCCGCTGACGCCTTTGAGGCTTTGCGCGCTCATCACGTTGAAGCCGAACCAGCCGATACACAACAGCCACGAACCCATGGCCAGCCATGGGATCGACGACGGCGGCGGGCTGATCGGTCGGCCACGATCATAGCGTCCAATGCGCGCTCCGAGCTGGCGTACGGCGGCGAGCGCCGCCCAGCCGCCGAAGGCGTGCACGACAATCGATCCGGCGAAATCCTTGAACGGCGCGCCAAGCGCATTCGCGAACAGCACCTCCTGGAATCCGAAGTTCTTATTCCAGAATACGCCTTCGATCAGCGGATAGGCGAAGCCGACGATCAACCCTGTCGCCAGGGCTTGCGGCGCAAACCGCGCGCGCTCGGCGATGCCGCCGGATACAATTGCCGGTACGGCCGCCGCAAATGTCGCGAGAAAGAAGAACTTGACCAGATCGGCGCCCTGACCGGCCGAAATTGTCTCGGCGTTCGCCCAAAACGAAACGCCATAGGAAATCCAGTACCCGATCGCGAAGTAGATCGTCGTCGAGATGGCGAAATCGACGAGAATTTTGACCAGCGCATTGACCTGGTTCTTGTGCCGGACCGTGCCGACTTCGAGAAACGCGAAGCCTCCGTGCATCGCGAAAACCAGGATAGCGCCCATCAATAGGAAAAAGACGTCAGCGCCCGGCTGAACCTGATCCATGTCGCAAACTCCCCCCGCCCCAGCGATTGGGGCTGTTCTTCATCCGCCAATTGAATAGGCGTTACCTTGCCGACGTAACGGAGAATCGAGCTTCGGAAAAGTGGATCGCGCTACCTGACCCGCCGCGGGTTCATGTAGAGATCGGCTTCCTGACGCTGAATGTCAGGCGTAATGTCGCCACGTGCGATAGAGCGCGCAATCGATTTCACGTGCCGCTGCACTTCGACATTGAACACGATCATTCCCGAGAAAAGCTTCATCACCATCATCAGGCGCGGATCGGCGTGATCGCCGCGCAGCGAGCATTTCCAACGCCCGCCGATGGTCACGACCGCGCCGTCGATGTAGCCGACGGTTTCGCCGTGCTGGTCGATCAGCGAATAGTCGCCGCCGAGATTGATGATGTCGCGCCGGAACCGATAGAACTTCGGCGTCCCCCCATCCATGATGAAGAATGAGAAGTGTTCCGGGCAGAGCGGCCACTTGTTGGCCGAACGCTCAAGATAGATGACGAAATCATCATCGCTGGTGTTGATCGAGAAGGTCGTGACCGGAACGCCGCGCGCGCCGATGGTTTGTTGGATCGAGCGCCCGAGCATCAGATCCATGCTGGCGCGCCAGTTCAGCGTCTCGGAGAACAGCTTGAACACCAGCCGCTTGTCCATGCCCGTCGCGTCGTTCCACAACTCCTTGCGGTAGCCGAGCACGCCGGTGCGCTGGCCGTCCTCGATGATTTCGGCGAAGACGTCCATGTCGGTCGTGAACTGACGCGACTTGCCGCGGTTGCGGTCGCGCTTCCAGAATCCGAATTCGATCGAGTTGAAAGGCGTGATCCACACGTCGACGCCGAAGTTGTGCCACTTGCCCTTGGCGGCTTCGACAGCGGCTTCTTTCGATCTTGCGAGTTTGGAAACCGACGTTTCCGCCCGACCTGCTTGCTCGCGAACTTCATCGCGGGCGACGACGGCGGCTTCTGAAGCGGCGGCAGCGGCTTTGGTTTCAACAGGATCTTTTTTGGCGGCGGCGGTCATGCGGAATCCCTTCGCGCGATGCAAGCGCACAGTCGAATCATCGCTCGAAGCCTAACACTCGAGACGGTTGGCTCGTTCCAAGCCACGAATTTTGCGGTGGGAAACTTGGGGGTATTGCTCGGACGACAGAGGTAATCCGATCTTCTACAGTCCGGCTTCTAAATGTTGGGCATCATTCGATACTGCCATTGCGGTACGACGCCGATTGCAATGTCGTTAAACGATGCACCTTCGCTACGTTTTCGGGCAACTTGTTCGAGGAAGGTTTCGTATTTTTTGTTGAACAGATCATGCATAGCTCGCCTAGCATGATTGTAAGTGAAGGCATCACGGGTGACGAGTAGCAGTATGGACGATAGATCTCGCAGCTGATTGATAGTTAGAGAGCGGATCACACACATCTCGCCGATCAACCAGAGTTCGTTGCGCCTGTTGAATGGCGTACAGTCGCAATAGCCGTGCCTATCGATCGTGTCGTCGCCAGGATCGTCCAAACCGAGTTCATCGAATTGTTTTTGGCGAGCAGCGGCACCTGCCTCGAATGTCCAACCGTGCTTGCATGGCATTTGAACAATTGCACGTTCTTGCAACAAGGGTTCTAGCAAATAGGTAACGCACTTTGTGAACCGATCGATTGATCGCATCGCTTCCAAATCTGCGTCCATTTGCAAGCTCCAGAGCGAATCGCACCGAAGCATTTCGGCAAGTTATTGAAATTTTTGCAACAGCTTATAAACAGGTTATCCCGCCTGCCTCCCGCCAAGCCAAATCTCTCCGTTGGCCGGTTTCAAGTCACAACGACTACCGCCCGCCGAAAATCGCCGATCCGACCCGCACGTGCGTCGCGCCAAAGCGAACCGCCGTCTCGAAATCGCCGCTCATGCCCATGCTTAGGCCTGTGACGCCGATCTCGCGCGCCAATTTCGCCAAAAAGGCGAAGTGTACGGCCGGCTCTTCTTCGACCGGCGGAATGCACATCAACCCCGAAATATCGAGTCGCAACTCGCTGCGGCACATGGCGACGAACGCCTTGGCGTCCCGGGGCGCGATGCCGGCCTTCTGCGGCTCCTCACCGGTGTTCACCTGAACGAACAGCTGCAGCTTTCGGCCCTGCGCGGCCATCTCGTCGGCGATCGCCGCTGCGATCTTCGGCCGGTCGATGGTGTGGATGGCGTCGAACAGCGCAACCGCGTCTTTCGCCTTGTTCGACTGCAGCGGCCCGATGAGGTGCAGTTCGATGTCGGAATACGCGTCGCGCAGAGCCGGCCATTTGCCTTGTGCCTCTTGCACGCGATTTTCGCCGAACGCGCGATGCCCCGCGACCAGCACGGGGCGAATAGCGTCGGCGGCGAAGGTCTTCGTCACCGCAATCAGCGTAACAGTGGCGGGATCGCGCTTAACGGCCCGCGCCGCGGCCGCGATTTCGGCGCGCACGGCGTCAAGCCGGTCGTTGATCGCCTCTCGAACGTCAGAGTCGCTCACTTTGCCTCCTCGCTAAAGCCGTCCAATAGGGTTACGCGCTGACGTACCGCTGGCCCAATGGCGCGCGCCCCACTACATAAGCCTCGCCAGTCATCACCCTCATTCCGGGAGTTCCGAATGCTCAAACTTGCCGACGCGCGCCGCATCATCGCCGCCGCCGAAAAGAAGGCCGCCGAAATCGGCCAGCCGATGAATATCGCTGTCGTCGATGAAGGCGCCAACCTCATATCGCATGTTCGCATGGACAATGCCTGGATCGGATCCATCGATATCTCGATCAACAAGGCCTTCACGTCGCGGGCCTTCAACATTTCGACCAAGGAACTCGCCGAAAACAGCCAGCCGGGCGACCAGTTCTTCGGCATCCATGCCTCAAACCACGACCGGGTGATGATTTTCGCGGGCGGCATTCCGCTGAAGGACTCCAAGGGTAATGTGATCGGCGCCATCGGCGTCTCGGGCGGTGGCGGCGCTCAGGATCACGCCGTCGCCGAAGCCGGCGCGGCTGCGCATACCTGCTGATCGCCCAATCGGGCATTGGTGACTGAGGCTTTTACGGCGGCGGGCGAGGCGAAAACCTTGACCCGCCGCCGCCTTTTGGGCTCTCTACGCCGCAATTCTTATCCCGCTCCGTGCCCGCTCCAAGAAAGCCCCGTCCGCAATGGCCACCGAACGCTACAACGCGCCTGATCGCGAGAAACACTGGCAGAAGGTCTGGGAGAAGGGCCGGATTTTCGAGGCGCGCGAGGATGCCGCGAAGCCCAAGTGCTACGTGCTCGAGATGTTCCCCTATCCGTCGGGGCGCATCCACATGGGCCACGTCCGCAACTACGCCATGGGCGACGTTTTCGCCCGCTACAAACGCGCCAAGGGCTTCAATGTCCTCCACCCGATGGGCTGGGACGCCTTTGGCATGCCGGCCGAAAACGCCGCCATGGAGCGCAAAGTGCATCCGGGCAAGTGGACGATCGCCAATATCGACGTGATGCGGCGGCAGCTCAAGTCGATGGGCCTCTCTCTCGATTGGTCGCGCGAAATCGCCACCTGTGCGCCGGAATACTACAAGCATCAGCAGAAGCTCTTCCTCGATCTGCTGAAGAAGGGCATCGCCTACCGCAAATCCTCGAAGGTGAACTGGGATCCTGTCGACCACACCGTGCTCGCCAACGAGCAGGTGATCGACGGCCGCGGCTGGCGCTCGGGCGCGATCGTCGAGCAGCGCCAACTGACCCAGTGGTTTTTCAAGATCACCGACTACGCCGACGAACTGTTGCGCGACCTCGACACGCTCACCAACTGGCCCGAAAAAGTCCGCCTGATGCAGGCCAACTGGATCGGCCGTTCGGAAGGCATGCTGATCCGCTGGGCGCTCGAAGCCGCGCCTGCAGGCTTCAACGAACTCGAAGTCTACACGACGCGGCCCGACACGCTGTTCGGCGCGTCGTTCCTGGCCGTCGCCGCCGATCACCCGCTCGCCAAAGCGGCGTCTGAAAAGAACGCCAAACTCGCCGAATTCTGCGACGAATGCCGGCGCATGGGCACGTCCGTCGCCGACATCGAGGCGGCGGAGAAACGCGGCTTCGACACGGGCATCCGCGCCGTCCATCCCTTCGACCCGAAGTGGACACTGCCCGTCTACGTCGCCAACTTCATCCTGACGGACTACGGCACGGGCGCAATCTTCGGCTGCCCGTCCGGCGATCAACGCGACATGGATTTCGCACGGCGCTACGACCTGCCGGTCGTGCCCGTCATCCTGCCGCCCGGCGAAGACCCGGCGACATTCAAACTCAAAAACGACGCCTACGAAGTCGACGGCGTGATGATCAACTCGCGCTTTCTCGATGGCCTCTCGACCAAGGCCGCATTCGAGGAGGCCGCCTCGCGCCTCGAAAAACAAAAGCTCGATGGCAAGCCGCAAGGCGCGCGCAAGGTCAATTTCCGGCTGCGCGATTGGGGCATTTCACGTCAGCGCTATTGGGGCTGCCCGATCCCGGTCGTGCATTGTCCCGATTGCGGCGTCGTGCCCGTCGCCGAGAAGGATCTGCCGATCAAGCTGCCGGAGGACGCGACCTTCGACAAACCGGGCAACCCGCTCGACCGGCATCCGACATGGAAACATTGCCCCTGCCCGAAGTGCGGCAAGCCCGCGACGCGCGAAACCGACACGATGGACACGTTTGTCGATTCGTCATGGTACTTCGTGCGCTTCACCGCGCCTCACGCTGCGACGCCTGTCGACAAGGCTGCGGCGCAGTACTGGCTCGCCGTCGATCAGTACATCGGCGGCATCGAGCACGCGATCCTGCATCTGCTCTATTCGCGCTTCTTCGCTCGCGCCATGAGCGACACGGGGCATCTGAAATTTGCGACCAACACGCGAGAGCCATTCTCCGCGCTGTTCACCCAAGGCATGGTCACCCACGAAACCTACAAGTCGCAGGACGGCTATTGGCTGCTGCCCGCCGACGTGCGCTTCGAGGGCGAAGGCGCGGCGCGCAACGCGATCGAGATTTCGAGCGGCCGGCCGGTCGACATCGGCGCGACCGAAAAGATGTCGAAGTCGAAGAAGAACCTCGTCGACCCGGACGACATCATCGCGCATTACGGCGCCGACTGCGCCCGCTGGTTCATGCTGTCCGATAGCCCGCCCGAGCGAGACGTGATCTGGACCGAGGCTGGCGTCGCCGGCGCCGGACGTTTCATCCAGCGCGTCGGCCGCGTCGTGAACGAGATTGCCGAAACCTATCCGGGCAAACCCAGGAAAAAGCCCGAAGCCTTCGGCCCCGACGCCCTCGAAATCCGAAAGGCCGCCCACCGGGCCCTCGACCAGGTCGGCAAGGCGATCGAGGCCTTGCGCTTCAATGTCGCCGTCGCCCAATGCCACGAGTTCGTTAATGTGCTCCAGGCGGGTCTAGCCAAGGCAGGCCCCGAGGTCGCTTTCGCCGCTCAGGAGGCAGCCGCCATCCTAGTCACGATCATCGGCCCGATGATGCCGCATTTGGCTGAAGAATGCTGGGCGCGGCTCGGATACAACACGTTGCTCGCGAACGAACCGTGGCCGGCCGCCGAACCGGCCCTGCTCGTTGACGATCAAGTGACCATTGCCGTACAGGTGAACGGGAAGCGCCGGGACGAATTGGTGATTTCCCGCGCCGCCAAAACCGATGAGGTGGAAGCGGCGGCGTTGAAGCTCGAGACCGTCACGCGGGCGCTCGAAGGCCGGCCGGTCAAGAAGGTGATTGTTGTCCCGCAGAGGATCGTGAATGTCGTCGGCTAACAGGTCTGACGCACACCGCCTCGAAAGCCCTGGCAAGGGCTTGCGATCCGCCGCCCTATGTCTAGGTTTCGCAGCAGCGCTTTTTGCGGCTGGGTGCAGTAGTGACTCGACAGGATTCCGCCCGCTTTACGCGACGACGGAAGCCGGCGGATCAGGGGCGAGCGAACGCCTCGCCGCGGTCGACGTCGCGCCGATCCCCGGCCGCGTCGGCCAGCGCATCCGCAACGAACTGATTTTCCAGGCGACGGGTGGCGGCGCTCCGCTGCCCCCCGAGTATCGCCTCGACATAGCCGTCCGCGAGTATGTGACCGCGACCCTCGTTCAGCTGGACGGCAACGCCACCGGACAGGTCTACAATCTCGACGCGTCCTACAAGCTCGTCCGTATCACCGACAAGAAGGTCGTCGCCGAAGGCACGAGCTTCGGCCGCGCCGGCTTCCAGCGCTTGACCTCTATCTTCGCCAACGTCCGCGCCCGCGAAGACGCCGAGAATCGCGCCGCGAAAACCGTCGGCGAGGAATTGCGCACCCGTCTTATGGCGCAGCTGTCCCAGCCGACCTGATCGTCGAGTGTCGCGCTTCGCGACAGTGGAAATACCCTCATGGTCGCCATCAAGACGCAGCAGGCCGCAGCGTACCTGAGCGCGCCGCCGAAAGACGTCTCAGCCGTGCTGTTCTTCGGCTCGGACCCCGGCCTCGTCTCCGAGCGGGCGCAAGGGTTGGCAAAAATCCTGGCTGCGCGGGAAACCCCGCCCGGCGAAGTGCTGCGCCTGGATGACGCCGACCTTGACGAGGATGACGGTCGCCTGTCCGTTGAATTGCAAACGCGCCCCATGTTCTCCGGCCGCAAGATCGTGCGCGCGACGGCCGGCCGGCGGATCGCGGCGCCGATGCTGAAATCGATCCTCGCCGACGCGCCACTTGAAGGCGTGCTCATTGTCGAAGCCGCCAATCTCAAGCCGGATGACGCGCTCCGCGGCCTCTTCGAAAAGCACCCCTCCGCCGCCGCGATCGCCTGCTATCCCGACGCCGAGGCCGACCTTGACCGATTGATCGCCCAAGTCGTCTCGGCCGCCGGCATGACGATATCTCCTGACGCGCGCGCGCACCTCTTGGTGCGGCTCGGCGCCGACCGCGCCCTGTCGCGGGCGGAAATCGAAAAGCTGGCGCTTTACGCCCACGGCCGTTCGACCATCACCATCGACGACATCGATGCCATCGTCGGCGACGCCGCCGATCTGGCGCTTGAGCGCATCGCCGAGGCGACGGGTCAGGCGCGCGCCGAAACCGCGGTCTCAGACTTCGGCCGAGCGCTCGCCGCAGGCGAAAGCGCCCAGGCCATTATCGCCGTTACGCAGCGCTATTTTCTAAAGCTGCATCGCGTGCGCTCCGACATCGACGCGGGCGCTTCGCTTGACGAGGCGCTGCGATCGTTGCGACCGCCACTGCATTTCAAGCAGCGCGACGCCTTCGCAGCGCAGGTCTCGCGCTGGTCCCGCGCCGGACTTGACCAGGCCCTGAAGCGCATCGCCGAAGCCGCCCGCGCCGCGCGGCTGACGACACATCTTGAGGATGCGCTCGCAGAACGCCTGATCCTGGGTCTCGCGGCGCTGGCGAGCGCGGTCCAACAGGGTGCGGCCCGCCGCCGCTGATCTGCGCCAGCGGCGCGCCTTGCCGGCCTGCCGACGCCTCTATAGTGCTTGAGGTTCTTGGGGGACATAATGACCGACGCGCGCTACGACGTCACCGGCATCGGCAACGCCATCGTCGACGTCATTGGCCAATGCGACGACGCATTCCTTGCCAACATTGGCGCGCTGAAAGGCGCAATGCGCCTGGTCGGCGCCGACGACATCGACCGCATCTACGCCACGATGGGCCCGGCGGTCGAAATCTCCGGCGGCTCGGCGGCGAACACCATCGCCGGCATCGCCTCGTTCGGCGGCAAGGCGGGCTTCATCGGCAAGGTCGCGGACGACGAATTCGGCCGCATCTTTTCCCACGACATCCAGTCGCTCGGCGTCGCCTTCAAGTCCGAACCGGTTACTGGCGATCTGCCCACATCGCGCTCGCTCATTCTGGTGACGCCGGACGGCGAACGCACGATGAATACTTTTCTAGGAATCTCTACCAATCTCGATAATGCCGCCATCGACGCCGATCTTATTCGCGATAGTGCGATACTCTATCTCGAAGGCTATCTGTTCGACCGCGATGGCGCGAAAACCGCGTTTCGCGACGCTGTGAAAATCGCTCGCGACGCCGGTCGAGATGTGGCGCTGACGCTTTCAGACGGCTTCTGCGTCGATCGCCACCGCGAAGAATTCAAATCGCTGATCAAATCCGGCATTTCAATTCTGTTCGCCAATGAAAGCGAAATCACGTCGCTCTATGAAACTGCGTCGTTCGATGACGCCGCCGCCAAAGCGCGCGCGGATGCAAAACTCGCCGTCCTCACGCGAAGCGCCAAAGGCTCGGTCATCTATTCAGGCGCGCAAAGCGTCGTCACGCCCGCCGATGCAGTGAAGCAAGTCGTCGATACGACCGGCGCTGGCGATCTCTATGCTGCCGGCTTTCTTTTCGGCTATTCGCGGCAATTGCCGCTTGAGACCTGCGGGAAACTGGCGAGCCTCGCCGCCGGCGAGGTCATCAGCCATATCGGCGCACGGCCGCTTGTTTCGCTTGCCGAATTGGCGCGCGGTCGCGGTCTCATTTCATAGTCATATCGCTTGAATCGCGCCGCAGACGCCGAATTCCATTTCCGTCGTCAACTATAATTGAACGCTGTATAGTACATATGGCTTTCCAGCGCCCTATTCGCCCCAATTGGTCGTTTGATTTATTTTCCCTGGAATTGAAACGCGACTTCCCCCACTCTCTACCTATCGAATCGGTTTGGTCGAGGTAGCCGGTCATGATCCCATCGCAGTCTAGACGCGGTCGTCCGAAAGGCACCGGCATCGATGATAGCGATCGCATCGCAAGGCTCATTGAGCTGATCCGCGTCCACCCTGATTTGAAGCCAACGACCGCCATTCGCGTGATGGGCTTTTCGGACCCGTCCGCAATTCGTCGTTTGCGTGACAAATACAAGGCCTTCATCGCCGCTGGCAGATCGTCCACGGCAACCGGCGCCTTGTTCCGACCGGCGCCGGCGCGCACCGCGCTCCCGGCGCAAGACCTGGGGGCGGCGCATCTCGTCCGCCCCTCACGCTAAGGGCCTAGCGCCCGGCATCAGCACTACCTCTTCAACGACATCGCGAGACCAACTTTAAAGGGCCGCTGCCCCAAGCGGCCTTTTTTTTCGCCCCCCGCTCAGAGCTTTCGAAGCGCGACGGCCTTCACGCGATGATTTTCGCCCTTGTGCAGGATGAGCTGCGCGCGTCGCCGCGTCGGTAGAATATTCTCGTTCAGATTTTTCAAATTGATGCTGCGCCAGATGCCGAGCGCCAGATCTTTCACGGCATCAGGCGCCATCGCCGCATACTGGTGAAAATAGGCGCCCGGATCACGAAACGCCGTCGATCTCAGCCGCATGAATCGCTCCAAATACCATTTCTCGATCACGCGCGGCGTCGCGTCGATATAGATTGAGAAATCGATGAAATCCGACACGAACGGAATCGTGCCCCCATCCTTTGGCATTTCCGCCGTCTGAAGAATGTTGAGCCCCTCGATGATCAGGATATCCGGCTGCTCAACCGTCACATGCTGACCAACTAGAATGTCGTATTGGAAATGCGAATAGACCGGCGCCGTGACGATCGAAACGCCAGACTTCACGTCGCCGAGAAACTGCAGCAGTCGCGTGTTGTCGAAACTTTCAGGGAACCCCTTTCGCTCCATCAGGCCGCGGCGCTCGAGTTCAGCGTTCGCGAATAGGAAACCGTCGGTTGTCATGAGATCGACACGCGGATGGTCCGGCCAGCGCGCCAGCAGCGCTTTCAACACGCGCGCTGTCGTGCTTTTGCCAACCGCAACCGACCCCGCGACGCCGATAATGAACGGCGCCTTGGTGTCCTTGCGGCCGAGAAACTCCGACGACACCGAGTGCAGTTTCTGCGCCGCCGCGACGTAGAGATTGAGCAAGCGCGACAGCGGCAGATAAATCTGCTCGACTTCGTCGACCGACAGCTCTTCGATGACGCCTGAGAGTTGCTCGAGCTCGCTCGACTTCAACGTCATCGGCGTGTCGGCTCTGAGCCGCGCCCATTCCTCGCGATTGAAGGTGCGATACGGCGAAAAAGTCAGCTGCGCCGTTTTGAGAATGCTCCGCGACTTCGGCGGTCGCTTCAGCGCGGGCTTACGACGGGCGCCTTTCACGCCTTGTCCCCACCGCGAGATGCTTTTTCGACAAGCCCTGACGTTCCCATCCGCCGGTCGAGTTCGCCCAAGACTTCCGACAGCCCGACGCCGCGCACTTCGAGAAGCACTAGCAAGTGATAGACCGCGTCCGCCGCTTCCCGCACCAGGGCCTGATCGTCGGCGCCAACGCCGGCGATCACGGTCTCGACCGCTTCCTCGCCGAACTTCTTGGCGCACGTCTCTGCGCCCCCGTCGAGCAATTGCCGGGTATAGGACGCGTCGCTGATCGCCAGGCGGCGTTCGCGGATCAAAGCCGCAAGTCGATCGAGCGTTCCAGTCGCGGTCATCGCCGTCTCCAAAAGTCCGGACTGTCCCAAGGGCGCCGCCGGGCCGGCACAGCACCAACAGAAAAGCGGCCCGTCAAGGCCGCTCCACGGATAAGCTCAATGAATCGGCGATTACCTCAGCTGCTGCCTAGCCGCTGGCGAATGTAATCCAGCTGGTCGAAATTGCCGAATTTGACGAGCAGCGTGCCGCTCTCGCCCGACCCGCGCTTGATCTCGACTTTCAAGCCCAACAAATCGGCAAGCTCCTTTTCGAACGCCCGCGTATCGGCGTCCTTGTCGCGCGGACGCTTTTGCGTGCCGATCGCGCCATCGTCGACGCGCGTCCCCTGCACCAGCGCCTCGACCTCGCGAACGTTCAGCGCGTCCTCGACGATGCGGCGCGCCAAGGTCTCGGCGTCGTCGCGCCCGATCAACGCGCGGGCGTGCCCCGCCGTCAGCTCGCCTCGCTGCACCAGCGCCTGCACCGCTGCCGGCAGCTTCAACAGCCGCATCGTGTTGGCGACGTGGCTGCGGCTCTTGCCGATGACTTCGGAAAGCTGCTCCTGGCTGTAGCCAAAGCGCTCGATCAGTTCCCGATACCCCGTCGCCTCTTCAATCGAGTTGAGATCCTGACGCTGCACGTTCTCGATGATCGCCACTTCGAGCACGTCGCGGTCGTCCAGATCGCGCACGATGACCGGCACCTGATGCAGGCCGGCGCGCTGCGCAGCCCGCCAACGCCGTTCGCCGGCGACGATCTCGTACGCGCGCGGATCGCCCGGTGCCGGTCGGACGATGATGGGCTGGACGAGCCCCTTGGTGCGGATCGAATCCGCAAGTTCGTTCAGCTCTTCGTCTCTAAAATCTTTGCGAGGGTTGAGCGTGCTCGAGCGAATATGTTCGACGGCGACCATCCGCTGCTCGCCTTCCGCCGGCAGTCGCGACGTGAGCTGCGACGGCTCGCCGATCAACGACGCCAGCCCGCGGCCGAGGCGGCTTTTTGGCAAAGGGGAGTTCATGGGCGTCGTAGTCCTTTTCGCAATCCCGTTATTGTTAGTCCGACGCGCACGCAACCGCCCGCAACTTGATGCCTTACGCCGCCTTGAATCGCCGCTCCCGCTCGATGATCTCGGTCGCGAGCCGGATGTAGGCCTGGCTGCCCGCGCAGTCGTAATCGTAGAGCAGGATCGGCTTGCCGTGCGACGGCGCTTCGGCGACGCGCGTGTTGCGCGGAATGATGGTCTCGTAAACCTTCGGCCCGAAGAACGCCCGCACGTTGTCCGCGACTTCGCGCGACAGCGAGGTGCGTGCATCATGCATCGTCAGCACCACGCCCTGAATTTCAAGCGACGGATTGAGCGAGGCGCGAATCTGATCGATGGTGTCTTTTAACTGTGAAATTCCTTCGAGCGCGAAGAACTCGCACTGCACCGGCACGATCACGGCATGCGCCGCGCTCATCGCATTCAGCGTCAGCACGTTCAGCGATGGCGGACAATCGATCAACACATAGCTGAAGGCGGCATCTCCCGGCCGCGCGCGGTGTTGACCGACCAGCGCCGTACAGGCGTCGCGCAACTTGAAGGCGCGCGAAGCGTCGTTCGGCAGAACCGCTTCGACGCCAACCAGATCGTTGTTGGCCGGCACAACGAAAAGACCCGGCACAGCCGTCGCAACGCTGGCTTCAAGGATCGATGCGCTGCCTGTCAGCACGTCGAAAGAGGTGCGGCTGCGCGTTTCGGGTGCGACGCCAAGCCCCGTCGAAGCATTGCCCTGCGGATCGAGGTCGAGCACCAAAACCTTCTCGCCGACGGCAGCCAGCGCCGTGCCGAGATTGATCGCGGTCGTCGTCTTGCCGACGCCGCCCTTCTGATTGGCGATCGCGATGACGCGCGGGCTACCTGACACAGAGCCTGCCACGGCTTACTCCTCTTTCTTCTTCAACGCAGAAAGCAACACCACGCGCCCCTCGGGCTCCGTCACGCTCGGACGCAAGTCGTAGGCGAAGTCCCACGTGCGGCCGGCTTCTTCGAGTTCAACCGCAACTTCGCGGCCCTTCAAGAATAAGCCGAGCGTGCCCGACGCAAAATATGGGGCGACCAGACCGGCGAGGCGCGGCATCGGGGCCAGCGCCCGCGCGGTGACGCAGGAAGCGGAAATCACCTTAGCTTGAGTCTCTTGGCTTTCGATTCGTGTGCACAAGATGTCCACAGGCGTTGAAGTCACGCGGGCGACTTCGCGCAGGAATGCGGCTTTGCGGCTATCGCTCTCCACGAGAATATGCCGGGAGCCCCCTTTGACGGCCCCGAGAATCGCCAGCACAAGCCCCGGAAAACCGGCCCCGGAGCCGAGATCGAGCCACGTCTTCACGTCTGCGGACGCATAGCTCATGAGCTGCGCGCAATCGGCGAAATGGCGATGCCAAATGTCGTCGACCGTGCTCGGCGCCACGAGGTTGATGGTCTTCTGCCAATGCCTGAGTAAATCGGCGTAAGTCTCGAACTTATCGAGCGTTTCACGTGAAACGGCGAAGGCCTTGGCGAACGCGTCGGGGCCGTCGATATGATGAATATCCCCGCGTGCCATTAGGCCGACCGGCGCGCCACTTGGGCGGCCTTGAGATGTGCCAGCAGCAGGAGTAGCGCGGCGGGCGTCATGCCCTCCAGACGGGCCGCCTGGGCGATTGTAGAGGGCCTCTGGCGAGCAAGCTTGCCCTGCAGCTCGGCTGACAGCCCCGAAACCCCATCATAGTTAAAAAACGCTGGAATATTAATGGCTTCGTCACGCCGGAGCGTGGCCACATCCTCGTCCTGGCGGCGCACGTAGGCGGCATATTTGGCGTCGATTTCGAGCTGGGCGGCGACCCTACTGTGAATGTTGCCGAGCTCGGGCCAAATGGCCCCGAGCCGGGCCAAATCGACGTTCGGCAACGCCAGCAAGTCGTAAGCCGAGCGCCGACGCCCATCTTGATTGACAACGAGGCCGTGGCGGGCCGCTTCCGTCGGGGTCAGAGAGAGTTGGTTCAGCATCTCGAACCCGGCCGCGAGCGCCCGCGCCTTGGCCTCAAAAGCCTCACGGCGGTCGCCGCCGACGCAGCCGAGCGCAATCCCAACCGGCGTCAGCCGCTGATCGGCGTTATCGGCGCGCAGCTTCAAGCGGAACTCGGCGCGCGAGGTGAACATGCGGTACGGCTCGGAAACGCCCCGCGTGACGAGATCGTCGAACATCACGCCGAGATAGCCATCGGCGCGCGACGCGACGAACGACTTGCCGCCGCCCCCAGCCTTGAGCGCGGCATTGATCCCAGCCGCCAAACCTTGTGCGCCGGCCTCTTCGTACCCCGTCGTGCCGTTGATCTGACCGGCGAGAAATAGCCCCCGCAGCCGCTTCACTTCCAGCGTCGGCTCCAGCTCGCGCGGATCGACGTAGTCGTACTCGATCGCATATCCCGGCCGCTTGATGATGACGTTGGCGAGCCCCGGCATCGTCTTCAGAAACGCAGCCTGCACCTCGACCGGCAGCGACGTCGAGATCCCGTTCGGATAGACCGTATCGTCGTCGAGACCCTCGGGCTCGAGAAACACCTGGTGCGACGTGCGATCGGCGAACCGCACCACTTTGTCTTCGATCGACGGGCAATAGCGCGGTCCGACGCTGCCGATTTGCCCCGAATACATCGGAGAACGCGCCAGATTGGCGCGAATGATCGCGTGCGTCTCCGCCGTCGTGTGCGTGATCCCGCACGCGATCTGCGGCGTCGTTATGCGCTCGGTGAGGAAGGAGAACGGCACAGGATCGTCGTCGGCCTCTTGCATGTCGAGACCCGACCAATCGATCGATGTGCCGTCGAGACGCGCCGGCGTGCCGGTCTTCAAGCGCCCCAATTCCAAACCCAGCGCATAGAGCCGCTCCGACAATTTGAGCGCCGGCGCCTCGCTCGCGCGGCCGGCCGGGATCTGGTCTTCGCCCATGTGGATCAGGCCGTTGAGGAATGTGCCCGTGGTCAGCACCACCGCGCCGGCCGACAAGGAACGCCCATCGCCCGTGACGACGCCGCTTACGCTCCCATGGCTGACCATGAGGTCTTCGACCCCGCCTTCGAGCACGGTCAGACAGGCGATCGCGGCGATCTCGGCCTGCATCGCCTGCCGGTACAACTTGCGATCGGCCTGCGTACGAGGGCCATGGACGGCCGGGCCCTTTGAGCGATTGAGGAGGCGAAACTGAATTCCGGCTTGGTCCGCAACACGACCCATCAGGCCGTCGAGCGCATCGATCTCGCGGACGAGGTGGCCCTTGCCCAGCCCGCCGATCGCCGGGTTGCAGGACATCTCGCCGATCGTCGCCGACGTGT
>JBJXHD010000048.1:0-42375 GCA_046160845.1 Hyphomicrobium sp.
TCGTCTTCGACAGAAATTTGACGCCGGCGTAACCCGTGACGCGCAGATTGCCGTCATCCATCGGTTTCAGTTCGACATCGTAGTTGCGCTTTTTCTCCGGCGAATAAATCCAGCCGTTGTCCCAGCGTCCGCCGCCGACGGATTTGGCGTCGCCGATGATCTGCCGGCCGCAGCCCTTTTTCGCGTCAGTTTCGTCCTTGACCCAGACCACGTGGCCGCAAAGCTTATCGCCGCACGGCTTGATTTCGATAGCGCCGCGGCCGGTATCGTTGAGCCAGACGCCTGTCGGGTCGGCGCCGGCCAGAGCCAACGTCGCGGTGAGCGTCAGTCCGGCAAGGACGGACGACAAGGCGGTTGCTGTTCGTCGGATCATGGCGAAATCCTCTGTTCGTAGTCCGGATCGTTCAAGCTCGGTCAATGGCAGTATTGCGCGCCGAGGGGCGTTCCCTGGGGAACACCGCTGTCGGCGATCCCGCCAGTGATATGTCGCCTCTGCGGCTTTGTTGGTTCAAGATTGAATTTGGCGGCGATGCGCCGCACGTCAGGACGGTGATCCTGGAGCCCGCGGATGCGGATAACCAGCGCTGTCATAGAGCGCCCGCATGGCGGCCGCGTCGTAGCGCTCTTCGTCGACTTCGAGAACGGTGCCTCTGAGCAGAGTAGGCTCCAGCGCCTCGATGGCGAAACGCAGCGCATCTGCCGCCGTGTCGAAGCGTTGATACTTGACCGCGCCGTTGCGGCGCATCGAGGTGGCGACGAACAGATCGGCGGGCGCCGCGTAAGAGAATTCGCTCATACGGGATCGTACACGATTTAGCGCCCGCGAAGCAAATTCCGGCCTAATCCGGGCCTTCGCGAGGCGCGAAGTCGTCAAAAGATGTCCGACCGCCGAAGGCGTGGCGATGTGGACCTCGCCCGTGGTATCAATCCGGCCAACAACAACATGACGCCGCAGCCAAGTTCCCGTTCGGTCGCGCGCGTTGGAGCCCCGGGAAACGCCCGCCGTGCCGCAATCCGTCATCGCAGCAACGGGACTGTTCGTGCCCCCGAACAGCGTCTCGAACGCCGAACTCGTCGCGGCCTACAACGCCTATGTCGCGCTCTTCAATGCCGAGAACGTCTCCGCGATCGCTGAGGGAAAAGTCGCGGCGCTTACCCCGTCATCCGTCGAGTTCATCGAGAAGGCGTCGGGCATCAAATCGCGCTACGTGATGGACAAGTCCGGCGTCATCGATCCGGCGGTTATGCGGCCGAATATTTCCGAGCGCCCGAACGAGCAGATCTCGATCCTCGCAGAAATGGCCGTCGAAGCGGCGCGCGACGCGATTTCGCGCTGGGGCAAGCCGGCCACCGGGATCGGCGCGGTGATCTGCGCGGCGTCGAACATGCAGCGGCCGTACCCGGCGATGGCCATCGAAATCCAGAACGCGCTCGGCGTCGAGGGCTTCGCGTTCGACATGAACGTCGCGTGCTCGTCGGCGACGTTCGGCGTCAAAACCGCGGCGGACTTCATCGCGTCGGGAACCTGCCAAGCCGTGCTCGTCGTCAATCCAGAAATCTGCTCGGGACACCTGAACTTCACCGATCGCGACAGCCACTTCATTTTTGGCGACGTGGCGACGGCGGTAATCGTCGAAGGCGCCGCGCACGCGATCGGCGGATGGGACATCCTCGGCGCCCGGCTCCGCACGCGCTTCTCGAACAACATCCGCAACAATTTCGGTTTTCTGAACCGCGCCGCGCCGAACGGCATCGGCGCCCGCGACAAGCTTTTCGTGCAGGAAGGGCGCAAGGTCTTCAAGGAAGTCGTACCGCTGGTGAGCGAACTGATCCTTGATCACGCGCGCGACCTCGGCATCGATCCGCGCAACCTCAAGCGGTTGTGGCTTCACCAGGCGAACATCAACATGAACGAGATGATCGGCCGCAAGGTTCTCGGACGCGAACCCGAGCCCGGCGAGAACGTGATCATCCTCGACGCTTTCGCCAACACGAGTTCGGCGGGGTCTATCATCGCCTTTCACACTGCGAGCGAAGATTTGGCGACGGGCGATACCGGCCTCATCTGCTCGTTCGGGGCGGGCTATTCGGCGGGCTCAGTTTTCGTCAAGAAGCGCTAGCGCGGCTGGCGGCGGCGAGTTTTTCCGGGTCGCAATCGCCAATCCTGAACACCGTCTAGAGACGGCGAGACCCCGGAGCCTAAAGTTCCCATTCAAAATGGCCTGGCGGCCGCGAAACGCGGTGCGCCAAGCCATTTCTCAAGAACGAAAAATGCGTTTCATTGGGTAAGTGATAGTTCGATACGCGGTTTGAACCTGGCGCAGATGCAAAGTCGTTGCGCCGGAGTACTAAACATTGTCGCAGATTTGCGGTAAGACCTTCACCGGAACAGCAGCGCAGTCCTCACTGGTGGAGGCTCTCATGTTGAGCGAATTCATCACTCCCTTCCGATCGCCTCGAATGGTTTTGGCAGCGCTCTTTTTGGCGGCGGCGCTCAGTCCCACGCCTGCCAGCGCCCAATTCGGCGACTTCAGCCGGGCCTTCAAGAAAGTCCTGAAAGCGCCCAAGGTGTTCGACACCAAGCCGAGATCGTCGCGCGGATCATCGGGATCTTCGGGCGGCTCATCCGAGTCATCTCCCGGCGGTGACAGCACCGAGTCCGGCTCGACGAGCAAGGAGGTCAAGAAGGAGATCGACCGGCTCGAGAAGGCGCGCCTGCTACGCAACGCCGTCGCGACCTATGAAGAGGCTCTCGACGAAGCCCGCTCCCAGCAGATCGAGCGGCAGCGCAACGTCGAAGCTGCGGTCACGGACTTCATTTCCTGCCTTAAGGGCCTGCATAATCTGCCAAGCCGCGACGGCGTGAAATGGATCTGCGAAGTCGATTCCACCGACAAGGCGTCGAAAGGCAGCGAAATCAATCAAGTCACCGAAGGCGAGATCATTCGCGAGGTCGAGGAAGCCTACCGGCGCGCGCACCTGACCGATTTTGAGCGCCTCGCCGGCGAATTGTGGACCCGCGAACGACTGATGGTGCGCATCGTCGATCGCTCGCGTCAGGAGTTGCCGCCGTACTTCAAAGGCGTCGGCGCCAAGGGCCCCGACATGGCGGAACTCAAGAAGGTGTTCGCCAAGGTTGCGCTCGAAGTCTATTCGCGGTCGCTCGAAATCAGCGAAGTCATCGGCGTCTCAAACAGTTTCGACAGGTTCATCCGCACCGTTTACGAGAACGGCGGCGAGGCGGGCACGGGCCTTGGCATGCAGGGCAGCATGCAGGGCGTCGACGGCCGCTTCGAACGCGTGGCCACCGCGGCGCTCGCGAGTATCCCTCGCGAGAAGTTCATCAGAGAACGGGTCAGCGACGGCGATAACGAGAGCGACGCGCAGGCGTCCTCCGACCCGCTTGGTCTGGAGCGCCAGTTCCGCTACCGCTTCCGGGCGCGGCGCGTCTACTACGAATGCTTATCGGCCAGCTATCCCGATCTCGTCCACAGCAGCGGCGGCGCCGGCAAGGCCATTGAAGCCTCGCACACGGAACAAAAGAAGTCGGCAGGCGGCGATGCGATGGCGACGGGCTCCGTCGAGTCTTCGATGCAGGATGTGGCGTGGACGCGGGCGACGGCGTTCGTCCAGGGCAAGTGCCGCAGCAGCATCGACAAGGTCGCGAAGCTGACGATGGAACGCAAGATCAAGCCGGAGTCGGCGCGCTGGACGGGCGGCTTTACGGCGGCCTCGCCGGGTCAAGCAGGGACGGACGGGGCGTCTGATCAGGGCCGTTTGGTTCCGATGACCGGCGACAAGGATCAGCAGGGACGGCCGTAAGGCCGCACCGGCTTTTGGAGGCGCTTCGAAATTGGCGCGGCGGCGGCCTTGCTGCGTCGCGCATGCGTGATGGCTTGTATCGAGCGAGGCGGGGATGTTCGGCGAAAGCGTGATGCGTTCGGTTTGGGGTCTTGTCGGCCTGTTTTTTTTGACGGGCGCGTTTTTAGGGATCGGCGGCGCTCAGGTCGAAGCCAAATCCCGCCACGCGTTTCTGCTCGGCGTGGGCGCCTACAAAGGCGCGAATGGTCTCGACAAACTTCTGGCGCCTCCGAACGACGCCGAGGAAATGCGCGTCGGCCTCGAAGCCCCTACGATCGGATTTACGGTCGATTTGGTGAAAGACGAGGAAACGCCCGACAAGGCGGCCTTTCGCGCGCGCTTCGACAGCTTCTTGAACGAGATCCAGGAGGGCGACGAGGTCCTCTTCTATTTCTCCGGACATGGCCTTCACCTTGCCGGCAAGAGCAAGTCCGAGCGCAAAGGCAACTATTTCCTTCTCCCAGACGCCATGAGCCAGCCGGCTTTTCTGCTTTATTTGCAGAAGCAGAAGCCGCTGGAAGCCCGCGACGCCGACACGATCGACAAGAAGGCCGAAGCGTATGAGGCGTGGATCGCCGAGATCGCCCCATCTGAGGCCGAAATTGAAGCGGCTATAGCCGCGCGCAAGGCCTCGATCATCGTCTTCGTCGTCGACGCCAATCGCACGCTGGTGTCGGGCTACCAGGACGCTGCAATTCTTGGCGGTCTGGCCGCTCCGAAGTCGACCGACGAGGGTGTCTTCAAGCTTTACTCGGCCTCACGCGGACAGGCGGCCGTCGAACGACCTGAGGAAGACCTCTATCGCCGCAAAAAGGATCCCGACAGCAAGTCGGCAAAGAAAGACGCGTCGAAGCCCAGCAAATCTGCGGCCCGCCGCCAAGGCCGCAAGATCACGTCGCTCTACACGCGCGAATTCCTGCGCGACCTCCCGACGCCGCGCCTCGACATCAGTCTGCTGCAAGCGAAGGTTCGCTACAGCGTGCGCGAGGAAGCGCGCCGTTTCAACAAGCTGCAAGTCCCCGCTTACAGCCATGATGGTTTCCCGACGCCGTTCGAATTCTGGCAGGGCGACGACTCGGCCGATATTCTGCCGCGTTGCCAGAACGCCAAGAACGAACTCGACAACTTGCGCTATGGCGTGATCTACGGGGTCGCCTCACGCCAGGAAGTCGAGTTGAAGCGCATTGACCTCGCGCCCTGCGGCCTCGACAAAACCATTGAATCGTTCATGCACCTGCAGCAGCAAGGCGCCGGCGAAACCGGCCCTCCGAGCGCCGCATCGGGCGACGGGGGCAGCGCGCTGCAGCTATGCGACGAGTTAGCGGCCTCGCGCTTCGACAAGAGCCGGCCCGAGGAGATCGCCGGCACGGAAGTGCAAAGCGTCGCGCTGAGAGGCCTCGCCAGCAGCGACGAACGGACCAAATCGGAGAAGGCGATCGGCGAGGCGATTGTGGCATGTGAAGCCGCCGTCAAGGAGCGGCCGCGTGTCGCCCGCTACAAGTACAATCTGGCGCGCGCCAACTACGCCTTGTCGGCGCTGAGCGTCGGGCTGACGCGCGCGTCCGCACTCGCGCAGACCTCGAAACTCGCTCGCGAAGCGACCGATCTGGGTCATGCGGCGGCCTATCACCTGCTCGGGGCGCTAAATCTCAATGGCGAACTGGTGGGGGAGGATGGAAAGGTCCAGCCGCCGGATCGCGTCGAGGGCTGGCGCCTCATGCAGCGCGGCGCCGACGTCAGCCACGTTTTGGCGTTGTTCGAGATGGGCCTCGCCTACAAGAACGGCGACCTCGAAGTCGAGACCGACGACCTTCGCGACGTCAAAAGCAACGCCAAGGCTTACGAATACCTTTCCAAATCCGCCGAACCCGGATTCGTGCCGGCGATGATCGAGGCGGCTCTGGCCCTGAAAGCAGGGCGGGGCGTGCCGCGCGACACCAATCGCGCCATCCAAATGCTCGAAGCGGCCGCTGCGCGCGGTTCGCCCGAAGCGATGTTCCGCCTGGGAGAGATTTACGACGTCGGCGGCTACGTTGAAGAAGACCACAAGGTCGCTGCTGATCCCCACGAAGCGACGCTGTGGTATGCCCGGGCCGCAGAGTTCGGCGACACCCGCGCGCAGAAGAAGCTCGCGGAAAATCTCACCAAGGGCTACGGCCTTCCTGCCCAGCAACCCGAAACCGCGGCGCGCTATTGGCGCCTCGCGTCCGACGGCGGCTCGGTAGATGCGCAGATGCAGCTGGCGAATTTGCTGCGCGATGGCAAGGCGCCGTTCCGTCCGAAGATCGAAGGCAAGCAGGACGGCGGCGCGGAAGAGATTCGCGATCTCTACCTGAGCGCCTTCGCGCGCGGCAACCCCATCGCCGGTCTCGAACTCGCGCGCCTCTATAGGAAGGGCTTTCCTGACGGCGGCTCGGACGCCATTCCCAAGGACAAGGAGCGCGCGGTGCTCCTCCTCTGGGAGACGATGAACCGCGTTCGCCTGACGCCCGACGACAGCGAGAACGCCAATCCGCGTTTCGAATTCGAGGCGGCGCGCGAGCTGATGGGCATCTACGACGGCGGCGACGCCACGCGCAGCGACGGCACGGAGCTGATCACCGCCGATCAAATCGATCAATTGCGCGCCGATTACGGCGATCCGGCCAAGGCCTTCTGGCTTCGCGCCAGCTCCTTGGGCAAGGTCGAGTGCAGTCTCGGCCCCAACGCCTACAGGAATGTCGACGACTTATGGGTTCTGATCTGGGACTCCAAGGGCCTCGAACCGTCGACCGAGCGCCAGTTCAATTGGTTCGAAGAGTACACCGGCTGCAAGAATCGCCTGTCCAACGACAAGGGCAAGGGGCGCGAACTCGGCGTGCCGAAAAAGATCCGCGACGAGATCAACCGCGTCTATGACGAGAGCGCCAAGGAGCGCGAAAAGAATCCCGATACGTACAAGAAATTCACCGATCGCATAGCTGAACTGATCTCGAAACGCGACAAGGGCGCCAAAAGATGATCCTGGCTTGGCGACGCAGTGCGGCGCCATGTGCGCTCGTGTCCGCGGGACGAGCGCCGCGAGGTTGCTCAGTTCGATGAAGATCTTCATCAACTACCGTCGCAATGACGTAAAATCCGACGCGGCCCGCATCCGCGACCGGCTGGCGAGCATGTTCGGCGAAGCCAGCGTCTTCATGGACGTCGAAAACTTGCAGGCCGGCCAGCGCTTCGATCTGGCGCTCAACAAGCAACTCGCCGAGTGCGATATCTTGCTGGCTGTTATGGGGCCGCGATGGCTCGAACTCTTTCACGAGCGTCAGGCCAGCGGCGAGGGCGACTTCGTTCGCGAAGAGATCGCGACGGCGCTGAAGCGCGAAATTCCCGTCTTCCCCGTGATGGTCGATCACACGCCCATGCCCCGCAAGGACGACCTGCCGGAGGACATGCGCAAGCTCGTGCTGCACCACAAGCACGACGTCTCCCATGAGCAATTCTCGCGCGACATGGACGGGCTAGCGGCGGCGATTCGCAAGACCCTCAACGCGCCCCTTAGTGGCAGCGGATCGACCGGCCGAGTTGGACAGATCGCAGCCGGCCTCGTATCTCTCTTTCTGGCTGGAGGCGCCATCGCACACTACGCCGGGTTGACGCCGCCGTGGGCGACGCCCGCCGGAGTCACGACGGCGTCGACCCTTGGGCCCGCCGCAAAGCCAGCAAGTCAACCGACCGAACCCGTTCGCGAGGCCATGTTGCGCAGCGACGACCAGCCGTCAAACCTGAAAGATGCGGAAGCGACACGAGCCGGCCGCGTGTTTCGCGATTGCCCGGATCTCTGTCCCGAAATGGTCGTCATCGCGCCGGGCGAATTCGCCATGGGTGCGGACGACGGCGACGTTGACGAGGGCCCCGTGCACAAGGTCACGCTCGCGCGCCCCTTCGCCGCCGGGCGCACCGAGATCACCTTCGACGAATGGGACGCCTGCGTCGCCGACGGCAGCTGCCAGCACAAACCTGAGGCCGACTGGGGACGCGGCCGCCAGCCGGTCATGCGCGTCTCGTGGGACGACGTGACCAAGCAGTTTCTGCCATGGCTGTCGCGCAAGGCCGGCGCGCCCTATCGCCTGCTGACAGAGGCAGAATGGGAATACGTCGCTCGCGCCGGTTCATCAGCGCCCTATGCAACAGGCGACGCCATCAACCGGCGCCAAGCGCAATTCTCTGATCGGCGCACCGTCGACGTTGGTTCGTTTCCGGTCGGGAAATGGGGCGCTTTCGACATGGCGGGCAATGTCTGGGAATGGGTCCAGGACTGCCACAGCGACAGCTACAGCGGCGTTCCGGCCGACGGCAAAGCCGCGCCGGATGCCTTCGACTGCGTGCGCGTGATGCGCGGCGGCTCGTGGTTGAGCAAGCCGGACGAATTGCGCGCCGCGAACCGCGAATGGGATCGGGCCGGCAGCCGCGTCAACACCATCGGCTTTCGCGTCGCCCGCTCGTTCTAGTCCGCCCGCCTTAGCGCGAGATACGCGAGATCTTTGAGCCCTCAAGCGTCAGATTGTACATCAGGCCCTTCGGATCGAGGATGAAACCGACGACGGGGCTGGTGATCTTGTTGGTGTCGATCGATCCGCCGACGCCGAGCGTGATGATGGCGACGGAGCCGTCGACGCCGACCTTCCAGCCCTTGGTTTTGCGGAACTGACGTAGCGCGTCCTCGGTCATGAAGGCGATGATGACCGAGCGCTCCTGCACGCCGAGCTGGAAGCCGAAAGACGCGGAAACCGTGTTGAAGTAATCAACCGTGCCGCCGCGAATCCTCAGTGCGCCCTCGCCATATTCGCCGCCGATGCCGATCCCCGCTTTGACGATTGACGGGAACACCAGCAGCGCCACGGCCTTGTTGGCGAGCTCGCGCGCCCCGCGGATCTTGTAGAAGAAGTTGTCGAGCGTCGCATCGACCCCGGCGTCGATCTCGCGCGCGGAGGCGGCCTCGACGCGTGCCGCCGAAGCGAAGCTCAAAGAAAACGCCATCAGCGCGATGGCGAGGCTCGTTCGCAGCATTGACCGTCTCCCTAAGTCACTGGAGCTCGTGTTGGGCCCGATTCATGGCGAAATTCCGCTGCGGCCGCGCGTCTGATAAGGGCTTCGCGCTGCGTCGCCAGCCTTGATCCCGCCATCGCTTCCACGCCGTCCGGCCATTGGACCGCCGAAGCTGAGCCACTTTGCAAGCGCAGAACGCTGCCCATTCTGAACAACACAATAGGTGGAACCATGTTGAGATTTCATCTTCTTACAGTTGTCGCGACGGCCGCGTGGGCCTTCGGGACATTTGATCGCGCCGGTGCGGGCGAAGCGCCTCAAAAAATCACCGGCCCACACGTCCATGAGAACCTCGCGGTCTATTTCATTCACGGCACGAGCGCTCCTGGACCCGTGCCGCTCACGCTGGCCGAAGCCTTGGAGAAGGGTCGCGTAAAGGTTTTTGAGACGGGCGAGGTCAACGAACTCAAGATCGAGAACATCGGCGACGAGGCCGTGTTCATCCAGGCCGGCGATATCGTCAAGGGCGGCAAGCAGGATCGCGCGGTGACCGCGAGCCTCGTGCTGACGCCGCGTTCGGGAGAGGTCGCGCTGGCCTCGTTCTGCGTAGAGCAGGGCCGGTGGTCGAGCCGCGGTTCCGAAAGCGTCGCCAGGTTTTCGAGTGCGGCCGAGGCGGTTCCCTCGCGCGAAGCCAAGTTGGCGATGCGGGCGCCGATCGCAACCGGATCGGTCGCGGCGGGACTGCGGTCGGCCGACAGCGATCTCGTCTATGAGCGCCAGCGGAAGGTGTGGGACTCGGTCGCAAAAACGCAGCAGAAGCTCTCGGCCGGTCTCAGCGCCGACGTCGCAGCGAGCCATTCCGAGACGAGCCTGCAACTCTCGCTCGAGAACGACAAGCTACAGACGGCGCGCGCCGCCTACGTCAAGGCGCTCCAGGCGGTGGGCGAAAGCGGCGACGACATCGTCGGATATGCCTTCGCCGTCAACGGCAAGCTGAACAGCGCCGACGTCTATGCGTCGAACGGCCTGTTCCGCAAGATGTGGGAAAAGCAGCTGCAGTCAGCGGCGACGGAGGCCATCGGAGAAACAGGCGACAAGTCTGCGGCGGCGCCGGACGTCTCGGCGGTCGCCGCCTTCCTCGACGACGCCAAGCGCGGCGCGAAGAAGGACACGCCGCTGACCGTCAAAAAACAGGCGGAAGTCCGCGACGGCGAGCGATCCGTGTATTTCGCCTCGTCGCCGGCGGCTGGCGTCTGGCTACACGAGAACTATTTGGCGAAGTGAGCGAGACGGGCGCCGCCGGTCGCCAACGATCGGCGGCGCTTACGAAAACAGCCACAGCGCCAGCGACAGCACGATCGACACGACGATCGAGGTCGTGATCGGGAAATAGAAGCGGAAATTGCCGTCGGGGCTCTCGTACTTGATGTCGCCCGGCAGCAGCGAATAGACGGGCGGCGGCGCGTCACGGTCTGCGCGCTGCGACTCGATGAAATACGCCAGCGCGCCGAGCGTCAGCATGATGACGGCGGCGATCAGCAACATCGACGTCATGGCGGCGGCCTCCTCGCTGATGACGGTTGAGCCGAGCGATCCCCGCTCAGCCTTTGACGCCAAGCAGTTCGACGTCGAACATCAGCGTCGCGTTCGGCGGAATGGCGCCGCCGGCCCCGCGCGCGCCGTAGCCGATCGCCGGCGGGATGATCAGCGTGCGCTTGCCGCCGACCTTCATCGACGCGACGCCCTCGTCCCAGCCCTTGATGACCTGGCCGACGCCGATCGTGAATTCGAATGGCTGGCCGCGATCGACGGATGAGTCGAACTTCTTGCCCTTGACGCCGTCGGTGTAGAGCCAGCCCGTGTAGTGCATCACGCAGGTTTGCCCGGTCTTGGGTGAGGCGCCCGTGCCGGCGACGGTATCGGTGATCTGCAGGCCGGAGGCGGTGGTGGTCATGGCAGGTCCTCCGGCATGAGCCGTGGCGGGGTTGGCGACGATCGCGCACGCAAGTAGCGCAACCGCGCCGATCGTGCGCGCGTGGCGAAGGGCGCTCGTGAGGTTGGCGCGCATCTACTTGTTGCGTTCTTTCTTGGCGATCTTCGCCGCGCGGGTGGCGGCGTTCTTGATCTTGCGTTGCGTCGCCTGGATCTTGCGGCGGCGAAGATTCGACATCGTTGGCATGAGCTGTCTTCCTAGCGTTGGCATTCACCGGCCGTGGCCGGCGCGTGGTGGCTGCTGCTCGATAGCTGGCCGCGCCGCCGGCGGCAAGGGTGGGAGCGTGTTTTTGCTTGGTGCCTTCCGACTCGCTTTCGGCGAGCCGGCCTTCACCGGGATGCCTGCTGGCGCGGCGTTCGAGCGCAACGGCCCGCTGCGCCAGAGTCAGCGATCGGCTGGCGTGTCAGTGCCCGGACAACACGAGGTTCTGGATCGGGAACAGCAGCGCCTGGACGCGCAAGATCATCGCGTGCACCACGCCCACGGCATCGACGATGTGCAGATAAAGCCAGGTCAGGACTCCCAAATCCTCATTCGCCAGCCGGTCATGATTGTTCGAGTAGGCGTTGGCGATGCAGCTGCTGCCCGGCGTCACGCCCTCGAGCCCCCCTTCGTACATCGGCTCGAGGAACACAGTGATTGTTCCGGGTTGTTTGACTTGCTGGGTATCGAACAGTTGTTCGCTGGCGCGAAATTGACCGGCCGCGATGTAGTCCTGAACGTCGCTGACGACCATCGGAATGATCGTCAGCGGTTTGGAAATACACGTCACCTCGGCGGCCATGCCGACCTTCATGACCTGCGCTTCGATCTGACCGAAGCCCGCCTGAATTCCCCGGCGGCCAGCGGACTCCGGGATCAAAAGGCCGGCCGGCCGCATGAACGGGTTGACGAAGTCACCGACCTGCAAAACGAATTGCTCCACCCGCCCCTTGACGCCGGCGTAGATCACGGTCTTGTCGAGGTCCACCTGCGCCTGATTGCGCGCCGCCTCCGCGCTCGCTTTTTCTGCGGGGAGCAGTGTCGATACCCGCGTTTCGGCGGCGACCTTGGCGGCTTCGGCCGCCGCGACCTGACCCTTGCGTCCATCGATGGCGGTCTGCAGCCTTTCGATTTCCCGCGGCGTGACGACGCCGGCGTTGCGCTGTCTCAGCTCTTCCTTGGTTCGCAGCTCATCGAGCGCTTGTTCCAATGCGCTCTTGGCCTGCTGGATCTGGCCGTCCGCCGCCGCGATGTCGGCCTGCGCCACGACCATCTCGGCCTCGACTTCCGTGATCTTGCGCTTCGCCACTTCGAGCGCCGCATCCTGCTTCGAGCTGTCGAGCCGGAAAATGGGCGCGCCCTTTTCGACCGCGCCGCTCAGCGTCACGTAGATCTCGGACACGCGCCCGCCCACTTCGGGAACGATCGGAATGGTGCGGAAATACGAGGCCGCATTCTTCGTGGTCGGATGATGGTAGAAAATCAAGGCGATCAACGCGACTGTCAGCATCAGGCATGCCGTAATGCCCCAACGCAACTCGTACCAGACCGAGTAAATCGTGATCTCGTGGCCGATCCGCTTGCCCTCACGATAGTGGCGGTAGAGGTAGTCCGGCAGGACGGTGAGCAGTGAGCAGAGAACGAGTTCGAGCATGGCTATGCGCCCCGCTGTTCTACGATAGCGGATTTAAGCGCGGGCGCCGGTGACGGCGTTGGCGCCGCGTGGGCTGGCTCGGTAGTTGTTGCGTCCGGAGTTTCGGCGGCTGGCGCACCGGATATGCGTTCCAGCGATCGCGCCATGCGTTTGAGCGGCCCGGTGAAGTCAGGCAAGTCGATCAACGCGAGCAAAAGCCCGGCGACCCAGAAGAGATGAATGTGCGTGAACAGCGACAGCAAGCCGAGCACGGCGACGATCTCGAATTGCAGTTTCTTGTGGCCGAGGCGTTCAGGCAACGAATGCAAACGGAAGAACACGACGCCCAATCCCAGGATCGTCGCGATGACCACCACTGTCGCAAACGTAAAGAGCGTGTCCGACTCACCCGGGGCGGTGATGAACCATGGGATGGAATGTCCCGCCGCGGGGTGCTGCGCTGCGTCCATCGGCCGTCACCCTCAGCCAGCTGAGTAAATTTCTACGACTTTAGCACTGATTGTCGCCGCGATGACAGGCGGTCGCTTTGCAAATGCAGCAGATGGTTAGTGGGCGATTGAGACGGGCCGGCTGGAATAGTCGGCTTATGCCAGCGCGTTGCCTTTGACCGTTCGTCGGAGCGCTAACCCGCGCCGCGGACGCGACAATGGTTGACTTCGGATGATGGCATAGTGGCAACTTGCTAGACCCCACCCATCAACCCCTTCATCCACCCCTCATGGCTTGCCCGCAAATCTCCAAGCGACAGCGCCGTCTCGCCTTTGAGCGCGATCGCAGTCCCCGCCGTTTTGCCGACGATGCGCGCCGGCAATTCCAACAACCGCGCGCGCTCCAAAACCTCTTCCGCTTTCGCTGGCGTGGTCTCGACGACGTAGCGGCCCTGGTCCTCGCCGAACCACACCGCGTGCGCGGGAAGCTTGCCTTCGTAGGGATAGAGCTCGACGCCCTTGTCGCCGGCAAGCGCCATCTCGGCGATCGCAACGAGCAGCCCGCCGTCCGCGCAATCGTGCACGGCTGACGCGACCCCTGAGCGGATCAGCGCGCGGATCAGTCGCCCGGCCTTGATCTCGGACTCGAAATCGACGGGCGGCGGCGCGCCCTCGAATTTGCCCGTCGCGTGCTGCTGATAAAGCGACTGCCCGAGCCATCCGGCTTCCGCGCCGATGACGATCAGCATCGCGCCGTCATGCTTCAGGGCGATGTTGGCGATTTTCGACGTATCCGGCACCAGCCCGACGCCGCCGATGGCGGGTGTTGGCGGAATGCCGACGCCGTTGGTTTCATTGTAAAGCGAAACATTGCCGGAGACGACGGGATAGTCGAGCGCGCGGCAGGCTTCGCCCATGCCGCGCACGCTCGCCACGAACTGCCCCATGATCTCGGGGCGCTCGGGGTTGGCGAAATTCATGTTGTCGGTGATGGCGAGCGGATCGGCGCCGACCGCGGTGAGGTTGCGCCAGGTCTCGACCACGGCCTGCTTGGTGCCCATCTCGGGATCGGCGAGCACGTAGCGCGGCGTCACATCGCACGCAACCGCGATGCCTTTTTGCGTGCCGTGCACGCGCACGACGCCCGCGTCGCCGCCCGGGCGCCCGACCGTGTCGCCCATCACCATGTGGTCATACTGCTCCCAGATCCAGCGCCGCGAAGAAAGCGCGGGACCGCCCATCATGTCGCGCAGCGTCCCGAGGATCGAGTTCGGCCCATTCTTGGGTCCTGGCACCCATTCGGGCAGAATCGCCGCCGGTTTCTTCGGCTCGACCCAAGGGCGCTCGTACATCGGCGCCGAGTTGGCGAGCTTGTCGACCGGCAAATCAGCTTCGACAACGCCTTTGTGTTTGATGATCATGCGTCCGGTGTCGGTCGTCGTGCCGATCACCGCGAAGTCGAGACCCCACTTGGCGAAGATCGCCTTGGCGTCGGCTTCGCGCTCGGGTTTTAGGATCATCAGCATGCGTTCCTGGCTTTCCGACAGCATCATCTCGTAAGCCGTCATGCCGGCTTCGCGCTGAGGCACGAGGTCGAGATTAAGCTCGATGCCGACGCCGCCCTTATCGGCCATCTCGGAGGTCGAGGAGGTGAGACCCGCCGCGCCCATGTCCTGGATCGCGATGATGCTGTCCGTCGCCATCAGCTCGAGGCAGGCCTCGATCAGCAGCTTCTCGGTGAATGGATCGCCGACCTGCACGGTCGGGCGTTTCTCGTCCGATTTGTCGTCAAACTCTGCCGACGCCATCGTCGCGCCGTGGATGCCGTCGCGCCCGGTTTTCGAGCCGACGTAGACGACGGGCAGACCGACGCCCTTGGCGGCGGAGTAGAAGATCTTGTCCTTCTTGGCGAGGCCGACGCACATCGCGTTGACCAGGATGTTGTTGTTGTAGCCTTCGTCAAAGTTGGTCTCCCCGCCGATGGTCGGCACACCCGTACAGTTGCCGTAATGCGCGATGCCGGCGACGACGCCGGCGACGAGGCGTTTGGTCTTGGGATGGTCCGGCGCGCCGAAGCGCAAGGCGTTCATGTTCGCGACCGGCCGAGCGCCCATTGTAAACACGTCGCGCATGATGCCGCCGACGCCGGTCGCGGCGCCCTGGAACGGCTCGATGTAGGACGGGTGGTTATGCGATTCCATCTTGAACACGACCGCATCGTCGTCGCCGAGATCGACGACGCCCGCGTTCTCGCCCGGCCCCTGGATCACCTGCGGGCCGCTGGTCGGCAGCGTCTTCAGCCAAACGCGCGAGGATTTGTACGAGCAGTGCTCGGACCACATGACCGAGAAGATGCCGAGCTCGCAGATCCGCGGCTCGCGGCCGAGGATGTCGAGGAGGCGCTGATATTCGTCGGGTTTAAGCCCGTGCTCGGCGACGACTTCGGGCGTGATTTTGGAAGCGTCGGTCATTGCGGTCTCTGGGCAGCGTTCGATGGACGCGTCCGCTTATAGGGGCCCGCATCCGCTTTGTCGCCGCCCGGCGCCCCGCCTTCAAACGGCCAAACGTCGCGTTGCGTGGACGCATGAACCAGAGCGGGGCATCCAGCGACTGAGGAACGTGACGCTGCGATGGCGCACGTCCGCTTTTCTCATCAGGAGACCCTGAAATGTCCCTAAAATTAGCAAGTCTTGCCGTGCTGGCCGCTGCGACTGCGCTGGCGTCGTCCGTGCCGGCGAAGGCCTATGTGTGCAAGAATTCGCCGCACCAGGCCGTCGGGGTTCGTGCGGTGAAAGCCGTCGCCAGCGCAGCTTCGCGCAATGGCTGGACCTCGACAGCAAGCGCGCAATATGGCCTCTCATGGTCGGTCTGGTCGATCGCATCGAGCAAGACGGTCGATTGCGTGCACCTCGATGACGGCAAGTGGCGGTGTCTCGCCAGCGCCAAGCCTTGCAACTACGTCGTGCCCTAGCGCTTCTGCCCCGCGCGCGGCGGCCGGCTCGCGGAACGCGAGTCGCCAAGCGTCAGCGAAAATGCCCTACCCAACCGGGCTGTGACCGTTTCGCGCTGCACCAAACGCATTCCGGAAATGCATAGCTAGGTATTTCAACAACCCAGTCATGGGTTTATCTACCGCTCCATCGCAGCCGTCACGCCCAGACAATCGTGCGCGGGTTTGAACGGCCGCGGTCTTGGACAGTGGAGACCTTCCATGACCTCTTATTCGAAACTCAGTGTCGCCGCAGCGTTCGCCGGCCTCGCGCTCATCAAGGGCGCCATGCCGGTCTCGGCCGAAGGAGCCATCTCGCTCAAGGTCTTTGCGCCCGCGAAAGGCATCAGTCTGACCGTGGGGCCGAAGCGCGCGATCGGCTATTTTACTGCCAAAAGCGGACATTGCGACCTCACGATGATGATCGCGGACGCTTACTCCGACGATGCCCCGGCAGCCTCGACTCCGGTGCGCGTCACGACGCAGGTGCCGTCAGGTTCGGCGACCCGGGTTGAAACACAAAGTGGACCCGCACTGCAGTTCGTCTGCGCGCCAGGCGCGACAACGATGACCGTTCAGCCGGTGGACCGGCTGGCTTATGCTGCACCTGCGAAATAACAGCTGCTGCAACTTGACGAATTTCGACGTTTCCAAGTCCACGCTTGCGAACGTTTGAAAAAGGGAGGGCCCGCAAGGCGCCCTCCCAAATTTTGCTTAAACACTGAATTTATTAAGTTAAATTAGGTTAACGAGGGTTGCGTGCCGCGCATTGCCGGGCTGCGGTCCAAGCTCTTCTCAAAACGCATAGGATCAGTTATCTACACTGCAGAACAACTCGATACGAAGCTGCGCTGGTCTTCACGGATCAGCCGACTTCGGCGCCAGGATCCGATGATCCCGGCCGGCCAGCTTGGCCTTATCGCTGCAACCCAAAAGGTGATGTCATGAAGGCGATTGTCTTCGCGCTGATGAACTCGTGGATGCCGGTCTCCGGCCGCAAGGTTCAGCGTCGCCCAAGCGGCCGCTAATTAGCGCGCGAAAAGAGCGGAATTGGAAAAGGGGCTTCGCGGCCCCTTTTTTGTTGCGCGGTTCGGCTCCCTTGAGAGCGCCGCCGCGCGAAAAATCACTGGACTACCGACTGCGCCGTATCGCTAAGCGTCTCATGCACGCCGTTGCCGCTGATCGCGCGCTCTTCGGCCCCGCGCTCCTGACTGGCCTGACGAATGGTGCCGTGGACTTGGCCGCCAGCGGCGACCGAAAGCTGGCCGTAGACCAGTTCGCCGGTGATCAGGCCCGTCGAGCGGATGTCCGCCAAATCGGAGACGACGGCGTTGCCTTCGATCCGGCCATGGATCTCCATGTGATCGGCGTGCACGTTGCCGACCAGAGCGCCTTCGCTCTCGACGATCAGCACCTTGGTGTCGATGTTGCCTTCGATGCGTCCGCGAATGACGACCATGGTGCAGTGGGAAATCTCGCCGACGGCCTGGGTGCCCTTGCCGATGAAAACCGCGCCGTCAGGACCGTCGAATTTCTGATGGGCTGCCTTCATCGAAGGATGACTGTGAGTGCTGGCCATGTCGTCCCCTGGGGCTTGCCCGAAATATGATCGCTGCTTGCTGAACACACGGAAGAACCTTGAATGGGGCTCGAAACCGGCGTTGCGGGGCCCTGGGAGCATCTAGAGTGGGGAGAAACTCCGAGTCCAGATCATTGCTAATTTTCGGTAAATTCTAACGAATTGCGCCGGCTTTGCTCAGATATTACCTACGTGCGGCGCTGCCCGTCGGCCGGTGAAAGCCAGCAGATTCGCAATAAACCGTGTTCTGAGCAATTGCCGCCTCGTGCGGCGTCAGGCGGCGGCTTCGAGCGCCGTCAGCAGCGCGCTTTCAAACACGCGCCGACCGTCCGTGCCGCCGAGCGCGGTTTCGTAAAGTCGCTCCGGATGGGGCATCATGCCGAGCACGCGGCCCGTTGCGTTGACGATGCCGGCGATGTTGCGCTGGGCCCCGTTGGGACAGCTCTGCGGCGTGACATCGCCCTCGGCGCTCGCATAGCGGAACGCCACCTGGCCCTCGCCCTCGATCCGATCGAGCGTTGCGGCGTCGGCGAAATAGTTGCCTTCGCCGTGCGCGATCGGGATCTTAATGACCTCGCCCTTGCGATAGCAGCGCGTGAAGACGCTTCGGTCATTCTCGACCTTCAAATGCACATCGCGGCAGATGAAGTGCAGTGAAGCGTTGCGCAGCAACGCGCCGGGCAGTAGGCCGCTCTCGCAAAGAATCTGAAAGCCGTTGCAAATGCCGATGACCGGCGTGCCGGCGTTGGCCTTGGCGACGACGTCTTTCATGATCGGCGAGTGGGCGGCCATGGCCCCGCATCTCAGATAATCGCCGTAGGAAAATCCGCCCGGCAGCACGATCATGTCGGACGACGGAACCGACGCATCGCCGTGCCAGACCATTTTCGGGGCGAATCCGGTGACACGCTCAATCGCCGTCTTCACGTCGCGGTCGCAATTCGAACCGGGAAAAACGATGACGGAAGCGCGCAGCATCTGCTTACCCGATCTCGTAGCTGTAGTTTTCGATCACCGTATTGGCGAGCAGGTCCTTGCACATCTGCTCGACCATTGCCTTCGCCTTGGCGGGGTCGGTTTCGGTCAGATCAACCTCGATGTACTTGCCTTGACGGACATCGCCGACGCCCGTAATCCCCAGACCCTTCACGGCGCCCTCGATGGCCTTACCTTGCGGATCGAGGACGCCGGTCTTCAACGTGATCTTGATGCGGGCTTTCATGGCGGCCTCTGAAATTGTCATCCCGGCGAAGGGAGGGAAGCGACCGCAGGGCCGGGACCCAGCACATAGCGGGCCGCGCCGTTGGCATCAATAACGAGCCTTCGGCGAATTCACCTGGATCCCGGATCGACCGACGTTTCGCTGAGGTCGTCCGGGATGACAGGCAACTAGTTTGGCTTGCCGTTGAGCGGCGCCGTCGTGATCGGGTTCGACGCCACCAGCACCGGACCGGCGCCGCGCGGGCGCGGGTTCTCGGTCAGCACGCCGAGCCGGCGCGCCACTTCCTGATAGGCCTCGAGCACGCCGCCGAGATCGCGGCGAAAGCGGTCCTTGTCGAGCTTGTCGCCCGAGTTGATGTCCCACAGCCGGCAGCAGTCGGGGCTGATCTCGTCGGCAAGCACGATCCGCATCTGGTCGTCGGTGTAGTGACGGCCGAACTCGACCTTGAAGTCGACGAGGCGGATGCCGATGCCGAGGAACAGGCCGACCATGAAATCGTTGATCCGCAGCGCCATCTGCATGATCTCGTCGATTTCCTGCGGCGTCGCCCAGCCGAAGGCTGTGATGTGCTCCTCCGACACCATCGGGTCGTTCAACTCATCCTTCTTGTAATAGAATTCGATGATCGAGCGGGGAAGCTGCGCGCCCTCTTCAAGCCCGAGACGGGTCGACAGCGAGCCGGCCGCGACGTTGCGGACCACGACCTCGAGTGGCACGATCTCGACCTCGCGGATCAACTGCTCGCGCATGTTGAGCCGCTTGATGAAGTGGGTCGGCACACCGATTTCGCCGAGGCGCAGGAAGACGTACTCCGAGATGCGGTTGTTGAGCACGCCCTTGCCCTCGATCAACGCATGCTTCTTGGCGTTGAACGCAGTGGCGTCGTCCTTGAAGTGTTGAATGAGCGTGCCCGGCTCCGGGCCCTCATAGAGCACCTTGGCCTTGCCTTCATAGATGCGGCGACGCTTGGTCATTCCGGGTCCTCTGAGGATCAATCGATTAGGTCCTACTTACACAGTTGACGGCGACGGGCGCAGACGGACGAGCGGCTGCTGCCCTTTGATTTTCCAACGTGATTTCTACATGTCAGGGGTCGCGACGGGCGCTGTTGCGCAGGTCAAATCTCACTCCCGACACTAGCCGAATGGACCCAGGGAAACAATGAAGACCATGAGCCGCACGCAGCCTTGGTGGACGCCCCCGGCCAAGCCGTTGATTTGGCTCGCCGGGGCAGGTATCGGTCCCACTGGCGGCGTTGCCCGGTCAGACCTGCAACTCGCGCTGAACGGGCGTCAATTGCAGATAAAACCATAGATTGCACCCGGGCGCCGGGCGCTAAAATTGGGAGGTGAAAAGTCATGACGGGCTTCGACGACCGGGAAAAGGGCTTCGAGAAGAAGTTCGCGCACGACGCGGATCTGAAGTTCAAAGCGGAATCGCGGCGCAACAAGGCGCTCGCCGAATGGGCCGGCGCAAAGATGGGGTACACCGGCGCCGAACTTGACGATTACATCAAGGCCGTGCGCAAGGCCGATCTCGCCGAAAAGGGCGACGATGACGTGTTCGGCAAGGTGAAAGCCGATCTCGTCGCCAAGGGCGTGACGGTGGCCGACGCCGACATCCGCAAAGTAATGGCCGAAGCTTTGGCCAAGGCCGTCGCAGACATCGAAGGCGGCAAGAGCTGACCGCGGCGGCGCGGTCGACGACGGAACCTTGACTCGATTGCGGCTGTTCTTTTGGGGCAGCCGTTTTTCGTTCGAGGAGGCGCCCATGCCGCGCAGAGACAAGTCGAAATACACATCCAAGCAGCAGCGCAAGGCCGAACACATCGCCGAGGGCTATGAGGAGCGCGGCGTCGGAAAGAAGGAACGAAGCCCGCGCCTGGGCGACCGTCAACAAACAGGACGGCGCCGGCAAGGCCCGGACGGTGCCGGGCGCAAGCCTGCCGCGAAGAAAGTCGCCGCCAAGAAGTCGGCATCGCGCGCGCGATAACGCATCGGCGCTGCGCGTTCATCCCAGCTCGCGCAAAAACTGCCCGAACTGCAGAAGTCCCTCCGGCCACGGGCCATGTCCAGATGCGACGTTCAGGTGACCGCATTCTCCGGCGTCCGAAAGTGTCGCGCCCCATGCGCTCGCCAGCATCTCGGCCCGCGCGTAGCTGCAGTAGAGATCGTTGTTGCCGACGACGAGATGCGCGGCGAACGGCAGGCGGATCGTCGGCATCGCCGCGAAGCCGCCGTCGCCATTTTTGGGCGGCCAGCGTTCGCCGCCGGTGTCGGGCCAGAACTGCGCATAGTCGACGTCTGCCGGCGCGACTAGAAATGCGCCGATGACGCCCTTGCCTTTCAGTTTCTCAGCCGCAAACACGACGGCCGGAACGCCGAGCGAGTGCGCCACGAGCACGACGGGCTGCGTAGCCCCGCCGGCAAATTTTGCTATGCGGTCGCCCCATGCTTCGACGTTCGGATTGTCCCAGTCGTCCTGGATGACGCGGCGCGCCGTCCTGAGGCTGCGCTCCCAGCGGCTCTGCCAATGATCGGGCCCCGAACTCTGCCAGCCTGGAACGATAAGAATGTCGACGTCCGATGTTTTCATGAACGCCGGTGTTAGCCGATGCCGGCGATCGGGAAAAGCCGTCGCCTTCGCCATTACGTTTTGGGGCGAGGGGAACCATCATGATGCCGAGGCATTGAGCATGGACCCGGCGCGCAGCCCCGCGCGATTCCCGGCCCGGCGCTGCGCGCCGCACTGCAATCGAAGAGGACCCCGCTATGAAAATCGAAAATCTGGAACAACTGTTCGAACACACGCTCGAAGACATCTACTACGCCGAAAATCAGCTCGTGAAAGCGCTGCCGAAGATGGCCAAGGCCTCGGATTCGGCCGCACTTCAGAAAGCCTTCACCGGCCATCTGAAAGAGACTGAGGAGCACGTCGCGCGCCTGGAGCAGATTTTCAAGCTGCTGGGCAAGAAGCCGAAGGCGACGCCGTGCCCGGCCATCAAGGGCATTCTTGAAGAGGGCGAAGACCTGATGTCCCACGTCAAGGATGCGGACACGCGGGATGCCGCCATGATCGGCGCGGCGCAGGCCGTCGAGCACTATGAGATCACGCGCTACGGCACTCTAGCCTCATGGGCGATGCTGCTTGGCAAAAAGGACGTCGCCGCTATTCTGGAGAAGACGTTGAAGGAAGAGCACGCCGCCGACCAGAAATTGACCAAACTCGCCGAAGGCCGCTTGAACAGAGAAGCCGCGTAAGTCGCGCGCAACTCGCAAGTTTCTAAAGCGCCGGAGTGGATGCGCTCCGGCGCTTTTTTTGGAAGCTCAAAGCCGCCAATAAAAACGCCCCGACGCTTTTGCAACGCCGGGGCGAACTGATTGTCGGATATTCGTTGCGACGGCGGACTAGGCCGCTGCGCGGGCCTTCATCCGATGCATCTCGTCAATCTTCGCGACAAGCTTGGCGCGCTGCTCGACCAACGCCGAGTGTTCGACGTTCTCCGGCGACGAAGCGGCAAGCGCGTCATCGTAGTAGCCGAGGATGCGCTCTTCGCCGCTGATCAGCGAGGGTAGCACGCTTTCATCGAGCCCGGTCACGTAGGAGCGAACGTCGATGACGGTGCGGTGCACGGTCGACATGAACGATCCGTCGGCGTCGGGTGTTTCGCCGAGGGCAACGAGATGCGGCGCGAGTTCGCTTGCCGCCGAATTGCGAAGTTCGATCATGCCGCGGAACAGCGGCTCCAGGCCTTCGCCCTTCGACTGTTTGACGGCTTCGTCGTAGCCGTTCCGGCTATCGACCAGGCTGGTGTGCAGCGTCTTCAAAGCGTCGATGCGGTCTGTCATGGCATCCTCCTGATTTTTTGCGTCCCGCGCTCGGGATCGCAGACCAAACGCGCCACGAAGCCGCGAAGTTCCGCCGCAGGGCTGCGCGCAATTGTTGTCAACCGTTGGGGAACAAGAATTTCGATCAGGCGTCTTGAATCGTACCCGCCTAAGCGAGGCGATGAAGGTCGTCCTCACCACCTCCGCTGTCTGAGTTTGCGCGCCGCCTCGCGCTCCGAGCGGCTGGCCTCGAAAGCCTTGCGTTCGGCCTTCTCATACTCGGCTTGAAGGATGACGTGGCCCTCGAGGCTGGCGTCGCCGAGGTCGATTTCGACGACCAGATCGCCGGCGCTCGTCACGCGCGACGACAGCGCCAGATGCCGGCCCGCATACACGATCTGCTGGAAGGCGATGTCGACGGTCCGACGGTTCTTCAGAACCGCGCGGATCGCGGCGACCGCCGCTCGTTCAAGATGTGGCCCGAGAACTTCGCGGGCGGCGTTGGTGGGGTGGACGAAGAATGGGAGGTTGGCGCGGGCCATGGACGTCTCCTTTGCAGACACGCAAGCGCGCAAGCGGGATCGCTTGGCGCGGCGAGGTCTGACAAAGGCGAGGGGCTAAGAGCGCATGGCCGTGGGGGCTCCGGTTTCGAGAGCGTGCTCCCTCTCAGCACGCTGCGGCGAATTTTGGGCAGCCTACCCAAACACCCGCTTGAAAATCGCGTCCACGTGCTTGGTGTGATAGCCGAGGTCGAACATGGCTTCGAGCTGGCGCGGCGGCACCTTGGCCGTGACGTCGGGATCTGCCTTGAGCTCGGTCAGGAAATCCCGGCCGTGCTCCCACGTCTTCATGGCGTTGCGTTGCACCAGCGCATAGGCGTCCTCGCGCGACGCGCCCGCTTGCGTCAAAGCCAGCAGCACGCGCTGCGAATTGTGCAGCCCCGCGAGTTTGTCGAGGTTTTTCTTCATGTTCGCCGGATAGACCACGAGCTTCTCGATCACGCCCGCGAGGCGGTTCAGCGCGAAATCCAGCGTGATCGTTGCGTCGGGGCCGATCATGCGCTCGACCGAGGAATGCGAGATGTCGCGCTCGTGCCAGAGCGCCACGTTCTCCATCGCCGGCATCGCGTAGGCGCGCACCATACGTGCGAGGCCCGTGATGTTTTCCGTCAGTACCGGATTGCGCTTGTGCGGCATGGCCGACGAACCCTTCTGGCCCGGCGCAAAATATTCCTCCGCCTCCAGCACCTCGCTCCGCTGCAGATGGCGGATTTCGGTCGCCAGCCGCTCCATGGACGAAGCCACGACGCCGAGCGTCGCGAAGTACATGGCGTGGCGGTCGCGCGGGATGACCTGAGTCGAGACGGGCTCGGCCGCCAGGCCCATGCTTTTTGCGACGTGGGCTTCGACGCGCGGGTCGATGTTGGCGAACGTGCCGACGGCGCCCGAGATGGCGCAGGTCGCAACCTCTTTCCGCGCGCTGACCAGCCGTTCGCGGTTGCGCGCGAACTCCGCATACGCCACCGCCAGCTTGACGCCGAACGTCGTCGGCTCGGCGTGGATGCCGTGGCTGCGCCCGATCGTGATCGTGTCCTTGTGTTCAAAGGCGCGCAGCTTCAGCGCCGAGAGCAGGCGGTCGACTCCGGCGATCAGCAGGTCACTCGCGCGCACGAGCTGCACGTTGAAGCAGGTGTCGAGCACGTCCGACGACGTCATGCCTTGATGCACGAAGCGCGCATCGGGCCCTACGTGCTCGGCAAGATGGGTCAGAAACGCGATGACGTCATGCTTGGTGACGGCCTCGATTTCGTCGATGCGCGCCGTGTCGAATTTCGCCACGCGACCCTTGCGCCAGATAGTCGCGGCGGCTTCTTTCGGGATCACACCTAGCTCCGCGAGCGCGTCGGCGGCATGTGCTTCGATCTCGAACCAGATGCGGAACCGCGTCTCCGGTGACCAGATCTCGACCATCTCGGGACGGGCGTAACGGGGGATCATTTCAGGCAAATCCTTGATGCGGCGCCGCAGGCGTAGCAGAGCGGCAAGTCCTCATCAATCAACGGTCAATGGCGTCGGTGAATATCTGGTGCAGCAAAAATGCCGCTGTGCAGCGAAAGAATGTGCACTGCACAGAAGCGCCGAATTTGCGTCCGCTGAACGCCATTTTGGATTGCAAACTGGGCCGCGAGGTTAGCCGCCGATTTTCGCCACGAAGCGTTCATTCGCCATTCATGGCGTTTCGGCAACTCTTAACCGGGACTTCAGTTTTCAGTTCCAATCTAGACTGGCCGGAGCAGATTCTTCGATTAGTCTCGATAGATGGTTCGCAGTGATTCAACCCAAGACCGGATCGGATCGCAGATGAGGCGATCGGTCCTCGACAGACGCGGGGAGACCTAAGGACAATGACCGAGCAGATGGGCGGTGGTGAAATCGCCGAACTCGTACAGCAGATGGAACAGTCGGAAGACGATCCGCGCCGGTGCTACGCGCTGGTTCGCGATCGGATCGCTGCGTTCCGCCAGTCAGGCGCTCATGTGCCGGACGATCTGGTGCGCTTGGAACGCGCGCTGATGACCGAGTGCATGGCCCAGTCGCAGGGCCGCTGAAGCGCTGCGACGCTGAAATTCTCGCGAGCCGCGGTTTCCGGTTCTGATTTGCGATGGCTGCCCGATTGGGCAGCCTTTTCTATCTCAGCGATCAGGGCGCCTCCGACGCCGGACCCCACGCCTTGCCCTGCCACTCGACGAGCTGAAACGAGGGGATGCGCGCGTCGCCCTCGCTCGTGAAACCGATCGGGCCGAGCGCCGTCACGAACGTGCCGGCCGCAAGCGCCGCCGCCACCTTCGCCGGATCGTTGCTCTCGGCCTTGCGCGCCGCGGCGGCAAAGACTTCGATCGCGGCGCGGGCGCGAGCCGCCTCTTGCGCAGCGTCGGCGTCGTCGCGCGACGATGACTCGGCCGGCGCCGCAAGCCCCGCCGCCGCCGATGACGACACCAGCACGCGCACGCCCTTGGCCCGCTCGCCGAACGTCATCGAGAATTCCTCCGTCGCCAGGCTGTCCGAACCGATGAACTCGGCCTTCGATCCGGCGTCGCGCAGACCTGAATAGATTAGCCCACCTTCGAGCGGGAAACCGGCGAAAAACACGATCTGGGCGTCCTTCACCTTGGAGACCGTGCGCTTGTAGTCGAGATCGCCGCCAATAATTGTCGCCGTGATGGGATCGGCGCCGCGTTCGCGCTTGAAGGCGGCTGCGGCGGCCTCCGCCAGCCGGCGGCCGTACTGCGAGCGGTCGTGGACCACGGCGACGCGCTGCTTCGGCGCGGCGCGGGCCAGGATGCGACCTGCGAGTTCGCCCTGGCGATCGTCGCGCCCGACGATGCGGAATATCGTCGGCCCAGCGCGCTTGGCGGTCAGCGCCGGATGGCGGGTCGCGGTGGCGATGAACAGGATCGACGCTTTGCCATACACGTCCGCAGCGGCGAGCGCCGCCGGCGTGCAGGGATGGCCGAGCACGAGCGCGACCTTGCGCGTCGCAAGCTCTCCGGCGACGTCGGCCGCCTTGCCGCGGGCGCATCCGTCGTCCACAGACTCGACCGCGAAAGTTTCGCCGTTGGCCCCGCCGGCGGCGTTGAGGATTGCGGCCGCGTCGCGGACCGCCGTGAGAATGGTCGCCGCGCGATCGGCGTCACGACCCTCGACAGGCCCGGCAACCGCGATGACGAGATCGGCCCGCGCCGGATCGACCATGGCGCCACCTATCGCCAACGCCGCAAGCATGACGGCGCCGCGCGGTCTCAGTCGCGTCAAGCTGACGATGTTTTTGGCGCCCTGACCCATCAGCCCGCATGTTCAGCACCCTTTCCGGCGGCACTCAAGTGGAGCCGCCGAGTGGCCCCGCCGTCACGCTTGCGCCGCAGGTTTGGGGTCGCCTAGGGTGCGAACGACGCTCGCCGGGGAATCGCGGGCCGGCACACGGGGCAGAGGGATATTTGCGATGGACTTTCTGTACCGGAAGAAGCCGATCACCGCCCACAATGAGGACTCCGGCCTCAAGCGCGTGCTGACCGCGACCGATCTGATGTTGCTCGGCATCGGCGCGATCATCGGCACAGGCATTTTTGTGCTGACCGGACATGCGGCCGCGACACAATCAGGACCCGCCGTCGTGTTGTCGTTCGTCGTCGCCGGGCTGGCCTGCGCCTTCGCGGCTTTGGCGTACTCCGAACTTGCCGCCAGCGTCGGCGGCTGCGGCAGCGCTTACGGCTACAGCTACGCGGCGTTCGGCGAATTCCTGGCGTGGATCATCGCCTGGGACCTGATCCTCGAATACGGCGTCTCCGTCGCCGCCGTCGCCAACGGTTGGTCGGGCTATTTCAACAACGCGCTGACGGCAATCGGCATAGGTTTGCCGGATTATCTGATTAAAGGGCCGACAGAACTGGCGTTCAACGCCTACCTCGGCGGGGCGCTGGAAACGATCGGCTTCGATCCGACGTCGGAGGCGGCTCAGAAGGCGGGGATGGGTGGCCTCATCAACCTCCCAGCGGTCGGGATCATCCTGCTGCTGATGTTTCTGCTGATCGCCGGCGTCAAGGAAAGCGCCCGCGTGAACGCCGCCGCCGTCGCGATAAAACTGCTGACGATCGCCATCTTCATCGGCGTCGCGATATTCAACGTGCATCCGGAAAATTGGACGCCCTTCATGCCATTCGGGTGGTTCGACACGACCGCCGACGGCAAGACCATCGGCGTGCTGGCCGGCGCCTCGCTGGTGTTCTTCGCCTATGTCGGCTTCGACGCCGTCTCGACCGCCGTCGAGGAAGCGCGCGATCCGCAGCGCGACGTGTCGATCGGCATTCTCGGCTCGCTGGTGATCTGCACGATCATCTACATCGTCGTGTCGGGGCTGCTGACAGGCATCGTGCCCTACGGCGATCTCAACGTGCCGTCGCCGGTGGCGCATGCGCTGCAGCTGATCGGCTACAACTGGGCATCGGCTCTGGTCGCGACGGGAGTCATCTTCGGCCTGACGACGGTGATGCTGGTGCTCTATTACGCGCTGACGCGCATCATCGTCGCGGTATCGCGCGACGGGCTGCTGCCGCCGTTTTTCTCCGTCATCAATCCGAACACGCAGACGCCCGTGCGAACCACGGTCATCACCGGCGTCATCATGGCGATCATGGCTGGCTTGACGCCGCTCGGCGTCCTTGCCGAACTCGTCAACATCGGCACGCTCGCCGCGTTCGTCATCGTCTGCGCCGGGGTCATTTCACTGCGCTATTCCCACCCCGACATGCATCGCCCGTTCAAGGCGCCGTTCGGCATCCTGCTGCCGATCCTCGGCGTGCTCTCGTGCGGGGCGCTAATCGCCTTCCTGCCGCTCGTCACGCACCTGCGGTTCTTACTCTGGCTGCTGGCGGGCCTCGTGATCTATTTCGCCTACTCGATGCGCCACAGCCATCTGGCGACGCAGAGGTGAGCGTCTCGACGTAGACCAAGCATCACAACATATTATGCGTGCCGTCGCAGTACGGTTCGTCGTCGGTCGCCTTGCAGCCGCAGATATTGAAATCGCCGGTCCGGTCGGCGACGAACATCAACGGTTCGAACGATGTGCCCTTGTGCGAGCCATCACAAAACGGCTGCGACTTCGAGCGGCCGCACCGGCAATACCAATATTCCGTTCCTTCCTCGAGATGCACGGTATAGGGGCCGGTCTGGGCGACGACCGCTTCGTCGGCCATGCGCATGTCTCCCGCTTCAGCGCCGCGCGCGTTTGACCGGCGCGGTCCATTCCAATAGCCTCGCAAATCGGTAGCGGGTTTGCCGAGAGGCGGCAAGGCCGCCGCACGCGCTCAGCCGGCGCCAAACGTAGCCAGCACAGCCATCAGTTCATCAGCGCGCAGCGCGGGCACGAAAACGACGTCATGCGCCGTGCCGCCGGCGTCGGTCGCCGCCAGCATCGCGTTCAAAACCGCCTCCTCGACGCCGTCGACGACGGCCATATAAATCGCGTCGAACACCTCATCGTTGAGAATTTCGAGGCTCAGCCGCGTCGGCGCGCGATGCGGCATCGGTTGCGCGTTCGCCGTGGAGAAGGCGAGGAAGATGTCGCCTGAGCTGTTGCCGCCCGGCGTGCCGCCGCGCCCGATGCCGATCGCGCCGCGCCGCGCGACGCGCTTCAGCTGATGCGGCGCCATTGGGATGTCAGTCGCGATCACGACGATGATCGATCCGCGTTCGACCTCGCGACCTGGACCTGCCCCGCCAAGACGTTGGCCGACAGCAATGCCGCGCACGGTGAACCACTCGCGCACGCCGTGGTTGGCCTGGACGAGAATGCCGACGGCGTAATCTTTGCCGTCGATCGTCACGCGCCGCGACGCCGTGCCGGTGCCGCCCTTGAAACCATAGGCGATCATGCCGGCGCCGCCGCCCGTATTGCCTTCGGCGACAGGGCCGGGCGACACGCTGTCGAGCGCGGCGAACACGTCATCGGCGGTCACGTGCTGGCCATTGATGTCACTCAGCAGGCCGTCATAGGTCTCGGCGACAACGGGCATCAGCCACAGAGGTTCGCCGGCGTCATAGACATGCGGATAGCGACGCAGCATCCAACTGATCGCGGCGTGGTGCGCGATGCCGACGCTGTGCGTGTTGGTGAGCAGGACCGGGCCGAGGAAGTATCCGCCGTCCTCGATCCAGTGCGCGCCGGTCATCTCGCCATTGCCATTAAAGCGATGCAAGCCGGCGTAGACGGGGACGGGATCGGGCGACGCGGCGTGCGGCAGGATCGCCGTGACGCCGGAGCGAAGCGGACGTTTGCGGCCGGCGCGCGGCGCGTCTTCGAGGATGGTCGTGAACCCGATCTCGATACCGGGAACGTCGGTGATGGCGTTGTGCGGCCCGGTCGCGCCCGGCCACGTCAAGCCGATGTCGCGCGCACGCGGCTTTCGTGTGTCGGGCGGCGAAGTCATGTCTCGGACCGGGTCGCAGGAATTGACTTGAATGGCGACAAAATCGCACGCGAACGCGCTGGAGGAAAGCGCTGACCGCAGCCAAGTCGTGGCGGATCAAAACTTGACAATTTCAGTATGCAATAGGTAGGCTGTCGCTCCGCGTCTGACCCAGGGCCTTGACCCCTGATGCTTGGAGACTTGGATATGTTGAATCTCGTGCGCCTGTCGGCGCGGATCGCCCGCATGTGGTCGCGCGCCTTGGAGGCCTGGGCATGAGCCGGTCCAAGCGCTGCAGCGGAAAAGCAGATGCAGCAGATGCCCATGAGTTCGAAACATGGCGTCGACATGAGCGTGAGCCGGACCCCGCATCGTTGACAGCGCGACGTGCGGAGTTCGCTGCCGCCGATCTGCCGCACCGACGAACCCTCGGGTACACGGCCTTCGAGCAGCGCGCCCTCGATCTGGCGAGGCTCATCCTCGATATGCATCGCAATGGCGCGCAGCCGTCATGGATGACGGCGATGGACCTTGCCGAAAGCGCCGAGGGTCCGTTTGAGGGACCGTACTTGCTGGCTCGCGTCACGGCGCTCGTTCGCGCGCTCTTGATCGAACGCGATGCGCCGTACGCCTATATGTCGGCGGGCTGTATGGTTGTGAGTTTAGACGAACAGCAATTGATGCGCGTCATTCACCTGGCTCGAACCGGTCCGTTCGCCGAGTTGAAAGCTGCGGCGCAAGAGCTGGCGGGCCGCGATCATGTCTGCCGCTTGCTCGCGTCCGCCGCTTCGCTGGTGCAGCCCGACGGCGTGCGCCGCGCAGCGTCAGAACCACCGGGCTCGGAGGCGCCAGGAGAAAGCGAAGACGGCGCCGAAAAAAGATCAGCGCGGCTGCACTAGAGATTTGGTCAATGAAGGCAGCGCGCTTGGCGTCACTTCGCGGCGTAGGCAGTTCCGGTCATGCCGTCGTTGCTGACCCACCGCACCGTCGAGCCAGTGCGCGACACGGAAAAGCACTGCTCATTGCCGCTGTTCCACACGCTCCAGCGCTGGCAGAAGCGATTTCCTGCGATGCGCCATGTTCCGCGATCTTCCGAGACGCCGGCAAATAAGCCCATCGCCTTGGATTTCGCGACCATCGTGCCACCGTGAGAATAGCGGATCGGCAAGGAGCCGAACGGCGCGGAAAGGCTGATTGTTTTCCCGGCCAACAGGATCTTGAGTTCGGCAGCGTTCAATTGCTCTGCGCTGGCGGGAGCGGCGCTGATCGCCAACGAGAGGACGCCGGCGAAGGCGGAAATCTGGCTACGCACCAACATGTTCAACCCCGAAGTGACTGTTGAAAGACTATGCTTAACGCATCCTGATGTGGGCACCTTACGAACGAAGGTCGGCTGCTGCAATGCAGCAATTGCGCCCACAGTTACCAAACGGGCTGAACGACAGGCCGGATCGGCAGGAACCTGTGGATAACCCTCGTCAATCTTCCAAAACACGGCGGGCTGCGGCGTCGGGGGTTAGGACGCCCGAGAGCACGGCGTCGGCCATGGCGTCGAGGCCTGATTTGCCGCCGGCCTTGATGCGCGCCGCGACGAGATCGGCTGCGGCCCGCGCAATGAGATAGCGGGCACGGCGGCGCCGGCGAGCAATTGGCGCCTCGATGGCGACGCGGCGGCCGATCTCGTCGATCGTCTCGACCAGCTTCGCGACGCCGTCGCCGTTCAAGGCGCTGGTTTTCAGTACCGGAACCTTGTCGGCGAGCGTGGCGCGGATCGAGAGCGCGCCAATCAGCTGCTGCATCGTCTGTTCGGCGCCGGGGCGATCGCCCTTGTTGACCACCATCACGTCGGCGATTTCGAGCAGCCCCGATTTCATCGCCTGGATGTCGTCGCCGAGACCTGGGGCTGAAATCACGATGCGGATGTCGGCGACCTCGGCGACGTCGATTTCGCTCTGCCCCGCGCCAACCGTCTCCAGAAGCACGATATCAAAGCCGGCCCCGTCGAGGGCGTCGATGATGCGCACCGCGGCGGGCGAAAGGCCGCCGAGATATCCTCGCGAAGCCAATGAACGCACGAACACGCCGTCATCGTCGAGCGCCGCGGTCATGCGGATGCGGTCGCCGAGAATGGCGCCGCCGGAAATGGGGCTCGACGGATCGACGGCGATGACGCCGACGCTGCGGCCCTGCTCACGCAGCACCTGAATGACGGCATTGACCAGCGTCGACTTGCCGGCGCCCGGCGGTCCGGTGAAGCCGACGACGAGGGCATGGCCGAGGTGCGGCTGCAGCGCCTTGAGCAAGTCCGGCGCGACGGCCGACAGCCGTTCGAGTTCGGTGATGACGCTGGAGATGGCGCGGCGCTCGCCCGCACGCATGCGCGCAATGACGCCGGCGATGTCGGCGGCGTCGATGCGGGCGACAGGAGGAGCGCGCGGCGGCGTCAGGGTCATGAGTGCGCTGATAGGCGGGAGCGCTCGCAAGCGCAACGTGGCGCCTAAAGTTTACGATGTTTGTGCCCTGCTGAAAACGCCAGCCCTGGCGCGCCTCGGCGGCCTATCGTAAATCCGCTGGGGCGAAAGCGCAGAAGGCTGAGCGGGGTCGCAGCAGCGCATGCAGGGCGATGACGATGATCGGTCGACATGGACGCTGGCGGCGGTCAAGGCGCGCGGCCTGGCGGTCGAGGGGTATTGCGAGACCGGGGGCTGCAAGCGCTTCTACACATTCAATCTTGAGAGCCTGATCGAAAGCGCAGGCGCCGACTACAGGATTCCCAAGTTTCTTCCGGGCATCACGTGCGAAGCCTGCGGCGGGCGTTTGAAATTCATGCTCGCGAGCCTGCACCCCGAAAACTGACGCCGCGAGGCGCCGCGAACCTAGAATTTCGCAATCACGGCCTGATCGTGGGCCGGTTCCTGTTGCCCGGCCGTCGCCAGCAGCGTCGGCAGGATGTGCTCGGCGTTGCTGACCACGGCGAAGCGAATATCCAGACCCGACCGGATGAACGTCTCGCGCTTCATGTGCGCGAGCAGGTCTAGGAACGGCGTCCAGAAACCATCGATGTTGGCGACCACGATCGGCTTGGTGTGCTGGCCGAGCTGCGACCAGGTCAGCTGCTCGACAAGCTCTTCGAGCGTGCCGATGCCGCCCGGCAGTGCGACGAAAGCGTCGGACCGTTCGAACATCAGTTTTTTGCGTGCGTGCATATCGTCGACGATGATGAGTTCGTCGACGTCCTTGAGCATCTTTTCTTTCGCGCCGAGAAATTCGGGGATGATGCCGGTCACCTTGCCGCCGGCGCCCAGCGTGGATTTCGCAACCTCGCCCATCAGACCGAGGCTGCCGCCGCCGTAAACAAGACGGATGTCGTGTTCGGCCAGAGCTCTGCCGAGTTTGCGCGCAGCGATGGCGTAAGCCGGATTGAGACCCTTGCCTGAGCCACAGTAGACGCAGACGCTCTCGAGGCGGCGATCGGATGCGGCGGGGCTGGGTGCGGAGGAGGGGTGATCGAGGGTCGTCAAGTTTTGTTTCATATTTCCACTTTCTGGACCCGGCCGTGCGCCGGGCGCTCATGGCATATGAGCATAGCCATTCAATTGCACGAGAGCATGGCAGACGATCCTTTCAGATTGTTGCGGAGTTAATGGCAAGCTGGGCCGCTTGGCGGCGGCGGCTGGGTCATGCTTTACTGGTCGGCGTAGTGCGAGGTTACATCATGAAGCTCGCGGAAGCGCCTCAGGGGCCGCGAAAATTCTCAGTGCCAATCGGCGGCCTCGCTGCGCTGGGGGTGACCCTGGCGGCCAGCCTCACGGCGCTCATTTCGGTGACGCCAGAGCTTCAAGCCGGACTCCTCCAAACCGGGCTTGAGGCGGAGCGCCCCGAGGCCAAGTGGTCGGCCCCGTCGGGTTCGCCGTCGACGCAGTTCGCCCAGGCGACGCCGCAAGCTCCGTCGCCCTACCAAGGCATCCCTCCGCCGGGCTACGACGGCGCCATGGGCGCGGTCCAGGATTGGCTGGCGCGCGCCAACCGCGATTATCAGGGCGTGATCATCAAAGGGCTTTCGGAACCATCCGCCGGCGTCACCGCGTCCGACGAGATCGCGCGCAAGATCGAGGAAACGAAAATCGAGGCGGCTCGACAATCCGTCGACGCAGCCAAACCGGTCGACGATTCCGCCGCGCGCAGCGCCGCACTGAAGGCCGCCGAAGAGGCTGACGCCAAGGCGAAGGCCGACGCCGACGCCCAACGGCTCGTAGCGCAGCAGAAGGCCGAAGCGGCGCGCCTCGCGGCCGAGGCGAAAGCGAAGTCCGAGGCAGCGGCGAAGGCAGAAGCCGAAGCCAAGGCCAAAGCTGTGGCCGAAGCCAATGCTGCAGCAGAAGCCAAAGCCGCCGCAGACGCAAGAGCGGCAGCAGATGCCAAGGCCCTCGCCGACGCAAAGGCTGCGGCTGACGCGCAGGCCGCCGCCCAAGCCAAGGCTGCGGCTGACGCCAAGGCTGCCGCCGACGCCAAGGCAGCAGCGATCTCAAAGGCCGCAGAAGACGCCAGGATTGCCGAGACCAAAGCTAAGGCCGCCACGGACGCGAAAGCGGCGCAAGAGGCTGCCGCGCGCGCCGAAGCACAGCGGCTCGCCAACGAGCGCGAGGAGAAAGCGCAACGCGAAGTCGAGGAGCGCCGCAAGGCCGCCGCCGAAGCGCAACGCCTCGAAGACGAACGGCGTAAGTCGGAAGCGCGCGTTGCCGAAGAGACGGCTCCCGCGCCGCCAAATCCTCCGCCGCCCGCCGCCGTCGCGCCCGCGCCGTCGTCAGAACCGAAACCGGACCCCGCTGCCAATCGCCAGACTGCAGCGCCTTCAACCGAACCCATTCACCGCCCGTCCCCGGTGGAAGCGAACGCGCCTGTGCAGGGTCGTTCGGCGCGCTGGATTCGCACGGCGCGCGTCTACAACGACCGCCCTGCGCGCCGCTGGCGCAAGGGCGTGCGCGTCAAGCGCTGGGCGCACCGGCGCCACGCCGCGCGCGTCTGCCGCGCCGCGGGCCGACGCATCCATCCGCCCGGCCACTACAGCGTCGCGCGCGGCGACAGTCTGTGGCGCATCTCAGCGCGGCATTATCGCGTCGGCAGCCTCTACCGGAAAATCTACCGCGCCAATCGGCGGATCATCGCCAACCCTCACCGGATTTACCCCTGTCAGCGCTTCTATGTGCCGCGCCGCAGGCGATGATGTGACGGGCGCTGAATGGACAAGCGCGCCCGCTGACCTTATGTGACGCAGCATGCAACGCGCCCTTACGACGCCGCGCGCTTCGGGCCTCAAAGGCCTCAAGGCGCGGCTGACGCCGTCTCCACAAAACGTTCGTGTCCTGAAAACGCTGTGGCCCTACGTCTGGCCCGACGATCGCCCCGATCTGCGCCAGACGGTGGTATGGTCGCTGCTGCTGATCTTGATCGCGAAGATCGTCACTGTCTCGGTGCCCTACACGCTCAAATGGGCGACCGACGCGTTGGTCGTGGCGACGGGCGGCAACGTGCCGTCGCGCGAGCAGGTCGCGTGGTTCGTCGGCGCGCCGGTTCTGGCGAGCCTCGCCTACGGCGCCTCGCGTATCCTGATGACTCTTCTGGTGCAGACCCGCGAAGGCATGTTCGCCAAGGTCGCGATGCACGCCGTGCGCAAGCTGGCGCTCTCGACCTTCGAGCACATGCATCGCCTGTCGCTGCGCTTTCACCTCGAAAAGAAAACGGGCGGACTGACGCGCGTACTGGAGCGCGGCCGGGCGGGCATTGAAAACATCTCGCGCATGGCGCTGATGACGCTGATCCCGACCATCGTCGAGTTCATACTCATCATCGTCGTATGCGCCATCGAATTCGACTGGCGCTATATCGCAACGATCGTCGGCATGATCGTGCTGTATCTGTGGTTCACGGTGCGCGCGACCGACTGGCGCGTGCAGCTCCGCCGCACGATGAACGACAGCGACACCGACGCCAACACCAAGGCCGTCGATAGCTTGCTCAACTTCGAGACCGTAAAGTATTTCGGCGCCGAGGAGCGCGAAGCGGCCCGCTACGACCGATCGATGGCGTCCTACGAAAAGGCGAGCATCAAGACCTACACCTCGCTCGCCGTGCTGAACTCAGGTCAGGCGGTGATCTTCACCGTCGCGCTGACAATCTGCCTCGTGATGGCGGCGCAAGACGTGGTCTCGGGCGCGCACACCGTCGGCCATTTCGCCATGGTCAATCTGCTGATGCTGCAACTCTTCATGCCGCTCAACTTCATGGGCATGGTCTATCGCGAGATCAAACAAGGCCTCACCGACATCGAGAAGATGATGGACGTGCTGGACCAGTCGCCTGAAGTCGCCGATCTTCCGGGCGCAAAAACGCTTGCGGTTTCGGGCGGCGCGATCCGTTTTGAAAACGTGCGGTTCGCCTACGATCCCGAACGCACGATCCTGAAGGGCGTGTCGTTCGAGGCGCCTGCCGGCAAGATGGTGGCCATCGTCGGGCCGTCTGGCGCTGGCAAATCGACCATCGCGCGCCTGCTGCTGCGCTTCTACGACGTCACGGGCGGGCGCGTGACGATCGACGGGCAGGATCTCCGCGACGTCACCCAGAAGTCGTTGCGCGCGACCATGGGTGTGGTGCCGCAGGACACCGTGCTGTTCAACGACACGATCTTCTACAACATCAAGTATGGCCGCGCCGACGCAACCGACGCCGAAGTGTACGAGGCCGCAAAGATGGCGCAGATCGACGACTTCGTCGCAACCCTCCCTGACGGCTACGACACCATGGTTGGCGAGCGCGGATTGAAATTATCCGGCGGAGAGAAACAGCGGGTCGCCATTGCACGCACGATTTTGAAGGGCCCGCCCATCCTGATCCTGGATGAAGCGACGAGCGCGCTCGACAGCCACACGGAAAAGGAAATCCAGGATGCGCTTGACCGCGTCGCGCGCGATCGCACGACGGTCGTCATCGCGCATCGCCTCTCCACCATCATCCATGCCGATACGATTCTGGTGCTCGAAGCCGGCGAAGTCGCCGAGCAGGGCACGCACGCGGATCTGATCGAGAAGGGCGGGCTCTACGCCTCGCTGTGGGCGCGCCAGCGCCAAGCCGAGAAGGCGCGCGAGGATCTGGCGCACGCGCTCGAAGAAGAGCGGGCGGCTGAGACGCGCCCCGCCGACGCCCATCGCGACAAAGCCGAGATGGGCGAGCCGACCTAGCGAGACGTGTGGCGACCCCGGGATGCGGTGCTGGGTAGCGGCGCCCCGGGGTCGCCTCAAGACTTGGCCCCGGCCCAACGGGAAAGAGGACCGAGGCCGCGTCAAGAGCATGGCGAATGCAACGGCGCCAACAAACCATTCCCATCCGCGCAAGTTATATACGTAAAAAGTATACAACAAAACGCCTCAAGCGCAACTGCGCCGATGCCGCAGGCCGTTCCGCCGAGACGGGCCACACGAATATAATCTCGATGAAAGTCATCCCCGCCTATGCTGCGTAAGGTACTCTTGGGTTTCGCTGGATTTGGCCCGCGCGGCATTGACGAAAAGGACGACAGAAAGGGCTTGAACGAGACGTTCCGAACCTTGGCGACGCAAGTCAGGCGGGCATTGGTAACCTTGTTTTGGGGACTGCGCGGCCTGCTGCGCGCAATCTGGAGCGTGGCGCGGACGCCTGTGCTGTTTGGGCTCAATGTCCTTGCCGCGCTGCTGATCCTGTTCGAGGAGTGGGGCTGGCGGCCGCTGTCGGAGGCCCTGGCGCGCCTCGCCAAGTACCGCCCTTGGGCGGCCGCCGAGCGCGCCATCGCCAAGCTGCCGCCCTACGCAGCGCTGCTCGTGTTCGCGCTGCCGACGACGCTGCTGCTGCCGCTGAAGTTCGTTGCGATGTGGCTCTTGGCGCAAGGTCAGGTGGCGACCGCGACGGCGCTGTTCATCGGCGCCAAGATCGTCTCCACGGCGCTGATCGCCCGCATCTTCCTGCTGACCAAACCGGCGCTGATGCGCATCGCCTGGTTTGCCCGCGCCTACGAGTGGTTCATGCCGTGGAAGGATCATCTGTTCGCGATCATCCGCGCGTCCTGGGTTTGGCGCTATGGACGCATGGTGAAAACGCGCACGAAGCTCATGGCGGCGCGCACAGTGGCGCGCTGGCGGCCCGTCTTGGAACCGCGGATCGCAGTGGCGCTTGAGCGGATCAGGGCCTGGGGACTGCGCGTGAAGGCGCGGTTGTCGGGGCGCGACACGGCATGACACAGAAAATCAGGCCTACGTGGCTGTGTAGCAACGCGCTGAACCGATCGCCAAAACCCCGGTTTTGTTGGCGAAAGGCATCGGATGGGCCACGCGCATCGGGAAGATATGCCCGAAGTTGACGGAACGGATAATATAACATAATTTCGTAATGATGCCAGTTGTTGACTTGCGACGTCGACTATTCAACCATTGCTCAAACGGGATGTGAATCGGGGCGCGCCATGGGGACAACGACGCGCCAGGGACTATCGGGGGTTTCTATGAAGGCTTTTATCGCGGCCTTGACGCTGCCTGTGCTCGCGTTTGTCGGTCCGGGCGCCGCTCGCGCCGCTGATTTCGGCGGCGACTGCTGCGCCGATCTCGAAGAGCGCATCGCCGAGCTCGAAGCAACCACCGCGCGCAAGGGCAACCGCAAGGTGTCGCTGACCGTCGCCGGCCAGGTCAACAAGACCATTCTGTTCTGGGACGACGAGAACGAGCGCAACGCCTACATCGTCGGCAACAAGAACGATCAGACCAATATCAGCTTCACGGGCGAAGCCAAGTTCGCGCCCAGCTGGACCGCCGGCTACGACCTGACTCTGCGCCTGCGCGATGATCTCTCCGACGACGTCGATCAGGACATCGACAACGGCTCGGGCGACACGTTCCAGCTCTGGCAATCGCACTGGTGGATCCAGAGCGAGTCCTACGGCAAACTGTCGGTGGGCCTTGCCTCGCGCGTGACCGACACGGCGCCCGAAAACGATCTCTCCGAAACCGGCGTTGCGGGCTACGCGGGCGTGCAGGACATCGGCGGCGCGTTCGGTCTGAGGACCAGCGGCGGCGGGACCGTTGATCTCGCCTGGGGCGATCTCGGCAACCACTTCAACGGCGATACCGCCAACCTCGTGCGCTACGACACGCCGGAATTCGCAGGCTTCATCGCCTCGGCGAGTTGGGGCGAGGACGACATTTGGGACGTCGGGATCAAGTATGAAGGCGACGTCGCCGGGCTGAAGGTCGCCGGCACGATCGCCTACACCGAGATCAACGACACCGACGGCGTCTTCGCCGACGTCGAGCAGTCGACAGTGGTAGGTTCGCTGGCCATTCTGCACGAGCCTTCGGGTCTCAACGCTCTCGTGGCGGCCGGTCATCGCGAGTTCGACGAAACAGCCCTCGATGCGGACGGCGTCGATCGCACGCCGGAAGACGCCAAGTTCATCTACGGCAAACTCGGCTGGCTGGCGAAGCTGAACGCGCTTGGCCCGACGGGCTTCTACGGCGAGTACGGCTGGTTCAAGGACTACGTCACGGTCGGCGAATTCGGCGACCTGGGAGGCGTTGTTGAGCAGCTCGGCGGCGTCGCGGGAACCGACCGCATCACGGGAAGTGAAATGAAAGTCTGGGGATTAGGCGTCGTCCAGCACATCGAAGCCGCCGAGATGCAGCTCTATCTTGGCTATCGCCTGCACGAGGCTGAGTTCGACCTGGTCGACGGCGGCGGCGACGCCGTGGATCCCAATTCGCTTGACGACTTCCACACATTCATCACCGGCGCAAAAATCGCGTTCTAGCTCCCTCCCGTCGGACGCTGAACTCAACGCCTCCTGGCGCGCAAGCGCTGCGTCAGGAGGCGTTGTCATTTTGTCGGTCTCAACACCGGATTTTGCTGTTTGAGCATAATGGTCCGCTGGCGCCACGGCGAATCTGATACCGCCGATTCCAGGTTTGCTTTTTTTCCTGGGAGCGCAGCTACATGACGTCCGGAATTCGCGCCGTGTCTCTCGCAGCGATGACTCTGTTGGCCCCTGTTGTCGCCAGCGCCAACGACGCGGTTCCAGCTCCCAGCTCCGGCTTCTACATTCTCGGTCGGATCGGCACGGCGCTGCCGATCGACCAGGATGTGGAGTTCACGCTGCTGGGTAAAGGCGAATACGATCCCGACAGCGGCATCGGCTTCAACGCCGCCGTCGGCAAACACCTCGGCGATGGCTGGCGCGCGGAAGTTTCGTATCGCTATCTGCGCGGAAATGACGGCGAAGTGAAATTCGACATTGGCCTCGATTTTCAGCTCGAAGGACACGGCGAGTCGCATAACGTCATGTTCAACGTGCTCCGCACAGTCGGCTCGTTCGATACGATGTTCGGGACGGTCGAGCCGTTCGTCGGCGCCGGCATCGGCTTTCAGGTCTTAGACAAGTCCGACATCAAGCTCGGGACACCGTTCAACCCTCCGTTGGATTTCACCGACGATGGCACCGATACGGTTTTCGCGGCCGCCGTTCACGCCGGTTACGAAATGCAGCTGAGGCCGGGCGTCGCTCTGACGTCACAATGGACGTTGAACTGGGCCGATGAAGGCAAATTCAGCAGCTTCATTCCTGGCTTCTCGACAACCCGTGACGCGCAGGTCGAAGTGACGACGTTCACGGGGCTTCGTTTCGATCTCAACTGAAGCCCGGTGACCGCGCGCTTGGCACCGTCCGCGCCTGCCGATATGCCGCCCGTGACGGCGGACCGTCCGACCCGCTAAGTTGCGGGCATGACTGATCGTCGCCCCATCCTGATCGCCGGCCCGACCGCGAGCGGCAAGTCGGCGCTCGCCCTTGCACTAGCCGAGCGACTTGGCGGCGCGATCATCAACGCCGACAGCATGCAGGTCTATGCGGAGTTGCGCATTCTCACCGCGCGGCCCGCCGAGGCCGAACTCGCCCGCGCGCCGCATGCGCTTTACGGCCACGTCCCCGCTTCGCAAGCCTATTCGGCTGGTCGCTTCATCACGGATGCCGCCGCAGCCATCGCCGAAACAAGCGGTCGCGGCCAGACGCCGATCCTCGTCGGTGGCACCGGTCTGTATTTCAGCGCACTACTCGAAGGTCTCTCGCCAATCCCTCCGGCCGACGCCGACGCGCGCGCCTATTGGCGCAAGGAAGCCCGCCGTCTCGGCGCGGGACATTTGCACGCGATTCTCGGAGACCGCGATGCGGCGATGGCGGCGCGCCTCGCCCCGAACGACGCGCAGCGGATCGTGCGCGCGCTGGAAATCCTAGATACAACCGGACGATCGCTCGCAACGTGGCAGCAGGAGCGTGCCGCGCCCGTCGTGGACCCGACAACCGCCGTGCGTCTCGTGCTCAATCCGGACCGCGCGGTTTTGCACGCCCGTGCCGACGCGAGGTTCGACGCCATGCTTGAGGCTGGGGCGCTCGGAGAAGCGGCGACGTTGGCGGGGCTCGGGCTGGATCCGACTCTGCCGGCTATGCGGGCGATCGGCGTTGGGCCGCTGATCGCCGCGGCGCGCGGCGAAAAGGACCTGGATGCAGCTACCGCGGCCGCGAAGGCTGAGACGCGTCGCTACATCAAACGCCAGCAAACCTGGCTAAGACGGAGAATGATTGCGTGGAATTCAATTGAAACGAACGAAATGGAATGTTCAGTGGCATCAGCCATAGCATTTATTGAAAGTTAGCGTTGACCGCCCAATGTGACGTCCCTAGGGTGCCGCAACTTTTTCTGAGGCGCGGGCGGCGGCCCATGCAACGCGAAGTGAGGTCAGAAATGGCGCGGACAATGACCGGTGCTGAAATCGTACTGACGGCGCTGGCCGATCAGGGCGTCGAGGTCATTTTCGGCTATCCCGGCGGCGCGGTTCTGCCGATTTACGACGAACTGTTCCAGCAGGACAAGGTCCGCCACATCCTCGTGCGCCAGGAAGGCGGCGCGGTGCACGCGGCGGAAGGCTTCGCACGCTCGACCGGCAAGGTCGGCTGCGTGCTGGTGACGTCAGGACCCGGTGCGACCAACGCGGTCACCGGCCTTACCGACGCGCTGATGGATTCAATTCCGCTCGTCTGCATCACCGGCCAGGTGCCCACGCATCTGATCGGCAACGACGCCTTTCAGGAGTGCGATACGGTCGGCATCACGCGGCCGTGCACGAAGCACAACTACCTCGTCAAGAACATCAACGACCTCGCGCGCATCATGCACGAGGCGTTCCACATCGCGCGCACGGGCCGGCCAGGCCCGGTCGTCGTCGACATTCCCAAAGACATCCAGTTCGCGACGGGGCCGTACATAGGCCCATCCAACATCCAGCATAAAACCTACAAGCCGAAACTGAAGCCCGAGCAGCCGGCGATCCGCGAGGCCGTCGATCTGATCGCCTCGGCCAAGAAGCCCGTGTTCTACACCGGCGGCGGCGTCATCAATTCGGGCCCGAAAGCGAGCCAGCTGCTGCGGGAGTTCGTCAGACTTTCCGGCTATCCGATCACCTCGACGCTGATGGGCCTCGGCGCGTATCCCGCGTCCGACAAGCAGTGGCTCGGCATGCTCGGCATGCACGGCACCTACGAAGCCAACATGGCCATGCACGGCTGCGACGCGCTGATCAACATCGGCGCTCGCTTCGACGACCGCATCACAGGCCGGGTCGACGCCTTCTCCCCCCACTCGACCAAGATCCATGTCGATATCGACCCGTCCTCGATCAACAAGAACGTCAAGGTCGACATCCCGATTGTCGGCGACGTCGCCAACGTGCTCGGCGACATGCTGGCGGTCTGGCGGTCGGAGCCGCGCCAGGTCGACAAGCCGGCGATCGCC
>JBJXHD010000049.1:0-12385 GCA_046160845.1 Hyphomicrobium sp.
TCTCCGTCCGGCGCATTTGCGACGATGACTTCGACACCCGGGGCTTGAATGATCTTACGGATATCGCGAATCATATCTCCGCATCGGCCGCCATTGCAATAATAGTCGATAATAATTGCCGTCGGCAGGAATGGCCGTTCCAAAGAAACAGCTTTCAGGATTGTAAATATGCTCCGCGGCTCAGAAGCAAGGCGCTTGAAGGCGATCCGATGAGCTGATTTCTCAAGTTCACCTGCCAGCTGCCGGACCTCGCTTTCGTCGTCCGATACGAACAGGATCTGAACTTCGGCATTACAGCGCTTGCGTTTGAGCATTGTGATCCGCTTGCCAATATCGGCGGTCAGTACTGAATGTGAAGACGGATCTGATCGGAGCAACACACAACAGGACTTGCTGCTGGACCGAAGTTCGCAGACCTCTCACGTCAGTCTCCCGTATCAAGGTATTTCATCTCTCGTGCCCAAACGGACGGATTGGTCTCTCCGCTGCGAAGGGCGGACACGAGCACGAAGCCCTCGATGACTTGTGACGGGAAGCGGGAGAAAATGCCTAGAAGCGTAGGGGGATACCCTTACTTGTCAGGAAGGCCCCTATCAGCCGTTACCGAGCCAGCCCTTGGTCAAGGCGTATCGAACTAGCTCAACCCGGGTCTGAAACCCTAGCTTTTCCATTGCGCGAGCCTTGTAGGTTTCAACTGTTTTCACGGCGATGACTAGCTCAGCAGCAACGGCCTTGTTGCTGTGCCCCGCCGCCGTAAGCTTGAGCACATCCAACTCTCGATCACTCAGATCGGCAGCGTCACCAATCGATCGCTCCGAAGTGCGTTTTTGGCTCGAGCCTAATACCTTGCCGGCAATTGCCGGATCGAGATAGATCCCACCCGCCGCAACAATCCGAATTGCCTTGATGAGTTCGTCCGTTGCACAACGTTTTATGACATAGCCAACAACCCCAACTTCGAGGAGCTGCCGCAAATATCCGCGATCTTCGTGCACCGTCAGAGCCAAGATTCGGCAGTTTGGGCACGTCACTCGCAATTGCTCCGAGAGTTTGACGCCGCTGAGGCCGGGCATCGAAATATCCACGACCGCGATATCCGGACTGAGTTCGGTAGCGAGTTTCAATGCCGTGCGCCCGTCGCTGGCTTCACCGACAACTTCCAAATTCGCGTCTGCCACCACTAGAGCCTTAATGCCGGCCAACACGATGGGATGGTCGTCCGCCAGAATGACCCGAAGTTTGTGTCGAACCATTTCAACACCCATCAGAGCGGAACATGGATGATGAGCGTTGCGCCTTGCCCTGGCGCCGTTTCAACCTCCAACGCTCCGCCAACAAGCGAGAGGCGTTCGCGGATCCCCAGTAATCCAAGGCGAACCGTTGGCGACTCCAGATTCTCGACGTCTTCCCAATGAAAGCCCTTGCCGTCGTCTTCGATGATCAATCGGACTTCCTTATTTGTCGCCTCAAGAATGATGCCCACTGTCGTGGCGTCTGCGTGCTTGACGACATTCGTGAGCGCTTCCTGCAGTATTCGATACAGCGCAGTTTCAATTGCCGCCGGCAACCGGCGGTCGCTGAGCGTCAAATGCAAGTCATACTTCAACTGCGAAGTTTCGCTCCATTCCTCCAAAAATTGTTGAACGGCCGTCTGCAAGCCGAGATCGTCGAGAGACGTAGGGCGAATTTCCCAGGCTAGTCGGTTGACTTCTTGGCCGACGTCGGCGGTCAACACCTTCAGCTTCGTGACGCGTTGCCGGATTTCCGAGCTTGCATCGGCGTGGCGACCGATGCTGTCCAAATCGATTTGCATGATCGTGAGGTACTGACCGAGACTGTCATGCAGCTCTCGCGCAATGCGCCGGCGCTCGGCCTCTTGTTCAACCACCGTCTGTCGCAAGACCATCGACAATTCCGCCTCAACGACCGCGCGACGATCGCCCTCGCGTTTGAGTTCCTGTGCCGTTGCCTCCCATTGGCTGATGCGCTGATCCAGTTCGGCCATCAGCGCCTCTTGGCGAATGCGCGCCTTTTCGCGCTCCCGCGCCAGTTGATCGATGCGTCGCAAAACGACCTCCAGCAGTGAAACTCTCAACGCCTGAGCAGTTTGCAAATCCACACTGCCCCAGGGCTGAGATTGCAGCCGCACCTGCGTCTGCCACGCAGCAAAGCTCTTGCGCGGTGAAAGCCGGAGCCGGTCGGCTCCCGATTCGATAGCCTTGTCGGGATTTCCCGCCCAGGTCACGTTGTGGATGTACTCGGAGCGGAACCACAAGACATAGTCACGCGGCGTCTTTGATACGGAAAGCGCAAGAAGGCCGCTGGCGACATGGGCGTAGGCCGCGGCGGGCGCATACAAGGACGACAGACGCTCTGTATGAAAGACCCCATCGCTAGCCGTTTCGTTCAACCATGCAACGAGTTCGGCGACGTCACTGCCGCTCGGAGTCTTGCCCAGCCCTGTAAAGTTGTCGTCAATCCATACGCCGACTCCGTCCGCGGGAATGTAGTCGAGAAGGCTCGGTTGAGAACGAATTAGTCCTTCGGTCAAATCCGTCTGAGCTGCAAGGCGCGAGATGAGATCGTCATGTATCGCCTTTCTATGCAGCCGAAACTCGAACTCTTCCGCGGCTAACTTTGTTTCCAACATGAACGAAGCCATCTGGCTGAATAGCTCGAAAGCCACTCGGAGCCGATGAGGAAGATACCGCGTCGTCCTGTGGTGACAGGCGATCAATCCCCACAGTCGTCCATCCATGACGATCGACAACGACATAGAAGCTGCGACTCCCATATTGGCCAGATACTCGAGATGGATGGGCGAGACGCTGCGCAGTATGCTTTGGCTGAGGTCGATAGAACCGATATGCGGTGAAGCGCTCCATGAGGAGAGCGGGGCGGGCGCATATCGAGCGTCTGGAATGAGACGTAGCCAGTTGCGCAGATACAGCTCTCGAGCCTGCTTTGGAATATCTGACGCCGGGTAGTGCAATCCAAGATACGATTGGAGACCTGGACCACGCGCCTCGGCATCGACTACGCCGCTTCCGTCGGCAAGGAATCGATAGACCATAACCCTGTCGAAGCCCGAGACGGCGCGCACTTCATCGACAAGAATTCGGCAAAAGTCTTGCACGCCATTGGTGGGCTGAATTTTGCGAATCATACTCTGAACGAGCGTCAGGAAGTCGCTCGTGCTGCTCTCCTCCTGCTGTTCCACCTCGAGTACAAGCAGTCCAGAACTCCGGTGGGCCGTCACGTCCGCAACTGTACTTTCGTTATCCGTGGCAATGCTAAACGCGTGAAGCGGCCTGGTCATTTGCCCGGCGGTTTCAAGCAAGGCTCGAAGCCGTGCGATTTGCTCCGCCGTCAACAATTCGTCGATCTGCCGGCCGAGTAGTTCCGCAACGGGTACGCCCAGAAGCCCCTGCGTGTTGCCCCCCGCCTGGATGACGTGAAAGCTCTGCGGCTCAACGGCGAGTAGGGCGCCATGAGGCTGGATGGAGCCCGGGATCTGTATCGGTTCGTGGTCGCAATTTGTCAGGTCAGCCGTTCCAAAGGCCGGAACTGGCGCCGACGCTGAGGCGCTCAAAAGGCCAGCGTTTGTCATCTTGCCCTCAATGCAGCATTGGATTTTGGCTTAACAAAGCGCGTTGCCGCGGATCTCAGCTCAAACCACTTTTGAAACGCTTGAAACGTGGCGACGGCAGTTCGTTCGATTGCCTCGCAATCCGCAGCATCGCAACCGACGTGTTCGAGCGCCTCAATGTAGCGTCTCCACATTTGACCAACATCGCGACCGTAGCTCGCAAAAAATTTGCCACCCAGTTTTGGCCCAATTCCAAGTCCTGGCCCGAGCTGCCGAATAATCAATTGGCCGCCGAGGGTTGCGCCCTCAAGAACATAGAGCACACCCAATCCTTCCGGTATTGAAGTAGCCTTGGGCGCGAAAGCGCATTGCTGCATGTTGCTGAAGACGTCCGGCGCCGATCCGAGGTCCAATAGATCAGCTTCGAGCCAGCGCACCTTCGACCGCTCAGATACGCAGATCCCGCAATCGCGCCAGTCGAGCTGCGCCAGTGCGTGTTCGACGGGGCGATAGAAGCCCCATAGAGTTTCAAGCAGATGCCGGTACTCAATTTTGCTAGGTGGGCGATCCTGAAACCCAAAATGCGCTTCGACCCGTTCATGGTCCGGCTGTGTCGCCGTCCTCAAACGCCATCGAAGCGGCGTCAATGTCGACTGAGATGAGTTGGCCACGAAGTAACTCGCTTTCGAATTCGTTATGCATGCATCATGCATCCGGAGCGCAAATCTCGGTAGCGTGTTTGGAAAATGGATTGCGGCACAAAAAAAGTCATATGCCGTAGATACTTAGGTCAGCCATCAAGGCGTGGCAGTTTGATGCCAGCCGGATAACCAAGCTCGATGTCGGATCGCTTTTGCCGGCTTGTCCGCCTTGCGCTGCAAGATTTGAAATCATTGAATTGTGCCGGCAGGACATCGGCGCATGTCGTCTCGTGCTTGCTGGCCGCGGCTTAGCGGCTTCGAGACACTTTCGGCACATGCTTTGGGCTGCGCGCAAAGCATCGGCAGAATTCCCAGGCCGAATGCGGGGTATTCCCGGACATGTCAGGGATCAACCGCACAGCCGCGGCCGGTCCACCCGAATGCAACTTGTATAGCTTGTAACAACGGTTCGGCATTGATTCCCAAAAAAGCGGTCGGGCCTTAACATAGGGGAGACTTCCATGGACCTCATTACGGCTCTTGCTATTAGCATTGGTGTTCTCGGCGGCTTGGCAACCTTTGTATTCCTTTCGCCTGTTGGCTTGGGGTTGTATATTTGGGCAGCCTTCATTGCTTGGGGGAGTTTCTATCATTGTGGCGGCAAAGTCAGCGGATTGAAAGCAAGCCTCCTCGCCAACCTTTGGGGCGTACTTTGGGCGGCGCTTACGTTGCTTGCTATCTCGAGAACCGGTCTTGCAGATTCTTTGGGCTTGCCGTTGTGGGCGGGCATTTGTGTCGCGATCGGCGTTGCGCTGATGATTTTAGGGTCTAAAATTCCTGACCTATCCTCAATCCCAGCAGCGGTTTATGGTTATGCGGCAACCGTTGCAGCGGTGCTCCTTGCCAATGCTATGGGAGCGATAGCGACGCCCGACCTAAACAACCCCGTCATCACTGTCGCCTTATCAATGGTCATTGGCGGTTTTCTGGGGCTCGCATCCGAGCACTTGGCTGGAATCCTTGCTAAACCTAAAAACTAGGCAGTTCTTGAACCGCCGGCCGGCGGGATAGCGACCTTATCCCGCCGCCCTTTCCAATTAATGCATCACCTTGCGAGTATGCTCTCTTTGAAGCGCTGACTTCCGGATTTGGCCCATCGCGTCGAATGCCCAATGTCCGCTAGTCGAAGTGCTGCCGCGGTCCACTCTCGCAAACGAGGGCGTTCAGTCGAAGTTCCGTCGGATGTCCGCAAACACTGCAAAGCGATCTTCGCTTCTTTAGGATTGGCTGTCATAAATGTTTTTGACCACGCTCGGTCGAAGCGATTACGGATGCCCTGCGGCATACCGTACGGTATGATCCTCGGTATGGCCTTGCATACGGTCGCCGAGCTACGTCAGCGCGTTTTTGTTCAAAGTCCGCGCACGATGAACTCGACCTTCTCGAGGCGCGGAAAGACCAATCGCGCATACTGCAGGAACTCGCTCACATAGTGCTCTTGCACCCAGTTCCTGCAAAACTTTACGGGAAACGACACGGTGAGAACGCCTTCTTTGTATCGTTCAACTTGCATGGATCTAAACCACGAGTCGTAAATCTTAGCGGTGAGACCGGTGCGAACGAGCGACTTAAGTTTTTTTTCCGGTCGCCGATACGTTGCCTGCCGCTGTTGCGCGCGTTCTGCGTTCAAGCGCAGAAGCGCAGCCTCCTTCTTGCGATCTTCATCAGTCATCGACCGCTCGGCCTCGGCTGCTTCAAGAAAATGACTGAGCATTATCGTTGCCTGACGTCTGTAATTATCCGGCAAGCCACGAACAAGGTCAGAAACTCTATCGAAGTCGTCCATCGGTCACCTCGCAAGTGATCGCGTTACTTATCCTTTTTCGTCGAGCGGAAGTACGTGCTGATCGCCAGGGCGAGCACAAAAAATGCGACAAGCGTTTTTATGGCGCCGAACTTGGGTGCAATCGAAAGAAAGAGAAATATACCGACCGGAAGACCGATAAAGACGACGCCGAGCGCTTTGGCGGCATCCTTCCCAACTTCTCGTTTGACTTAATGATAGTCCATACGGCGATAGCAACGCGGCGTCCTGATAATCCGGTATTCCGGAATTATACTCCGGCCCGACCGGTGAGCAAACGAGCGCCGCTCGGCTGGAGGCCGATTCGATGAGCCGAATGATCGCCGGCGATGTGCTGCGCGTCGCGTTCGAGGAGCGCCGATAGCTTTTCTTCAAAGCGCGCAACGGCGACGCGCGTTTCATTCAAGTATTTGTGGCGGTTATAGACCGCCGCGATACCCGAGACCATGCCCGAGATGTGATTGAGATGCGCCTCGATCACCCACGGATGAATATCGAGCTCGGCGACATGCGTCGCCCACGAGCGGCGTAAATCGTGCAAGCGAAAGTCGACGCCTGAACGCTCGTCGAGCACGGCCTTGATCTTGGCCCAGCCCGAGAACGGACGGTCGTCGAATCCGCGCGCCGGAAACAGCATATCGCCTTGGTTCGGTATCAATGCGAATATACGCGCCGCCAAGTCGCCATAGGCGAACGTGTGTTCCCTGCTGTTCTTCACGAGATCCGCAGGAAGTGTAATGAGCCGCTTCTCTTGATCAATGTAGGACCAGCGCAGGCCGGCGATTTCTCCGCGCCGCTGACCCGTCAGCATTAACAGCTGCACGATCGGTCCGTAGGGATAACCGAGTACGGACGCCGCGCAAAATACTGCAACCAGTTCGTGATCATTCAGAACACGCGTCCGCGGCTTCATCCGGAAATTCAAAGCGAGATTGTCGCACGGCGATCGATCAACGAGCCGCTGTTGCTTGGCCCAGTTGAAGAACTTTCTCAAGACCGCGAACGCATGGCGCGTTTCGTAGGGCGCCTTGCGCCGATGGCGATCGATAATCTCCGTGATCTCACGCGTTCCAACATCCTGCAGCAAGCGGCGCGAGAAGACCGGCAGCCAGTGGCATTTGAACAGTCGCCGGGTTGAAGCCGCCGTTGACGGTTTGTTTTCAGCTTCACAGTGAAGTTTAAGAAAGCGCTCGACTGCTTCCGAGAAAGTCATTGCGACGGGCACGTCGCCGCTTTGGGTTTCGATGATCAATCGTGACAAACGCTGGCGCGCGAACTTGCGCGCTTCTGCGAGCGACAGAACCGGGAATCGACCCAGCGATTCGCGTCGACGACGGCCGTGAACCGTGTACATGACGAAAAAGCTGAGCGTGCCCTTTGTGCCGACGCGGACGCCAAAATTCGGCAGCGCGTCGTCGAACACGGCGTATTGGAGTCCGCGCGGTTGGAGTGAGCGAAGCGTGAGATCAGTGAGTCGCGCCATGAGTGTGGTCCCAAGATTGCCGGACCTTCTTCGCGGCTCACAGTTCATTCAGACTGTGTGATCGAATAGGTTCCGTATAGGCATCTGCGCCCCCTGCATCGGCGTGCGCCCGGCTGAGGCGCCATGAAGCAAGAGAGCGTTCAGACTAGAGACGTTGTGCGCGAATTGCGATTCAAGATGAGGCAACTTTAGTAAGCATATGAAGCCACTACGAATCTGGGGGTCGGAGGTTCGAATCCTTCCGGGCGCGCCACTTTCAGCAACGGCCTGGATGTCTGCCGTGGCTCCGTACGGCGTTGATGGTGCGCCATAGACGCGATCGGTCCCACCGACGAAACGGCAAACGGCCGCGCTACAATCTCGAACTCGAAGAGCCCGTGGAGCGCGGCCGTGTAAAAACCCCGAATACGCGAAACCTCATTCCAGGGCTTATCGACTTAAGCCGAAAATAGTTGCGGGAAAGCAAACGACCGGAAATGCGGTTAATGCGGTGGTCGCCGCAGCAGCCACGCGACGAAAGGCGCGGTCAGCGGATGCGGCAATACTTTCAGAGCGCCTAACGCCGCGCGGTTCGCCAGGCCCGGCACAATGAGACGCTGGCCGATCATATATCCACGATACGCAGCCCGCGCAGTCCGCTCTGGCGACAGGGCTGGGAGAATCCGACGGTACATTGCTTGGTCGGCGCCCATATCGGCGTGAAACGTCGTCTCGACCGGGCCCGGCGCGAGCACAGAGAACCTCACGCCGCTTCCGGCGTTCTCGGTCGCGATCGCTTCCGTGAGCGACGTGACATAGGCTTTGGACGCGTAGTACGCCGCTTGATGCGGCCCGGGGACGTAGGCGCCAAGCGACGCGACATTCAAAATTCCGCCGCGCCTGCGCGCGAGCATCCCCGGCAATGCGGCGCGAGTCAGTCGCGTGACAGCGGCGATGTTTAACGCAAGCAATGTGTCGATCTCTTCTGAATTGTGGCTCGTGAAGGGACCGGCGAGCCCAATCCCTGCGTTATTGACGAGGACATCGAGATAGAATTTTTGGGCGGCGAGTGACTGGGAAATCTCTGCGAAGGCGCTTGGCAGCGTGATGTCGCAAGAAATGGTGAGCGGGCGCCGTTCCGCATTTACAGCTATGGCTTGCGCCGCTCTCTCCAGATCGCCGGCGCCCCGAGCGACGATCGCGACGGCGTGACCGCGGCTTGCGAATTCACCAGCAATCGCCACCCCGATGCCGCGCGAGCCGCCGGTGACGACGACCGCAGGCGATTGGTCGGAGGCCTCAGCTTGGGCAGCGATAGCTTCGGGCGACAATGGCCGCGCGCGCGTGAGCCAAAGGTCTGCGATGCGGGTCGCGACCCTCAGCGGCATGTGGCGGCTCCAGTCTTGAGCTTGAGATCAGGCGGCAGGCCTGCGATCGCGCTTTGAAGGTGTGGCATCGCGCGACGCGTCTGACCGCCTGTCGGCATCGCGCCATAAATCATACTGCAATTGCAGGGCGCGCCAATAGCCGGGACTCTGTGCGAACGCTTCGCCAAGGCGGATGGCGAGATCGGGCGTAATGCGTGAGCGCTCGTCAAGCAAACCCTGCACGACAGTAATCGGGACGTCGAGGCGACGGGCCACATCGGCGGCAGCGAGGCCAAGATGAGGCATCAGGTCCTCGCGCAGCACCTCTCCGGGGTGTGACGGCGACGGGTTCGATTGATCATCGGTAAGCAATCTGAAGAGTGTCATGGGAAGACTTGGATTGAGCAAAGATGTCATGAGAATTCTGCGAGTTGCGACCGGCCATGCCGGCGTTTCGTTAAATAAGTCCGTATATCCGACGATGTCAGCGCCATCTGGTTTCACCGCGCGGCGATGGTCAAATGGGGGCGTTGTGCTGAACAAGCATTCAGAAAGTTGTGGACATCGCGCTATTGGACCGAGGTCATTGCCGAATTTCGGCGCGGCGCTGGCGGCCTGAATGCTTTGTGAGAACGAGTGGTGCCGCTTGCGTGACTCGAACACGCGACCCCGTCATTACGAATGACGTGCTCTACCGGCTGAGCTAAAGCGGCTTTTTCCGCGCGACCTGCGAGGCCGCAAGTGGCGTGGGATAGCCCTTGGCGATCTGAATTGCAAGCGCCGCCGACCCTTCAGTTCGCCGCCCGAAAGGGCCTGCGCGATATTGGCGCGACGGCGCCATCTGCCGTTTCCTCTGGTCCCGGATCGTCGGGCGCACGGGGCGTAACGAACAATTTCGAATCCGGTCCGGCGGCTGCTGGCCTTGTTGTTGGGACGGCGTTTGCGAGCTTGGTTGCGGTCGATGTCGATATTGGCGCAACAGCGGAGGTCGAGCGTGCGGGCGGGACGATCGTGACCGTTTTCGGACCGGCGTCTGCCGCTGCGGAGCGTCCAGCCGACGGCCGACGATGATCTTCTTCGGCCAATTCGGCGGCATCAGGACTTTCGTTCGTCGGTGCATCGCTGGGGGTGCCGATGGCCAGCAGTTCTTCGATTCGGCTTGCAATGATTTCGGCGCGGGCTTGGTCACGGTCGTCAACTGGGACGCGCCACTGATAGGCGTCGATCTTGCCGGTAACGGGCGAAATCGGCTCCCATCGGTCTGAAATGACGCCGTCCGCCATCCACACGGGGTCACGCGCAACGCTGGCGGCGCGAGCGAGCCATTCGCGCACGCGGCCTTTCTCGCCTGTCTCGCCGGCTTCAATACGCGCCATCAACATGGCGACTCGCTGTGTCAGGCGATTTTCGAGTAGTGGCTCCAAAGCGGAGCGCGCTTCGTTAAAGAGACGGGCTTCGATCGCCGTATTCGCCACAGCAATTGGGCTTTCGATAGAATGCGGATTGAGGGCGGCGAGTTGGCGCACGCGATCGAGGCGATCGCGCGCACTGTCACCGATGCGCGCATAGGCATAGGCGGAGGCGAGATCGGGATGGGGAGATTTGGTCCACGTCTTCTGGAGAACCTTGGCGGCTTTGCTAGTCTGACCGCGCGACGCAAAAATTCGTCCGGCGACCGCCGCGGCCGGCGCGAGGTCGGGTGCGAGCGCATGGGCTTCCATCGCCAATGTCAGGGCAGAGTCGGCGGCGTCATCCTCGGAAGCAAGGGCTTGCGCGGTCAGCAAAACAGCGCGCCGTCGATCGGCGATGGATATTTCAATGTGACCGTTGCGCTTGGCGTGATTGAGCGCTTCAAGGGCGCCGGCCCAGTTCTTGTCCTTGCAGTGGGACTCAAAGAGGGCGCTGGCGGACCAGCCGAGTTTTGGATTGGACCTTAGCGCGCGCGCCGCAAATTGACGGGCCGCCTCGCCCGCCCCTTCGCGTTCGGCTTCGAGGAACAGGCCGCGAAGACCAAGCTGTTCGGTCTCGGATGAGGCAAGCATCGATTCATAGATTCGTCGCGCCGTCGCCCGGTCACCGGAAAGTTCGGCGGCCTGGGCACGGAGCAAATGCGTCAGCGGTTCGTAGGGAAGTGACTTGCGGGCGGCGAGCGCGTGGCGCGTGGCTTGCGCTGCGTCGCCTGCCCCGATGGCGATCAATCCGCTGGACAGCGAATCGAGGCCTTTTTTCTTTCTTTGCGTGATGAAGCGTTCGCCAATGATCGAAGGGCTGTTCCAGATCGCTCGGAGCACCGACCACAGGAGCGTCGCCGCCGCCATCGCCAAGGCGATCATTATGGTTGCCCGGAAAACAGTCGTCTCTATGTCGTAGCCCTGCCAGGCGATGTTCAGCGTGCCTGGGCGGTCGGCCAGCCAAGAGAGGCCGCCGGCGAAGGCGGCGATGGCCAGAAGATAAACGACAAGACGCACCATGACGCGGAACCCTTGACCTAGCGTTATTGGGTTTCGGCGGGCGTTGACGCCGCGCCAAGTGACGACTTTATCTGCTTTTCGAGAGACGTGAGCGCATCCGCGACGGCGACGCGCGCGGCGACCTTGTCCAGGAACGGCCGCGCCGCGTCTCGCGACTCGGGCGGCAGATTTTGGGCTTCGCTCAGAACGTCGGCGAGGCGCGACTCGTTCAGCGCCAACTCCATCCGACCGACGATGGCCTCGGCGCTCTTGTCGTCCGGAGTATGATTGACCTTTCGGATTCGCACGACGGATTTGGCGCCCGCGATCAACTTGTCGACGACTGAGCCATCGACCGGCGCGGCCACAGCATCGATGGCTGCGAAGGCGACCGGGCGGAATTCTTTTGAAAGCTCGGCGATCGGCGGCACGCCGGTCGCCTTGAACTGGTCGAGTGCGGCAAGATCGAGCTTGTTGTCGGCCGATTTAGCGACGGCCGAAAGTTCGCTTTCATAGGGGCGTCCGCTGTCGAGCGCGCGCTTCAGTTGCTGCAGTTCGAGCGATAGCACAATGCGCTCCGAGCTGGCTTGGCGGTCTGCTTCCGATTTGGCGACGGACTTCAGGGCGGCATCGAGCGCCGCCACGCGGTCGTTTGTCGGGGCAAGGGCGGCTGCGATATCGGTGGACTTTGCAGCCGTGGCCATGACGGCGCCAAGTTCGGTTTTGATCGCGGCGGCTTCCTCTTGCGCAAGTTTGACAGCCGCTGCCGTTCGATCGACCTCCGTTTTCATGGCGAGCAGGCGCTCTTCGACGCGGATCGCGTCGCCCTTCACGCCGGCGACGTCGCGGTCGATGCGCTGGGCGCCGGACTTGGCCGCTTCGCTTGCTTCGGTCGCGGCGAGGATGCGGCCATCGACGTCTTGGGCGACGCTTTTGCGCAACTCGGTCAACTGCGTTGAGAGGCTGGTTTCGAGATCGGCGACCTTACCCGTCAATGCCGCGAGTTGCGGAA
>JBJXHD010000050.1:0-20794 GCA_046160845.1 Hyphomicrobium sp.
GATTGCGACGGCCGGCGATGCTGCGAGCGAAAGCACGACGCCGAGCACGATCAGCGCTGTAAACGCCAACAACAGCGCGTGATCAATGGTGAACGACCACGAGGCAAATCGGCTGCCGTCGGCGCGGCTGAGCTTCATGGGCGCGACCTCATTTCGATGTCGGGAAGCTTCGCTACGAGCTCTCGGAACACGTCGCCGCGCACCTCGAAATTCTTGAACTGGTCGTAGCTGGCGCAGGCCGGCGACAGCAGCACAACCGGCTGTTCGCCACTGCCTGCCGCCGCATCGCGCGCCGCTGCGGCGACTGCATTTCCGAGCGTCACCGAGCGTTCGAACGCAACGAGCTGATCGAGTGTCCTAGCAAATGCATCGCTGGCTTCGCCGATCAGATAAGCCTTGGTGACGCCGCCAAGATACGGGATCAACATGTCGATGCCGCCGTCCTTCGCCCTTCCGCCAAGGATCCAGTAGACGTCGCGCGGAAACGACAACAGAGCCTTCTCGGCCGAGTCGGCGTTCGTCGCCTTGCTGTCGTTGATGAAGATTGTACGACCCAGCCGGCCAACTTCTTCCATGCGATGCGGCAGGCCGGGAAACGAGCGAAGCGCACCTTGCCAGTCAATGTCGGACGACGCGCCAATCCGTAAAAGACACTCGCGAACCGCGGCGACGGCGGCCAAGGCATTCTGAGCATTGTGCGCGCCGCGCAGAGTAGCGATCCCTTCAAGGCTCCCGAGCTTCACCGCCAGCCCCTTTCGACTAGCGCAAACCAACTCGCTCTCCAACATACAGTAGCCAAGCGCGATGGGGTGACGCGCGCTGAAAGCCACTGCGAGGCCGCGAGCCGACTTGCGCTTCAGCATATCGAGCGACAGATCGTCGTCGATGCCAAGGCAGGCAACATCGGCGCCGGCGACGAGGCGCTCCTTGACGGCAGCATAGGTCTCGAGCGTACCGTGTCGGTCCAGATGATCGGGCGTGACGTTCAGCATCACGCCAATTGTAGGCTTGAGCGTCGGCGTAAGTTCGATCTGGAACGAACTCATTTCAATGACATGAAACCGGTCAGACGCGGGCGGTTCGAGCGTCAGCACCGCGCGGCCGATGTTGCCGCCCATTTGCACGTCTTTGCCAGCACATTTGAGAATGTGGGAAACCAGCGCCGTTGTCGTCGATTTGCCGTTGGTTCCGGTGATGGCTATGAAAGGCGCGTCCGACGCATGCCGCGCTCGCTCGCGCGCAAAAATCTCGATGTCGCCGATGATCTCGACGCCCGCCTCCTGCGCCCGGCTCACGGTCCAGTGCGGCGCGGGATGCGTCAGCGGCACACCGGGGGCCAGCACCAGTGATGAGAATTGCGACCAGTCGGCGCGCGAGAGCTCGACCAGCGGTAAACCTGCGATCTCAGCTGACGCGCGGCCGGCCTCGCTGTCGTCCCAGGCCGCGACGGTCGCCCCGCCGGCCAGCAGCGAAGAGACTGCAGCCGCGCCCGAGGCTCCGAGCCCGAACACCGCAACGGTTTCGCCTTGAAAGGTGCGCGCGCGAATCATCGGCGAAAATCTAACGCAGAACGCGGCATTTGGCTTCGTCCTAGCGCAGTTTCAGCGTCGCAAGGCCGATCAGCGCCAGGATAACCGAGATGATCCAGAACCGGATCACGATGGTCGATTCCTTCCAGCCCTTCTGCTCGTAGTGGTGGTGTAACGGGGCCATGCGGAAGACGCGCTTGCCGGTCATCTTGAATGAGACGACCTGGATGATGACCGATAGCGTCTCTAGTACGAAAAGGCCGCCGACGATTGCGAGCACGATTTCGTGCTTGATAGCGACGGCAATGGCGCCGAGCCCACCGCCGAGCGCCAGCGATCCGGTATCTCCCATGAAGATCATGGCGGGCGGCGCGTTGAACCACAGGAAGCCGAGGCCGGCCCCGATCAGCGCGCCGCAGATGACTGCAAGCTCGGCCGTGCCCTTCACATTGTGGATCTGCAGATAGTCGGCGAACTTCTCACTGCCGACGAGATAGGCGATGACGCCGAAAGTCGCCGCAGCGATCATGACCGGAACGATGGCGAGACCGTCGAGGCCATCGGTGAAGTTGACCGCATTGCCTGCGCCGCTGATGACCAACACGGCGAACAACACGAAGAAAGGGCCGAGATCGAGGAGCAGGTTCTTGAAGAACGGAAACGTCAACGCGGTTCCAAGCTCATTGGACCCGAGCTTCATGATGGCGTAACCGGCGATCGCCGCGACAATCACTTCGAGCAGCATCCGCGTGCGCCCGGAGAATCCGTAGGAAGTCCGCTTCGTGACTTTGAGGAAATCGTCATAGAAACCGATGGCGCCGTACGACAACATCACGAACAACACCACCCAGACGTAGGCGTTAGACAACTGACCCCATAGTAGCGTCGCAACCGTGACGCCAGTCAATATCATCAGCCCGCCCATGGTCGGCGTGCCGCGCTTCAAGTGGTGCGTCTGCGGACCGTCGTCGCGGATCGGCTGGCCCCTGCCCTGTTTGACACGCAATAGATCGATGATCGCCGGACCGAACATCATCACGAACAGTAGCGCAGTGAAGATGGCGCCGCCGGTGCGGAATGTGATGTAGCGGAACACGTTCAGCGCGCTGATCTGATCGCTGAACGCCACGAGTTCGTAAAGCATGCCGTCGTCGTATCCTTCGTTCGCCGGAGCGACCCGGCGTCATCGACCCCTGGAACGTTCCGCAAGTCTCGATTTCAGATTTTCGACCAGGGGCCCGAGTTTCGTGCCGTTCGAACCTTTGATCATGATGACGTCGCCGGGCTTCAGCGCCGACTCGAGTTCGGGGCCAAGACCCGCCGCTGTCGGCGCATACCGTCCCCTCATACGCTCTGGTAAGGCGTCATAAAGGCCTTTCATGTATGGCCCACAGGCGAATATCAGATCGACCCCGGCGGCAAGCACGGCGCCCTCTAGACTGCGATGGAGCGCCGCGGCGTCCGGACCCAATTCGAGCATATCGCCTAGCACCGCGATCCGCCTTGCAAATTCCTCGCGCGGCGTGGTGTCGAGAGTGGTTAGTGCAGCGCGCATCGAGGCCGGATTGGCGTTGTAGCTCTCATCGATCAGCAGTGCGGTTCCGCCGCCGATGGCGACCAGCAAGCGTTGTCCGCGTCCTGGCGGCGGCCCTAGCGTCGCCAAAACCGCGACCGCCGCTTCAATATCCGCGCCGACCGCGTCGAGCGCCGCGATGACCGCCAGGGCGTTCTCGGCAATGTGCCGCCCGGGCATCGCAAGCGCTATCGGCAAGCGACGCCCGCCGAACTTCGCCGTCATGCGCGTGCGATCATGGAGCAGCTCAAAGTCTTCGGCGGAGACATCCGCGTTCGCATCAAGACCGAACGTGACGGGACGCGCGCCGCATCGACGCGCAATCTCAACCAATCGTGACGTTTGCGGGTTGGTGGACTTGATGATCGCGACGCCGCCCGGCGCGAGCCCTTCGAAAATCTCGCCCTTGGCGTCCGCGATCGCCTCGACGTTCGGAAAGTATTCCAGGTGCACGGCTTCGACGGTGGTGATGATCGCCGCCTGCGGGCGGACCATTTTGGCGAGCGGGCGAATTTCCCCAGCATGGTTCATGCCGACTTCAAAAACGGCGTACCGGACGCCATTGTTCATCCGCGCCAGCGTCAACGGCACGCCCCAGTGGTTGTTGTAGGACTTCTCGGACGCATGCGTTCCCCCGACCAACGAGAGGCACGCGCGCAGCATCTCCTTCGTGCCCGTTTTGCCGGCGCTGCCCGTAACGGCGATGACGCGCGCATCGGGCGCAAGGCGCGCGCGCGACGCCCGTCCAATGTTCTCGAGTGCCGCTAGCGGATCGCCTGTGCGCAGGAGAGCGCCGTCTCCAGGTTGGCGCGCGTAGTCATCTGAAACAAGTGCCGCCGCGGCTCCAGACTTGAACGCCGCGGTGACGAACTCGTGTCCGTCCCGCTGATCCTTCAAAGCGACAAACAGATCGCCCGGTTGCAGTGTGCGCGTGTCGATCGACACGCCGGAGACGCCGCCGTCTGCTGCGCCGTCGGCGCGGCCGCGCGCTGCGGCGACGAGTTCGGTCCAGGTCCAGAGCGGAACAGTCATCGGGTTGAACGGCTTTGGAGCGCGCAGGCGATTTGATCATGATCGGAAAACGGGATCACGCGATCGACAACGATCTGGCCGGTTTCATGGCCTTTTCCGGCCACGAGCGCGACGTCTCCCGGTTCCAGCATCGCAACGGCCGTCGCGATCGCCTCAGCGCGATCCCCAATTTCCCGTGCGCCCTTCGCGCCGGCCATGATTTCCGCGCGGATCGCCCCCGGCCGTTCGGAGCGCGGATTGTCGTCGGTGATGATGGTGATGTCGGCTTTGGCGACGGAGATGGCGCCCATGATCGGCCGTTTGCCGCGGTCGCGGTCGCCGCCGCAGCCGAACACCGAAATCAGACGGCCCGTCGCGAACGGGCGGCAGGCATCCAGCGCCGCAGCCAAGGCTTCGGGTTTGTGTGCATAGTCGACGATGGCAAGCCCTCCGTTCGCTTCGCCAACGATTTCGAGACGTCCAGGCACGCCCTTGAGGCTTTCGAGCGCGACGAGCGCGGCTTCGACATCTTCACCCGCCGCAATAGCGAGCCCCGCCGCAACGAGCGCGTTCTCCGCCTGATAGGCGCCGACCAACGGCAATCGCACGGTGTAGTCGCTTAGCCCCGCGCGGATATCGAGCACCTGCTGGAAGCCGTCGCGCGACAGCTTCACGCGCTTCAACGATTCCCCGTTGGCGCCGATCGTCAATATTTTGAGATCGCGGCTCTTGGCAGCAGCGATCACACGATCCGCATACGCGCCGTCGCAATTGACGACGGCCGTCTGACCTGGAACTAGAAGCTCCGTGAAGAGCCGCAGCTTGGCCTCAAGATAAGACTCAATCGAGGGATGATAGTCCATGTGGTCGCGGCCGAGGTTCGTGAACGCCGCCGCAGTGAGATTCACGCCATCAAGCCGGTGCTGATCGAGTCCGTGCGACGACGCTTCGAACGCTAGGTGGGTGACGCCTTCGGCTGCAAGCTCCGCCAGCATGGCGTGCAGCGTCACCGGATCCGGCGTTGTCAATGATCCATAGACGGCGCCACTGGGCTTGATCACACCGATGGTGCCGACCGACGCCGCGTTTCGTCCCAGCTTGGAGAAAATTTGCCGCGTGAAATCCGCGACCGAGGTTTTACCGCTTGTGCCTGTCACCGCGACGGCGACAGCGGGCTGAAGGCCCGCAAAACGTGCGGCAATCATAGCCAGCGCGCGTCGTGGATTGTCGACTTCTATGAGCGCCACGCCATCCGGCGCCGTGACGCCCTTTCCACACGTGACGAGGATCGCCGCGGCGCCGCGCGCGATGGCGTCCGGCGCATACGCGGAGCCGTCAACCTTGCTTCCTGGCAGCCCCGCAAAGATCATTCCAGGACTTACTGCCGTACTTGCGGCGGTGATACCGACCACCTCGACGTCTCCCGATCCGCGGACCAGTGGAGCATCAGGAGGAAGAACGTCGCTCAAGCGCATGGCGCCCCGTCGATGTAGAAGAAGTCGGGCCGGCACTATAGCGCAGGCCGCTCATGCGCTTGATAAGTTGAGTTGCCCCACCCGTCAAACGACGCGCAGGTCTGCAGGCTTATTGCGTGGCTGCGATGGTTTGTGGCGCGACGTCGAGCAAAGGAGCAATCCGCGAAATCAACCGCCCCGTGACAGGCGCGGCGTTGGCCGACGCGGTGCGCTTGCCCCCGGTTTCCGCCGACGCCTTCGGTTCAAACAGCAGAACGAAGGTCAGGTAGCGCGGCGCGTCCATCGGGAACGCGCCCAGGAACGACGACAGCACCGCCTCATTCCGATACCCGCCACCATCGGCCAAATCGGCCGTGCCCGTTTTGCCGCCGACACGGTATCCAGCCGCTTCCGCTTTGCTGCCTGTTCCGTCGGCGTCGGTCACGTTGAGCCGGAACAGCCGGGCCATCTGTCGTGCAGTTTCCCCGGCCACCAGCGGCTTCGGCTTCGCGCCATGAGCCGTCCCGGCTTTGATGAACGTCGGCGAACGCCACACGCCGCCATTGAGAATGGCCGCCGCAGCCGCGGCGAATTGGAGCGGCGCGACGGCAAGGCCGTGCCCATAGGCCATCGTGATAACCTCTGCGCGGTCCCAGGCGCGCGGTTTCTGCGGCGCGCTGACCGCGCCGGCCTCAGTTCGCATCGCGTCCAAAAGGCCGAGTTTGTCAAAGAACGCCTTCATGCGCTCCGGGCCGGCCTTCAAGGCCAGCATGCCGGCGCCGACATTAGAGGAATGGGTGAAGACCTCCGTCACCGATAGTGGTCGTCCCGAGCTGTGAATGTCTTCAATCTTGAAGGGGCCGGCCTGGAGCGGCTGACTGACGTCGAGCATCGTGCCGGGTTTCGCAATCCCTTCATCGAGCGCCATCGCGACGCTGATGATTTTAAACACGGACCCGAGTTCGAAGGCGCCGCCCGAAATCTTGTCCAGCGTGCGCGCATCCGGATTTGCCTGCGGCTTGCTCGGATCGACGCGCGGCAGCGATGCGCTGGCCAGCACTTCCCCCGTCTTCACGTCAAACACCAGCCCCGCCGCACCGATGGTCTGATAGCTGCTCATGGCGCCGGAGAGCTCATCTTCCAGCGCGTATTGCACGCCGAGATCGAGCGCGAGTCTCACGGGCGCCTTCGTCGACAACGTCGCTGCATGCACGGCGTCGACGCCGACGACGTCATCGATGTATTTTTCGACGCCGGCCATGCCTTTGTTGTCGACGTTGACGTGACCGAGCACATGCCCCGCCAGTGCGCCGGCCGGATAAGCCCGACGCAATTCGTTGCGGAATTGCAGCCCCGGCAAACCGAGATCGTGGAGCCGTTGCGCAACAGCCGGCGCCAGGCCTCGGCGGATCCATACAAAGCGGCGCTCTTTGTCAGCGAGCGCGCTGCGCAGGCCGACCTGGTCGATGTCGGGCAGAACGGTCGCAATTTTCTCGACGACCTCGTCGCGGTCGATCAGCAGCATGGGATCGGCGTAAAGCGACGGCGCCTCGAGATCGGTCGCCAGCAGGCGACCGTTGCGGTCGATGATGTCGGGACGGCTGAAGTTCATCGCCACCGGCTCTGCGACGGAAAGTGCGATCACCGGCCGCGCAGTCGAGCCGAGCATGATCAATTGCGCGGCGACGGCGCCGAATGCGAACATTGCACTGGCGATCAGTCCGGCATGCGCCGCCTTCTGCCGCGACGCGCGATTGCGGACCACCTGTCCTACATTCGACGTCGCTATGTGCGACAACGCTTTCACGTCAATCCCCGGTCGCGACATTGCGATCGTCAGCCAAAGCTGAGACCTCGGCAGGCACGGCGAACTGATCCGCCTTCGGCGGTCCAAGTCCTAAATGCCGAGCCAGTGGATCAATTCGTTCGGGTCGCGTCAGGTGGCTGCGTTCTGCCTTCAGCACCGCGATGTCGCTGCGCGCCTTTTGCGCGGCGCGTTCCTGCGCCTGAACCTCGGCTTCAAGCCGCCGAGTTTCATAATTCAGGCTGTAAAGCAGCGCCGCACTGGCGATGGCGAAACATAGGGCCGTGACGTTCAACAGGCGCATTTTCGAACTCCCGTCATCGGCCAAGCGGCGCATCACGGTTTCGGTCGAGGGACCTCGAGGGTTTCGAAATCCAGCGGCCACGGCAGCGCGTCCGTGCGGATTGCAGACCTGAGACGTGCCGAACGGGCGCGCGGGTTCAGATCCAATTCACCTTTAGAAGGTGTTAACGGGCGCGAGTTAACAATTCGAAAACTCGGTGGCGCAGATTTTATCGATTGTTCCGGCATGTGCCGGGAAGCACGAGCTTCCTTGCCGGATCGCGCCGCCAAGAATCTTTTGACGATTCCGTCCTCGAGACTGTGGAACGTCACGACGACGAGCCGGCCACCCGGCTTCAGGATGCGCTCGGCAGCGGCGAGCGCCTGCGCCAGTTCGCCGAGTTCGTCGTTGACGTGGATTCTGAGCGCTTGAAATGTTCGCGTCGCGGGATGACGCCCGTCGACCTTCCGGCCGTGGAACACGCGGCCCACGACGTCGGCAAGCTCCAGCGTGCGCTCGAATTTCCTCTCAGATCGAAATTTCACGATGGCCCGCGCAATCGCCCGCGACTTGCGCTCCTCGCCAAACGTATAGATCACGTTGGCGATCGTCTCTTCCTCGGCGTGATTGATGAAATCCGCCGCGCTAAGGCCCGTGCGGCTCATGCGCATGTCGAGCGGTCCGTCTTGCATGAACGAAAATCCGCGCTCGGCTTCGTCGAGCTGCATAGATGACACGCCGATGTCGAGCACTACGCCATCGGCGCGCTCGCCGGCGTCTTCATCCAAGTTCGAAAATTGCGATTCGATTAGCGTCAGGCGCGCCCCGTAAGTCGCCTTTAATTCGGCCGCCGCGTCGATCGCGGTCGCGTCGCGGTCGAGGGCGATGACCCGGCAGTCGGCAGAATCGAGAATGGCCCGCGTATAGCCGCCCGCGCCGAACGTCCCATCGACGAAAAGCTCGCCCTGCGCCGGAGCCAAGCTTTCAAGGACTTCCGAAAGCAGCACGGGAATGTGGCGAGGACGCGCTTGGCCTCCAGCGCTCGACGCAGCGCTAGTGGGCGCGCCGCCTTGCGTCATTCCCGCGCGCTCCCGGAATCGTCGCCGTCACCGGCGACACGGCTCCCCGCGCCGAAAAGTTTGCGTGTGGTCTGCACTTTGTTGCGGGCATCCCTGCGGCGCTTTTCGAAGCGTTCCGGTTCCCACATTTGAAACTTGTCGCCAAGGCCGACAAACGTGACTGCGGCGTCAAGACCGGCATGTGAGCGAAGCGCTTCAGGAAGGACAATGCGGCCGTCGCCATCGATCGAGAGGACTTGGACGTCGCCGTAGAGTGCGACAGAGAGTTCATCGCGCTCGTCCGAATAGTCCGGCAGGCCAGCGAGAAGCCCATCGATTTTCTTTGCAAGTCTTTCGCCCCCCGCATCGAGCGCAGGAGCATCGAGCGAGGGGTAGCAGTAGACGCCACCGGCGTAGCCGTCGCGTTCGAGGACGGCGCGGAAGGACGCAGGAACGGAGACGCGGCCCTTGGCGTCAATCTTGTTTGTGAATGTCGAGACAAAGCGGTCCATCCCCCGTCTGCGAAAACTCGCACCCCCTAAGACTCTTTACCGGGCGCTGGCGACTCGCGTTCCGCGAGTCGGCCGCCAGCACCGGAACAACGCGCTTCCGGCAGGCTCCGCGGAGTGGAGCCGGAAGCGCCAACAAACAAGCGCCCGGAGTTCCGTGGCGGTCGCGCAATTTGGGCCCTCTTTCCAAACCGGCGCCCTGCCACGGGACTCTACCCGGTGCGGTCGGGCTAGAATGGGATGACATGGAATTTTATGGGAGTCAACGGAATGTTAACGATTGTAACAGGCGCGTTGCGACCGACACGCAACGAGGTTGGCGCCGCATTTCGATGAGAAATCTCAATTTTATCAAAGTTGCAGCGGTATCAATTTCGATAGCGCGCGCAGCTCAGGTGCGTCGACGGCCCTTCAGCTTGCCGTTCGAAAGTCCGTCGGACAGCCTGTCGAGGTAGGCTGAAAGCCGCCGCGACGAGCGCACCGCGATCATCATCAACGCGATGGTTGGCGCCAGAACCACCAGGAAGGCGCCGGTCTTTTGCAGCGGCGAAAGCGCCGTGTAGTCGAAGATGTTCATGCCGAGGAACCCGGTCACGATCGTCCAGATCAGCCCGAAGATCGTCACGACGGTTAGGCGCATCATGCTGTCGTTCTGCCGGCGCAGCGCCTCCGTCTCGAGGAACTGGCTCATCTCCTCGATCTCGGCGCGCACGTCCTCGAATAAGCGGTCGAGCCCCAGGTGCCGACGCGACAATGCGAACAGTTCGCGATCGAGTTCGTTGCTGCTGACGGAGTAGAACCAATAGCGGTGCGTGAACCTCAGGAAACGCTCGAGTTCGAGACGCAGCGCGCCGCGAAAGGCCAGTATCGCCTTGGGGTCGGAGATATCGAGTTCTTTGACGGCGCCGGCAAGCCGGTCGGAAAACATCAACAGCGCCGCTTTCTGAAAATGCGCGATCATGAACAGCAGGAACTGCTGGTGCCTGAATTGGCCGAGATAGCCGCGCTCCGGGCACGCAAACCCTTCGTCCTCCCATCTCCCGGCGACGACGAACGCCGTCTCCGAAGACATGAATCTTAGCGTGATGGGCTCCCCTCCGCCGCGCCGTTCGTCATGGCGGTCGTAGCAATAATCCGCCTCGAAATGCTCGAGATGCCGCTCTGCAAAAGGCAGGCACGTGCTGTCGCCGGATGCGCCGGCGAATGCCAGGCGCACATAGTCTCCGCGGGTTAACGAATTGGAGTTCAGCGTCCCGACAAATGCCATCAACGGCAAACGGTCGCCTTCGAGAAGCTTGTATTGCTGATCGTCTCGCGCGCCTGAAACGAATTGCGTGAGAGGCCGAATGAGAAATTCCCAATGCGACGCGACCAGCGGCGTACGATTGAGGCAAACGAATTTCAGATACTTGGCGCGCTCTTCGTAGTCGGAGACAGCCAGAACTCGCCCGTCGTCCGACAACCATTCGACACGCGCCGGACAGTCCGCCGGCGCTCCATCGTCGGCCCATTTACAGGGATACAACCGGCCAAACTGGTACATCACGTCCTGCGCCGTGCGTAGCGGCACATTGTCGGCGGTCACTTCCAGGTTGAGCATCGCGAGATCGACATCCGCGAAAATATAGAGGTCGACGTGCGCCACATCGAGCGTCACGGCGGTCGTCGCGCCCGCAAGCGTCACGCGCACGCGCGCTACGTCTGTGCGCCTCAGAACTTCCGTGGCGATTGAGCCTGTCGCGCCGGCGCCTGCGCCTTCGCCGTAGAGGAAGCGGCGCACGGGAGGAAGAAACGTGACGAGCTCATGATAGTGACGCTCGCGGAATTCCACCGGATCGTCGAACTCGTCGTTATGGATTTTCCACGGCGAGCCGGGCTTCAAGAGACTAGCGACGAGACCACGAACGCCGCCGCCGTGCTCCGCCAGCCGGACCGGCCACAGAAGACTTTCACGGAAATGACGGACCCTCGTGTCGAAGGCGTCCTGGCGCGCGTGGTCCGTAGCGTCCGGCGACTGCGCCACGATTTGATCCATCGCACCGATCCCGTTTCACACCATCCGCTGAACGATGTGGACGCGCCGATTATATACTGAATGTGACAGTCACGCGCGCAGCGCACGAGCACGTTGTAATAAGAAAGAAAACGCCAGCCGGCCTGTAAGCCGGGTTCTGTTTGGAGCCCCGCCTTGCAGCAGGTCTCCGCGACGGCCATTCATCTGGGACGCCTGTCACCAGGCGCCTCGTGCAATCAACCCGGACAGGAAGCGTGATGACGCGCCTCGCGGCGACGGCGAACCGTCCCGCACGCCTGTCCCTATTTGATCTTGCTCCAGGTGGGGTTTGCCGTGCCGCCTCTGTTGCCAGAGGCGCGGTGCGCTCTTACCGCACCGTTTCACCCTTCCCTCAGTCCGAAGACAGAGGAGGTTTGTTTTCTGTGGCACTGTCCCTGGGGTCGCCCCCGGCGGCCGTTAGCCGCCACCGTGTCGTCATGGAGCCCGGACTTTCCTCCACCGGATCGGAAGGTGCTCGGCAACCTTTAGGGTCGCTTTCGCCACAACAAAGTCCGGCAGCGACCGTCCGGCCGGCTGGCGATCAGCAGATAGGGGTTGATCGCCGGCGTCGTCAAGCAGCGCGTGGCGTCGCGGTCAATCTTTCAGAGCGACGGCGCGGCGCTTCTGCGCATTGGCATGGCGGCGAACTTCGGCCTGCGAAACCTCGCCGGCGGTCGCGAGCGCATTGATGCATCGCGACGACAGCTGCGCGCCGACTCGGCGCATACAGCGGCGCACCTCAGGCGTATCCGGCCGGAACGAGCTGCAGTGCGCGAAGTAATCCCTTGCGCAGGCCAGCTTCACCCGCAGGCTGACGGCAGATGCTTCCGTCGACCCGATTGCGGAAAGTACGAACAAAAAGACGACGTAGGATGGAATGGAAAGTCGTGACGTGACGAGCGTGGCCTTCATGGCGTCCCTCCGTAAGTCCCCTGCACACGAGGCTATCCAGAAACTCTTTAAGGAAAGTTAACAAAGTCCTACCGCGCGTCTCATTCACGCGCCGATCGAACGTTTCGGACCTTGAATTGCAGATGCGAGGCGAAAGGCGCGGGGCTTTAGCGCCGCGACCGATCGAGGTTGATGGCGCTATCAAGTCCCCGCACCGTCTCGAACGCAATGGCGCCGGAGAAATTCGCGCCGTCGAGATCGGCGCCGCTCATGTCGACATTCGTCAAATCGGCGCCTGAGAAATCCGCTCGCGAAAGATCCGTGCCGGAGAAATTTGCGTCGGTCAGATCCGCGCCGGTGAATCGTGCAAACCATAGGATCGATTTCGTCATGTCGGCGCGCCGCATGCGCGCGCCCGAGAAATCGCAGCCTTTAAGAATATTTCGATACGCCGTCGACAAAGTCCCTTGTCCCGCGCGCCATTCGAGCGGCGAGAAATTCGCCGACGTCAGATCGGCCCCGCGAAAATCGGCGCCGGAAAGATCGGCCTGAACCTGGATCCGCTTGAGATTGGCGCCCTGAAATTTCGGCGCGTCAGCGGGATCGAACGACATATCGGTATAGATCGTCGGCCTCAAAATGGTCGCATCCGAGACGTTCGCGCCAGCCAGATTGGCGCGGATGAGCACGGAGCGGTCGAGGCGCGAACCGGAGAGGTCGGCGCCAGAGAGATTCGCCCCGGTAAAATCCGTCCCATAGAGGTCCGCACGCGCGAGCGAGGCGCCCTTGAAGTTCAAGTCCGAGAGATCGAGGTAGGCGAGAAATCGGCCGGCAAGATTGGGGCGCTCTCCAGGCCCCGCGCGAAATAGGATTGTCGTCACCTGCTGGGCGCTAATCTCGGCTTTCTGCGATACCGGACCCAGCGGTTGATCCGCGCGCGCAGCGATCCCGCCGGCGAAAGCCGCCAGAATGACCGTCATGGCTGCTGCAATTATCCGCGCCACGTATCCACCTTGCATTCGATCGAGCTCCCGAGAGCAATGATGCCAGAGTCCCGGAAGGCGGGGATAAGTATTTTTGGTCGCGCCCAATCAGGGCGCGGCGGCATTAACCGAGCGCCGTTTAGGCCCCCGCCAGGCGCCCGCGAGTCGCGACAAGCCGTTGCAACGTCAGTTCCGTCGAGCGGTCAAGGCGACCGTCAACGCGGCGGGGCCGGAAATGCAACTGGAAAGCACGGAGCACCTTGCTGGTCTTGTCGTCGAGCAGGCCGCTGCGCGGCGCATCATAGCCATAATCTGCAAGCAGCGCCTGCGCCTGCTCCACGCGCCGCGATTTAGCGCCGATGTCCAGCGCGTCGTCGTCATCGTGGACGGGCGACGGTTTGGTCCAATGCCCGACGCCTGCTTTCGCCATAGCCGCCCAGTCGAACTTTTCGCCGGGATCGATCTTGCGCTCCGGGGCGACGTCGGAATGGGCCAGCACGCCGTCGGGCTCGATGCCATGGCGCCCGATGATATCCCGGCAGAGCGCGATCACGGCCCGCATTTGCGACGCGTGAAAGTCTGGATAGCCATGCTCATGACCGGGATTCTGGATCTCGACGCCGATCGACCGCGAATTGACGTCGGTCTCCCCGCGCCAGCTCGAAACACCCGCGTGCCAGGCGCGCAGCTTTTCCGGCGCCATCTGCGTGACGCCGCCGCGTTCATCGACGACGTAGTGGCACGACACGCGACTTTCGGCACGCGCCAGCCAATCGATGGCCTTCGCCGCCGAAGACATGCCCGTGTAATGCAGAACGATCAGGGATGGCGCAAAACAGCCGCGGCGCGGCTCGACGTTGACCGCGGGGCGCACATCCGTCACGCATGCGCTGTCCGGCGTGAAAGTCACACGCTCTTCTCCAGCGCACGCCTTTCGCGCAAGCCGCGCTCGGTCTGGATCGCCTCATAGGCCGACGTGATGGCCGCGAGCCGGCGCTCGGCGGCTATGAGAAATTCTGTCGGCACGCCCTTGGACACTAGAAGGTCCGGATGATGATTTTTCACCAGCTCGCGATACCGCGCCTTGATCTCGTCGAGCGTCGCGTCGGGCGCGACGTTCAGGACTTCATACGGGCTGTCGAGATCAGCGACGAAAGCACGCCGCATGCAGCACAGCTCACTGTCGGAAACGCCGAGAACCGCCGCGACCCGCGTCAGGTAAGAGTCTTCAGCCGGATGCAGCACGCCGTCGGCGCTGGCGATGTGGAACAGGCACTCGAGCACCGACAATTTCAGTTGAGGCTCGTTGGTGAGCATCCGCGCGATCTGCGCGGCGTAGGCTTCGAATCCGGCCACATCCTGGCTCGCCAGCGCGTAGAGGCGGCGTACGTTGCCGACTTCTTCGTCGGGCACCAAGAACTGCCGCTCGAAGGCGCGCGCCTCGATCTCGGTCGCTACGCCGTCGGCTTTGCTCATCTTAGCCGCCAGAGCCACGACGGCGATGGTGAACGCTATGCGCGAGCGCGGCGAGCCGGATCCGCCCGCCGCATCCAAGCCGAAGCTGCCGCGCAATTGATCGAGCGCACCGCGCACGCCGCCGCCGGCGCTCAAACCCAAGGCGTTTTTCAGTGCTTGCCAGGCCATCGACAAACCGTCGGCAGTTGCGCCGGGCTCACGATGCGAGTCGAATCCGGCTGTGTCAGGGATCAACGACCTTAGAGCACGTCATCCGGCGGCTTGGAAGTTCCGGCCTCATTAAAAAACGTCAACACGAAGCGCCCGATCCAAGTCATTGCGGATCGAGCGCTCACGCAATTGCAACGTCTTTAGGCAGATTCACCCAGCTCCGGTCGCGTCGCCGGTCTGCTTTCGCTGGCTGACGAAGGCCTCGAACTCGGCGCGATCGGACGCGCCGCGCAGCGAGTCGAGATAGGCGCGGAACTCGGCCGCTTCCGTCTCGAGCTGGCTGAGACTTTCGGCGCGATAGCTGTCGAACGCAGTGTTGACGGTGCGCGCAGCTCCGCGCGAGAACACGCCGCTCGCCGGAGCACTCTCGCTCCGCCACAATGCGAAACCGTCGCGCACCTTCGCGCCGAAGTCCGTGAACTTCGACGCATATCGCTGCCGTGTCATCAGGTACGCGCCGCCGGCGAAGGCCAAAGCTGACGACAAAATAATCGGCAGCAGGTGCGGCGGCGGTGGTCCGAACATGTGGAAATGCATCAGGGATGCTCCTCAAATGTTTCGACGTTTTTGGAACAATCGAAGGCGATCGCGATAGATCGCCTTCGATCCAAACGCGTGATCAGGGTGCAGCTTCGCCCTGCGCCGGACGCTCGCGCCGCTCCGACATGAACGAGTCGAACTCGGATTTATCCTTGGCTTGGCGCAGGCGATCGAGGAAAGCGCGGAACTGCCGCTCCTCTTCCTCGAGCCGCTTCAGCGTCGACTGGCGGTAGTCGTCGAACGCGCTATTGCCGCTCGAAAAGCCGCCCGAGAAACTCTTCACTTCGTCTTCGACGCGCGAACGCGCCCGATCGAACTTGTCCGCGAACCGGCTCTGCCACCGGCTCCGGCCGCCATGCCATCCACACGTCATTCGTCCGCTCCATAGCAAATACGCCAACACTGCGAGGCCAATCGGCCAGAACAGAACGAAGCCCAAAAGCATTGCGGCGAGCCACGCCGGCTTGCCGTAATCGTCGAGCGTCGCAACCATCTGAGACATCGCCAACCCTCACTCGGTTCTGATGTAAATGTATTTTACATTTACATAAATAGGCGGCCAAAGACGAGGCGCAAGGGGCTCGCAAAAATATTAATCGGCCAATGAAGGCCTAGTCTCCGCTGGTTCTGGCCCCCAACCCATCCAGATAGATTAGCATCGCCGCGGCGAGCAGGTCCTCGGCGCTCATCGGGATCGGTCGGCGGGCGCCGTCGCCGCGCGCGAACAGGGCCGCGACCCCTTGCGCTTGCGACCAGACATGCAACGCCATCATGGTCACAGGCGGGCGCTGCGCCGCCGGCATGGTCTGGATCAGGGCCTCGCAGGCGTCGCGCACCACGCCAAAGGCCCGCTCCCCCGCGTCGCGCAATTCAGGGAACGCATGAAGCGACAACCCGGATTCAAACATTGCGGAAAACTGCGACGGCTCGCGCCGCGCGAAATCGAGATAAGCCCGCGTCACGTTCTCCAGCGCCTTCGACGGCTTCGGCGCGCCGCCCGCCCAGGCCGCCCGCAATCGCGCCTCAAGCGCTTCGAAGCCTTTCAGCGCCACGTCCGCCATCAGCGCGTCGCGATCGCGGTAATGGCGATAGGGCGCGGCGGGGCTGACGCCGGCGGCGCGCGCCGCCTCGGCAATCGTGAAGCCCGACGAACCCTTTTCGGATATGAGTTCGAGCGCGGCCTTGATCAGCGCTTCGCGCAGATTGCCGTGATGATAGCCGCGCCGGCTTCCGGGCCCGTCGTCTTGACGCCAGTTCATGAGGCGCTTCTAGCTGAAACCGTCGCGATCCGCACGCGGCCAACGCACGCCCAACCCGCTACTTGCCGGCTATTTGCAGATGCGCATCAGCCCGTCGCGGCCGTGTCGCGCAAGATCCATGTGAAAATGGTCGCGGTGATTGGCGTCGTAATTGGGGCCGAGCACCGTCGTGAAGCGGGCGCAGGCGCCGTCGTGCACGTCGCGCAGGAAGGCGCGTTCTTGCGCCGTGCCGCTCCAGCCGCCCTTGACGGTGATGTTTTCCCCCGTCGAGAGCGTGAACACGGAAATATCGAGCGCGTTGGCGTACCCGTGCTCCGACAAGCGCGCGCCGTCGACGTGGTTCATCGGCCGGCACGAGTACGACGCCGCAACCTTCAACTCCGCGACGCTGGCGCCGTAGTGAAACCGCGCCGCCGGCTCAACGACTTCAGCGACCCAGCGATCGACCTGCGGAATCATTGGACATCTCAGCAGCGCCGCCGGACGCATAGCGACCCGGCCACCGAGCGCCGCCGCCATCTCGAATGGCGCGTCCGCGCCGCAGTAGCTTGGCCCGTTTAGCGCCGAGCGTCCGCGCAGGAACGCGGTTTGCCGAACCGCGCCCGATGACATGCAGGCACGCTCTTCGGCGCCGCGCCACGGCTCGTCCTTCGCAACGAAATCGGGGGAGACGGTTCCGCAGCCCGACAGCAAGGCCGGTCCCGACAGCAGCAGGACGGCGAAAGGGGCCAGAACGCGGATACGACGCAAAACCATCAGGCGGGACGCTACCCTCGGCATGCTTAATGCGGCGTTAATACTTGAGCGGCGTCCCCTTAGCCCCGATCGGAATCTTGCGCGTCCATTCCGGCCGATTTGCGGTTGCGCTTTGACGAACCGGCGGCGTTTGGTCAGCGCGTGGCGTCGACCTGCTCGAAGAACGCCAGCGCTTCCGCCTTGAAGGTTTTATCTCCAACCGCTTTCATGTGGTCACGGCCTTCGAGCGTGATCGCTCTGGCGTTCGGGATGAGGTCAGCCAGCGCCTCGCCCGATCCGGCGATCACGTCGCGCTCGCCGACCGCGATCAGCGTCGGACATCGGATGGCGCCCACCATCTCGGCAGTCAGCGGCGCGCGCGCCGAACGTATGCAAGCGGCCAGAGCCTTGAGATCGCTTTTGGTCTGCTCGGCGAACGCGCGAAACGTCCGCGCCGTCGGGTTCGTCACGTCGTCGATCGATGCCGCTTCAAGCGCATGGGCGATCGGCCCTGTACCTGCCATGCCCCGCACCATGTTGATGCCGAGGCCGCCAAAGACGACGCTTTCGACGCGCGACGGGTGCGCGAGCGTCAAAAAAGCGGCGATCCGCGAGCCCATTGAATACCCGACGACATGCGCGCGTTCGATGCCGAGACTGTCGAGCAGGCGGCGCGCGTCTTCCGCCATCAGCGGCGCGCCGTAGTCGGCCAATTCGTACAACTTGGCGCTGGCGCCGTGACCGCGATTGTCGAAGGCGATGGTCCGGCGGCCGGACTTCACCAGAAGATCGACCCAACCGGTCGCAACCCAGTTGGTCGCCAGGTTCGAGGCAAAGCCATGAATGAGGAGGACGGGAGGACGGTCTCCGTGCGGTCCCGCGTCGAGGAACGCGATATCGACGCCGTCGCTATCAAAGGCCTGCGTCGCCGTCATCATGCCCCTGCGTCGATAGCGCCTTGGCGCGCCTGCACCCCTCCCCTACCATCGAACGCACTTCAACAGTATCCTGCAGAACGTCCGCGGCGCCGGCCGCAGTTACTGGAACAGGTCCTCAAAATGGCAGGCGCGTTCATCCCCCACTTCGCCAACGACAGCGGCGCCGAACGCATCTTCATCGGCGTCAAGGAGTTCAAGTGCATGGGGGCGCGGGATCCTTTCGACCACCCGCATGTCTATCTCGACATGGGCCAGGATGGTCAGGTGCTCTGCCCTTATTGCTCGACACTCTACGTCTACGATCAGCGCCTCGGCGCCGCCGAGAGCGATCCCACGGGCAGCCTCGTCGCGGACGCTGCGTAGGGCCCAGCAATGAGCCTCGCCGCTGGCCCAATTGCGATCGCGGGCGGCGGCATTGGCGGCCTCGCAACCGCGCTGGCCCTTGCAAAGCGAGGATTACCCAGCGTCATCTGCGAACGTCGCGTGGCGTTCTCGGAAGACGGCGCCGGCGTCCAGATCGGCCCCAATGGCGTGAAAATCCTGCAAGCGCTCGGCGTGAGCGACCTGCTGCGCAACGCCATTGCGGCTCCGAATGCGCTCAGCGTCCGCAACGGCCTAACGGGCGCCGAGCTGACGCGCCTCCCATTCGGCGACTGGATCGCAAAGCGCCACGGCGCGCCTTACTGGACCGCCCATCGCGCCGACCTCCATGCCGCGTTACTTGCCGCCGTTGAAAAACAGCCCCTGGTCGAACAGCGCCTCGAGGCCGAAGTCACCGGTTGGTCGGAAACGCAGAATGGCATCAAGGCCGAAACGGCCAACGGGGATCGCATTCCCGCATCGGCGCTCATCGCTGCCGATGGACTGTGGTCGAGACTTCGCCATGAAGTCTGCGATGCCCCGCCGCCTAAGCCGGTCGGCAAGAGCGCTTATCGGTGCATAGTCTCCGTCGCGCGCATTCCGGCCGGTCTGGCTGCCAACGACGTGCACATCTGGCTCGCCCCCGACGCACACGCGGTTCACTATCCCGTGCGATCGGGGCGCGAGATCGCGCTGGTGCTGATCGTCGATGACGCCGACGCCGTGACGCAATGGAGCGCAGAGTCGACGCCCGATTTGTCAAATGGCGCTGCGGCGCGCTTTGCACCAACGTTGCGCGCGCTGCTCGCCACTGGCGACGGCTGGCGCAAGTGGTCGCTTTATAGCGCCGCGCCGCTAAAGAGCTGGTCGCGGGGAAGCGTCGCGCTGCTCGGCGACGCCGCGCACCCAGTGCTGCCTTTCCTGGCGCAAGGCGCCGTTCTTGCTCTGGAAGACGCGACCGCTCTGGCGAACAATATCGCCAAGCAGCCGGACGACATCACCGGCGCGCTATCAAATTACGCCTTGACGCGGCGCCCGCGCGCCAACCGCATCGCCGCCGCCGCCGCCCGCAACGGCCGCATCTACCATCTCGGCGGACCGATGGCGCTTGCGCGCAACGCAACGCTGATGGCGGCGCCGCCAGCGCGGCTCATGGCGACATACGACTGGCTCTACGGGTGGGAAGTTTGAACCTCACGGGCGTATGGTGCATTTAAAACTAACTCGTTCGAACCTTGCTCGACAGACTGGAGCACCTGAGGACACAATGGCGAGCCGGACCTATGGGATTTTGCTTGTCACCTTGTCGGCCATTTTTTGGAGCACGGCCGGCCCCTTCGTCAGGATGGCCAATCTTGAATCTTGGACACTGATTGGCTGGCGGTCCTTGTTCGCCTTCCTGACTCTGGCGGGATTTGCAGCCTACGAACACCGAACCAATTTGACAAAAGCCGTAACGGGAATGGGATCTGCGGGCCTAGTGGCGGTCGCCATCTCGGTTCTGTCGTCGATCGCCTACGTCTTCGCATTGAACCTGACGACAGTTGCCAACGTCATGATTGTTTATGCGGTGCTGCCGTTCATCGCAGCACTCATAAGCTATGTCTGGATCGGTGAACGGGTGACTATGCGCCTGCTCAGCGCAGGGCTAGCAGCCTTTATCGGCATTGCCATCATGGCCGGGGCTGCGGCGACAGCGCAAGATATCTTCGGCATCATTGCGGCCTTCGTCATGACGACGACCTTCGCCTCTCAGATCGTGCACACCAAGGTTCATCCCCATCTTGATTTGAACGTCGCCATGGCATTGGCGGCGGGGGCTTGCGGCCTGATTGCCATTCCCTTCATGGAGCCCGGAATTCCATCGCCGACTGCGCTTCTGGCCTGCGCTTTGTACGGTGGATTGACGTCTGGACTTGCTTACGTTCTAGCGCTTGACGGCGGCCGCTACATTACCGCCGGCGAATCCGGATTTATCCAAATGCTGGACGTCGTGCTCGGCCCGCTCCTGGTCTGGATGTTCTTCGCAGAACAGCCCGGCGCGACTGTTCTGGCTGGCGGCGCCATCGTGCTCACGGCGGTTGTTTGGTATCTCGCGCCCACCGTGCGCGCACCGGCCGTTTCGTAG
>JBJXHD010000051.1:0-90952 GCA_046160845.1 Hyphomicrobium sp.
GGTGGGATCGTGCGCCTCCCAGAACGTCTTCAAAAGCGTTTCGATCGGCAGCAGTCCGGGATCGAAGGCGACGCGAACAATCTCGGTATGACCGGTCCGCCCCGAGCACACTTCCTCGTACGTCGGATTGGGCGTGAAGCCGCCGGCGTATCCGACCGCGGTCACCCAGATGCCGCGGCCGAGCTGCCAGAAAAGTCGCTCTGCGCCCCAGAAGCAGCCAAGACCGAAATCGATGGTCTCGATTCCGAGCGGATACGGCGGATGGAGCGGTCGCGACAGAACGAAATGCTCGGCGTCCTGCGGCAGGGTGGAGTGATCGCGGCCTTTCGGCGCGAGCGCGGCGTTGGGCATTTCCATTTTGCGTCGAGAGAACATGATGCGGAACTCACGGAACGGGGTTTCGCCGATGAACGGCTTCGACCTCGTATACGCCAAAGACGGCGCTTTCGTTTCTCCGCCGTGCTGAATTGCGCCAAAACGCAGGCGGTCAGTTGATAAAAATCCGAACCTGGCGCCGTGGGCGGCCGGCGAAACCGGCCAGCAACGCCAATATCGCAAAAAGCAGGGACGACGGGAGATTTAAAACGCTCGTCAGAACCGGGTCCCAGGCCGCATCGCCTATCGCGCGAATGACGGCAGCTCTCATCGCGGAGACGAGGGCAGGTGTGAAGGTATTGAGGTGATCGAGAAGGCTCTTGGCCGCCGGCTGCATGCCGTTCAAAGCAGGCGCCGACCAGTCGGCAGCGATCGCAATCACGGAAATCAAAGCCAGCAGCGCGGCGAGAAACCGCAGGACGATGCGCGGCCGCGTGTCGACGCCGATGAGCGCGGTGACAAGCGCGGCGAGGCCGCATGCGATCGCTGCTTGGCGCAGCCAGGACGGCCCCGCATCGGCGTCGACCCACCAAAAATAGATCGCCGCCGCCGAAGCGACGACCGCTGCAAGGGCAAAGAGTTTGAACAGCCGCCGGCTGATCATGACAAGTTCGCGCCGAGATTGAGGGAGTCGATTGACATCGCCGCCGATTTTGCCTTGGAGAACATGTCCAAATGCCGGCCCGATGGGCCAGCGTCAAGGTCTTCGATGCAGGGCTAAAGTTCGTTGCGTGAGAAGTCGGGTTGAGTATAGTGCCGCGCGTTCCCAAAACGTAACGGAGAGATGGCCGAGTGGTTGAAGGCGCACGCCTGGAACGCGTGTAGGCTCGCAAGGGTCTCGTGGGTTCGAATCCCACTCTCTCCGCCAACCGGCTCGCCAGCGCCGGGTGGGCTTACGGCAGCCAGATCTGGACCTACGACGGGGTCGGAAATCGCACCAGTGAAGCCAAGGCCGGCGTTAGGGGTTCGCTGACGTTTCCCGCAACCAGCAACCGCTTGCAGTCGATTGCGCGCGCCGGGTCCACGATCCGCGCGCTGACCTGTGACGGCGCAGAGGTTGTTCGCACCGATCAATACGACAACCGCTCTTGCTCGGTCGAGTCGAGGCATCGCGCCTTTGACAGCCCTGTTCTGCTCAAGTGAAAGGACTGACGCTAATTAGCCGCCGCCGTTTCGACCGGCGTTGCACGATACAGTTGAGGGAACTCAGCGACGAGCCGCGCCAGCTTCGGCGCGTCGTGCGCGATGATGTAAGGATTTTTCGGGTTCAGCCGGGCGAAATCCTGATGATAGTCCTCGGCGCGGAAGAAGCCGTTAAGCGGCGCGATCTCGGTTGCGATCGGTCGCGTCGACGATGCGGTATTGAGCGCCTTTGAGGCCATAGCGCGTTGGACGTCATCGGCGGCGAAGATCACGGATCGGTATTGCTTGCCTGTGTCGGGTCCCTGGGCGTCGAGCTCAGTCGGGTCATGAGCGACGGTCAGGAAAATATCGAGCAGCGCATCGAAGCTGATCACCTCGGGATCGTAGGTCACTTCAACAGCCTCGGCGTGGCCGGAGCGACCAAGGCCAACGATCTCGTATCGCGCCGTATTCGCGTCGCCGCCGGCGTAGCCGGAGACGACTTGCGTGACCCCTTGGACGTGCTGGAACACCGCCTGCACGCCCCAAAAACAACCGCCGGCGAAAGTGGCCGTTGCGTGAGCCGGGACGGCCTCGGTCGATCGCGCCTTGGGCCCCGCGACAAAAGCCAACAGGATCATTGTCGAAATTGAAACCGATCCGAGAGCTGCGCAAAGCGAGGCCGCGACGCGGCGGAAATGTGAAACGGCTGGTAGTGAGTATCTGCGCATTGGGCCCGAAGATCTCCCGTTGCCATGTGAGACGATCTGGGGCGCCGGCCCGTTACTTTGCGATGGCAGAAATGTCCCAAATTCTGGCGGTCTTGTCGTAGGAAGCCGTCAGAACGCTCTTTCCGTCAGGGCTGAAGGATGCGCCGTCGACTTCCTTAGTGTGTCCTGCGAGCGTCGCTAGTCGTGCGCCCGTCGCAGCGTCCCAGACGACGGCAGTCTTGTCGTGCGACGCCGTCAAGATGAGTTTGCCGTCCGGGCTGAACGACACGCGCGGGATAAGCCTCTTATGAGCGCCCTGCAGCGTCACAAGGAGGGCGCCTGTTTTGGCGTCCCACACCTTGCCGGTTTTATCGCTGGCCGTCGTGACGAAGCGCACGCCATCGGGGCTGAAAGCAACGCGCAGCGTGGCGCGCTCGTGACCTGTTACTGTCAGCAGCAGAGCGCCGTCGGTCGCGGACCAAAGTTTTGCGCTTTTGTCGCTGGACGAGGTCGCGATAACCCTACCGTCGGGATTGTAAGTGGCGCTGGTTACAAGCCCATCGTGCCCGGCAAGCGTGTAAAGAACTGCGCCGGTCTTGGCGTCCCAGACACGCGCCGTCTTGTCGCTGGACGACGTGACGAGCTTTGAGCTGTCGGGGCTGAATTCGAGGCCGGAGAGCCACTCGGAGTGGCCCGCGAGCGTGGCGATTTCCTTACCTGATTCTGTGTCCCAAAGTTTTGCGGTCGCATCGCGTGACGCAGTGCCGACGACTTTGCCGTCGGGGCTGAAGGCGATCTGCTCGATCATCTCGCCGTGGCCGGCGAGGGGCGCCAATACTTTGCCCGTCGTGGCGTCCCAGATGCGCGCGGCGCCGTTGCGGCAGGCGGTGGCGATTTTCTTGCCGTCGGCGCTGAATGCAGCCGTTCTAACAGCTTCGTCGTGGCCTTCGAGCGTGAGCAGCACCGCTCCAGTTTCTGCGTCCCATACTTTGGCGGTCTTGTCGCTGGAAGCGGTAATGATCTTTGTTCCGTCAGGACTGAACGCCGCGCCCCACAGATCAGCCTTGTGGCCCGCAAGTTCGATGTACGGATGCGGCGGCTCAGCCGGCTCAGTCGTAGAGACGGACTGAGACGGTTTCGGCGCTTCTCCCGCCATGACGTGTGGCGAGGTCAGCAAGGCCGCAGCAATGACAGCGAACACGCTGTGAGACTTGATAAACGCCAGCATATAGGCACTCCAATTCTGAGCACGGTCTATTGTTGCTGCAATTCGCGCCAACCTGCGTGATCGAACTTCGCCGCGTAGGACTCGAGGGCGCCCACAATGTCGACAAGGCCGTCGATGGGTTCTCGATTCGCATCGCCTGAGACGGCCTCGGCGCCTGCTGCGATTTGCTCGAGCAGCGGCGCAAGTGGGTCCGGCGGTGGTAGTTTTTCGGCTCGCGCGCGAGCTATGGCCGCAATTTCCATTTTGAGCGCGACGGCGAATTTCCGGGCTGCGGCCGGCGCCATCCTGCGGTGCGTGATCAGCGTGTGAGCTTCGATTACGTGCGTGCGAATTGTTTCCATGCCGGCGCGCGTCGCAAAGTCGGTTTCGAACTTGTCGGGGACGCCGATCGCGAGCGCGTCGGCGGTCAACTGCAGGCGGCCGCCGGCGCGGGCCTCATAGACGACTGCCGTTACGAAGACCGCGAGGCCCGTCGCAATGCTGAACAGAAATGCGATGGTTCCGACCGACATAACGCCCCACGTCTCATGGCTTGATGACGACGCCCCACGGCAGTCGACCGACGGTAATGGATTTTTCCGGTTTCTGCGTCGCGACGTCGATGACCGTCATATCGTTGGTGAGGCCATTGACGGTGTAGATTTTCTCCCCCGCGTCATCGATCGCGAGATGCCAGGGGCGCTGGCCGACGAGGATGTAGTTCGTGACCTCGTAGGTTTCGACGTCGACGACAGCGATGCGGTTTGCCGTCGAGAGCGCGATGAAGGCGAGCTTCCCGTCCTTCGAGAACTGCACGCCCATCGGCTGAATGAGCTCGGGCCGGATACCGGGAATATCGAAGCCGAATTTCTTGACGACCTTGAAAGTCGCTTTGTCGATGACGGCGACCGTGCCGCCGATTTCGGCGGTAACCCAGACGTGCTTGTCGTCTTTCGTGAATCTGGCGACGCGCGGGCGCACATCGACGAGGATGTTGGCGACGACCTTCAGCGTCTTGTTGTCGATGATGTGCGCCATACTCGTTTGTTCGGACGTCGCGACAGTAATCGAATTATCGCGGCTGACAGCCATGCCCTCGGGCTCAACTCCAACAGGAATTTCCGCCAGGATCTTTCCATCGCCGCGCTGCAACACGGTCACCATGCCGTCGTCCTCGTTGGCGACGTAGATGCGGTCGCCTGCGGGATCGATGTCGACCAGTTCGGGGTCAGGGCCGGATTCTAGAGTGCGCACGACTTCGAGCTTCTCTGTGTCAACGATGTCCAGCCGGTTGTCGTCACCAACGCAGATGATGAGTTCCTTGAAGTCAGGTGAGAGCACCATGCCGCGAGGCCGTAAGCCCGTCGGGATCGTTTTGACGACCTTCAGCGACGCCGTGTCGACAACCGTTATGGTGTTGTCCTTCTCATTGCTGATGAAGATCGTCCCGGCGTCAGCAGCGGTCGAGAGCAGTGTGGCGGCGAGCGGCAATGCGAAACAGATGCAGCGCATGTTTGATGACTTCCGTTTTCAGCGTTAGCTAGAGAGTCGGCACTTGGATTCAGGTCGGTCGAAGCCCATCGTATCGGTCAGATTGTGCTGATGCAGAAAACCTTCCTGCGGTGAGATCGACACGAGCGCCCGCGGCCCCGAGAGTAGAATCGGCTGGCGCATCTGCTGATCCCACGAGCGGAAGGTAAGGCCCTGACCTTTGAAGCCGGCGACGGCGAACTCCTTCGACAACATGAAGGTCTTCAGTGTGGCGACGTCGCTGGAGTTGGTGCGCAGGACGGCTTCGCCGAATACGCGAACGGCAAGCCATGCGTAGTAGTCGCGCTCCGTCATTGTGCGATTGGCGGCGCGCTCGAAGCGGTTCTGCATCTGCGTGCCGGCGTACTGTTCGAAAGAGCGATGCCAGCCCACGGCGACGAGGCCGTGCGTGCCGATGACGGGCTTGGGGTCGAAGGTACGGTAAAGCAGATAATCGCCGAAAGCTTCTTCTGCGTCGGTCACGAACAGAACATCGTAGTCGGACGATGTTTGCGTCAGCAATGGCATCTGCGTCTGGATCTGCTGATGGCCGCTATCGGTGCGGCGTGATCCGGCGTCAAACTTGTAGGTTTTCTCTTCCACGATTTTCGCGCCGAATTTTGCGGCTGACCGGCGCACCGCCGCGGCGTATTGCAAATCCTTGCGACCCTGGCCGCTGACCAGCAGCCAGCGCCGCCACTTCTTCCAGCTCATGTATTGAGCCAGCGCATCGGCGCGCATCGCCCACGACGGTGTAAGGTGAAAGACGTTCGCGCGGCACTGCTCTTGCCGCAGTTCGTCGTCGCTGACGCGCACATTGAGAATAATGGCGTCCTTGGCCTCTGGCAGGTCGGACACCGCCAGCAGGTCTTCGCGCTCCAGATCAGAGATGATAAGCTTTTCGCCATTGGCGAATAACTCGCGCGCCTTCTCTACAACTTCGCGATCGGCAGGCAGGACAACTTCCGAGATATCGTGATGATGGCCGATCAGGCGGCCCGTCATATTGTTTTCTTTGATCGCTACGCGGGCGCCCTGGACGCCTTCATCGGTCAGAACCTTGTCGAGCAGCGATAAGGGCGCCGGCTCGGGGTAGTGCTTGCCGAGATAAACGAAATGAGCTTTGACGATCGGTGCGGCGGTAGGATCGACGGCCGCGGCGGGCGGCTGCTCAGCCTTCGAGATTGCGGCGAACGCAACGCCAACAAACATGATGCAGAAAGCGAGTGGCGCCTTCTGGCGATTGGCGAGCGCTTCAATCAATAGCTTAAAACCTCTGCTGGATCGGTTGGCGGGCCAAACGCAAGCAACCGGCGCGCTGTCGAACGCGCCAGCCGCTGTTCAGTGCGCCCAATTCTTCTTTTCTTCTCGCCCGCCGAAGACGGACCGCACGTAGAGGATGATCTTCCAGAGGTGTTCTTCATCCTCGATGATCTCCGCGTAGGGAGGCATCGGACCGGTGACCGTCTCCTTGGCGATCGGCGCGAAGCCAGACGCCTTGAGGTCCTTGCTGCCGAGCGTAATCAGACGAAACAGAGTGTCGTCATCGCTGCCGTAGACCCACGTTTCGTTGGTCAACGGCGGGCACATGCCGCCGCCTCCGCCGCCGCCGTGACAACCGTTGCAGCTGTTGCCAAGGTAGAACTTCTTTCCTTCGGCGATGTTCTCCGGAGTGAAGGGAATTGGATTTTTGAGTTTGCCTTTTTCCGTCGCTTTCACGCGATCGATCGGCTTCATCTTGTCGCCGGATGCCGGAGCGGCCGCGATCTCGGCTGCAGGAGCCGCCGCTGGCGTTGCGCCATCCGTCTTCGGCGGCTCGTCAGCGGCGAACGTCATCGACGGCATGAAAGAAGCTGCAAGACAGGCCATCAGCGATAGCGCGCGAACTATGGACGTCATGTGCACGAGGCGGTTCCTTCCAGATGTGTAGAGTGGCTCAATTGTTTGCTGCGCAACGACAAAGCCAAAGCCCGACCGCAGCGCCGTTGCGGCGCGCCGCGATAGATATCGAATTGCGATTGCGGTCCCCGCGCGCGCAGCCATTTTCAATTGCTGCCCGCCTGATCAAGCAGCTTCAGCAAGCTGACGACGGCATTATTGCCATTCTGCGCCGCGAGGTCAGAGGCGGTTTTCCCTTCGAGGTTTCTGAAATTACGATCCGCGCCTGCCTCAGCCAACAGACCGACGATTGGTGCATTGTTGTGCGCGGCAGCGAGCAGCAATGCGGACAGCCCTGATCCGCTGATCGCATTTACGTCGGCGCCTTTGGCGATCAGCGCGCGGGCGACATCAATCGCGCCTGGGTCCTTCGGGTCGTACTTTTCGACACGTGAGACGCCGGCGCCGAGCGTCAGCCGGTTCGTCTCCTTGCCGGACGTCAGCATGAGCGGCGTCAGCTTGTCTTGGCCGACGGCGGTCTCGGTCTGCGCGCCGGCTTCGATCAGCGCCAATGCCGACTTGTACTGGTCTTCGATGATCGCCATGGCGAGTGGCGTGAATCCGTCGCGGCTCGGAACATCGAGATTGGCGCTGCCGGCGGCGAGCGCCTTGATCGTTTCGGGATGGTTGCGCATCACGGCGTGATGCAGCGCCGTCATGCCGTCGCTGTCGGCCAGATTGACGTCCGCCTTGAGCGCCAGGAGTTCGGCGACGAGCTTGTCGTCGCGGTATCGAGCTGCGCTTTGCAGAACCGCATAGCCCTGGCTGTCGCGCTGGTTCACATTCGCGCCCTTCTCGACCAGGAAGCGGACGCGATCGATGTCGGAGGCGAGCGCGGCGTTGGCAAGTTCCAGGTTGAGGTCTGCGCCGTCCTTCAGCCAGTCCTCGAGGCGTTGTCGGGTGACGAGCTGATCCGGCGCGATCGCTGCCGTCGGCTTCTCGCCAGATTCCGGCGCAGTGTAGATCGGTTTCGTGTAGATGCCGTGAGCCGGCAGATCGCCGGCGACGACGCACTTGCTGCACTGGACGAGCGGCACGCCGAATTCGCGCAGAATTTTTTCGATGTCCGCCTTGCGCGCCTCGAGCGCCAGATCAAGCTTGTACTTGAGCACCCAGTCGACCTTGCGAAGGCCGATAGCGAGTTCGAACTCCTGCGGAATTTCGTCTTCCCACAGATTGACCGGTTGGATGACGAGCGGCTCGCCGCGCGCCCTTAGCCAGCCGGCGAACGGACCCCAGACGCCGGCGACATCGAGTTTGCCGTCTATGACCTGCTTGACCTGTTGCCACGGTTGGTTCTCCGGCTTCAGGTCGGAGTTGTGACTGACGACGTGAAGCGAGACGTTCGAAATGACGCCGCGCCGCGTCAGCGCCGTGCGCAGGCCCGACGTCTGAAAGACGCCTATCTTGACTTCCTTGAGTTTCGGATCGTCGAGACTCTTGAAATCGAGGCCCTTGTCGCTGCGATAGGCGAGAACATAGGTCGTCTTGTAGACGGGGTTCGTCGTGATGATGCCGCCAGCGAAGCCTTGGGCCGGCATATCGAGCAGGATGTCGCAGTCATTGGTATCGAACGTCTGCCGCGTGATGCCCCGCATAAGATATGGCCGCCAGAAATAGTTGACGTCGGCGCCGACCTCTGAGGCAACAAGTTCAATGACTTTGTTTTGGAACCCCGCGCGGTTGATATCGGAGAGCGGCAAATTACCGGGATCGCCGCAGACGCGCAGCGTGGAGACGGTGCGCGCGAGCGCCGCCTTTTTCAAAGCCGTGTGATCGCCGGCCGTGAGCGGCAACTGCGCTTCAAGGCGCGAGAAAGCGGCGCGTAATTGATCGGTCGCGTCTTCGGCGCGCAGGGCTGTCGCGTGTAGGCAAAATGCCGAGATCGAAAGCGCCGCAAGCGCGGCTGCTGAATTTCGAAAGCTGGTCAAAACTCGACTCATCGTGGCTGCGGCTACCGGCAAACAGCGCGACGCGAATTGCGAAGTTGCTGGAGGGCTCGCGATGCAGGAAACGGCGCCCGATGCTTTGAACCATCGAGCGCCGTCTATGTCTGCCAATTCAGCTTCGGCTCAATCGCCGACGCGGAAAGTGAAAAGCGTGCCGCCTTGCGGGATCTTGTCCAAGTTGGCCGCCTTCGTCATCGCCGTCGCGCCGATCGCTCCGAACTTGTCGTTCAGGTCGAGGCCGGCCGTGACGGGCACGCCGATCCAGCCGCCGATGCCGGACAGGATCGAGACGTACTGCTTGCCCTTGATCTTGTAGGTGATCGGGTTTGCAATCGACCCAGAGGCCAGTTTACGGCTCCACAAGACCTTGCCGGACTTGCGGTCAACAGCGCGGAAGTCACCGCCGAGCGAGCCGTAGAACATCAGTCCGCCGTCGGTGACGAGCGTACCGCCCCAGTTCGGATACTGATCTGGGATTTCCCACTCGGTCTTGCCGGTCAAGACGTCGAACTTCTTGATCTTGCCGGTTGTGCCTGGTTTCTCCGGGAACATGTAGACGTTCGCGAAGACGTAGACCGTGCCCTGCTGCGTGTGGCTGCGCTCTTGCGGCTCCAGCTCCATGCACCAGTTGTTGGTCGGGCAGTACGCGAGATTTGGCTCCTTGGGGTCGATCGCGCACGGCTGCTGGTCCTTGCCGCCCATCGCCGACGGGCAGGCCGCGACGTTGCGGCCGAGTTCCAACGGCGAGTGCTTTTGGACCTTAACAGGACGGCCAGTCTTCATGTCGACCTTCTCGGCCCAGTCCGTCGTCACGTACTTGTTGGCGCGCAGCAGCGTGCCATCTTGCCGGTCAAGAACATAGGCGAAACCGTTGCGGTCGAAGTGGACGAGCGTCTTGCGCTTCTTGCCGTCAACGTCCATGTCAACGAGGATGTTCTCGTTGACGCCGTCATAGTCCCACTGGTCGAACGGGGTCATCTGATAGGCGAAAACGGCTTCGCCGGTATCGACCTTGCGTCCGAAAATGGTCATCGACCACTTGTTGTCGAACTCGCCGGTGTTGCACTCGTCGTGCGTTTTCTTCGAGCAACGATAGGACGGGCTCCACAGACCGGGGTTGCCGGTGGCGTAGTAGACCATCTTCAATTCACTGTCGTAGCTGAACCAGCCCCACGCCGCGCCGCCGCCGATCTTGTAGTCTTCGCCGAGGTGCGTCTTGACGCCGAGATCCTGGCCCGCCGTCCCGTAGTGTGGGTTGGCTTTGTTGGTGTCAGCGGTCAGGCAGACATCCTTGTCGGAGCCAGTCGAGTGGCACTTCCACACTTCCTTGCCGTCCGCCAGGTTGTAGGCCGTGACGCGGCCACGGGCTGCGAATTCATCGCCGCCGAAGCCAACGATGACGAGGTTTTCAGCGATCAGCGGAGCGTTGGTGATCGTCTCGCCCTTATCCGGCCAAGCGTGCTTGACGACCCAGACTTCCTTGCCGGTCGCCGCGTCGAGTGCGATCACGAAGCCGTCGAGGGTTGCGAAGAAGACCTTTCCTTCGGCATAGGCGGGACCGCGATTGACGGTGTCGCAGCAGGCGCGCGGCACAGCAGATTCATCGCGGTCGGTTTGCTTCACATAGTTCCAGATCTGCTTTGGGTTGTCGGGGTCCGAGAGGTCGAGACCCTGCACGATGTTGCACTTCGACATTTCTGGGCAGCCAGAGACGAAGAACATCATCGGCTTTCCGCCGACGTCTTCGATGACAACCGGCTGGCCTTCGTGTCCGCGCAACGCGCCCGTCGATTGCGACCACATCATCTGCAGCTTGGCGACGTTGCCGGTATTGATATCTGCAAGCGGGCTGTGTCGCGTCAGCGCGTTGTCACGACCTGGCGCACCCCATTCGTTGGGGTTGGCGGCGCGCTTGTTGACTTCGGCGTTGGCAAGCGCGGGGGCTGCCATACCGATCCAAGCAACCACGAGGCCGCCTGACAGCGCTAATGTTCTTTTCAAATTCATGCGCTTCCTCTCCATTTTGTTCTGGTCTCCATCTCCGGCGGATCGCCGGGCGGTTTGAAGACGAGATCGGATGCCCCCTGCTCCGCTTGCAAGCACGCGGAACGGTTGCTTTTTCTTTTTTTCGCGGGCCTTTTTCGGACACGCGACGTGTGCGTTGAAGCCCCCTACGAAGGCGCCAAGCCGCCAGCACATTGTGACCCGCGGCATGATGGCGCCACGGGACGAGTTCCCATTGTGATTGGGCGATAGTCCCGATCACCGCTTCTTGAATTCATGTCGGGAAATGCAGCGCGAAGCCCGAGCCGACCATGCATTGTCGAAAAAAAAGCATGCAAAAATGCGCGATAAACCGCTTCGGATGGCGTCGCTATGCACGACGCAAAAAAAATGCTGGCCGCTGAAAAAACCAATGGAGGAAGGTCATCTCAGCGCCCAGCATCAAGTGCAAGCTCATCAGGCTTATGGGGTGGAGGTCATCGAGGCGACAGGATGAGTTCCCTATTTCGCCACGCGGGCTTCACCCTCACTGGCTTGTGAGCGCGCGTGATGCGGCAACTGCGAAGCTAGGTGCGTCGGTAAGCATAACTGAAGACGCTTTGCGCCGGCGTTCCGAGCGCTCGAGTGCAACTTGCTTAAATTCACTAGCGGGCCCGGCTCTCGAGCGATACGCGAATGAGGTCGGTGGTGCGCTCAAGGCCGAGTTTCGTTTTCAGGCGGCTGCAGGAATTGGCCACTGTCTTGTAGGCGATGCCGAATGTGCTCGCTATCTGGCTGAGACTCTTGCCTTCGCCGAGTAGACGGAGAATCTCGATCTCGCGATTCGACAAATTTGACATCGGATCGTCGGATGCACCCGGCGAAAACGCGAGTTCGCTGGCGAGCTCACGATCAAGATATTTTTCGCCGTCTGCGACGCGCTTGACCGCCGTGAGAAGCTCGTCAAGGGGCGCGCTTTTGCTGACATATCCCATCGCGCCGGCGCGGATGGCGCGCAAGGCGTATGTCTGCTCGGAGTGCATCGTGAACATGATGATCCGCGCCGATTTGGATTCCGAACGCAGTCGCTGCAATAGTTCGAGGCCGCTGCTGCCGCCAAGATTGACGTCCAGGATGGTTACCGTCGGCTGGTGCTTACGGAACTGCGTAAGAGCCTCGTGCGCTGTTGCAGCTTCTAAGATCTCGACGTTGGGCAGAGTGCTGATCAGACGCCTGACGCCTTCGCGCAGCACCGCATGATCGTCGATGATCAGAACCTTCATTGGATGCTGGCCTCCTGTTGTTTTGGCCGCGCTGGGCGCCGCGGCGATGATGCGGGAATGTCCGCCGTCACGATGACGCCGTCGCCTTCCGAAACTGAGCTGACATGCAGCACGCCGCCAAGTTTAGATGCGCGCTCCGTCATTCCGAGCACGCCAAAGCCGCTATCGGATTTCGTCGTAAGCATTGCGCCGCCGTCATTTCGTACGCGCAACGCGATCCGCCCGGCCGCCTCTGTGACGCTAATCTCGATTGTTTTCGGGCAGCCGTGCTTCAGTGCGTTGGCGATGCTCTCGCGGATGATTGCCAGAAGTCCGTCGTCGAGCAATCCACCCCAGCTCCCTGGATGTAGTGAAACTTTGAACGTAACGTCAGGACGGCGCGTCGCCCAAAACGCGATCAAATCGTCGATGGCGTCACTAAGGCCAAGTGCATGGAGTGACGACGGCCGTAAATCGCTGAGAATTGTTTTTACGTTGTCCTTGAGATTGGCGACGGCTGTCTGAATGGCTTCGGCATGACCGACGATGCGCGGGTCGCCGTCGACGTTAGCCATTTGTCGAATAGCGCGCGCATCGACGTCGACACAGAATATTAGCGGGCTGACCTCGTCGTGCAGATTCCGAGCCAGTTCGGCGCGTTCTTCCTCTTGCACCGTCTCCAGCTGGCCCATCAGTCGCACGTTGCGACCTTCCATGTCGGCGAGGCGACCGACCATTTGATTGAAGCCCGTCGCCAAGTCGACGAATTCCTGTGGCCCGCCTTCCGGCATGCGTGGCGCGTAGTCGCCGGCGCCAATGCGGTGGAACGCCGCCGTCAACCGCCGCAGTGGGCGCAGTGCGCGCCCAAGGATGAACAGCGTAACGAGAAGTCCGGCGGCGCAGAAACTAGCGAGGATGGTCAGGAACAACTGCACATCGTCCCAGACTTCGCTGATCTCGTTGCGGGCGTCGGTTTCGAGGATAAACTGGCCAAATCCATCGAACACGCTGGGCAACGTGACCGCCACTTTCGCCGGGCGCCAGTCGAGCAAGCGCACGAGCCAGACTGGAGCCACATCATCGGGCGGCTCTAGCCGGGAAGTGATACGCACGGCGCCGTCGGGTTCGACGAGGTAGGCCTTGAGATGGCGATCCCCATCGAAGTCGGCGACGAGCAGTTCGAGGCGTCGGCGCGGATTGGTCACTTCTTCGGCGTCGTCGACCGCATTGTGGGCAATGCGCGACCCAACGGCGATCGCAGCGCGCATTTCCGTTTCGATCTTGTTGATCGAATGGCGATACGTCAGCAGTGCGCCGAGCATCAGCGTGCCCAGAAGCACGAGCGCGATCGTCCCAAGCAATTGCAGGCGGATGGACATCTGGCCGGTGCATCGCAGCTGTTAAGATGTCACGTTATAACAGCAGCTTAGACGCTCGCAATGAACTGCGGCGCGCCTCACGTCAAATTTGATCGGGCAAGTATCCCGTTTTTGTCTGGGACTTTTTCCCAGATCGGTCTTCAGGGCGCCGGGTTGGTGTCAAGCGATCGTGCGACGCGAAATCCGACGCTGAAATTGCGGAAAGAGCTGAACTGCCGGAGCCGCGATGCCGCGCGCATTTTGTCCGGACCGTAGAAACTGGAACCGCCGCGAAAGACGCGCAGGTCGTCGCTGTCCTTCACTGGGCAATCGTCGCTGAGGCGCGCTAAACCGTCGTCTGGGCCGAGCGCATAGTCGTCGCAATAGTAGTCAGCGGTCCATTCCCAGACATTGCCGTGGACATTGAACAGTCCCCAGGGGTTCGGCGCAAAAGTGGCGACGCCGGCGGCCGCCTTGCCATCGGCGGAACTGCCGCATCCGCGGCAATGGGCGCGGGCCGAGCCGTCGGCATTCTTCGGCTCGGCGCCCCACCAGTATGGCGTCGAGTTTCCGGCGCGCGCGGCGTACTCCCATTCGCGCTCCGAGGGCAGCCGATAGGCCCTTCCCGTCTTTCGCGCCAGCCACGCCGCGTAGGTCGTCGCGTTGGCATGGCTGACGCCGACGATCGGTTGGTTTGGATCAGTGATCGCAGCGCCGAGATTGCGATAATAAAAACCCGTTCCTTGCGTCACGTGATGGGAGCTCGTCGGATCGAGCCACTCCGGCGGCGGGCAGGCGCGCGCGTCGACACACGCCAAGTATTCGCCGACACTGGTTTCATATTTGGCGATGGCGAAGCCCTTGAAGCGGACGCGATGCTGCGCCTCGTTATCGACGCGGCCTATCTCATCCACGGGCGAGCCCAGTATGACGCTATCGGGCGCTGGTGGAATATTCAGCATTTCCGGACAATTTTGTGCGGGAGGGCAATCACGAAAACTGCTGATTTCCGCCAGCGTGTCGCCAGCCGCGGCACTGACCGCCGCAGGAAATAGTCCCGGAATGATGAGGATGAGCGCCCGAATTTTCATCGCTCCTCCACAGTTGTTCCGAATTCGATCGACCGCGCGCATTATGGATCAAGCCTTGGCTATAACTGGGCGGATGCTCTTTAGCGAACGTCAGCGCCCCGCGATAGAGCGCCCGCGATGGAGCGCATGAGAGACGAACTGATGACGAGATTTATATGGGCCCGAGTAATGCTGCTGGCGGCGATGTTCGCGGCCCATGGCGCAACGCCGTCGCGTGCCGGCGATTGGGATGATATCCGCAATCAAATATTTGGGACCCAGCCCATCAGCGACGCTGCGACTTCAACGCTTGTGATCTATGGACCAAATCAGGCTGCCGACGGCGCACTAGTGCCGATCTCAATTCACATGCCGACGGCGACGGCGAAGCGCGCCAAAACATTGACTCTGGTCATCGATCGAAATCCGGCGCCCATCGCGGCAACGTTTCATTTCGGCGAGGTGTTCCGTGGCGGCGACGACATCGCCGACCGCATCGTAGCGACGCGCATCCGAATCGACGACTTTTCGCAGGTTCGCGCCATAGTCGAGACGACCGACGGCGAAATCCTGATGTCGGCGAAGTTCATCGCCGGCGCGGGTGGATGCTCTGCGCTGCCGTCGAAGGATCCGGATGAGGCACTGGCGAGTATTGGGCGCATGAAAGTCAAATTGACGGCCGAGCCGGACCAAGATCCGTCATGGCGGGAAGGTATGGTGATGCTGCGCCATCCGAATTTCACCGGCATGCAGATGGATCCAAAACGCGGCGGCTTCACGCCAGCGCGATTTGTGCGCGAGTTGGTGATCGAGCAAGGCGACCGCCTCGTAATGCGAATGGTGGGCGGTATTTCAATTTCTGAGGATCCGAACCTGCGCTTTACGTTCGCATCAGCCGCAGACGCGCCGCTCGTCGTCAGCGGCGAAGATACCGAAGGCGCGAAATTCGCAGGCCGTTCGGACGATCCTGGATCGTGATGCGGTCGGCGGCGTGGCGCCGAATGATGCTCATCGCGGCCGCCATGGCTGTGTTCGGCGTCTATCCAGCCGGGGCAGACGATCCGCTGCAAGCGATAAGATGCAACGAAGACGCCATGCTGGTGTTCGATGCATCGGGGTCGATGGCAGGCAATGAGCGGCTAGGCATTGGCAGCGTCGTGACGCGGATCGATAAGGTGCGCAAGGCGTTGAAGCTCGCATTGCCGAACATCGCGTCGCATCGCCGGCTCGGGTTGATCACCTACGGACCTGGCCCCTACAACCGTTGTGACAACATAAATCTCGATCTGCCGCCGACCTCAAATGCTGGCGAACGGATCATGGTGATCGTCAGCGCCTTGTCGCCGGCAGGGCGCACGCCCTTGACGCAAGCGGTGGAGCGCGCCGCCGAGGAATTGAAATATCGCGAGCGCCCCGCCCTGATCGTGCTGCTTACCGATGGCGAAGAGACCTGCGGCGGCCGGCCCTGCGCCGTCGCTAAGGCGTTGAAAGCGGCGGCTAAGCAGCTGACGATCCACGTGATCGGCTATCGCATGAAAGATTTCAGCTGGACCGGAGGTCTCGGCATCTTTGAGACGCGTTGCTTTCCTGAAGAGACCGACGGACTGTATGTGGCAGTCGAGACCGTGGAAGAACTCGTCGCGGCGTTGACCAAGACGCTCGGCTGTCCGATGTCGGCGGCTGCGCCCTTGCCGCCGCTCGATGCGACATCGCGCGAGTGACGGCGCGGCGCCGTCAGTCCTGCCTGGCGAGACGCAGCAACTCGTCGGCCAGCCCGTCCAGTTCCATGACTCCGTCCATATTTGTGAGCAGCGTGACGGACGCCCAGTGCTGCCGGGAAGCGTCGCGGGAAATCGCGTTGAAGCATGTGAAGCCCGGCACCGATCCCGTATGGCTGTAGAGCGTCCAATCGCCGAACGGCGCGATGAACCACCCCATGCCGTAATAATCAGTTGGCGTGACGCGGGCGCTTTCGGCGAGCATCTGCTCGACAGAATTGGCAGCAATGACGCGACCCGCAAGCAAGCCCGAGTTCCAGGCGAAGAGATCGAGCGCCGTGCTAACCATGTCGCCGCTGCCGCGCAACCAGTCCGGCTCGGAAAATGCCGGCTTGCGACGATAGTTTGGCTGCGCCATTGCGGCGCCGGCTGAGCCGTCGCTGTAGAATCCCGTCGCCGTCATTCCGGCCGCCGCAAAAATCAACTGCCGCAAGACGCCGTCATAGCCGCGTGGCGAGCCTGCGTCGCGTGGCTGCGCAGCGTCGATGATGGCGCTCAGCAAGAAATAGTTGGTGTTGCTGTACTCAAACGACGACGGCCATCCCGACGGCGCCAACTGGCGCACCTCGTCCAGGAGTTTCGGCGCGGCGATCGCGCCCCAGGGGTCGAGATTGGCGGGCGGGCGACGCGTGAAGTTTGGCAGGTTCGACGTCATCGTCAATAAGCTGCGAATCGTGATCGGATTTTGGTCAGGCTGCGTCCAGCGGGCGGCTTCGCCGAGTATATCGGTCACTTGCATGTCAAGCGTGAGCGGCGCGCCGGAAGCCGGTGCGCGAGCGCCGTCCTCGATCAGTTTTAGGATTGCGGCCGCCGTGAACTGCTTGGTCAGTGATCCGATGCGGTAGACCGTGCGCGCGGTAGCTGGCGACCCCGTAGCCGCCTCGCCAAAGCCGTCCGCCATGGCCAGCTTGCCGTCGATGCCGACGGCGATGCTGAGCGCCGGCGGCCGCGACGGGAATTGTCCGGGGCCTGGACGTAAGAAACGGGCAATTAGGTCTTTGGCTTGGCTCTCTTTTGCGACCGACCAACTGAGCGCTGCGGCAGCGCTTGGCTGCGCAGCGATCGCTGCAAGGATCAGGACAATCCGTCCGAAGCCGTGCATGTCGGGCGCACCTGTTCAATCGCACTAGGTCCACGCCTGCCTCGCTGCGCGAGACTGCGCGTCGTTACAAATGAACAGGTGCGCCGTCGGCGTGTCAACGTCAAACGGACGGCCACCAGCAAAGGCCGGATTGCATGGGTATTGTTGGGGTGATTATTGTACCGTCACCTTTTCGCCGTCAGGGGCTGAAGCTTCCCCGGGCTTTAGATCTCCGCATGAATCGCTGACGAAAGTTCCGGTCTGAATGATCGTGCGCTTGACCACAACGGTCTGCTCCGTGCTGTCTTTTTTGTCCGAAGTTGTGCTGTCAATCTTGACTTTGAAAGCTTTCCCGAAGTCACCGGACATGACCGTAGTGCTGTCGACGTGACGACCGTTGAATAGGCACTTGGCGTCGACCACCGTTTCGTCGCCGACCGACTTGATATCGTAAGTATCGCAATTTTGCTGATGTTCGGTGAGACTGGCGCGCACCGTGCTTGCCTCCATCTCAGCGCCGACGCACATTTTGAGTAACTGCTCGCGAGGCCCTCTGCCTTCGTCCATCGCGGTTTTTAGTTCCCACAGCCCGGCCTTTCGCGTTGGCAGCGTCGCGGCGTCCGCGGCCGCCAAATTCGCCGCGGTCTTCGCGGCGATCGAGGCGAGGCCATCTTTGAAAATGCCTTCAATTACAGTCCGCGCTTCGCTGTCCGGTTTGCCTTTGGCGGCGAAACTTGCCGACCAAACGACCAAAACGGTGTCGGGCTCATCGCGATCCGGCTTCGCCGAGAAGGATGCGAAGTAATCTTTGACCGGCAACGGGCTTTCGACGATCGCATAGGTGTACCCCGTCTCAGTCGAGCCCGTGAGCTTCTCTTTGATTACGCCGCCGTCTTTCAACGTCAGCGTGCGAAAACTCACGTCTCCGTCTTTGCTTTCCTCGCATTTGGCAACGGCGGGGTGCCAATCCTTGATCGAACAAAAGGCGCCGATCTTGGACCACACGTCTTTATCAACGCCTTTGAATTTCTGGACCTGCCGGACGGAAAGACCGGCGGCAGCGAACGCCGCACCTGCACCGACAGTTACGGCAAGCATGGTCGCGCCGATAATCTTAAACTTCATTAGATGCTCCCTGGATATTTATCCGCGTCGTTGAAGCGGCGCGCACCGTGATGGGTTTCGACACCGAGAGAAACGGGATGATTTCCCGTTTTTCAATCTTGGTCGATTTTCACGGCTTGACTGCAACGCCCCACGGAAGACGGCCGACCGGCACGGATTTGATGGGTTTGAGGCTCGCGACGTCGATAATCGTCATGTCGTTGGTCAGACCATTTGCGACGTAAAGCTTTTTGCCATCCGGATGCATGGCGAGATGCCAGGGGCGCTGGCCGAGGATGATGTACTTCAAGACCTCGTAGGTTTCGGTGTTGACCACCGCAACCCGATTGGCGTGACTCAGTGCCACGAAGCCGAGTTTTCCGTCATTGCTGAACTGCACGCCGATCGGCTGGATGAGATCGGGATCGACGCCCGGAATCTCGAAGCCAAACTTCTTGACGATCTTGTACGTCGCCGGATCGATGATCGAAACCGTGCCGCCGATTTCAGAAGTGACCCAGACAAACTTTCCGTCCTTAGTCCATTCGGCGACCCGGGGTCGGGTGTCGACAAGGATATTGGCAAGGACGGTGTTCGACGCGTTGTCGATGATGTGCGCCATGCTGGTCGCTTCCGACGTCGCGACAGTCAGACGATTGTCCGGGCTGACGCCCATGCCTTCCGGTTCAATGCCGACGCCAATTTCAGCCAGAACCTTTCCATCCTTAGCCTGCAGGACAGTGACCATGCCGTCGTCCTCGTTGGCGACGTAGACGCGATCGCCATTGTGATCAATATCGAGAAGTTCGGGATCGGGGCCGGAGGGGAGCGTGCGGACGACTTCGAGTTTCTCGGTGTCTACGACGTCGAGTCTATTGTCGTCGCCGACGCAGACGATCAACTCCTTGAAGTCGGGAGTTAGAACGATCCCACGCGGGCGCAGACCGACGGGAATCGTCTTGATGACTTGCAGCGTGTCGCCGTCTAGTGCGGTGATCGTGTTGTCCTTCTCGTTGCTGACGAACACTGTGGTCGCCTCGGCGGCGCCGGAAGTGGTCATTGACAGCGCTGCGACGACGCAGAAAATCGACGTGCGGAACATCAAACGCGTATCTCCAAATTAAGCAGAGTGTGCGGGAACGTCTCGCAACGCCACGCCGGGAAGCAAGGTTCAATTTTGGAAAGGCGCGTCCGGGTTGGGCTTGTCGGCCGGCGCTGTTTGCGTCACGGCCGGAGACGTCAGAAATTTGAGCGCGCCGATGGCGTGCTCGTTCTGCGCGCGTTCGGCGATTTGCAGGGCTGTGACGCCCTCGATGGATTTAAGCGTCGGATCGGCGCCGGCGTTGGCGAGCAAGCCGATCATGGGCGCGTTGTTGTGGCCGGCGGCGACCATCAACGCCGTTACGCCTTCTTTCGAGCGGTGATTGACGTTGGCGCCCTTTGCGATCAGCAGCGATGCAAGGTCGGTCGGTGCCGGGCCCTGCGTGACGCGGCCAGTGCTGCTCTGCGCCGTGATCTGTGTCGCGACCGTCATCAGCGGCGTGACGTTTTCCTTGCCGGACTCGCTGTCAACGTTGGCGCCGCCGTCGACCAGCGCTTTCGCTGCGAAGTATTTGCCGTCGCCGATGGCCCAGGTCAGCGGCCTGATGCCCTGCATCGTCGGTAGTTCCGGATCGGCGCCGTTCTTGATCAGCATCTCGATCGTCGGCACGTGATTGCGGTTGATGGCGTGCAGCAACGGCGTAAAGCCATCGGTATCGCGCGCGTTTGGGTCGGCCCCGCGCTCGACAAGAAGCGCCACAAGCGGAGAATAGCGATTGCGCGCCGCGTGATGCAGAGCTGAATAGCCCTGCGAATCCTGGGCGTTCGGGTCAGCTTTTTTATCAAGCATAAACCCGACGCGCTCGACCGAGTTGGCGTTGACCGCGTTGATCAGTTCAAGCGTCGGGTCGGCGCCGTCCTTGAGCCAATTCTCCATCCGCTCTTTGGATACAATTTGATCGGCGGTCGCCTGATCGTTGAGTTTCATCGGTTCGGCCTGTTCGAGGTAGCGACCCTGTGAGACGTTGCGGAGGCGTTGATAGATAGAGCCTCGCGCGGGAATGTCGCCTTCGACCGTGCACTTGCTGCACTTGACCAGCGGCACGCCATAGTCGCGCAGAACTGCCTCGACTTCCTTGGCTTTGCGCTGCAGAGCCCAGTCGAGCATATATTTCAGTAGGACATTGTTCGGCTTCATGCCGATCGCCAGATCGAATTCTAGTGGCACGGAATCGTCCATGAGGTTCACAGGCTGGATGGTCAGCGGCGCATTTTTCATTTTTGGCAACCAGCCGGCGAAGGGACCCCAGACTGCTGCGACGTCGATCTTGCCGTCGATGACGTCCTGAACCTGATGCCAGGGCTGGTTTTCCGGGACGAGGTCGGAGTTGTAACTGATGACGTGCAGCGTGAGATCCTTGTATCCGCGTCGGTGGAGCGCCTCGCGAATCCCGGAATGCTGGAACACACCAACTTTGAGTTTTTTAAGCGCGGGGTCGTCGAGATCCTCGAACGCATAGCCGCGGTCGTTGCGATAGGCGAGCACATAGGTCGTGCGATAGATCGGCTCCGTGGTCAGCAGCGACTGCAATGCGACGGGCATGTCGAGGAGCAGGTCGCATTCGTCGTTCTGGAATGTTTCGCGCGTCAGCCCTCGCTCGTGATAGGGACGCCAGAAGAAGTCGACCGTGCCGCCAATGTCCTCGACCAGAATCTTGATGATCTTGTTCTGGTAGCCTTCAGACTTGTTGTTCGATTGCGGCATGTTTCCGGGATCGGCGCACACGCGCACGAACGGAAGCTTGCGGTTGCGCGCTTCAGCCTTGGCGGCCGCATGCTCGGCGGCCGTCAATTCGTCGAAGGCTTTGTCCTTCGTGTAGGCGCGCAACTCGTTGGCGAACGACGCCGACGTCGCTGAGACAAACAGGCTTGCGGTCAGAACACAGGTCTTGACGCTCATGGTGATCTCGCTTTTTCCGCGACGATTTTGTGCACGCGTTTCTGATGGGGGCGGACATCATGCCGGATCACGCATCGGTGCCGATCGGGCAAAAGTCTTTGACACGTTTGCGTGTCGCGAACTCGGAAACGCCAGTCGCCCGGCGTCTTGCGACGCCGGGCGATGGTTAGGTTTAGCGTTGGCTTAGTCGGGCAGACGGAACGTGTAGACCATGCCCGCCTGCGGGATCTTGTCGAGGCCGGTGGCTTTCGCCATCGCCGTCGCGCCGATCGCGCCGTACTTGTCGTCCATGTCGAGGCCGGCGGTGACCGGGATGCCGATCCAGCCGCCAAGGCCGGCCATTATCGACACGTACTGCTTGCCCTTGACCTTGTAGGTCATGGGGTTGCCGATGATGCCCGAGCCGAGACGCTTCTGCCAGACGACCTTGCCGTTGGAGCGATCAACTGCGCGGAAGTCGCCGTTGTTCGAACCGTAGAACATCAACCCGCCGTCGGTAACCATCGTGCCCGACCAGTTCGGATACGGATCAGGAACTTCCCAGTCGGCCTTGCCAGTCACGACGTCGAACTTCTTGATCTTACCGGCGATACCCGGCTTTTCCGGATACATGTACACGTTGGCGAACACGTACACCGTGCCCTGCTGCGTGTGAGAACGTTCCTGCGGCTCGTCCTCCATGCACCAGTTGTTCGTCGGGCAATAGAACTTGTTCGGCTCCTTCGGATCAACCGAGCAAGGCTGCTGGTCCTTGCCGCCCATCGCCGACGGGCAGGCCGGCGTGTTGACGCCAACTGCGAACGGCGAGTGCTCTTTCACCTTGACCGGACGACCCGTCTTGAGGTCGACCTTCTCGGCCCAGTCCACGGTGACGAACTTGTTGGCGCGCAACAGCGTGCCATTGGTGCGATCGTGGACGTAAGCGAAGCCGTTGCGGTCGAAGTGGACGAGCGCCTTGTACTTCTTGCCATCGACGTCGAGATTATCGACGAGCATGTTTTCGTTGACGCCGTCGTAGTCCCACTGATCGAACGGCGTCATCTGATAGGCCCAGACGACTTCACCAGTGTCAACCTTGCGGGCGAACGTGGTCATCGAGAATTTGTTGTCGTACTTGCCGTCGTTGCACTTTTCGTGCGTCAGGTCGGCGCCGGTGTAACCGCAGCGATACGACGGGCTCCAGTGGCCGGGATTGCCCGTCGACCAGAAGACCATCTTGAGTTCGGGGTCATAGCTGCCCCACGCCCAGTATGAGCCGCCGCCAATCTTCCACTCGCCTTCCGGATGTTCCTTCTGACCTTCGCGGCCCGGATACGACGTGATGCCGATGTCCGTCCCGGCGGAGCCGAAGTGCGGGTTGGCCTTGTTCGAGTCCGCCGACATGCAGATATCCTTGTCCGAGCCGGTTGCGTGGCACTTCCACACTTCCTTGCCCGTCTTCAAATCGTAAGCCGTCAGACGGCCGCGTGCAGCGAACTCGTCGCCGCCGAAGCCGGCGATTACGAGGTTTTCGGCGATCAGCACCGGACCAGTGATTGTTTCGCCCTTTTCCGGGTAAGCATGCTTGACGACCCAGACTTCTTTACCCGTTGAGGCGTCGAGCGCGATCACGAAGCCGTCGAGCGTGTGATAAACGATCTTGCCGTCGACGTAGTTGACGCCACGGTGAACGGTGTCGCAGCAGGCGCGCGGCACGGCCGATTCATCGCGGTCGGTTTTCTTGACGTAGTTCCAGATCTGAACCGGGCTGTCCGGGTCAGAGAGGTCGAGCGCTTGCACAATGTTGCACTTCGACATTTCCGGGCAACCTGACGAGAAGAACATCATCGGCTTGCCGCCGTGTTCTACCACGACGGGCTGGCCTTCATGACCGCGCAGCGCGCCGGTCGACTGCGACCAAGCGTAGCTCAGCTTGGCGACGTTGCCGACGTTGATGTCTTTCAGCTGGCTGTGGCGGTGCAACTTGTTATTCTGCCCCGGAACGCTCCAGTAGTTGTGATCGGCTGCACGTTTCTCGACTTCATCGTTCGCCACTGCTGGCCCGGCGAAGCCGGCGGCGGCGATGAGGCCGCCCGCGAACATCAGTTTTCTCAAACTCATCTGTGGTCTCCTCTGGTTCCACATGCCGGTCCGCCATTTTTTGAAGAATAAGTCGCGACTTTGACCGGCTTCCCGATTGGCGCTCTGGCAAGCCGGTTGATGCGCTCTCGCGATTCACGCCGGCGCGAAGACGCGCTTCAGGATGTCGGCACGCTATGGAGCGGAGGTGGAGGGAGCCATGGGACAAGCGCCCGACTAAAGTAGCGTCGGTTCCCAATCACATACTGTTGAAGCGGCGCGTTCTTATTTCAGCGCGCGCGAAGGATAAGTCCGGAAATCGTCGTGGGAAAATATCTCTGCGCTTCGTCAAACGATGCGCAGCTGCACGGCTATTCGTACCATTTCAGACGACGTTCGCGCGTTGAGTTTGCTACGCATCTCAGCGCAATTCGACGCGACGGTCTTGTAGCAGACGTCGATCTCATGTGCGATTTCTGACATGTTTTTGCCGCGGGCCAGCGAGCGAAGGATTTGCACCTGTCGATCGGAGAGGACGGGGGTGCGGCCCGTTGCGCCGGTGCGCATCAAGGCAATCTCCTGCATGAGTTCGTGCGGCAGCCAGCGCTCGCCGCGCGCGACCGCGTACACCGCGTCGCGCAGGTTCGTCGGGTCTCCGTTCTTGCTGACGTAACCGCGTGCGCCGATTTCCAAGGCTTGAATCGCCAGTACCGGCGCATCGCTCATGGTGAAAATGACGATCTTGGCATTGGTGTCGAGACTGAGAATCTCGCGCGCCAGATCGAGGCCGGAGCCATCTGGAAGATTGATGTCGATAACAACCACGTCCGGTTTGTTGGCTGCATAGAGTTTGCGCCCTTCCTCGATTGTCGCCGCCTGAACCATATCGACGCCACCGACATCTACGAACAGCGCGCGGCACCCCGAGACGACGATGGGGTGATCTTCGATGACCAGAAGGTTCAAGTTTTCGCTCCAGGAGTAAACTGGCGAGATGTTATGTTATTACTTTCACTCGAGCGAATGCAAAACATTGCCATCGCTCGGGAATAATTCCCGTTCTCTTGAGGCTTCGAATGTCGATCCGGATGCGTCTCATCCTTGCGCTTGGCGCACTGTTGATCTCCACGATAGCGGCGATAGTCACAGCTCTTCTGCTCGACGCGCGTCATCGCGTGCAGAACGAGGTGGTCAGCAGCATGCTTGTCACCGAGACTCTGCTGCGCTCATCGCTCGGCTCGCTGGAGGGTGCGCCGGACGTGCATTTTCGGGTCGCGGCGCTGGTCGCCAGTTTGCAGAAGCTCCGTCACGTCAACATCACGCTCGTCAGCAAAGCGCCGGGCCCGTCGGTCGCCCAGGACGATGACCACGAGTCCGCGGGCTTCGGCTTCATGGAGCCGCCCGAGGCGCCCATCGTCGAAGTGCCTGTGGTGGTCGGCGGACAAACGCAGGATGTGATCATCATCAAGGCGCGCGCCAGCGACGAGATGGGCGAAGTCTGGGAGACGATTGGCCGAGTTTCGGCCTATGCGCTGGTCTTCGCCGCTAGCGCCTTTGTTCTGACGACTATTCTCATCAATCGCTCACTAGCGCCGGTGCATGATCTGGGTCGCGCGCTGCATGTTCTCGAAGAAGGCGACTACAACATTTCAGTCTCTCAATCTGGACCACCCGAAATCGCAAAAATAGGACTGCAACTCAACACACTTGCGGCGGCGCTGAGACGCACACGCGACGAAAACCGCCAACTGTCGACGGCGATCATCCGCGCGCAAGACGACGAACGATTGGATGTGGCGCGAGAACTCCACGACGAACTTGGGCCGCATCTCTTCTCAATCCGCGCCACCGGCGCTGCGCTGATCCGCTCCCTCTACCAGCCGCCGACGGACGTCAACAAGGCGGTGACGCTTGCTCGCGATGTGCAGCAACAGATTGAATCTTTGCAGAAGACAAACCGGCGCGTACTGCAGCAACTTAGTCCGATTGGTCTCGATGAACTCGGACTATCGCGTGCGCTGGCCGCAATCGTTTCGATGTGGCGCAATCAGCAGCCGGACTGCGCGGTGGAATTGGAGATTTCGGGCCAACTCGACAATATCGAGCGTACCGTCGCGCTCACTGTCTATCGTGTCGCTCAGGAAGGGTTGACCAACGCCTTCCGTCATGCCGGCGCGAAGAAAATTGAGCTGCATGTTTGCCGGTTGGCTGGCGCCGATCCGGAACACTCGGACGCTGGGATGATCCACGTCATTGTGCGCGACAACGGCGTCGGGCTGCCGGACGAAACGCAATCGGGTTTCGGACTGAAAGGGCTGCGCGAACGCGTCGGCGCGCTAGGCGGCAGTTTTTCGATCTCTGCAATGAGTAGCGCAGGCACCGAACTCAGGGCGGTTGTTCCAGTATCGTCGAGCAGCCAGCAAAGTGACGCATGACCACGCGGTGTAGCTCGCTTTCGGATTTTCACTGCCGCCCGTTTATCCGCAGCGCCATTTCAGTCGAAGGTGTGGCCCATCAGCAATCAAATTGGCCAAATCTTCGCGCATTCGGGAAGAATTCCTATTCACTGTAGAAATCTTGCGAATTTACGCCCGCGCTGCCCACGCCTCATTTTCGACCGAAAGCGGAACGGGTGCTGCGAGGCTGGGAACCTCGAAGCACTTTCCAAGGCAGTCGCGGGACATCGTTTCCTGGCGAACCGCGGAAAACGGCCCGTTCACACTGCCGGTCGGGGGAAGCAACATCAATGAAGCGCGCGATTCCTGCACTTTTCGTGCTGGCGATTATGACCGATTACGCATCGGCGCAGCAAACTGGTCAAACCCCATCAGCTGAGCAGCCGCAGTTGCCGGACGTCGAGGTCATCCAGCAACAGCAACCGCCGGCCCCGGCGGCGGCACAGGCCAAGCCGAAACCGGCCGCCGCGCAGGCCAAGCCCAAGCCGAAACCGCAACCCGAATTCATTGAGCCGGTCGAACCGGTCGAGGCCGATCCAACGGATATTCTCGAGAATTCGCCCTATGGCTCCCCGGCGGCGACAGGCGCCGCGGAGCGCGCGCGCCAGTCCGCGCAGACGCCCGTCAATCCGACCCAACTTGTGCCCGACAATCTCTCTGGGTTTGCCGCCGCGGCGACGAGGCTGACCTCCGACACATTGGAGCAGAACAAACCGTCCAATATCAATGAGGCGCTGACCCGGGTTCCCGGCGTGGTTCTGATCACGGACGACGCTGCAGCCCATCACGGCGGCATCGGCGTGCGTGGCTCTCCGCCCCGCCGCTCGCGCAAGATACTGGTCATGGAAGACGGTCACGCGAACAACCTCGCCCTGTGGCTCGATCCCTCGGTCCACTACTGGGGTCCGATCGAGCGCTTCGAAGACATCGAAGTGATTCGCGGCACCATAATCACTCACGGTCCAAACAATAACTTCGGCGTTATCAATGCGCGCAACCTCTCGCCGTTCGGACCGGCTGAATCGGTCATCAGCGGAGCGATTGGTTTCACGCGCACGGAGCGCGGATCTTACAACGACGAGATCGAAATCGAATGCGATCCGGGTAATGTAAACTGCGAGGCCGAGGAGGATGGCGACACGACGTCGAAGCGCAGTCGGACCGATCTTTCCTACCGTTGGCACGCACATACGCGCCAGCACGCCGATAATGTTGGCGTAGTTGCCTCTTATACCGGCGCTAACGTGCAAGGTTTGTGGGACACCGAACAGCTTCGCTTCCACGACTTCTATGGCGCCGTCGGATGGAAGGGTGTCGACTCCGATCTGGTCGTGTCGTCCATGTACGCTCGCCAGCGCGACTCCTACGATGAGCAGAACTTCCTCGGTGAAGCGGAGCTTCCGACCGGTGACCCGGACGAAGCCGAAGATATCGCTGAGCAGGTCGCCGGATTTGCTGAGAGCCAGTTCAAACTACTCAAGCATTGCAAGAGCTGCTTTGCGCCTGCCGCCGGTCTCAATAACTACAACGGCGAGATCTGGCGCGGTCAGATCGTGCATAACGCTTATCTCGACAACGACACAACAATCACGTCGAGAGTCTATGCCCAACACCACCGCCGCGACCGTTACCAGCTGAATTCTTACGAGTCCGAGCCTGATGGATCGGCCGGCGGCGCGGAGGCGATCTTCGACGGCATTGATGGCGATCCATCCACACCCGAACTTGAGGAAACAGTCTACTTTGGCGAGAACACGATGTTCGGACGCCTGCGCACTTTCCGTCACATCGGCGCCGAGATCCGCGGCGAATGGGCGAACCGCAGCCTGCTTGGTTTCAGCCAGGATATCCAAGCCGGTATCCGGTATGAATACCAGGACATGACCAATCGCAACTTCATCGGCGACGAACAGGAAGTCCTGAACAACGGCGACGAGCAAGGCACAACGATTTTCGATCGCGAGCTGGACGCCAACACAGTGTCTGCTTTCCTGCAAACCAACGTAAAGGTGGCGAGCAACTTCAACGTCGTGCCGGGCATTCGCTTCGAATGGTACGATGTCGGCCGCAGAAATCGCGTCGTCGCCCGCGAAGAAAGCGAAGCGGGCGGCGCCGACGACCTTGATTGCGCGGCGAATGGTCAAGACGCCGGTTGCTTATCGGTTGATGGGATTATTCAGAACCCCGATCCTGAGACCGAAAGCTTCACGAACTTCGCTGCGCTTCCCGGCGTCGGCTTCGCCTACACCGGTCTCTACCGCACAGCCATCTTCGGCGGCTACCACCGCGGCCTGACGACCCAAGTGCTGCGGAACGAAGATTTCCCGGGCAAAGAGGAGATCGGCGACAACTTCAATCTCGGACTGCGCAGTTCAGCGTTTCGCGGCTTTGAGTTCGAGGCTGTCGGCTACTACCAGTTGATCGAAGACTATCAGTATGGCGCCTCATTCAGTAACGTTTCTGGCGACCGTTCGTTCGGCATCGCCGATGAGGTCGAAGTCAGCGGTGTGGAACTCTATGGCCGTCTGAATTCACAGCCGTTTACCGGAGGCCCGTGGAACTTCTTCACTTCGGCGAACTACACTTACTCGCGCGGCGTCTTTAAGGACCTGAGCATTACGGAAGAAGACGAGGATAATCCCGGCACGTTCGAAACAACAGTGTTTGACGGCAACCGCATTCCCGAGAGCCCGCTCCACGTCGCAGCTCTGACCCTAGGCGTCGAGAAGAAGACCGGCTGGCGTTGGGACGCAAGCGTGACGTGGACCTATCGCGGCGCCTTCTTTACCGACGAAGGCAACACGGGATTTGGTTTCGGCGGCGAAGTGGAATGCGAAGGCGGCGAGTGCGAGATCGAAGAGGCAGGCGAGGACGGTGAAGTTCCGTCAGTCTGGCTGCTGTCGGCCCGCTTCAATATGGACATCGGAAACACCGGCGCGAGCGTGTTCGTCTCCGGCGACAACCTGCTCGACGAGCTCTACATCTCCGACCGGGAAGACGGCATAAAGCCCGGCCTGGGCCGCACGATCTGGACCGGCTTCAAGTATAAGTTCTAACTGGTTCCTATTCCCGGGGAGCCATTACTCCGACGGCCGCCATGTCGCCATGGCGGCCGTTCTTTTTATGAGTGTCGCGCGGGAGGATTTCCCGATCTCCATTCCACCGGCGAACCGGCCGAAGAATTAGAGCGTAGCGAGTTCTTGAAACACCGAGCAGGCGCCTGGCAAGGATAATCATGAATCGTCTGGCTGCGCGGCTTGGATTCGCGAGCGCTATTTTGCTGGCTGGTGTTGCGCCTTGCGGCGCGCAGCTCAGGCTGGCGACGCCCGACACTATTGAACACATCACGTTCGGTACGGGCGACGTCGAAGCCGGCTGCGGTCTGCGGGCGGACTACGCGTTTCCAGATATGACGTTGCGCGTTGAAATGGTCGGCGCGCCGGCGCCAGGTGGTTATGTTTTCTCGATCAAGACGTTTTCACCGACGTCAGTGTCGCCGTCGATGCGCGACATCTGGTTCAAGACCAAAAGCTTCTTCACTTTGGGAAATTTCAAGGCGGGCAAGCCGAACATCAAAGGCTTCTTGGAGAGCCGCGGAGTGCTCGATGTCGAAGCCAGCCGGATTTTGTTTGTCGAGATGGCAACCGGCGAAGTTGAGATCTCCTTGATATTTGACGGGCCGCTGCCGCATTCGCGCGTCCCTGTCATCTTTCCGAGACCACTGCCGGAACCGGCGAAAAGCGCTTTCGACGCCTGCAGGACAGCGCTGACGAACCGCGCGGGTTAATTAATTTGCAAGGCTCGACCATGACCCGGCGGGCTCAACCTCGATTTCACCCTTGCATGTCTGTTCGAGCAACTTTCGCGCTGGTGCCGTGACCGATCAACCTCAATTGGCAGAATTTCATGACCATCTGAGGGACCTTGTCAGCTTGAACGTCGGCGTCGGTCGGAAGCTATCGAGCGCCGCATACCCACGTCGGGCTATGAGCCGACAGCCGCGCGATCTACGCGGGCACGGCGGCGCCTGCTATGTGTTTGAGATCAAGCCCTTTCACCACCGCATAGATGGCCGGAATGACGATCAGCGTCAGAATTGCCGATGAGATCATGCCGCCCACCATCGGAACGGCAATGCGCTGCATGACTTCCGATCCGGTTCCGTGGCTCCAAAGGATCGGCAGCAGTCCGGCCATGATGGCGACGACCGTCATCATCTTCGGGCGCACGCGCTCGACGGCGCCTTCCATGATTGCGGCGTGAATATCGTCGTGCGTCAATTCGCGGCCCTGGCGCGCCGCGAGATTTCGTCGGGATTCAAGCGCGTGGTCGAGATAGAGCAGCATGATGACGCCGGTCTCAGCCGCGACTCCTGCGAGCGCGATGAACCCGACCGCGACCGCCACCGAAAGATTGAAGCCGAGCCACCACATCAGCCACAGCCCTCCGACGAGCGCGAACGGCAGCGACAGCATCACGATCAGAGTTTCGGTGATGCGGCGGAAGTTGAGATACAGCAGCAGCATGATGATGACGAGCGTCAGTGGAACGACGATCGACAGGCGCTGTTTGGCGCGCTCGTAGTATTCGAACTGACCGCTCCAGACGGCGTAGTATCCCGTCGGGAACTTGACGCTACCGGCGACCGCCTTGCGGGCGTCGGCGACATAACTGCCAAGATCGCGGTCGCGGGCGTCGACGAAGATGTAGGCGGCGAGTTGCGCGTTCTCGGTGCGGATCGAGGCGGGCCCTTGCGTGAGCTTGACCTTCGCCACCTCGCCGAGCGGGATCGATCCGCCTGCCGGCAAAGCAATCAGAACTTCGCGCGTGATGGCGTCTGGATCAGAACGCACGTCGCGCGGATAGCGCAGGTTGACGCCGTAACGCTCGCGGCCTTCGACCGTCGTCGTGATGGTCTCGGCCCCAATGGCAGACGCGATGACGTTTTGCACATCTCCGACCATTAGACCGTAGCGCGCCAGAGCCGTGCGGTCCGGTTCGATGTCAAGGTAGTTGCCGCCGATGATGCGCTCGGCGAAGGCGCTCGACGTGCCCGGCACCGTTTTTATTGCGGCCTCGATCTCGCGCGCGAGACCCTCGATCACGTTAAGATCTCGGCCGATAACCTTCACGCCGACGGGAGTGCGGATGCCGGTGGCGAGCATGTCGATGCGGGCCTTGATCGGCATGGTCCAGGCGTTCGAGACGCCGGGAAACTGTAACGACTTGTCCAGGTCATTGATCAGCTTGTCGACCGTCATGCCGGCGCGCCACTCGACTTCCGGCTTCAGATTGATGACGGTCTCGAACATTTCCGTCGGTGCCGGGTCGGTGGCAGTGCGGGCGCGACCGGCTTTGCCCCAAACTGATGCGACTTCGGGGAACGACTTGATGATCTTGTTCTGCGTCTGCAACAGCTCTGCCGCCTTGGTGATGGAGAGCCCCGGCAGCGTGGTCGGCATGTAGAACAGCGTACCCTCGTTCAGCGTCGGCATGAATTCAGAGCCGAGCTTGGTCGCCGGCCAGACGCTGGCCGCCAGCACGGCTATCGCCAACGTGATGACAAGCGCTTTCGCTTTCAGAACACCCCTGATGATCGGTCGGTAAATCCAGATCAGGAACCGGTTCACGGGGTTCTTGTGCTCCGGCACAATGCGCCCGCGCACAAAAATCACCATCAGCGCCGGCACGACGGTGATGGCGAGTAAGGCCGACGCCGCCATCGCGAAGCTCTTGGTGTAGGCGAGCGGGTGAAACAGTCGCCCCTCCTGCGCTTCGAGCGCGAAGATAGGCAGGAACGAAACGGTTATGATAAGAAGCGAAAAGAACAGCGCCGGGCCGACCTCGCTCGCCGCTTCGATCAGCACCTCGGTTCGCGGTTTTTCAGGCGGCGCGCGCTCCAGATGCTTGTGCGCGTTCTCGATCATGACAATCGCCGCGTCGACCATCGCGCCGATGGCGATGGCGATCCCGCCGAGGCTCATGATGTTCGACGAGAGACCGAGGGCATGCATACAGATGTAGGCGATGAGGATGCCGAGCGGCAGCGTGACGATCGCGACGAAAGCGCTGCGGACGTGCAGCAAGAAAATCATGCATACGAGGGCGACGATGAGGCTTTCTTCGAGCAGTGTCGACTTCAAGGTTGCAATCGCGCGCAGGATCAATTCGGAGCGATCGTAGACGGGCACAATCTCCGTGCCGTCGGGCAGGCTGCCCTTGATTTCGGAGAGGCTGGCTTTGACGTTGTCGATGACCGACAACGCGTTCTGGCCGTAACGCTGAACGGCGATGCCGGAGACGACTTCGCCTTCGCCGTTGAGTTCGGTGATGCCGCGCCGCTCGTCGGGCGCCAACTCGACCCGCGCCACGTCGCGCACCAGCACCGGCGCGCCGCCGTGCATCTTGAGAACGATGTTCTCGATGTCGCCAGAGTTGCGCAGATAGCCCCGCCCGCGCACCATGAATTCCGACTCGGATAATTCGACCACGCGGCCGCCGACGTCCATGTTGGACTCGCGAATGGCGTCGCGCACCTTCATCAACGGGATGTCGAGCGATTTGAGGCGCAGAGGATCGACGATCACGGAATACTGGCGCACGAACCCGCCGACGCTGGCGACTTCCGCGATGCCTTCGGCCTTGGCGACGCCGAAGCGCACCTGCCAATCCTGCGTCGAACGCAGTTCGGCGAGCGTGCGGTTGGCGGCAATCACGGCATACTGATAGATCCAGCCGACGCCTGTCGCGTCGGGGCCGAGCGTCGGCGTGACGCCAGCTGGAAGGTTGCGCGTCGCGGCGGAGAGATATTCGAGCACGCGCGATCGCGCCCAGTAGAGGTCGGTCCCATCCTCGAAAATCACGTAGACGAAAGACGCGCCGAAGAACGAAAACCCACGCACGACGCGCGACTTCGGCACGGAGAGCATCGCGGTCGAAAGCGGAAACGTCACCTGATCTTCGATGACCTGCGGCGCCTGGCCTGAGACCTCAGTGTAGATGATGACCTGCGTATCCGAGAGATCGGGGATCGCGTCGAGCGGCACGTTGCGGACGGCGTAGACGCCCGCGGCGATCGTCAAGGCGACGCCGATCAGGATCAGCACGAGGTTGGTCGCCGACCAGCGGATGAGGCGGGCGATCATGGACCCGACTCCGTTGGCATGACAGGCGCGGGCGGCGCGTCCGCGGCTTTCGGGCCGTCGGCGGTAAAGCTCGCAAGCGCCGCCTTCAGATTGCTTTCAGCGTCGATCAGGAAGTTGGCCGAGACGACGACCTTCTCTCCAACCTTGAGACCGGCCATGATTTCGACGACGCCGTCGCCGCGCACGCCGAGTTTGACGGGTCTCGGCTCGAAGCGGCCTTCGCCGCGTTCGACCAGCACGACCTGCCGGCTGCCGCTGTCAATCACGGCCGATGTCGGCACGGTGAGTTTTGGTCCATCGTCGGCGCCGCTGTCGATCACGACCTCGGCGTACATCTCGTGCTTGATGCGATGGTCCGGGTTCTTGACCTCGATGCGGACGTGCCCGGTGCGCGTAATCGGGTCGAGTTCGTGGAGAACAAACGTGACGTTCCCCGTGAATTTCTCGCCAGGCAGAGCGCGAAAACTGATGTCCACCGGATTGCCGATTTTCAACCGGCCCATCTCCTGCTCAGGGACGTCCGCGATGACCCAGATGCTACTGAGGTCGACGAGCTTGTAGAGCGGCTCGCCCATCTTCATCATCATGCCTTCAACGACCATTTTCTCCATGACCACGCCGGACGAAGGAGCGGGATAGTCGAAAGTGGCGACGACCCGCTTTGACTTGCGCGCGTCGTCGATAACGCTCTGCGGTATCTCAAGAACCTTTAGCTTCTGCTCTGACTCGACGACCCCGGGCAGGGCGCCGGTCTTGGCTTCGATCAGCGCCCGCAGGAACTGCGGGCTGTAGACTTGAAAAAGCGGTTCGCCGGCTTTGACATGCTTCCCGCTCTCATTGACATAGACCTTCTCAATGAAGGCATCCGCTCGGAGTGACACGACGCGCAGCGTCCGCTCATCGGGCTTGGCGACGCCCGGAACGCGGAAGGGTCGCGACAGCGATGTCATGCGCACTTCTTCGCTGCGCACGCCGGAGCGCTGCACCTTGTCGAGGCTGACTTTGACCGTATGGTCGGCGCCGCCGTCTTCGCCCTCGTAGACAGGAATGTAGTCCATCCCCATCCAATCCTTTTTAGGTTCTGGCGAGGTGTCGGGCAGACCCATGGGGTTGCGATAGAATTTGATCTTGCGTTCGCCTTGAGGCCGCACCGGACCGTCGGCGATCTCGGGTGCGTCGCCGATGCCTTTTTCTTCGTCGTTAAAGACGGCGACATAGGCTTGTCCGTCCGCCGTCGTCTTGGGCTCAGGTGAAAAGTCGGTGACGCCGTCGGGATGCTCCCAGTACAAAATCTTGCGCGCGGCTTTCGGGGCCGCCGCCATATCGCCGATCGGCGCTTGAGCGCTCGGCGTCTCGACCATCGACGACGGTCTTGCGCCAAACCAGAATCCGCCAGCGGCGCTGATTAAAAGCGCAGTTGCGGCGGCGCCAATCCAAAGCGTCTTGTACATGGTGCGCCCCTAATCCTTGGCCTGAAAAATGACGCTGCCTTCGATGGTCTCGGCTTCGCCCGGAACCTTGGCTTGCAGCTTCAGGGCCCAACCACCGGCCATCGTCAGATCAGCCTTGAAGCTATAGACGCCCGGCTCGGTCGCGGGCGTCGCGCCATGCTTGGCCTCCATCTCGTCCATGCCGTCAGGCGACATGTCCAAACGCGTGCGGAAAATGACAGCGTTGGCCACGAGCTTGCCCGTACGCTTGTCGATGAGGCGGACGGAAAGCTCCGCTCCTTCGCCGTTCTTGACGTCAATCGTGACCGGCTGGAACTCGAAGTCTTTAGCGCTGGCGTAGCCGGTTGGCGTAGCGGAGAGCAACGCTAGCCCTGCCAGGGCCGCGCGCACGTGTGATCGCGTCGTCATGAAATGGACCTTCCTCGATTGAGACTTTTCATGCCCCACGACGGGCGCAACTGCGATGTGCGCGACTGAGCTGAACGGGGCCCAGCTCACGCGCGCATCAGCAAAGATCTCAGGCTCGGGGAGGCGGCGGTGGGGGCGCTAGAACGAAAGGCGCAGTCGCAGCCGGCCGCGCTGTCGCGAATAGCTGCACTGGCCGTGTCGCCTCCTGCCCGAAATCAGACAGAGCAGCGACGATCTTGTAGCACTGGAGTTCGCAGGCGTTGGCCGCACAGGGCTTGTCCTTGTCGCAACCGGGGCAATTCTTATGACCAGACTGCTTTGTCTCCGGCGCCGGCATTTTCATGCCGTGGCAGTCCGGCATGGCGACGGTCTTAACCATTTGTGTGGCGGCATACGGCTGTGATTTGGCGACAAGACGGGCGGCAACCGGCGTCGCCGCAAGGCCAAACACCAGTAAAAGCGCCAATAATCGTCGCAGCAGCCGCATCTCGGTTCCTAATTCGCAGCATAGTGGGCAGACGTTGCAAAGTGGTCAACACAATGTTTGGTAACGGTGAACCAGGTTCCGCGTCACCTCCCACCTCATATCCTTATGACGGTCGTGAGCTGCCCTCGGTTCCTTGGACATAACTTAAGCTAATCGCATCTTCGCCTCGAAGTCGATTGGGCTGCCGTAGCCCAGCGTCGAATGCCGTCGGCGTGGATTGTAGAACCACTCGACATAGTCGAACACATCGGCCCGCGCCTGATCACTCGTCCAGTAGGTCTTGCCCGCCGTGCGTTCGGTTTTGAGCGACGAGAAGAAGCTTTCCATCGCGGCTGTCCCAAGCATTGCCGGAACGCGACAGGCGGCACACGACACCGTATTTAGCCATCAGTCGTGGGCATTTCTCGCTCGTATATTGGCGGCTGCGATCGGAGTGATGCAGCAGTTCATGCGGCTTGCCACGCCGCCACAGAGCCATCGTCAGAGCGCCAATGACGAGATCGGCTGTCATTGCAGACCTCATTGCCCAGCCGACGATCCGGCGCGAGAAGAGGTTGAGTACGACGGCGAAGTAGAGCCAACCTTTAGCCGTCCAGATATACGTGATGTCGGCGGCCCAACTGCGGTTCGGCGCCGACACGTTGTACTGCCGGTCGGGCACGTTCCCCGCCAGCGCTGAGATCGGTCGCTCGCCAGCATCGACCGGCAGCCAGCGCCGTCTCTGCCTTGCCTTCATGGCGGTGACCTGCATAAGCCGTTCGATCGCGTGCAGGCCACAATCGAGCCCGGCTGCCAGAACGTCACGCCAGACCCGCCGCGCGCCGTAAATCCTGTTGCTATCGAGAAGGCTTCGGCGAACCTCTGCCGTCAACGCCTCATCGCGCCGGGATCAATCGCTTGGGCTCCGCGTCAGCCAGGCATAGAACCCGCTGCGCGAGACACCGAGCGCCTCGCAGATCAACGCCACCGGCCATATCCCCCGATGCTTCGCGATGACGGAAAACATCATTTGTGATTCTTGGCGAAGTAGGCCGCGGCATTTCTTTTTGATGTCGCGCTCGGCTTGCAGCTTCCGGACTTCGCGCCTCAGGCGCCCAATCTCGCCCTGCTCAGGCTTCATCGTCCCGTGGCCCGGAAACGCCTGGGTCAGATCGGAGGAAAAATCCTTCGCCCTCTTACGAAGGACGTTCTCATGCACGTCCAGATCCCGAGCTGCCTGGGCGATCGATACGCCCCGATCCCGAACCAGCCTCACAGCCTCGATCTTGAATTCTCGCGTGAAATGACGCCGACCCATAACGCTCCTTCAGCCTCACAAAACCAAATTTACTGGGTGTCCGTGAAACCGGCAGCAGCTCACAGCTGCTCGGCAGAAAGTGAGTGGCGACCGCCGTTGCAGTCTGCGCACCCAATCCTTGAAGCAGTTGTGGGCGTTGATATTGTTGATATGTTCACTGGCGCAAACTCCTTCGCCCTTCTGGCGCTAAGCGCGATGCGCAATCGGCTTCAGCGGCGCTTTCGCCCGGGTGTATGTGGGCCGCGCCGAGAACCGCCGCATCCGCGTCACCGCATCCCGAAGGAGTGGGAGGCCTCCCCGCGGCTCTTGTGGTCAATGAATACAAATTGCGGAACCGCCGCGTGCTGTTCCACGGAATTCTGACCCGCTGAGCCCCCGAATCGGAATGAGATCACACTGGCCAGTGGCTTGATTTCAACCTGCCACGCGACCGCACAACAACGCCGCTCATCTGGCCTACATTTGCACCGGCGGTTACGGAATTGCTCGCAACGAAGAGGTCGACTCGAAAGTCGTCAGTAAGCGCCGCGAAGAACGGTGGTAACGGTTCGGGCGATGATTTCCATATCCAGCCAAATCGACCACGTTCGAATATAGTACAAATCGTGTTCGACGCGGTGGCGAATATCGTCAGAATTCTTTGTCTCGCCTCGGAACCCGTTGACCTGCGCCCATCCCGTCAGGCCCGGCAAGACTTGCCGGCGGCTCGCGAAGAGATCGACTTCCAGCTCGAACCGATCGTCGTGGGCAATCGCATGCGGGCGTGGACCAACGAGGGACATTTCTCCGAGTAGAACATTGATGAACTGGGGCAATTCGTCGATGCTGGTGGCGCGGAGAAACGCCCCTACGCGGGTAACGCGCCGGTCGTTTTGTTCCGCCTGCCTGGCGTTCTCATCATCCTCCGTCACGGTCATCGTGCGGAATTTGTAGATACGGAAGATCCGGTTGTTTTGGCCATAGCGGCGCTGGCGGAAAAAGACTGGCCCGCGGCTTTCGATCTTGATCGCAACTGCAATCAGCCCGAACACGGGCAAAAGCGCGATCAAGCCCAGCAACGCGATAGTGTTGTCGAACACACGCTTTAAGACCCAGTCGCTGACCGATGCGGGAATTCGGTTTACGACCTCCGCCCGCAGGCCTTCGACCGGTCGTGGACCGTGTAGCTCCAGCGGCGCATTCAGGTCGGTGCATAGCAAGACTTCAGATGAGAAAGACGCCAATGCGCCCACCGCCCTGCGAATTTCAGTTATCTGGCTTTGCGGAAATCCAACAATGATCTTGTCGTATTTGCTTCGGGCCATCGCTTCGCGCAGAGCGCTTAGTCCATCGATCGCATGCTTGGCTGAATCGTGGGACTGCGAAGCCGCGAGATAGATGCCATCTACTTGGGTATAAGCGCACTTCTGCTCCATGCGGAGACGGATCTGCTCGACATATTCAGGATCCCCATACAGCGCCACGGGACGCCTGAAACGTCCCTGCTCGAACAACGTGCGGACCTTCCGCATCGTCAGCCAGTGTACCGAGAGCACCAGGACGGCGCTCAACGCAAACCAGCAGAGGAACCAGCCGCGCGAATAGAATTCCGCGAGCTTTAACAAATAAAGCATGCCGAGAAGCATGAGGAACGACAAGGCGAGCCCACCCCAAACCTTCCCGAAACCAACCAATGGTTCCAGAAGGGTATCGATCTCGAGCAGGTGCAGATGGCGGTAGTGGGAGAGCAGCGCCAGCGACAGCGGTACGACGAGAAGTAGATAGGGCAGAATTTCTTGGGTCTGCCCCAAGTACCAATCCACGTAAAGCAGTTTAGCGAGCACGTTCGCCAGCGCGACTGCCGCGACGTCTGCCAGCATGAGGCGATTGGGAACGCTATTGAGAGATGGAACCGCCGAAGACTTTTGTGCGCGCCTCAGCGGTTGATCTGCCACCGCGGCAAACGTCTTAAGTGCGGCGCTGATCATGAAACGCTACTCGCAACAATCGGAACGCAACGAACAGATATGCAATTGAAAGTAAATCCTAGACCTGAACATAAGTCCATATAATGCCGTGATGCAATACACTTTTATAGCAAACTGAATGCTGGTTATTGCGGGGTGATGACGCCCGTGTTTTCGGGCCACAGCGACGTCGGGCCATCGATGTACGCGTAAACCACACTAGCCTCTGGAACGCGTACGTCCTATCCGGAGACTTAGTTTCGCCCCTAGTCGCGCTTGGTGCGCACCCACTCAAGCTTTTGCCCAATCAGTACCCGAGCATAAAGTATCGTTTTGCTTATCGAGTAAATGGGGGCAAACGCCAGTGCGGAAAGCGAGACTGTAGATCGGCCAACGTGCCACCACGCCACAAACACACCAATGGCGAAGCTGACCATTGCCAGCATCGCCAGTCCGAGGGGAAACTGGGACCCCCCCGCCACCGCCAGCATCAAAGAAGCCAGCAAATGCGCAGCGAGAAGCAGCGCTACAAGCGCGAGAGGCGGTACTGCGGCATCGACAACGAGCGCCAGCAGCGGCAAATTTCGGTCGCGCACGGCTTTCATGAGCAGACGAGGAAGCTGGTGGCGAATGACCGTCAAATGGCCGCTCTCCCATCTGGCACGTTGACTCGACTTCCCGTCGCTGCTGGCGGGAAAAAAGCTGCTGACGCGGGACTCTGGACAGAACAGCGGCGCACGCCCATCCTGCGCAAGCGCAAGACCGAGCGCGATGTCCTCAACAATCATGCCGGTTGCTAAGTCAGCATGAGCAACCACCTGCCATGGGAATGCCATGCCAGAGCCCGTCAGTTGGCATGGCAAGTTCATCCGATGCCGGCCAAGCGCCCTCGCGTTATTTTTGACTTGCCAGGCGAAGGCAGCGATCTTCATCGAGACGGCCGTCTCGTGCGGCTGCAAGACCATTTCGTATAGCGCCTGAACCGGCCTTGCACGTTCTTGCGACCATGCCGCAAGCCGGGTCAGGCTGTCTGCATCCGTCCGGCAATCTGCGTCGATAAAGATGACGACTTCCGGCGGATCGGCGGCGAGATGGCGAATGGCAAAGTCCATCGCGAAACCTTTTCCGCGCCGCTCAGGATCATGCCTGCGGATTGCTTCGGCGCCCGCATTGTTCGCAATATCAAAAGTGTCGTCATTGCAGTTGTCAGCGACGACTATCAGCCGATCCTGCGCGCGCAGATCCGCTTTGAGCGCGCCGACAGTGGCGGCGATGCCCAACGCCTCGTCGTGCGCCGGTACGATGACAGCCAAGCCGGGGCGCTTCGATTGCGATAGCAGGCGGTATTTGCCCGGCAGCGCAAAGGCCGCCAGAATTTCAACGAACAAGACGGCGACGATTGCCAAAATGACGACGCCAAAACCAGTGAGTCCGATCGCGATGACACCAAGTATAGTCATCTGCGCCCACCAGTGGAGGAAGCCTTGACCATCAATTGCTGCCCGATCCGCGCTGACGTTGTGGGGCATCGCAGTAAACGCGGCTGCCGATTTCTGTCAATCGGCATGGGACGTTGACCTCGGAGTGGGATACGTAAAGGCAGGCCGATCCTAGGGGCGTGATTGCGAGCCAACGTCTTCGAGCAAGGCTTGCCAAGTCGACGCAGCGCGCAGCTTGTCGAATTCCGCCTCGAATGCTGCGCGCGCATTCTCACCCAGTCGTTGGCGTAACTCTGCATCATCCGCCAGTTGCCGAATCGCCATGGCCAGACCTGCGCCATCGCCGGGGGCGACCGTGAAGCCAAAGTCGTGCCGCTTAAGCAGCTGTGCGACTTCTCCATCATGATGTCCAATATTGATGGCCGGCCGGCCGGCCGCAGCGATTCCGTAGATCTTGCTTGGCACAACGAACCCTTCAAGGACCCCCAACAACGACACAAGATGCACGTCCGCCGCGGAGAGACTCTCGGCCAACCGCTCGAGGGGCTGATAAGGCTTGAAGATTGCTGATCTCAACCCTCTTTTCTCAATTCCCGCCTTGAGGGGTGAAAAAAGGGCGCCGCCGCCGATGAATAGCCAGACGATATCGGACGTGCTTCGGCTTCTGTCGCCTCCACCAGGAATCTTCGCCAAAGCCGACATGGCCGAGAGCATGGTCCCAACCTCATGCGCACGACCGAGGTTGCCCGAATAGCCGACGACAAACCTGTGATTGACCCCCCATGCCTCCCTCAGTTTGTTCTCCGAGCGAGGGAGCGGCTTGATCTGCTCGCCGTCAGCCCAGTTTGCGATGACGTGAATTTTATCATTGGGAACGCCTAGCGAGCTGACTTTAGTGGCCATCCTCTGGCCGATTACGACATTGGCGCAGGCTGATCTCAGCGAGCCGTTGCGAAGCATGCGCAGAAACGCGAATACGGGGGCCACCATGCAGTTTGGCTTCGAGATCTGTTCGGCGATCTCGGGAAAAAGATCTTGCAGCCAATTTACGAGCTTGGCCCGGTTTAAGAGTGCGATTGGCGCGACGATCACCGACAACAGCGGTGGATCGGTCTTGGCCACGACGACATCTCCGTGGCCTGCAAGCTGCAACAACTTCCAACCCGCAAAGATGTAGAACGTCGCATAGTCGATCGTCCGGCCAATCAAGTTGGCGCGACCGAAGCGCGATGTCCAGACGCGGTGGATATCGACGCCTTTCGACCGCTCAGCATCTGCGAGGCGAATGCTCGCGTCATCGTACAATTGCCTCGAGGTGATGATGCTGATCGATCGCCCTGAGGCGGCAAGCGCGAATGCCAAGTCGGAGAGCATCTGACTCGTGGCCGACGTATCGGGATAGAAGTAGCGATTGACGAAAATGATGTAGGTCATGCGTCCACAGGCGCGGCGGGCACGTTGGGTGGGAAGTAGACCACTTTTCGCGTTGTGAAGGCCCGCGACAAAGGGGACCGCCCGCAGCAAAAGCGGTGTGTCAACTAACCGTCGTTCAACAACGAAACTGACCCAAATACCGATGGTCCGCGGCAGGGCGCCGGTCGCGTTGTCACCCGACGGCTACAGCCCTCTTGATAACTAAAATGGTGCGTGGAAATACAGGTTGCTAGCGACTAGGCTTAGCAGCGGATCAGTTATTTCGATCTCAGACGCGATTGCAATTTTACTCCTGCGGGGGCGTCATTTGTACAAGCGGGTCGGGCTGTTAGCCATTGATGTTTTGTGCCTCGTACTGGGAGCTTTTATAGCCCAGATTTTGCGAGACAACCTGGAAGTATCGTCGGATCGGCTAGTTCAAATTGGTCGATACGCGACGTTGACTGCGGCATGCGCGATCGTAGTATTTCCGGCCTTCGGCCTGCATCGCAGAATCTGGCGCTTCAGCGACGCAAATGACATCACAAGCATCGCAGGGGCGGTAGTGGTAGCACTACTGATGGCCGTCTCCGCCGGCTTTGTGCTGTTCCGACTCGAAGGAGTCGCAAGGTCTCTGCCACTGTTGCACGCCATCATCTCGTTGTTCCTGATATCCGGCCTTAGGCTTGCAGCCCGATTTAGGCAGTCTCAGAAGAGCCAACGGCGGCAGGTCGAGAACATGGCCACCGAGGCCGAAGCGGAAGAAGCTGTGCTGATCGTCGGCATCAATAGTGTCGCGCGCTTGTTTTTGATGTCGATCGCAGAATTCGCGCCGAAGCGGATCGCAGTTGTCGGATTTCTGGCAAACACTGAGAAACATACGGGCCGCGTTTTCCGCAGCCGCCCAATCCTGGGTTCGCCGGAGAACATTGTCCAGATCGTCGAGAAACTTGAAGTCGAGGGCATTCACGTCGACCGCATAATCGTCGCAACGGAATTCGAAGAGCTACCTGCCAAAGCGCGGAGCGCGCTGCTCCAAATCGAACGCAGAACGACGACCCGGCTCGAGTTGATCGCCGACCGAATTTTGGGGCCAAAAAAAACAACTAGAGCGCAGTCGGCACGCCCCGAATTCGTCGTGCATGGGTCCAAACTGGATCCCCAGGAGCGGGCGCTGACGATGTTCTCGGAGTCGATCAGCGCCTCGCGGCCATACTGGCGCGTGAAGCGTGCTGTCGATGTCGTATTGGCGGCTACGCTCCTGGTGCTTTTGTCTCCAGTCACGCTTCTCGTCGCGCTCCTTGTCGCGATTGACGTCGGATTTCCGGTTCTTTTCGCGCAGCAACGGCCGGGCACGAGGGGCCGACCCTTCAAGGTCTATAAATTCCGGACGCTGGCAGCGCCGCACGACGAGAACGGACGGCGCGTGCGCGAGCAAGACCGCACCCGCTTTGTCGGCGATATTCTGCGCAAGCTGCGCCTCGACGAACTGCCGCAACTATTCAATATTCTGGTCGGGCAAATGTCGTTCGTCGGACCGCGCCCCCTCTTGCCGCACGACCAACCTTACGGCGCCAGAGGACGACTACTTGTGCGACCCGGCTTGACAGGATGGGCGCAGGTCAACGGCGGACGCAACGTGTCGGCGATCGACAAGACGGCGCTCGATTTCTGGTACATCACGAACGCGAGCCTGATGCTCGACCTCAAGATCTTGTTCAGGACGCTGCTTGTCGTACTCGGTAGCGAAAGAGAAAATCGACATGCGGCCGACAGTGCTTGGGCTTTGGTGGCCGGGTCGCGTCCGCCTGGCGCTGATCTAGCAAAAACGGATTTGGCGCTGGACGCCGCACAACCAGCCGCCGACGAACTTGCCGCTGTTCCGGCCAGCGCGTTCGGCTTTCGCATGAAGCGCCGCGCGATCGGGTAGAACCGCGGTCGCAGTCCGGCCAGCTAGACAGGCGTCCAAAATCGTCGAACACAATCGATCTGGCTTGGGCCCGCCACCTTCTTGCACCTCGGGGAGCGCGCCAGGGTGAGCGGCTGCGTTTGTCGTCTATTGGGGCATGATCTATCCTCCCAACCTGCTCACACATATTTGGCGCTACGGCGCCGCGTGGCCGTATTTTCTCCAACAGGAGCAAGGATAGCCTGAACGAAGAACAGAAAAGAAAAACGCGACCGCTTTGATGCGGCCGCGCTTTTTGGCTCCAGATGCGGATCATGCGGCGCGTTAGTCGCCGGAAGCGTCGGCTCGAATCTGCGGCAGGCGGACGTGCTCATCGTTCAAGGCACGAAGATCCCGGATGTTGTGCGCACGCTCGGCGTGACGCAGGTGACGTACTACCGCTAGCGGCGTGAGTTCGGCGGGCTGCAGACGGACCAGGTCAAACGCATGAACGACCTTGAGCTTGGGAATCAGCGGCTGCGCAAGGCAGTGTCCGATCTGACGCTCGACAAGCTGATCCTCAGCGAGGCTGCCAAGGAAAACTTCTAAGCCCCGCGCGCCGAAGTCTCTGTATCGAGACGGTACAATGCGCATCCTAGCGGCTATGAAAGGATCGGTCGGCGGGCCGATGTGTCGTCGAACGAGCACGCTTGGCGCGGTTAGCGTCGACAACAAAATGGCGCGACCCAACATGGCCGCGCCGATATGAGTGTTGCTCGTTGTTGAACTCTTCAGCGCTAGGCGACTTAGGCCCCGCAGGCCGACGGAAGTTCGGATTGACGCCGCCGCCCGAATGCGCCGCCGATCGCCAGCAGGACAATCGCACCCCAAGCAACCAGGCCGCCGCCGATCACAGGCGCCGGAACTTCGGCAAAGGCGACTGAGACGTCGTCCAAGACGGCGTAGCTATCAATACTGCTGTCGCCCCTGTTTCTAACTCCAAGCACCAATGTGTAAGCGCCGTCCTCGGGCGCGACGAAATTGAATGGAACCCAGCCGGACGTCCCTCCGTCGCCAACGGTTGCAACATTGGAAGCAAACAATGTCGTCAAGGTATCGCCGTCGCTAATCGAGAGGAAACCGTTGTCGTTGAAGGGGAGGTAGTCTAGCGTCGAGAAGCCAACTGAGCCCGAAATGGCCTGCCCAGCGAGCACGTTGAATGTTTGCGTCAACGTCGAATAAACATTGACCGCCGCAGCCTCAACATAACCGAGGAATGTGCCTTGAACGGGTACAAATCCGCCAATGCCTGTGCTCGCGCCAAAATCCTGAAAACCGAGCCAGAAGTTCGTATTGCCGAACTCAAAGTCGCCGTTCGAAATCGCCTGTGCGCTCGACGAACCCATTACAGCGCCAAACGCTGCAACAGCGGCTAAACATTTGATATCGCGAGATGACAACATGGCCAAGTACCCCGTATAATTGGCAGAATTCAATTGCTTAATAGATTGTTAACCAACAAGCCATTGCACGAATTTGACCCGAAAGACTAGAGTACCAAGACGTTTCGACCGGTCATAAACACCGTTTAACGACAAGCGGTTGCGCGTAGGCAACATTGTTGTCTCACAACTTTAATCACCGAGCTCCATTCCGCCGACGCGGTCGATCGCTCGTATGCTGATCGTATGCATGGTTGGCGAACAAGACACATGCGTGTGATCCGAGAAGTAAGAATTTGACGAGTTGTGTCGGGCTGAAACCAGTTCTAGCCGAGGCAGTCGTTCGCAATGCCAATCAAGTAACCGTTGATTCGACCTTGCCGGACTGCGACCCCCGACCAAAGGCGCCGGACAGCCCGCGCCAGTTGGCTAATCCCAACAGAGCGACGACCAAGTATCCTAGACCTGTCCCGGTTAGCGGAGACGGTACGGATTCAACCAACGCGCCTTCAAATGCAAAATTGTCCGAAACCATTTGAATTTGATCGAAAGTTCCGTCGCCGCCAGAATTTATGCCCGTGACTTGGATCAGCCGAGTTCCGGAGGCGCCCTGGTTACCATCTCCGGGAACGGAGAGTTCCGTATAGTCGATGCTATCGACGAGTGAGCCGCCCTTGAAGAATTTCAGCGTATTATACTGATCAATCGATCCCCAGACGAAATTCAGCGTTGTCTGCGCCGCCTTAAAAACGATGTCGACAATGCCACCAGCGCCTGCCGAGAGATAAGGATCTGTCATTTGACCAGGCCCAACGAACGGCGCGGCGGCGATGCCGCCCGTGCTGCCTTTGAACGTTCCGGTATTCGTACCCGAGAACGTGACGTCAAAGGCCCCATACGTCGCACTGATGCCGCTGAAGTTAGCACCTACGTACTCAGCCGTTCCCAACGCCACGAACACAAGGGGTGGAAATGGCGTGAAAACCAGACTCGGAACAAAGGGCGGAAGCGTCGTGACGATCGTTTCGTCTGCGCTCGCGATCGATGACCACGATCCAAGCGATACCAACAGCGCTGACACGCCCGCAAACATAAACTTTTTCATCCCGCTCTCCCGCAATGCGAACTTGCTTAATGACGCTATCTCAAACGGAGTTCTTGTCTGCACAAGACTAATTTTTGTGCTGAACTTTGATCAGTCATTCACTGCAGCGTCACAAGCGTCTCAACCGCGTGAATCTCCGCAGAGAAAATTGTGGCGACCTGTCGACAACGCTTAGCTTTTTATGCTCGTCGTTGTATAATTGCCACGAGCAGATCATCTGGCTTGGGAGCCGCCCACAGGATTACATCGCAGGTCGCTGCAACGGTTGTCCTCGCGCCAAATCGATTGCCAGTCTACCGTCGCAGGCATCTCGCACTCCGGCGGTGTGCTGACCATCACCGCCCGCTTCAAGGGCAAGTATGGCGTGGCGCCGATTGACGCCAGAACGGTCTGTTTGCACCACTCGAGGTAGAGCCAGAATTGTCGAACGCCTGTTTGGGCGGCTTCGATGTAGACAAAACGATGCTTGTAGTCCTTCGACATGGCCTTTTGCAGAATCGGGGCATCGAAGAGACTCAATGCCAACGGCGTAACAATAATGGGGCGCGGACAATCGGCAAGAACTCCAGCAAACCCCGTTCGTAGTTCCCGAACTTCTGACATTTTCGACTTCATCACCGCAACGACCGCGCCCCGGAAGTCGACCTTGTCGTGTACGTGCTGCAGGGCCTCCGTGCGCGTTCTGACGACGAGCGATAGCCCTAGCGCTGCTACCGCGATCAAGCGAAAAACATGCTTGTTCATGCCCGCGTGGCGCCAATCCTGGCGCCGGCGATACTGAGAATGAGCACAGTGGCGGTCGATGCGATCTCAAAGATCTGGGCGCCGAAGCCGTTGTGCCAGTAGTCATATCCCTCGTAGTTGAGCGCCATCAAGTAGATGCGGCATGCATTCAGAATGATCATTGACAGGCAGACCGCCAGACAAGTCCAAGCGTCGCTGCGGACGAACCGGCCGCGCTCAAGAATTGTGACGGTCACCCAACACAGGATCGCCAGCGATATGTTGTGAAACGACGAGCACGGCGCAGCAACTACAATGACATGCTGCCCAGGCTTGCCGATCATCGTTCCCTGCCACTGAATGTCGGGGTGCGTGTAGGACAGCGAAAAACCCACCAGGGCCGCGTCCGCGCGAAGCAACTCGTTTGAAAAAATGTGGAAGAACGCCGGTCCCCAAAGTCCGTTGGCAGACAAAGCCATTAGAATCGTGGCCGCCAGAATGATGTTGCGGTCGTCGTGGAAGACCACGAAACAATAGATCGCGATCACTGTCGCGACGACCCAATGCGCACCCGCGCCTCCGCTCGTCGGCACGACCATGGTCGCGCAAATGGCTAGGCACGTCGCAATTGCGAAGCCCACGTCTGCGCCGGTCGCCAAGATTGCGCTATTGGCCCGGGATAGCCTTTGAAAAGCGACGAACCACGCTAGATACCAAATCACGCTGACCGCTGTGAGGCTGGTGAAAATCCCGGTCACCAGCGGCATGTCGGTAGGAAGCACGCGGTAAAAATTGTTGATCGCCAAAATGGCAAATAGCCATAGTAGAATTTCGCGCCGCGAGACCGAGAAGGGGCGATGACCGACGCTGGAAGTTGCGAATTGGCCCACGTCCACTACTGCCTTCGCCGACGCTGAAGACACCACTGGATCTGCACAATCTGTAAATGCGGTCGGAGCATAGAGAATTTTCTAATCCCTGTCAGTCATCCGACGGTCTTTGACCTTGACCGCTGGATTGCCCTGATAGACAGACCAATCGTCCAAGTCGCGAAGCGCGACGCTCGCCAAGGCTAACACTGCGCCTTCTCCAGCCGTGACGCCCGGGCCAATAGCCGCCTTTGCGCCGATCCAGACCGAACTGGCGATGTGGATTGGCCCCACGACGAGATCAAAAACTGGAGAAGTCCACTGGTGGCTGCCAGTGCAAAGATAAGCGCCCTGCGAAATACAGCAGTTCGATCCGATATCGACAGGCGCCAGATTGTCGATCCACACGCTCTCGCCGATCCATGTGTCGTCGCCTATCGTAAGTTTCCAAGGAAATTTGATCCGGACGTGAGGTTTGATCGCCACGCCGCGCCCGATCTTGGCGCCAAAGACCTTTAGCAAAAGGCGGCGATGTGCGCTGCCTGGAAGCCAAGAACTGACGAAACACGCATCGAGGAGAAGCCAAAGTCCTTCGATCGCTCGAGAGCGGCCACGGTCGAAACCGGCCGTATCGTAGTCTTTGAGGCGCACGTTCATGTGTGAGCAAACTGACTGTGTCGGCTGTGGAACCGAGCGTTGACCTTCCTTCGTCATGCTACGACATGCGCCGGCGCAAGCGTCGGTCGGCTATTTCCAACGCAATCATAGACTCGGCGACCGCGCGCTGAAGAACGTAATAGAGGCCCGGCCAACCATCCAGAATCGCTCTCTGTGCAAGCAGAGCGTAAATTGGAACGACGACCGGCGCAGGCCAACCCATGCGCCGAATGCGATCCGACGTCCTCAACTTTGACGTCTGGAGCGACAGAAGATAGTCGGCCTCGAGGCCGGCATACCGCTGCTGTGACGCGAACCAGTGAGCGAGTGGCTTGCGATCGTCGTGATCAATCTTGCAAGCCAAATCCTCGACTTTGCCATTCTCGATCAAACGTTGAGTATGTCCGGCTTGGACATATCCTGCCTTGCCCTGACGATATAGAACGGTCACGGGCGGATACAGGCTTGCGCGCAGCCGCTTTCCAAACACACAATAGTTGAAGGCAGCACGAAATCCGAAAGTCTCGGGCGAGGGCGACAACCGTCGGATCTCAGAAAGCCAATCCTCGCCAATCATGTAATCAGCATCAAGCGCCAAAATCCAATCGGTTTCAATCCTGGTTTCTGAGGTCGCGAAATTCCATTGATCGGCGTGGCTAGTGAAGGCGCGCCGCATCAGTTCCACTTGCGGCACGCTCGCAGCGATCTGAGGTGTTTTATCGGTGCTGAAACTGTCGACGACGACAATCCGTTTGGCCCAGGCAAGATTGTCGAGACATCGTTCAAGATTAGCCTCCTCGTTGTAAGTCAGGATGACGGGTGTAATGGATTGCAGGTCCATGTGGGCTAAGCTGCTTCACGCGGGCGCGACTTGAGGATCTGGAGGTACATTTCCTCCATTTGTTGTGCGATTGTGGCCCAGGAATAGTTCTCTTCGGCGATCCTGCGTCCGTTTTCTCCCATTCGAAGGCGCCGTTGTGGATCACTCATGAGATCGCTCAGCGCCCGTGCTAATGTCTTCGGATCTCCATCGACGACTAGACCAGCCTCCGCAGCCTGGACATGCCTGGCAAGACCGACTTGCGGCGTGATGACGACTGCGCACGAGCAAGCCATGGCCTCGAGCACAGAGTTCCCGAAATTCTCAGAGTGCGACGGCAATGCGAATAGCGTCGCCCCCTTGAGCAGCGCCCATTTTTTTTCGCCGTGGACGGGGCCGACGAAGCGAATCCTGTGGGCAATCCCGGCCGATCTCGCAATATCCTCCAACTGGGTCTGATGGTTCTCTTCGTCATTTCCGGCGATCAAGAGATCGACGCCGTCTACGTGGACCATGGCGCGTATGAGCCGATCGAGACCCTTCTTCCAGTTTAGGCGACCGAGGCTCAGAATGTAAGGTCGACCATGCGCTTCATCCGCGCCAGAGAGATCCGGCGGATCGACGCCGTTTGGGATCACGACCACATGGCGTGTCGCAATGCCAAGCCGTCGAAGTTCGTCGACTTCGCTCTCGGACGTTGCGTGAATCGCTGATGCGTCCCAAATGTTTCGCCGCTCAAAGAGCATGAGCCAGCCAAGCTTTGGCAAGCGACTTTTGCGCTTGATCAGATCGTTGACGAGCATGCCCCTTGGCGAAAGGACATAGGGCACTTGCGAACGAACGGAAGCCCGAGCAGCCATCGTGGTCGGCCAGAGAAAAACAGAGTGCAAGTGAACGATGTCAAACGAAGTGATGGAGCTTTCAAGCCGTTCCGCCATGGCGGGTGATCGATACAGGCGGCGACCGAGCGCTGGAGCGAAGTAGTGAACTTCAACATTGTCGATCGCAACCGGCCGATCCAGCGGGACGTCTGAGTATTGGGACCCATCAATGTTCGTCGTAAAGACGTGCACGCGATGATTTCTCATCGCTAGCGCCTTGCACAGTCCGTGGACCGAATAGATCGGCCCGCCGTACCGCGTCGCCGGCAAGTAAGTTGGAACCACGTGCAAGATTTTCATTCGGAGGGTGCGGCCTCGGCATGCAAATACGCCTCGAGCCGCGGAGCCGCGAAAGTGAGAAGGATCTTCATAACAATGAAGGTCATCACGACAGATCCCACAATCTTCGGTAACGCCGTCTCGAAGCTACTTGCCGGAATGAGTGAGACGACCGCTGCAGGGTATGCGAACAATGTCGGCAAGTGATTCAGGATGTTCGTGTAGAGCAAACCAAACACGCAGCCGAGTATAAAAACCGAGACAAACATTCCGGGAACGGCAAAATCGATATAGTTTTCGGCCATGTAGCCGACGCTGACAGACGTATTTTCGCCTCTAACGCGCACGCCCGTGTATCGCATGGTGATATATGAGTCGTTCGGCAGCGCCTCCTTGTCCGGGAACAGGACCCTCGGCATGAATACATGTGCGAGAGCAGCCTGCCACATAGCGCCATCCGTGTGCGGTTCGTAGGCCGGCACGAACCGCAGCGCATAAGAAAAATAGTCGATATACCCGAGACGCATCACGAGCGCCTCGGCGCCTTTCCCCAGGCTCTCACCATCCTGCGCCATGATCAAATTGCCGAGCGTGGTGAGTCGGTCTTCGATATCAACTACGACAACAGTTTGCGAATCGGTTCCCTGATTGAGATAGCTGCGATATTGGGGCTTTACCGCCGACCAGACGACGGCAATCGAAATCGAAGCTGCAACCAGAATGGCGATAAATACAGCGCCCCATGCGCTGACACGGCTTCGCGCGGTCAACGCAGCGATAAAGCCGATGAAAAGGACCTGCTTGAAATCTGAGAAAAAGCCCGTCACGCCAATCACAACTTCCAAGCCAATGGCGGCCATTAGCAAGCCGGAACTCTTATGTTGAACTAGTGATGAACAGGCGAAGACGAAGAACGCGACCCATTTGACCTGCGCCAGAGCCAGCAGAGGCTGAGTCAGTGACGGCGCCTGGTAAGCGATTCCCACAAGAAAGGAGCTTACAATCGAGGCCGCAACATAGAGCTGGAACGCACGCACGGTCGAAATTTGCGAGAACCTTTGCGACATCTGCTCGACGTCGACATGATAATTGCGCGTCACGATCGCGATGCCAGCCGACAAAACTGTGAGCCCGATCAGCGACAGAGCCAGGGCTTGGATTATTTCTTCTGCATGCGAGTAATCCGCAAGACTGACTCCCAGATAGCTGCAGTAAAGCAGCTTCGTCGTGACCTGGACCCACTGGAAGCACAGGACGAATAGAAGGACCGGAGGTTCGCCCGGCCGCCACAAAGCTTGAACGATGAACGCTAGCGTAGCGAACGCGGCAATAATCAGCAGCGGTTCGACAGAAATTGCAGCAAGTAAGCCGCCGGCAATGAGGATTGCGGCGACAGGCGCCGGCGCGCGGGGCGCAGTCTCGCCATCTAAGTTCGCTACAGTTGTTTGCATGGCTTGCGGCATTATGGCATTGGCATCGCAATATCCCAAGTTCGGAAAAAAAGTTTCTGGACCATTGCGGCGTCATTGTCGTCGACGACGCCGCCGGGGTTCGTCGACTTGTTCATGGCGATGATTGAACGCGACGCACTGATAAGCAGCCTTGCAGAATGCCGTCGACAGCCGCATGCAAGGAGTAAGCTGACGATCTTGCCGCTATTTCTGCCGGCGTTGGGGGCGTGCTGAAAGTGTCTGCGATGGCGCGCGCCAGTTTATCGTTGTCTCCAAACGGGAACGCGCGTCCGACGGCGCCGTCACCCACGAGATCCGGCGCGCATCCGGCTGCATCGGAGATGATGATTGGCTTGCCGCAAGCAAGCGCTTCGTTGGCCACGAGGCCCCACGTCTCCCGGCCGCTTGATGGCAGAATAAGTACGTCGGCCCCTGCGTAGGCCACCGGCATTTCGGTCTGATTGCAGAACCCGAGAAAATGCGCCGGGACCCCGTCTTGACGAGCGCGATTTTCCATCTCCTGCCTGAGAGGTCCGTCGCCGGCAATGAGCAGGGCGATCGGAAACCCTTCACGTATCAGCTTCCCCGCCGCAGCGACGATATCGAGCGGACGCTTAAACTCGACAAGCTTTCCGGCGAAGAGAACAACCTTGGTTGCGTCAGGAATGCCAAGCCGATGACGCAAGGCGGCGCGCGCCTCCTGCGTCGCGCGACTCGCATACCACTCAGTATCAACGCAGTGAGGAGAAAAAAACATGCGGTCGGCCGGATAGCCATAGTGCTCCCAATAGGCTTTAGAACGGAGACCGACGTAGAGCGCAGCATCGAAGAGTCTGAGGAACGCCGGGTAAACGACCGCTTTGGCGGTTCGCTTTACAAGCGATCGCGGTGTTTCGAGTTGACTGTCACCCCTGACAAGTATCGGCAGTCGGTTGCGGCGCGCCGCCTGCCCAGCCTGGAAGTATGATTTGAACTGCCAGCCTTGAAGAAGCACGGCGTCGAAACCGCCGCTAACGAGACGGGAATTGATGTCCGGCGAATCGCAACCGGCGAAGTGGTGCAGGCCGGGTTCGCGCGACGAATTGGTCAAGAACTCGTGCCTATATCCGGAAAGCAAATCGACATCCCACTCGAACGGGACGCCGAACCCAGCAAGCGATTGATCGTTGGCATCCGCCCGATGGGCGTAGAAGACTTTGAGATCGATGCGCTCTGCCAGACAGCGATAGAGAGGCGCGTGATACTGAATTGGATGCGACGCGACTACGGCGAGACGCAACTGAAGTCTCCCACGGAATTCGACTTCGGCGCACGTGAGGCAACCGCGTTGAAGATGTCAGCGAAGCGCGACGCGATCGAGTTGGCCTCATAGGCTGCGAACGCCGAGTGATCCACACGACTCATTGACTGCGGACGTATGACGAGTGTTGCGAGACCTTTGGCGATCGCGGCCTCCTGCGTTTCCAGTTCACCGAGCGTTGCAAACGAAAACGATTCGCCGCCGCCTGCGAGAGAAAGAATCTCGTTCGAGCTGCTCGCGCGATAAAAGATCGAGAGATACGGTCGGCCTGACATCAGCGCTGGATAGATTTTTGACGCAGTGTAGTGCGGCTCGTCCGAACCAATCAGTAGAAGTCCATCAGAACGCGCCAATATGTCGATGGCCTGAAGGTAGGGCACGCGAAACGGCGTCTCGCTGATCATATCACCGACGCCCTCCGCTTCTGCGAAATCCGTGACGACCCGAGTGGCTCGCTCGTTTGGTTGATTGCTGGTCCCAACGAAATTCAAGCGGAGCTTTTGCGCGACATCGGGATGCGTCGCTCTAAATCGCGCGGCAGCGCGAAACAGCACGCGCATGACGGGCTCGGCCCGAGGAAGGCACGTTCCCACGTAGCTCAAATTAATTCGGGAGGGATCAAGCGGATGCGCTGCGCACTCAATCGGAGAAGCCCGCAGAAGCTTGAAGTCCTCAGGGTCGCCCCCGATCGGAATGGCGGCCATGTTCTTGCGATCCAGCCAAGGGTATCGCAACGCCATTTCCGCGTTCTGTGTCTCCGATACCGAAGTGATGAAGGCCGCAGCGCGCACGGCGCGTGGCTCAAGCGCCGAAGCGAGGCGATGGGCGAGACCAGACTTGCTGTAAGTCGACTGCAGCGCGCCCCACGACGACACCCAGGGATCCTGGAAGTCAAGGACGACCGGCGGTCCCGTCCGGCGCTTGATTTCGGGGGCAAGCATCATGGCGTAGTAAGGCGCCCCTGTAATGAGGATCACGTCGATCGGGCGCGTTTGAATGAGTTCAAAGAGGGCGCTCCGCAGCTGGCGGAAGGCTCTTATCGTAATGTCGCCAATTTTTACCGGACGCGTGAGCTGGGCTGGGAGCGCCGCCGTCTTGATCACTTCAATGTCAGAAGGCAGCAGTCGAGCGAGCCCAGGATCAAGAGTTTCTTCGTGGAAGGCTTCGTCCACGCAAAGGATGATCGGTTGCCAACCGAACGACGGTAAATGCTTAGCCAGATGCCGCGCGCGATGCACTCCAGCCAAAGTCGACGGCGGGAAATAGGGAGACAGAATCGCGACCGTATATCGTGACATTATTGGGCTGCTCGGTGCAAGCATGCTCGTCTCATGTGCTCCCATGATCCGAGGCCCATGCCATAGCGCAGCGAACTTCACCGACAAGTGCGGCCTTGTGGGCGTCCCAATTATACCGCTCCCGGCCGAGCTTGAACGCGTTGGTCCGAGCCGCGGCTAGTCGCTCTGGATCACTCAGTAACCCATCGATCACCTTCGCTAATGCGCGAGCGTCGTCGATGGGATACGTGACGTCACCGAGATCGGCTTCGGCGGCAAATGCGCGATGGGCTGGCGTGGCGGACAGAATTGCCGGAAGGCCGGCGAGAAGGAATGTGAAGAGCTTGTTCGTTAGGCAGATGTCGCGGTTTCGGCTATGCCCGGTTTCTGAAACGAGACCCACATCAAAACAAGCCGCGAGCCGTTCCATCTTATCGGGCGCCTCTGGCGCGAGTATATGTAGCCGGCCGTCGGCCCCTGCTATTTTGGCGATAGCCTGTAGCGCTGCGACGAAGTTGTCCACCGGCGTGCCCCGCAGGTAGAGATGCGGTTTCGAGTCCGCCATACCGATGGCGCGAACGGCGCACTCAAGACCGCGATCAGGACCGATGGTCTGCGAGAACCAATAGACGGACGGCCCGGGCTCAGCCCAACCCTTGACTGTCGCGACGGCCGGCGCCTCGGCAATCGGAAAGACATTCAGAATTACTTTGGGACGGGCAATGCTGTAGGTTTCTGCGTATGCGCCGGCGATGCCAGGCGATGCCGCCGTGACATATGCACAGCCGGGCAGATAGCGTTCCTCGATACTGCGCACCAATCGCCGTTCGATTTCGAATTCAGGTTTGTCCGGCCAGTCGCCGAAATGGAAGTCTTCCGCGTCATAAGCATAGCGCGCGCCGTGGTGTCGCGCCGCAGCTGCCGCAGCGGCCGGCAGCGCGGCCGGATAGTGCGCGATATAGAGATCTGCGGGCCGGTTCACGGCCGCGTAGATCAACGGCGGCGTGACCGCGCTGCAGCCACGATCGGCCAGTTGAGGGCGTTCGAAAATCTCAAACACTTTACGAGAAACCATTTGCTCGGCGCGCAACGCGCGCCACCAGATGCTCGGCCTCAGGTCAATGCGTTGAAGGCGCCAAGGAGCTTTACGCAACACAGCTTGATCGCGCGACTCAACAAGATCGAGAACGCGAGTGGCGATGACAGTGACGTCAAAGCCCGCCTCGTGGAGCGCCTGAGCCTCCTTGACGACACGTGGGTTCGAACCTACCTGGCCCGGCGTCAGAATGCAGATCCGCGCACCCGCCGGCGACTGAGCCCACTTGTCGATCATATTCATGCGGCTCGTTTGAATGCAGGATTGAAACCAGTCTTCGAGAGTCCCTTTTCGATCACGTCGATCAAATCTCGACGAAAGTCGACCCATTGCCGACTATGAGCCGCCTTGGCTGCATCTTCGCGCATCTCAAACAGTTGCTTCCTATTGTCGAGGCACCATCGGAGTGCGTCTGCAAGAGCCGCAGCATCGCTCGATGGCACAATAACTCCATTGTCGGGTCCGATGAGTTCAGCGGCGCCGGCGCAGTCTGTTGTTATAACTGGGAGGCCATGGGCAAGGGCTTCCGTAATGACCATTCCGAAGCCATCGGACAGTGTCGGGAACACGAGGACGTCGGCGTGCGTAAATGCTTCGAACAAAATTGTGCGTGGCACCGAGCCGTGGAACTTGACGGTGTTCGGCGCTGCACGCAGTAGTCGTTCAGGCGCCGTGAGCTCGCCGTAGACGTTGACTTGAATTTGCTCTCTCGCATCAAGCCGCTTCAACGCATCGATCAGGTAATGCGCTCCCTTGCGCAGACTAAAGGCGCCGGCCCAAATGACGCTGAGTGGCTGATTGAGGCTATGGGGGTTGCGCTGTACGACTCTGTGCACGGGCGGCGCTCCCAACCGCGCGACGAAGACTTTCTCTGGATCCGCGCCGGCCGCGATGTGTGAGCGAGCCGTCAATTGAGAGTTTGCGATGATCACGTCAGCGAGCGCGATTTCCTTCTGCCGCCTCTCGTAGCGGCGCTCGAACTTGGTATGGAAGTATGGATCCTGCTCGGCAGTGAGTTCCGGCCAATTGGCTTTTTCGCGGTGCTGGATGAGTTCGTACGCGCGGCTGTCAAGAGAAGGCAGATGCAGGATCGTGGCGACGCCAAGCTCCCGAGCCCGTTCGAACGTGGCGAGCGCAGTGTACTCGAACCCATGAACAGCTTGTGTCCGCGGCACGTAGCGTCGTGCAACCATTGCGTCGAACGCGTGACTCATGCGGTCCCAAATCGCATCCACAATGACGGGACTTGCGCCGGACTTTGATGCCGCCGTGCGAAGCAATTCCCACGTTGGGTATGTGTGCACTAAGGACTGTGGAATCGTCTCAATGGAACGACGTGCAAGTTCTCTGGAGAGGCGACGCGTGGATTCGAGTGGAACGCAGTGAAGCGCCCTCGCGAGTGGGCCATGACGTCGAAATGCGAATGTCGTCACATAGGACTGAAGCGCATCGACCTCAGCCAACGCTAGCGCGATGTGCTGGGCATGCGTCATGTTGCCGGGAAACGCGAGAACCGAGCGCATGCTTCAGCGCCGCGCCGCGAGCGGCGACCGCTCTTCGCCCGCCCGTCGCGGACCCCGGCGATTCTCGATCATCTGTAAATATAAACTGAGATACGCTTCGGTCATGGCATCGTCGCTGTAGTGCGTTGCGACCCGTTGCCGGCAAGCGGCGCGGTGGATTGCGGGAAGCTTGGCGATCGCCTCAGCCATCTCGTCGTCGGTATCGACCACGAAGCCGGTGACGCCATGCGCGACGACCTCGGGCACGGCGCCGCGCCGCAATCCGATAACGGGTGTGCCGCACGCCATCGCTTCGATCATCACGATTCCGAACGGCTCTTCCCACAGGATCGGCATCAGAAGCGCGCTCGCCCGTCCAAGTAGATCATTCTTTCTGACATCGTCGACCGGCCCAAGGTAGCAGACGTCGCGACCGTCGATATGCGGCGCAACATTGGATTCGAACCAACCAAGATGCTCCTCCGGGACGTTGCCGGCGAGGACCAGTTGGCGACCGACGCGGCGCGCCGCTGCGATGGCGAGATGTGGACCCTTGATCTCCTCTATGCGCCCCAGAAAGACCAGCGGCGCGTCGGGGGCAACGTCAGGGCGAAATCCATAAGTGCCAAGTGACACGCCGTTCGGAACGATCGACCAGTGGCCGTGAAGTTTGGCTCGCGTCAGCATCTGCTGGCTCAATGCCGTGAACCGCAGCGACCCTACCGCGAGTGCATTGGCCTTGCTGGTGGTGTTTGGACTGATCTCGCGCTGATAGGTCATCAACTTTGGGATCGGCCATGGCAAAATCGGCCCGAGATAGGCGACGCGCGAGAAGCTATGCACAACGTCGTATCGATCTGTGGCGACGTGGCGGGCCAGGAGCGCCGCATTGCGCAGGCTGTCCACGCCCGAGGCGCTGCGAACGCCGGGCCACGCAACTTTCGGAACGGTGCAGGTCGACTGCGGATGTGCAAACAGGCGAACCTCGTGACCGCGACTCGCCAAGTTACGCGCAAGCAGGTCCACGACGCGCTCGATGCCGCCATAGAGGAGCGGCGGAACTGGCAGCTCGGGATCAGCGGTTAGTGCAATGCGCATGATATCAAGTGGTGTGACGACTCGGCCGCCATGCTCAGCTTCTGCCGGAAGCGACTTGAAGACGTCGCGCCAGCCGCCAGCCAAATAGGCGTGACGCAGCTTTGAACGCCGCGCCGCCGTCCGGGTAGATTGCTACCGAATGCAAGGCGCGGGCGCGCTCTAGCGCACGTTCGGCGATCTCCGGGTCATACGGATAGCACGCGTGAGCAAGGCGCTGCCACGAGAGTGCAAATCCGCGACGCACGCGTTCGCTATCCTCGACTGCTCGAACGTACGCCTCGCAGAGATCCGTCACCCGAAACTGCGAGTCCCAAGCGCTGCGCGTTTTGCGCCCCGAAAGACTGCCAGCTAAACTCGAACGATAGTGGCATTTCGCGCCTTCACAGAACAGCACGCGGCGCGAGGCCAAAACTGCGCGTGTAAAATACTCGGTGTCGTCCGCGAGAGACAGGCTCTCGTCCCATGGCCCAGCTCGATCTGCGACCACTTTAGGTAACAACCAAATAGCAGGGAACAGCATTCCGAGCCCGTCTTTGCGCGAGTCGGTCAGCCAGTCGACCGGATCCAGATCTTGCCAAACGTTCTCGCTTTCAAATTTGCAAGTCCGTATGTCGTCGTGAAAGCGACCCCACGCGGCAGACGCGATGCAATCAGTGTTTTGATCCAAACGAGCTATCTGCAGTGCGATCTTATCAGCCGCCAAAATGTCGTCAGCGTCGAGAAACTGCACAAATATTCCCGAAGACGCCGCGTAGGCAAGGTTTCGAGCCGCTGCCGCCCCACGTTTCGCCTGACGAATTATTCGGATGCCCCGATTTCCAAAACGCTCTGCTTCCTCAATGGATTTATCCGTCGAACCGTCGTCAACGACGATGACCTCGATGTCGGGCCACGTCTGCCGAAACACGGATTCGAGTGTCTCACCGATGTATTTCTCAGCGTTGAAACAGGGAATTAATACGGAGACACGCACAGCAAGCTGCAAATATCAAGTCGTTGACGTTTCGAGAAAATATTCTGCGACTGCTTCAGGCGCCATTACACTATCGTAGACAACCTGATTTTTATTTTTAATGCTCTCCCACTTAGATTCCGTAATGTCTTGAAGTTGCATCTCAATATCAGGCCAGTCTGCACTAGCGTTCTGATGGATGTGAAACCGACCCATATCGAACCACGGTTCGAGTATTATTCGGTCGGTGTAGACCGGGAGTCCAATCATGAGTGCTAATGACATGATGTTTCGCCAACCCCAGTGAAGCCCAGTCGCAAAGATCCCTAAACGACTGGCTGCAAGCATTTCCTCGTAGTTCTCGATCTCACGGTTGACAAGCGGAAAGCTCGACCGGCAAAAAGTCGTCGTCGTGCCTCCGTCGAACTCTGCCAGTTCCTGCCAGTTTAGTTTGGAGTGAATTTTAAATTTGTGGCTCAGCTCGTTCAGCTTGCGATGTAAGGCGAATCGGTGACGCGGCCACGCCCATAGATTATCGAGAAGCACGACATCGTAATTTAGCGGAAATTCACGTAACTTCAAAAGTTGTCGATATCGAACCTCGTAGTCTACCCATCGAAAATGCCATGGGAGAGTGCGCTTAAACTGCGAAGCGATTTTGTGATGCGCGTTGCGTAGGCGCTGTTGAACTGGATAAGCAGCCCCCTTGCTGTGCAGGTTGGGTCCGATTGGAACGAATGGGCGCGCGCGATCGAAACAACTTCCAAGGGAGTCAACAAGACGGTGCGCCTGACCCAAGTAGAACGCAACTTCTTCCGGTTGCTGCCAATCGTATGGAGCAGCGAAGCTTTGATTGACGAAGAAGTCGGCGTTATACCCGGCGCAGAAATAGAGATCGACGTTCGCGATTAGGGGAGACATGCAGAAAAACGAATCTTCACTGTCGACAAGGCATCGAACCACAGTAGGCCCGCGCTTCACTAGAATAACGCTTGTATGTCGATGCTCGTGACGTGCCACATTGGGAGAAAATCCATGGTCGATGCACGACTCGAGCGGTAGTTCCGCGTAGTGGACTCGGCCCTGCCGATGCAGCCGCATAAGACCAAAACGCAACAAGTCGTTTCGTTGCTCATGGTGATTATTAAACCAGATTACTTGTACTTGAATTGGTAGCGATTCCGCGATTTACGTTCAAGCAGCGCTTGGTGCAATCTGCTTTTCAAAGCAAGATAGCGCGCGGCCAACCGCCTGATCCATATTGTAATAGGTGTAATCAGCGAGGCGCCCGGCGAAAACAACGGTTTTCAATTTCTTGGCTTCCGCTTCGTAAGCGCGGTAAGTATTCCGATTTTCCTCGCGGAGTACAGGGTAATAAGGTTCGTTTGTTTCGGGAATATAGTTTTCCGGGTATTCAAAAACACGAGTGGTGTAGCCGACTCCCGACTGACCGGTCAGAAAGCGAAATTCGGTCGAGCGCGTATAGGCATGCTGTGATGCTTCGGTGGGATAATTTTGTGTAGCCACCGATTGGACGAGCTCCTCAGAGGCTGTCGTTTCGAAATCAAACTTAATGCTGCGATAGGGTAGTGACCCGTGCGAGCCAGAAAAGAACTCGTCAATAGGGCCAGTAAAGATAACCCGTTCTAGCTTTTCGATGCCGTCGATATTCTTCAAGCTGACTCCCAGGCGCACCTCAATGAGGGGGTGGTCAAGCATACGGTCGAACAATGTCGCAAAGCCCTCAGAGGGCATTTTCTGAAAAGAATCTTGAAAGTAACGATCATCACGAGAGAGGTGCACTGGCACGCGCGCTGAAACTGCTGGATCAAGCTCTTCAGGGGTAAGGCCCCACTGCTTCTTGGTGTAGTGCAGAAAAACCTTTTCATAGATCACATCGGCAATCCGTCGAACGTCAGGCGATTTCGATTGCCGCATCGCCAAAATTGGAACTTTGACCTCTATTCCAAACTCATCGGTCAGAAGTTTATTCAAACGGCCGCCTTCGCTATTGCCGAACAGAATTTCCATGGACGTCAAATTAAAAGGTAGCGGCACAAATTGTTCGTTTAGCCACCCCATCACTCTGTGTTCGTAAGGCCGCCAAGACGTAAAGCCCGAAAGATAATTCGCAATCCGCATCGAGTTTGTATGAAAAATGTGAGGACCATATTTGTGGATTAGAACGCCGTGGCGGTCATGATAGTCGAATGCATTGCCGCCGATGTGGTCACGTCTGTCGATGACGAGAACGTGTTTCCCCAACACGGTCGCAATTCTTTCGGCGAGAACGGAGCCAGTGAAGCCTGCGCCGACAACTAGTGTTCGTAACACTACGCGCGCAAACCTGGACGCTGATGCTCGCCAATCGCCTGCCTGTTCAAGCGCTCGAACACGATCCGCCACCCGTGCTGGAAATACGATCGCTTCGACTGGGCAACGTAGTGGTGGAGAACCGCTGTCGGATTTCGGCCCTCGGCGAGTGACGGCAGCACGACATAATCCTCAGCCGGCGCCGGGTCGCATGGACGACCGGCGAAAAGCATGCTCGCGATGCCTTGAGTCAGATTGTAGTGCGTGCCTGCGCAACGAAGCAGCTCGCCCACTGCCCACTCAAGCCAATCAAAGTCCAAGTCCTCACTGCGCCAACCAAAAATTCCGATATTAGCGCGCGTGGGAAATGACGTCTGGCCGCAAATTCGAGACCGAAGCTCGGTCGAATACCCATACGCCTCGATCGCATCAATCATATACGCCGGATTCTGTGGCTGCGCGAGCCAGTCCAACAGCCATAAGGGATGGCGAAAAAAAAGCATGTCGGAGTCGAGCAGCATCTTCCAGCCGGTCTGCCCAGCATGAAGGTCCAACACTTTTCTGATGAGCGGTTGGGCCAACCTCCGCTGGCGCAAAATCGGATAGCGGCTCCAGGGCAACGCAATGTCAAGTTGGGCTTCTATCTCAGATATCGTCACCATCCTTGCCCACGGAACAATCCGGCGAATCTCACCCTGATGGTTGGCGTCCAAAGTCCCGTCGTCGTAGATGACAGGAGTGATGCGCGACGGACAATTGATCTGCAACGACGCGTGACAGAAGACAGTCTGGTACCAGTATTTCGATCCCGTCAAATAGTGAACCTCAGCGCCGGAATCATCGGGCGGCGGCGAAAGGGGCGACAATCGGCGCGCGGCCGCGATCATCTCGCGCCGGCCGTTTTCCGTTTGCCGCCGCGCAAGCGGGCCACCGTCACGGATCAGCAATCTGAGATCGCCTACCGGCTGATGATAGAGCGCCAGGAGAGCTTTCCCGACGCCGACGTGTCGAAGAGCTGGTCGCACGACACGCCAAAAAGAGTTCTTTAGTGGCGGATCACAGTTGCCGCCCTCAAGAACCGACGTATCGGGTTTTTGCTTCATTTCGATATCTGCGAACGGCCTTCGAAGAGGCCGCAGGCGCCGCGCCAGAGAATGTAGCTGGGGTCATCTTGCCAAGCGCGGAGCGCGAGAAAGGCGCGCGCCTTCCGGAGCGGAACGGACCACGGAGGGATCGGAGTCCATGGTCGAATGCCATGCATATTGAGGACCTGAACCCACGTCCGGTTCGAAGCGTGGGAATGACGCGCGAGATAATCGCGAGTCAGTCTCGCGGCCGGGATCGCGTGGAACAACTTTAGTTGCGGCAAGTATGCGACCCGCCAGCCCGTGGCCAGGATCGACATGATGATGTCGTTGTCCTCGCCGGAGGCGAGATTCGATCCCTTGCGGCCGAGCGACGTACGACCAGAGTCCAAAGCCGCCGTGTCTGCATAGGTCCTCAAAGCATTTCGACGAAGCGCCATCCCGGCCCCGACCGGCGCGCATTCGGGATAGCTCCGTTGGCGCTCAACGCTCAAATCCGCCCACTGAGCGTAGATCGGCCGATCCCCGAGATCGCGACAGGCAAGGTTCAGCCCAAGTTTCTGAAACCAGTCGGGCGGCTCTCGCTCAAATCTGGCGATCGACTTGCCTCCGATCGCGCCAAGCGATGCGTCGGCGCTCAATGCCTTCACAACTTCCTGAAGATATGACGCATCGAGGTCGTTGTCGTCGTCGATGCAGACGATGATGTCGCCTTGAGATTCGGAAAAGCCGCGCAACCGCGCGTGGGTCAGGCCCAGCTGGTCCTCACGAACAATTCGGGCGCGCGGGTGCCATGACAGATCGACCCGGCCAGCGAGGGGCGACGCACTCGCATTGTCGATCAGCAGCAGTTCCCACTCATCCGAAGCCAAGGTCTGCGCACGAAGTCCAGCCAGCGTCTGATCCAAAAGATCCGGTCTTGGATCGTGGGTGCAGATCACAGCTGAAACACGCGGCGACTTCACGTTCCGACGATCTCTGATCGTTCGCTCCGCTTGGCCGCGTTGGCGATGGCTCTCCGGTAGCTGGCCTCTTGGAGCGGCGCGATCACTTCGGGCGCATAGGCCTTTGTCACGTGCTCTCTGGCTGCTCGGCCCATCGCGATTCTGCGCTCTGAATTCTGCAAGAGTTCGAGAATTGCCGAAGCAATCGCTTTGGGATCGCGCGGCGGAACGAGCAATCCCGTTCGGCCATGCTCAATTATTTCCGCCATTCCGCCAGCCGACGAGCCGATGACGCCGCGCGCCGCCGCCATCGCTTCGAGGCAGACGTTAGGAAAGTTCTCCCAGATGCTAGGGAAAACGCAGATGTCGGTATCTGCGTAATACGCCGGAACCTCGTCGTAAGGCACGCTGCCGATAAATTCGACGTTGGCTTGGTGGTTGGCTAGCCGTTGTTTCAAAACGTCGAGCAACTGCTCGCCTGTATGGGGATGGCGGATGGATCGTCCAATCAGCCGGAATCGCGAGTCTGGTCGTCGCCGCAAGATCAACGGTATGGCTTCGGCGAGATCTGTCACGCCCTTACGGTATTCGAGTCGGCCAATGAAGGTGATCCTCGATGTAGATGTGCACGGTGGGACGGAAAGCAGGGCGGGCGGCGCCATAAAAACATTGGAGACAACGGTTATCCGCGACCGAGGGATCGCCCACTTTTCTGCCAGCAGATCGGCGATGGCTTGGCACGGAGCGGTGATCTCGTCGGCCTTCCGGCAATTGGCGCTCTCGTTGTCCGTATTAGGGGCATACTTCCAGTAAGGCTTGGACAAATGCCCTCTCAGGAGCCCTCCGGCGAAGTAGCGGACCTTAGGCATCACAGGAAGTTGGTCATAGTCGATGGCATGGATGAGAGATGACGGGGTGTGAAGTTTCAAAACCAGTGGTGCGTCTGGGGCGACTTTGGATATGCCACATGTTTCACACTGGTATTCAGCGCCCTCAATCACATCGAACGGATTGCGCCGGTGGCTAGCGAGAAAAACAGGCGCGATCCTGGCAGCAAATTCGCCACGCTCAGAAATTCCGACGAAGTTGACGAAAACTCCCCAACTTTCGGTGAACGATTGATCCCGCTCAGCTCCCGCAAAAACTTCGATCGCATGTCCGCGAGTTGCGAGCATGCGCGCGGCGTTGCGCACGTAGGTGCCGATGCCGCCACCTGCGGTCGTCCCTGCATATTCAGATGATACGAAAGCTATGCGCAGTAGATTTCACATACTTTGACAATTTGGAATTAGTTCCGCGGCGCAGCCTTTTGTAGAGCTTTCGGGCTGCGACCAACTAGATTGACTATTCTTGCAACCGCGGTCCGATGCAATTTCCTGCCGTGATAATCGAACGCAATCCTGGGGTCCATAATCGCCCTGCCCATAAGTTGCGCGATCCGGTACGGCGTTCGCAACGACTTATCGTCTAATAGAGCGCCGAATTCGCGGCGCCAATGAAACTTGCGAATTGCAAGCCTGGATAGTCGCCGCAACCGACTCGACAGAAGCACTTCCGACAATTCCGCCCTCAAGCCAACGATCTCATCGAAAAACTGACCAATTTCAGCGACTGACTTGGCGCCATCGTGCGTGCGCGCGCACGCGAGAACCTTGCTTGTATAATGTACGTGATCCCATCGCTCCAGGTAGCGGACAGCCAGCAGATGATCAAAGCAATATCTGTAGTTTGCATTGAGGCCGCCGAGTTCTTGCACATGGGCCCGCTTAAGCCAGAGCCCGGGTTGATGAAATGTGCTGTATTTTGTGTGAGTTGCACTATCGATCATTCTGCTTGGTGTCAGTCTGCCGCAAACCGGCACGTAATAGGGCTCGCTTGCCAAACTCTTGAATTGAGCAACAGCGCCGGCGACAGCGTCAAACTGGCCAATTTTCTCACCGACCAACTGGAATGCACCGCGCGCCGCCAGGTCGTCTGAGTTGATATACTGAAACACATCGCCAGTAGAATGCCGAAGCCCTCTATTGATAGCGTCAGCTTGCCCTTTGTCTTTTGCGCTTTCCCAGTGCTTGAGCCAAGCAGCATACTTGCGGATTATGTCGACGCTGCCGTCCGTTGAGCCCCCATCCATTATAATGTATTCAAGGTCGGGATATCCCTGAAGTAGAATTGATCGAACGGTCTCCTCGATGAATTGGCCCTGGTTGTAACTTGGCGTCACAATTGAAATTTTTGGCCAAGGCGAGCGGTCCGGCCGCGATGGACCGAGTTGTTCCGCCTCATCGGTCCACGGCCAACCGGTTTTTCCGGAAGGCGGCGCGGGAAGTTCAGCAAGCGTTGGGCAACGCATAGTTAGACCTTCTACGTTCTTGGCCCACCTGCGGTGACCTGTGCAATTGCCCGATCGTGTTCACTTGTCCCGGTCTCCGTGAGTTTCCAACTGTGCGGCATTGGTATCGGATAGCGTGTCGCCGTTGGAGCAAATCCAGCATCGAACACGTCATTCGCAAAAACTTCAAAAAAACCAATGTTCGGTCGTTTGTCCAACCACTCTACGTTTGGAATAGCAAGCGCTGCGCCAATGGCGAATGTTCCAGCTGACAACATTAGACTTGGAAACACGCAGTCGACAAATTGTTCACCAGACTTGAAGGACATCGCATAATTACTGTCGGGAGTTGTTGAGCAGCGCGTGAGTAGTGTTCCGCCTATCGTCGAAATATAAAGTTCTACAGAAGCGGACCGAATAGCCTTCGGACTAAAGAAGAAAATTCGGAAGAGCGTATATCCCCATGATTTCGGACGATGTTGCGCTTCGCCCTGTCGATCGAGGATTTCGATCCTAATGAGGCCGGGTTTGTCCGATAGCGTCTCCGGAAACGTGATCACGTTCTTTGGGCTTATTGACCGCGCTGTCTGCTGGTACTGCTCGATACATAAATCGATGCTATCTCTGGACAAAATCTTTCCAGAAGCGAGCAAAATTCCATCACTGCAAATGCGCCGGAGTGCCTCAGTGTTGTGGCTGACAAACAGCACGGTCCGCCCGTGACCCGAAACTTCACCCATCTTCCCCAGGCACTTCTTCTGAAACTCCGCGTCGCCGACGGCCAGCACCTCGTCGATGATCAGGATTTCCGGCTCCAGGTGCGCGGCGACCGCGAAGGCGAGGCGCACGTACATGCCGCTCGAATAGCGTTTGACTGGCGTATCGAGAAACTTCTCGATCTCGGCGAACGCGACGATCTCGTCGAACTTGCGGCGAATTTCCGCCTGGCTCATGCCGAGTATCGCGCCGTTCAGAAAAATATTCTCGCGCCCAGTAAGCTCCGGGTGAAACCCCGTGCCGACCTCCAGCAGGCTCGCGACGCGCCCCTTAATGGTGACGCGGCCCTCCGTCGGCTCCGTGATCCGCGACAGGATCTTGAGCAGCGTTGATTTGCCGGCGCCGTTGCGGCCGATGATGCCGACGACGTCGCCGCGATGCACTTCAAAGTCGACATCTTTTAACGCCCAGAACTCCTCCGTGGTGTCGCCGGAGATCACGGGCCGGCCGCGCAGCATGTCGGTGGTTTTGCGCGCAATGTCTTTGGCGCCGCGCGCGATGACGTCCCGGAGCGCGACGTAGCCCTCGCGTTCGGCGCGGTGGCCGATTACGTATTTCTTGCCGAGCCCTTCTGCGCGGATAACAATATCGCCGCTCATGTCACAGCAAGTCCGCGAATGTCTTCTCGGTCCGTCTGAAATAGGAGATGCCGAGCCACAGCAGCAGCGTGGCGATGGCAAGGCTCAAAAGGAAGCCCGGTAGATAAAGCTGACTTTCGCCGCCGAGCAGGCACCAGCGGAAGCCGTCGATCACGCCGACCATGGGGTTGAGATTGTACCAGAACCGCCAGCCCTCCGGGATGACGGCGCTCGAAAAACCGACGGGTGACACATACAAGCCGAACTGCACGATGAAGGGAATGAGGAAGCGAAAATCGCGATACTTGACATTGAGCGCCGTGATGAGAAGGGCCGGGCCGAGGCTCGCGATAACCGCCAGCACGACAAAACATGGAAGCATAACTAGTTGCCAGTTCGGTGCGAACCCGTACCAGAGCATCAATCCAAATAGGATGACGATGTTGATCGCAAAGTCGATCATCGCAACGACCGCCGCCGCCGCCGGAATGATGAGGCGCGGAAAGTAGACCTTTCCGATCAGATTGGCGTTGCTGACGAGACTGTTCGACGCGTCGCTGAGGATGCTGGAGAACAGGAACCACGGCAGCATGCCGGCAAAGACAAGGATTGGATAAGGAACGTCGCCGTCGCTCGGCAGTTTGGCCAATCGGCTGAATACAACTGTGAAGATGATCATGGTCAGGAGCGGGCGCACCACTGCCCAAGCGACGCCAATAACCGTCTGTTTGTAGCGAACGGAAATATCCCGCCAAGCGAGGATCGCGAATAGTTCACGGTAGTGCCAGATGTCGCGCCAGTAATGTCGCTCGGCGCGGCCCGCCTCGAGAACGAGCACGCGTTCGGGCTCGGTCACGTCCGCGTCCGGCGACCGGGTGACTGTCGGGTCAGAACCCGGCGCAATGTCAGAACTCACGATCGGCGAATTCATGCGATTTTGCTGAGAATATCGTCGACATGGGTCGCGAAGTTGGCAAACGCGAACCGCGACACGTTTGCGTGTTTGGCGACCGTGCGTCCATCTAGAACGGCGCAGATCGCGTCAGCGATTTCAGTGGGGCTCCTCGCGTCGATGAGCGTCCCGATGGCGCCGTCAGCGAGTGCGTCGGCGCTGCCATCCACGGCGCCGGCGATGACGGGCACGCCGCAGGATGCCGCTTCCAAGAATACGATGCCAAATCCCTCACCGGTGCTTGGCATTATGAACACGTCAGCCATGCGATAGTAGTCGACACGTTCATCGTCACCAACACGCCCGGCAAAGCAAACAGCGTGCGACACGCTGATCGATTTCGCAAGTTGTTCGAGCCGCGGCCGGTCGTCTCCGTCGCCAGCGATTACATAGACGACGGTCGGATGCTTCGAAATGATTTCGGGCAATGCTGCGATCACACGATCATGGCCTTTATAGCGCTCCAACGACGAAAGTCGCGACACGGTCAGAACGACTCGACGGCCCGAAATGCCGAGCTTTCGCATGAGGGCAATCGGCTTGGCGCCCGGGTTGAATTGCATGTCAACGGTGTTAGGCAGAACATGAACCTGGTTGGGATCGAGATTGGCCCACGCAAGTAAGCGCCGCCGCGTATATCGACTGACCGATGTTACGATCACCGATCGTTCGACGGCTGCGCGCGTCACCACACCCGGCATCTCCCATGCGTCGATGCCATGCGCTTGCATCCAGAGCGGCGCTCTCAGCGCCCGAGCGATGGGCGCGGCCAGCGGCGCCGAATTGAGATGTCCACAGAAGACAAGATCGAATTTCTGTTTCGCGATCCGGGTGAACGCCCGCGCGCTCCATGCGGCTCGAGTTGGCGCTGGTGCGAGCTGTACGACTTTGGGAGGAATCACGCCCTTGACCGACCCGAACCGCGGAAGGACGACGACGGACTCGACGTGCGACGATTGGGCGAGAGCGCGCATCAAATCTCGATTGTATTGGGCAATGCCGCCGCCAGCGCCGAAGGCTTCGGTGACGAGCGCGAGGATAGTAAGGTCAGCCAAAGCTTCGCTATTTCAGAGTTAAGGTCACGCGATGCCTACGACTTCTTTAGCGATGTAGGACGACCAGTCCCTAGCCCAGCTCTTTGTTGCTGGCGCGCCAGCGTGTTTCGAGCCTTCGCGGCGGCTCAATAGCTTTTTCATCCAGTGCTCGATGGGTGTCGTGAAGCCCGTCTTCGCTCGCTTCGCAATATTATCAGGTAGAGGGCGCGTGGGCGCGCCGGCGAGAAACGCCTTGCCATCGCCGCCTTGAAGGGCGTGCGTTTCCGCGGTGACGTCTCCGAGAAGTTGGCTATCGACAAGCGGCACGCGCACTTCGAGTGAATGCGCCATGCTTGTCCAGTCCGTATCGCGCAGGAGTTGATTGCGCATGTACAGGCTCGATTCGAGCGCCGCCACGCGCCCAAATGCAGTTTGCGGCATCGGGTCGATCACGCTTGCGATTCTCTGCAGCGGCGCGAGTCGCCGCAGCCCCTCGCGCACCAAATCCCGATCGAGTAGACTTTCAAGCTCCCACGGCAGATAGAGGCCGCGCTTCAGCATGTAGGCGCCGGCATAAGTACCGCCGTACTCGATCAGGCTTGCCGCTTTCGGGTTCGCACCAAAGGCTCCGGTCAACATACGTCCGCATTCGCGCGCTGTGGACCCAAACAGGGGAACGGCAGACGGGAGAGAGAACATGTTCACCCATCTCGGAATATCTCGAAACGACGGGTACCCGCCGAACAGCTCGTCCCCACCAAGTCCAGAAATGGCTACTTTTAGTCCGTGTTCATGTGCCGCCTTGGATACGAACCACGTGTTGATACCGTCGATCGAAGGCTGATCCATCGCTTCCAAGATAGCGGGAAGGTCGGCGGCGAACTCCGTTTCTGTGATGACCCTCGTTGAGTGTCGCGTGTCGTACAGTTCTGCAACGTATTCCGCGAGAGGCGCCTCGTCATTGGGGCGGCCGCGGAACTCTTCGAAGGTCAATGTCACAGTCTGGATTTCGTGCTGTCCTGCGTCACGCATCAGACCGACAAGCGACGTCGAATCGATTCCCGCCGACAAGAAAGCGCCAACTGGGACATCAGCAACAAGGTGATGTCTGACACTATCAAGGAGCGCCGCTCTGATCGTTGCATGGCGCTCCCCGTATTTGAGCTCCGAACGGTTCCGTCGGCTGGATTCGGCTTCGCAGTACTTCTCGGCGATCGAAAAAAAGCGCTGTGGTTCATGCGGACCCAGTCTATCTACGAGGACCGTCGAACCTGCTGGGACCGCACGCACCTCCCGATACATCGTAAAGGGCTCCGGCACGCTGCCCCAAAGGTAGAAGCCGACCTCTCCCGCGGGCTCTGGATCACGGGAGACCTTGCCACCAGCGAGTAAGGCTTTGACCTGCGAAGCAAAGCGAAGCGTCCAGCCGTCATTGGCGTAATATAGCGGCTTGATTCCATACGGATCCCGCGCCAGTAAAACGCGGCGCGCCGCGCGATCCCAGATGGCGAACGCGAACATGCCTCGCAGATCGCGCACGAACGAAGCACCTCGTTCTGCATAAAGATGCAGCAGTACCTCAGTATCGGACGTGCTGCGGAAAACCCGACCTTTGGCCTCGAGGTCCTCGCGCAATGCCCGATAATTGTAAATCTCCCCGTTAAATGTCACGACAAACTGACCATCTGCGCTCACCATGGGCTGCGCACCCGTCTCAGAGAGATCAATAATCGATAGCCTCCGATGGCCGAACCCGATCGATCCCTCGTCCGAGACCCATGCGCCGCACCCGTCAGGTCCGCGTGCCGCCATGTGATCGCGAGTGCGTATCAATTCATCGCGGCAGATCGGGTTGGCAGCGTAGTGGTACGCGAAGATTCCATTGATGCCGCACACAGCGTTGGTCCAACTAGCCTGAAGTCAGCTCGATATTCACACTCGGCAGGTGTGGCTCTAACAAGAAGCAATCATTTGCAAATACCAGCGACGTGCAATGTCGCTTGGATACCCCGGGCGTGAAACCATGGAAATCAACGCGCCGACGGTCGCGCCGCGACCCATCGTGAAACGGAATATGCCAACCACGAACGCTTTCCAGGTTACTGCGAGACGAAATCAGATGCATTGACATGGGTATAGCTACCGCACTCCGGGTGATTGCGAGACAACCCAGGATGACGACGATGTGGCCGCATATCTCACTTCGGGGTGCGAGACCGAACGTTGGCGATGGCGGTCAGCGGCAACAAGGTTGCATGGCTTGAAACCATCGCGCGGCGGAAAAAATGCAAGCTAACGGCAATCGCAAACTGTTGGCTATGACCTGTGGTCTCCGCACCCTGACAGTTTCAGCCCCTGCGGCCGCCGTCGACCGTGTGGCCGGAAAGCGGCCAATCTTGTTGTCAAAGTTCCTTTGGTTTCAAGGCTACAATGCTCTGCGAAAGCGAGTCAATTTCGCTTTTCGATTGCGACACCCACCTAGAGCCAGATCCGTTGTCGTTCTCCTAGTCTCAGGGTGGACGCGCATTGTCGAGAGCGCTATCAGCACGACAGCACCCGCTTCCATGGTCCAATCTTTGTCGTGAACCGCGCTATTCCAAGCCTCGAAAACGGTTGCGGATGGGGCTTCGCAATCTCGCTAGCATGCGCGCCCGTCATTTTCGGCGGAAACGTGGCTCTTGCCTGGTCGCTGAATGCCTTGCTGTTCGGCTTTTGGATGTTGCTTTATGTCGGCATCCGAGTCCTCGCCAGCCAGGCTCTACCGCTCGAACTCTCTCGCCTTTTCGTCCCATGCCTCGCGTTTTTCATCGTTGCTTCGTGGATTGCGCTTCAAACGGCTTCCTGGCTGCCGCGAACATTTGAAGCGCCGGAATGGGGTCGCGTGGCGCAACTCCTGGATCGCCCAATTTCCAGGTCGATCAGCGTAAACCCGAGCGAAACAGGACTTGGCCTCCTAAGATTTGCTACGGCCTTTGCCGTCTTCTTTGTTGCCGCAGAGCTTGGACGCAGCGATCACTGGTCTCGACGGTTGGTCATCACCGTGGCAATCGCGGCCGCAGCGCAAGCTCTATTTGCTTTTTCTTTGCGCACCATCGGGCCAGAAGCAGCAAAAGCCGTGCTCGCGCAAGGCCCCTTCAAGCTCGATCAACAGCCACACCTGACCGGGACTTTTATCAATCGGAACCACTTCGCCATCTATCTCGGCCTGGGGTTCGTGTGCTTATGGGGACTGCTGCTGAAAGACCTCAAAAATGCGCTCGCCGAGAAAGGCCTTTCCGGAAACCGCGAGCCACTAGCGAAACTAGTGGCCGCATCGGGATCGCTGATGCGATACTCGGTACTTTTCGTACTCGTCACCAGCGCTTTGTTGCTGACGGGATCGCGTGCAGCGATCGTACTGACGACTTTGGCGATAATTTTGATGCTCCTCTTGAAAAAGGGTCGGTCGCCAGCGGCAACGGCGATGAAGAAAACGGCCGCCGTCATACTGCTTGCGGGCGGCTTTGCTGCGATCGTGTCGTGGGGGGACGTCATCGGCGCCAAAGTTGTCAATTCGTCCGCGCACAATGATGTCGATAGTCGCCTCGCAGTCGCGGCAATTAGCCTTCGAGCGATCGCTGATCGACCCCATACTGGTTTTGGATACGCAACGTTTGCCGACGTTTTTCAATACTATCGAGATGATTCAATTCCGCTAACCGGAACTTGGCGTGAGGCTCATAACAGCTACCTCGAGGCCTTGATGGGCTTAGGCGTGCCGGTAGCTTCAATCTTGTTTTTCGCGCTGATTTGGATTGCTTGGCGGTGCCTCCACGGGGCGATCAACAGGCGTCGCGGTCAACTTGCTCCGATGGTCGCTGTCGGCGCGATCGTCATTGTTGCGCTTCATGCGCTTGTTGACTTCAGCATTCAGATTGGGGGCATTGCATTGACTGTGGCCGCACTTCTTGGGGTCGGGTATTCGCAATCGTGGAGCACGCGGCAAACGACAGGCCGCGAATGATCCGAAATTTGTTTCAGAGTCGCACTTCGGCTGTCCGCAAGGAACCCGCGCGTCTACCGAACGGGGTCAGGGTATACGCGGTTGGCGATATTCACGGCTGTCTCGATCAATTGCAGCGCTTGGAGTCGCTTATCGATCAACACGCTGCAGCGCATCCAGTTTCCGAGACGCATATTGTTTATCTAGGTGACTACGTGGACCGCGGCCCAAAATCCGCTGAGGTTATAGAATACTTGAACGGTGTTCGGTGGGCCGGCGTCACACGCCAGTTTCTAAAGGGCAATCATGAAGCGATGCTCGAGAACTTCTTGGCCGACGCGAGATCGGGCGTCGCGTGGAGACAACTAGGGGGACTGGAAACGATGATTTCGTATCGCGTCGACGTTAGCCAGTCGATTGCCAGCGGAAAAGTGGACGACCTTCATGCTGCATTTCTGAAAGTTATCCCTAGCAAGCACTTGGTTTTTTTCGACAAACTAGCGCTTTCGTGGTCTTTTGGCGACTACTTTTTCTGCCACGCAGGCGTGAAACCGGGGGTGCCATTAGAGAAACAGAGCCCGGACGATCTTCTGTGGATCAGAGATGAATTTCTTGCGTCTTCTGAAGATTTTGGCAAGGTGGTGGTCCACGGTCATACTCCCGTGGCAGCGGTTGCACAGCACCCAAACAGGATCAATGTCGACACCGGAGCCTATGCGACAGGCGTGTTGAGCTGTTTGATCCTTGAAGGGGACCGCCGGAGCATCATGACGTCTCAACGCTAAAAGCCGACTCGGCTGGCCATTGGCGATACGGACTTCAATCTCACGGCTGCAGGAGACGAATTGAAAATGCGGGTGGCAGGATGTCGATGTTGAGGTGGTCGCGACTCGTTGCTGGAGTGCTTCTGGCTTGCCAGTTGGGGGCATGCGGAGCCGGCACGCTTCCTAATCAACTGCACGCCACCGGGTCTACCGACGCAATTTCCGCACCGATGGCGTCTGCCAAACTCGAAACCGCTGACAAGATTCGCGTCACCGTTTTCAACGAGCCACAGTTGTCAGGCGAGTACACTGTTGATGGCACAGGGACCATCGCTTATCCGCTCATCGGTCAGGTCCAAGTCGCAGGACTTGACTCACAGGGCGTTGAACAACGACTTACCGAACGCCTAACTGGACGATTCCTCGTAAATCCGAAGATCTCCGTCGACATCGTGAATCTAAGGCCGTTCTACATCATGGGTGAAGTCAACAAACCTGGCGAAGTCCCTTATCGACCAGGCTTGAACGCTGTGACGGCCATTGCGCTAGCGGGCGGATTCGGACCCCGAGCGTCGACCGGCACAATCATGCTGCAGCGGGCCAACGAAAAAGAAGCACGAGAATATCCAGTCGATCCAAGTGTTCTCATTAACCCTGGCGATGTCATCAAAGTCAGCGAACGTCTGTTTTGATGTGAATGCCATGCAGGCTGAACGCCGTTAATAAAATTGCCCATATTTTCCATATAGTTATGCGCCAGTAGGCGTCGATCGAGTTGCGCGTAGGTCACGCCAGTGCCGCGAGTAAATGACGGGGTCTACGACTCGTTGAGTCCATCGGCATCCTGTGCTTATTAACCTTTGGTCGACAGGCGGGACTTGTCGTTGCCGCAACGCAATATTCTGGCTGCGGCTGACATGAGGTCGAACGAAATGCGCGGGTCATCGTGGGCGTTAGCTCTCGGATTGTGCAGCTTAGCAATATTGCCTGTCGGACGCGCTGTCGCCGATGACGGCGCAGCAGTCGCCATTACCCCTTCGAACTCGACTCTCGGCTATGTGCCTCAAGGGCTGGACACTGTCCTGGCGCCCGGAGTCAGTGGCTACGCAATCGGAGTGAAAATGGGGTCGTTCATCATCTTCCCCCAAGCTTCGACGTCCGTCCATTTCGACGACAACGTCTTCAATGCGCCATCGAAGCAAAGCGACGTTGTGACGTCACTCGACGCGCAATTGGGGCTCGTTTCCAACTGGTCCCGCCATGGACTCGAACTGCATGCAGGCGGTGGAACGAACTTTCATTCAGATTTCAGTTCGGAAGACACGAGCTACGGCAATGTCGGCGGCAGCGCGCTGATCGACGTCTACCACGACTTGTGGATTCGCTTCAGCGGCAACTACGCTCCGGGTTTCGAACAGCGCGGATCCGGAGATTCTTTTCAAAATCTCGCCAAGCCCATCGACACTGAAACGTATGGCGGCTCAGTCGTCGTGCATAAACAGTTCAATCGCGTTTGGATCGAAGGCGACGTGTCTGCGGTACGTAACGAATTTGACGACGCTTCGCTAATCGGCGGCGGCTCCTTAGATCAATCCTTCCGCTCGGGGACAACCTACAATTTCACGGCCAGATCCGGCTACGAATTCAGCCCGAAAACTTCGATTTTCCTCGAAGGCGGCTACGATCGGCGCGAATTTGGCGACGTTGTGTTTGACAGCGACGGGCATCATGGATCGGTCGGATTGCGCTACGAATTCACACGACTTTTGGACGCCGAGGTTGCTGTTGGCTATCAGAATTCCTCCACCCAATCATCGCTCGACGATATCGATACGTGGACATACCGGGCCAACTTGTCATGGAGCGTCACGCCCCTCATGACGATCGCCCTGGTCGGCACGCGTGGATTGACGTCGCCGAGCAAGATCGCAGCTGATTCCAATCGGATCTTGTCCGACCTCGGATTGCGCTGGAATTATGCCGTCAAGCGCGACTTGACCGTTTCTGCGGGCATTGGCTTCAGCACCGTCGACTATGTCGACACCTCTCGGGACGAGGAGACGATTTATCTCACAACCGGTCTGAGTTATCAGTTTAGGCCGTGGCTTTCGCTGTATGCCAGCTACCTTTACGAAACCCTCGACTCAAATTCGACGCCTGATGTGGACTACGACAAAAACGTCGCCTCACTTGGAGTGAGCGCTCGCTATTGACGGTCTAGATTGCGCTGGCGCCGCCGCGTATGATCGCGACTACCATCAGTAGGAGTTGCATTTGTCGATTATGCACGGTCAGTTCAAGCCCCCGTCGCTCCAGGCCCAGAGCAGCGCTGGTAATTTTAGATTGCAGGCAGGCAGCGCGAAGCTCGACCCACGTCAAATCTGGCGCCTTTTCTTGCGCCGTTGGCCATTGATCCTCGGCCTGACGGCTATCATTGTGGCGCTCGCGGTTGTGCGCATTCTGCAAACAACGCCCGTTTACACGGCGACCGCGCAGATTCTAATCGACCCTCGCAAGGAACGTGTGTTTGCGGAACGCGAGGTCGTGTCGGAACTTGGAATGGATGTCAGTTCCATCGCCACCGAAGTTGGCATTATTAGTTCATTTTCGATAGCGCGGCGCGTTGTTGACAAACTCAAGCTTGATAAACACCCCGCCTTTGGCGGCTACATGCCGCCACCTTCATTCTTGGATTGGATGTTCTCCTGGATTTCACTGAAGCCGAGCGACGGGCAGAACGCCACCGCGAAGCCAGCAGATTCTGGAGATGTCGCAAGCGATGATCGACCGCGCCCTATCACCGCCCCTCAGCTCAGCTCGATACTTGCAGTGCAGGCTGGCGTCAGCGCAAATCGTGTTGGCCCATCGTTTTTCATTCAGATTAGTTTCTCTCACAGCGACCCGGTCATGGCCGCGACGATCGCCAACGCCATCGCAGAAGCCTACCTCGTTGATCAGCTTGAGGCCCGGTTCCAGGCGTCGCGCCGCGCAGCAACGTGGCTGAGCGAGCGCGTAGCAGACGTGCGCAAGCAGTTGAGTTCGGCAGAGCAGCTCTTGGCCGAGCACCGGGCGCAGTACAACCTGGTCAAACCTCAGGCAGGCACGCTCGCCGACCAGCAGGCCGCCGAGATCAACGGCCAACTCGTTGCGGCCCGCGGCCAAACGGTCGATAAAAAGGCCAAATTTGATCAAGCACAGAAGTTACTCGAAAGCGGCGCTGGGATCGAAAACGTCGCGTCCGTGATGGACACCGTTGTGATCGCGGGACTTCGTTCTCAGGACGCCGACCTTGCGAGGCAGGAAGCTGATCAACTGACGCGCTACGGGCCAGAACACCCCTCGATCGTGACGATACGAGCCTCGCGCGGCGACATTAAACGCCAGGTCAATCGCGAAGTCTCGCGAGTCGTCCAAACACTGAAGACGGATTACGATTTTGCCCAGAAGAAGGAGCAGTCACTGGAAGAAAGTATGCGTGAGCTCGTTGGCGGCGATAATCGCAATGACCAGACTGTCATCAGGTTGCGCGAGCTCGAGCGCGATGTAGAAGCGAGCCGCGTCCTCTATGACTCGATGCTCCAAAGGTTCAAGGAAGCGGAGCAGCAGACAAGTGTACACAATGCCGAATCCCGCATCACGGCGCCCGCGCTGCGCCCCATGGTCCCGAGCTATCCAAATCGCAAGCGCATGCTGCTGATGGCGACGTTGTTCGGAATCGCCTGCGGGTTCGGGGCGGCACTTCTGCTCGACTACCTGGAAAGCGGTTACATTGGTGTCGAACAAACCGAGCAGGCTCTCCAGCTGCCCGTCCTCGCTGTTGTGCCGAAGATCTCGACGAAAGATCGCACGGCCGACAAGCGCGTTCTGCCAATTCCCGAATATGTTATTGCAAAACCAATGTCCGAGTTCGGCGAAGCGATCCGCAGCATTCGCGTCGGAACGCAAATGTCGAATGTCGATCGGACGCCGAAGCTCGTGCTGGTAACGTCCGCCCTTCCGGGCGAAGGCAAGACCACACTTCTTTTGACCTTGGCGCATTCGGCCGCGTCAGTTGGTCAGCGCACGCTGGTGCTTGATTGCGACATGCGACACCCTTCAGCGTCGAAGTATTTCAATCTGAATGACGGCCCCGGTCTGACGGATTTTCTTGCCGGACAGTCGCCACTAGAATCAGTCATCAAGCGAACGACGGTGGCCAATCTGTCGCTGCTGCCGGCGGGTTCGGCCACGCGGCACGCTCCTGACATCCTGGGTTCAGAACGCTTCCGCACGCTACTAATGTCGATGCGCGAGCATTACGATACGATCTTCGTCGATGCGCCGCCGTTGTCGCCAGTGGTCGATAGCACTATCCTGGCGAAAATCGTCGACAAAGTCATTCTAGTCATTAGTTGGCGCACGACGCCGCGGGATGCTGTCGTCCGCGCCCTGAAAGCCATAGAAGATCCACGTCAAAAGATCGCTGGGATCGCGCTGAACAAATCCGACATGCATGCGCTTCGTGGTTATTCAAACGAAGGCGGCTATCACCAGTATCATAAGTACTACACGCAGTGAGGTCGCCGGTGGCGTCCATAGCGGCGAAGCTCGTTTTGTTGCTGTTTTCAGCCGCCCTTCTGTATGCCGGGGCCGTTCTAACGCGTCAGGAAACCGACCTTGTAGATGCGAGGCTTGCAACGCGACCGAGTGAGTTGGGGGGTGACCAGATCCGGCTCGAACGGGCCGCAGACAAACTTGCTCATGTCGAAAATCCTCGATCAGATGTGCGGGGTTTGGTGCTCGACTTGTCGCTCGCGCTTGAGCGCACCGCGCTATCCGGCTCAGAAGGTCGCACCCGCGATCGGGTTCTGGCGAGCGCCAATAACCTTGTCGAAGTTGCACCGCTTGATCCCCGCCCTTGGTGCTTGCGTGCCATTGCGGAAGCGCAAACGTCGGGCGCTACGAACCGAATGATCGATTGGTTGCGCACCTGTTACGCCTATGGCCGTCGAACTTTGAGCGTTGTTGAAACTCGCGTCCTCTTGGGCGTAACGCAATGGCGATTCCTGCCTCAGGATCTACGCAACGCAGTCCTGATCGATGCTTCCGCAGCGCTGAGCGACCCCCAACTGGACGACTGGATGGCGAATGTCCTCGCTTACGCCGTGAGGTTGGCCCCGGCGCAATCCAAACTTGCCGGCAGTCTTATTGAACAGTACGCACCGTCACAGGCGCCGAACTATGCGCGGCTTCGGAACCAATATTCGACAATGGCTTCACCAAAATTCATTCCCAACTAGCATCCGGGACTGCGAGCGGTTCATGCAAAACGCGCGCGTAACGGTTGGTTAATCTCGCGCCGCTACCCTCCGACCCGGCCCGAGTATGCGCTACCATTTCATTCGATAAGTCTGGCGCGGCTATTGGCCCACCGATGACCTCGAGGCCCGCAAGGCGCTGGAGGTCGTGTGCGCGAATTATCTCGTTTTGCATCAGCCGCCGCCATAGTCGCGTGCGTGGTCATGACGCCAGCGACAGCAACAAATGCTGTTGCCGGGCGCGTCACGTTGAACGGCGAAATGAACTACGAAGCTATCCGCCAATTGAAAATTGACAGCACCGTCACGGTCGTTCAGTCGCCCGGCGGAACGGGGGCTGCGGCGATGGCGCTCGGCCGGGTTTCGCGCTTGATCATCGACGGGCCCTGCAACTCTGCATGCGCATGGGCCTTTATTCGAAACCCCCACGCTTGCTTCACTGCGCGATCGAGTTTCGGGTTCCACGCAGCTCACGACCCAGGCACCAGAACTCGGCTGCCGACAGCGACAGTGTATTGGCTGGAGCAAGTGAAACCCGCCGGATTGCGCAGCCGGTTGGCGCCGCTCAAAACGTCGAGCAAACTCGTCAGACTTACAGCGGGAGACATGCGTCGCTACTATGGCGAACGCTTCTGCAGCGCCTCGAATTAAACGGCCGCTGGTAACGCGCTATCAGCCGCAATCACGCAGCCACAAAAGCATACTGGAATTCTAAACTGTGACTCGATCCCGGGTCCGTCTTGACTTTGCTCTCCTCACATGCGCCGACTAAGGTTTTCATGCTAAACGCATCGAGGTTTCAATGATTTTCAGAAATTGTACGCTCGTTACCGTACTAGCTGCGGTCGTTTGCGCCATATTGTTGGGCGTCATCGCAAACGGCACTCTCCATGCAGAACCGGTTGCAGTAGTGCAGAACGCCGCGACCGAATCCGCACCCACACAAGACGTAACCGTAGCTCCGACGACTTCAGAAGTCGCAGACGGTCTAGCTACAACTGGGAAGTTTTGCGGCATGGCGACCCCGGCGGGCCTCGTCGACGCGGATCAAAAAGAAATTCCGATTGCCGAACACATCAAAACTCATGTGGCCGAGCCAGACAAGATTTGCCCACTCATTGCACCTTTGATTTTCAAAACCCCGTCAAAAGCCGCGGAGGTCATCGCCGCCGCGCAGGAACAGCAGAAGCTCATGGTGCCTCTTGCGGTTTGTCTCTCGAAGTTGCAGCAGTGCATTGCTTCCAAAGATCCCGAGGGCGCGAAAGAGATTGCAAGCCTTATTGCGACAGCTCCAGCCGAGATTCAGGCTGCGTATGCGACGGCCCTTGATCCAGGCGAAACGGGTAACGCTGAAAGCGGTGGCGTAGCTGGAAACAGCGACAGTGGTGGCGACGGAGAAGCGGGCGGCGAAGGCGGCGAAGGCGGTGGGGGGGCACCGGGTGCAGGGGGAATAAGTCTTAGCGGCAGCGGCGGCGCCGGCGGAGTTTCCGGCGATGTCAGCCCCAGCTCCTCACCGCCCTAGTCGTTCTCTCAGAAACTATTGCGCCGCAGCTGGAGGTGGCGCCAGTCTAACAGTTCCTAGTGCCGTCAGATCGGCCGAGGGCAGTGATTGCAGGCCCGAGCTATGGCATCGGTTTGTAGCGATCGCATAAGATCAGCTTGTTTAAGGGGGGCGGCGCTGGATGTATAACTCCATTCCATGCGCGCGACCCCTGCCAGTGCCGGCACGCATTTGTCTCGAACCACCGGCTCAAACTCGGGGTGGATCAAGTGATCATACTGTGTTGCGGGCGCAAGGTCTGCAAATGTCAGACCCTGTAACGATGCAATAACCAATTCCCGAGTTCAGCGCTGCCACGGGCAAATTAATAACAGGGCGACGTACAGGAGAATGACGTTAGAATATCATTGCCCAGTGATTAAATGCGGTGGCAGTGTGCTTTTTGCGTGAGTGCATCGCGTTATGAGTTCGATCGTCTCATCGAAACCGCTCTCTGAGCACGTTGATGTTGAGGCCACGGCCTCACATTGGTTTGTAGTCAACACCCACGCTCACCGCGAAGGTCAGGCATGTGACCATCTCGTGCGCCAGGGGTTTGAAGTCTATAACCCTGTTGTCAACAAAACGATCCGTCACGCGCGCCGCGTCCAAAATGTCTTGCGGCCGCTCTTTCCGGGCTATCTATTCGTCAACAATGCTCAAGGTGTCGGTTTTTGGAGACCTATTGCCTCGACAACAGGAGTTCGCAATCTTTTGCGCAATGGCGACGCGCCGTGCTGTCTTGATCCGCGCCTCATTGAAGCTCTCAAAAATCGCGAGACCGACGGCGTCATCACGCGGCCCCACCGGCCAATCGAAATTGGACATACGGTGCGACTTGCGTCAGGCCCCTTCGACGGTTTTGCCGCCACGATCGTCACGATGCCAGAACGCGATCGCGTCGTCGTTTTGCTCGAATTCCTCAATCAATCTACGAAAGTCGAGATTTCGACCGCTCAGATTTCTCCGGTCTGAGTTCGATTCGAAATACGCTTCGTCCGCGATGGGCGGTTTCGACAAAAACCAATTCGCCCGACGTTGACTGCTCGGATCATCACGAACTTGGACCGTCCCGCTCCGCGAGGTCGGAACAATTACCATCGTGGCAACGCCCCAGTCGCAAGCAACTAGCTAATGTCGGCTATCGCCGATTTCGGCCGTTGCGTTTGCGACACGCGGGGCTTCCGATCGAAGTCGCGTCCGCCACACACCACGTCCGGACATCGTTTCGAGATCGTCGGCAGGAAGTGCGGCGTACGAGGCGTGTGAGTGGGTGAAAACGCCATGACCTCATAAGCTCAGCATTTCTTCTTGGTTCGCCGGCAAGCGAGCAGCCGGTAGCGTCCACTCAGCCTTAACAACGACTGACGAGGACCGACCCATGACACGCACTTCCCTAACGCGCCGCGGCGCGCTCTCGCTTGGCGCCCTTGGTTTCGCCTCCCTGGCGTCGATTTCGGCATTCGCCGCCGACGTGACGCTGCTCAACGTCTCTTATGACCCGACCCGAGAACTCTATCAGGACTACAACGCCGCGTTCGCGAAATACTGGAATGCAAAGTCCGGCGACACGCTCACCATCAAGCAGTCGCACGGCGGCTCGGGCAAGCAGGCGCGGGCCGTCATTGATGGCCTCGAAGCCGATGTCGTCACGCTGGCGCTCGCCGGCGACGTCGACCAGCTTCACAAAAACGGCAATCTGATCCCGGCAGACTGGGCCAAGCGCCTGCCTCAGAACTCGGCGCCGTACACGTCGACAATCGTCTTCCTCGTGCGCAAGGGCAACCCGAAGGGCATCAAGGACTGGTCGGATCTCGGCAAGGAAGGCGTGGAAGTCGTTACGCCAAACCCGAAAACGTCGGGCGGCGCGCGCTGGAATTATCTTGCGGCGTGGGGCTCTGTCCTGAAGGACGGCGGCAATGAAGACAAGGCCAAGGATCTCGTCACCAGAATCTACAAGAACACCAAGGTCCTCGATTCGGGCGCTCGCGGATCGCTGACGACCTTTACGGAACGCGCCATTGGCGACGTGCTGATCAGCTGGGAGAATGAAGCCTATCTCGCAGCCAAGGAGCTCGGCGCCGACAAGTTTGAGATCGTCACGCCCAAAGTATCGATACTTGCTGAGCCATCGGTTTCGGTTGTTGACAAGGTTGTCGATAAGCGCGGCACGCGCCCGGTCGCCGAGGAGTATCTGAAGTATCTCTACAGCGCCGAAGGCCAGGACATCGCCGGCAAGCACTACTACCGCCCGCGAGACGAGAAGGCGGCCGAGAAGTACAAGGCGCAGTTCTCAAACGTCTCGCTTTTCACGATTGATGATGTGTTCGGCGGATGGTCCAAGGCGACCGAGGTCCACTTCAAGGACGGTGGCGTCTTCGACCAAATCTACGGAAGCAAGAGCTGATTTGGGGCGCTAGGCAGACGGCGCCAGCCCTCCTCCGGCTGGCGTCGTCGCGACCTTTCCTGAGTTCGTCCGCCAACCTTCCCGCATCCAAATATGTCGACAATGGCTGCGCAGACAGCGCATCGCCTTCTGACTGAAAGAACGCCGCGATGACCCAGACGCTGATCATTCCAGGACTGAAGTCGAGCGGGCCGCTTCACTGGCAAACTTGGCTCCAGCGCCGCGTTGAGGGAGCCATCCGCGTGCATCAACGCGATTGGAACGCGCCACATCTGCCGGACTGGTCGGGTCGGGTTCGCGCGGCAATCATCGGGTCGTCATCACCCGTTCATCTTGTCGCTCATTCGTTTGGCGCGCTGGCCGCCGTGCAGGCCGCGAGCGATCACGAGGAACAAATTGCAGGCGCCCTGATCGTTGCGCCCGCAGACCCTGATCGGTTCGGCGTCCGTGACTATCTTCCGCACCATGCTCTTGGGTTTCCCGCGATAGTCGTCGCTAGCCAAAACGATCCGTGGATGCCGATTGCGGTCGCCGAGCGATGGGCTACGCGCTGGCGCGCAGACTTCGTTGATCTGGGTTTAAAGGGGCACATCAATGCCGAGTCAGGTTTCGGGCCGTGGCCGGAGGCTCTGAAGTTGCTTGAGCGGCTGAGCCGCGCGAACGAACTCATCGTCGCCCGCGAAAACCGTGCGGCTTTACGCCAGGCAAACGGCCGGCGATGGGGCGAGTCACATCTTGCCGGTCGCCGGGTCGCGGGCATCAGCTAGGCCTTGGCATGATGCGCTTGGGACACGCTGAAATGACGGAGAAATAACACTATCGGGATTACGCGTTGACGATGCTCTAAGAGTCAAAAATAGTCGTTCTCAATCAACGCGATAAGTTGTCATAAATTCTAATATAACAGACGGGGGTCTGAGAATGTCACGGGTGGTGAATTTGAGGGGCGCATGGTGGGCCGCAACTGCGGCGGCCGTAGCAATGATCGGGGGCGTGTCGCCGGCCTCCGCCGCCGATCTTGGGGGCAATTGCTGCGCCGACCTCGAGGAGAGGATCGCTGAACTCGAAGCGACCACAGCGCGCAAGGGCAACCGGAAGGTTTCACTGGAGGTCTCCGGCCACGTCAATGAGGCGATCTTGTTCTGGGACGACGGCTTTGAACGAAACGCCGGCGTCTACACGAACGATAATTCGCGCTCTCGCTTCCGGTTCAAAGGCAAGGCAAAGATAAATGCCGATTGGGAAGCCGGATACCAGATCGAGATCGGCGTCCGCACGTCAAACTCAAAACGCTTTACGCAGGACGACGACAACGCCGCTACTGCGACGGACGTCGGCCTCGATCTTCGCGACTCGTATTGGTACGTGAAGAACAAATCACTAGGCCAGCTCAATGTTGGTCTGCAAAGCACGTCGACGGACGGCGTCACGGAAATCAATCAGACGCAGGCAGCCGATTTCTCGAAATACTCAGACGTCGAAGATACGGGGCTTGGCCTTTTCCTGCGTCGCTCTGACGGCGCCATCAGCACGCGCTACTCTTATCGCCGCCTGATCGGAGTCAACGGCGACCAGGCCGGCGAAGGCGAAAAGCGCTTCAACGGCGTCAAGTACATATCGCCGGAGTTTGCGGGCTTTTCGGCCAGCGCGTTCTGGGGTGAAGACGATTTCTGGGACGTTGCGCTGCGCTACAAAGGTGATTTCGCCGGCTTCAAGCTGGCTGGCGGCATCGGCTACGGCGAGCTCACTGACGGCCTGGAAACGAAAACAGGCTGCAACGCCTCAATCGCGAACGGCGCCCTCGGCGGCGTGACCCACGACGCCGATTGCAATCAATTCGGCGGCTCCATCAGCGTCGTACACGTCGATACCGGCTTGTTCGTCAACTTCGGCGCCGGCGTAAAACGGGACGATCTGATCCAGGATATCACGCTCTTTTCTGGGCCAGTGGGCGCCGACGACGAAGATACCTTCTGGGCGATACAGGCCGGCATCGAGAAGAAGTGGATCGAGTACGGCAAAACGACGATCTACGGCGAATACTACGATCACAATGGCGGTTCGAACAACCGAACGATCGAAGGAGCATTCGCCGGCGTCGGCGCGGCGACCGGCGCTGTCATCGATAGTGGCGTCCAAGTTGTCGGGGCCGGAATCGCACAAGGCTTCGATAACGCCGCTATGACGCTCTACCTGTCCTATCGACACGTCGAGGCCGACGTGACGGTGTCCAGCATCACGCTTGGCGCTGCGGACGGGGTTACCGTCAACGCCGTCAACCTCGAAGACCTTGATCTTGTCTTCGCCGGCGCCATCATCAAGTTCTGATCTGCGAGGCCCTCCCGTCGCGCAGCTTTGTGAAACTGCCGCTTCCCAATGGAAGCGGCACTTTTGCTTGGCAAATGCTCCGGCCTCAAAGTCGGAATGATTGATGCCCATTGTCATAAGCTCAGCATTTCTTCTTCGTTCCAGGTGTCGCGCGGCCTCCGTATTGTGGTCGAAATGGGCAAACTTCCGAACACATTGATCCACATGCCGAAGCTACTGGCGACACGACGCAGCGGGTTCGCGAGTCGGACACGACGCGAAGTGACGACCGATATTTCTCGCTTGATTGGAAAAAACCTGCGTGAGGCGCGCAAGCTCAGCGGCTATTCGCTCGAGACGTTGGCCCAAAAGTCGGGCGTCAGCAGAGCGATGCTCGGTCAGATCGAGACGGCCAAAAGCGTTCCAACCGTCACCGTCATCTGGCGGATCGCAGAGGCGCTTGAAATTTCCACCAGTTCTTTGATTTCGCGCACGACATCGGAGCCGGCCCTTGTGGTTCATCCCGACGGGCGCGCGTCCTCGCGGTCCCCCGCCGTCCGTCCGCTATTGCCGCCTGGCCGAAGCGAAGAGCCCCGCTTTTTCGAGGTCAGAATCGAAGGCGGGCGCACCGAAGCATTTCCCGGTTATCCGGCGACGCTGAGGGTCACGCTAGCGCTGGTGAGAGGGCGAATTCGCGTCGACTTTCAGAGTGCTCCGAGCATCGAGCTCAGTGAGGGCGATGTTGGCTTCTTTGACGGTCAGCAAGACCATTCGGTGGAGAACATCGGCGATCAGCAGGCTCTCGCTTACGTGACGCTCACTCCCAAACGAGGGCCCTGACGTCTCCCATATCATCCTGCGGAATATCGATCCCACTTCTTCTTCGTTCGGGCTGCTCGGCCTCCGCAATAGCATACAGATCAAACACAATACCGGAGCCCGGCCGTGCACCTTCCTTCACTCAATCTCGCAACCCTCAGCGCATGGCTGTCGCTGACCGCAAGCCTTGTATTTGTGCTGGCCATCGTCGTCAGCTGAGGACAGATCATGGCGGCGCATCGCACGCACCGGGGCCTACCCGGTTTCAGTATTTCGCTCGGCTTTACGCTGGCCTACCTGGGTCTGATCGTGCTCGTGCCGTTGTCAGCGGTTTTCATCAAAACATCGGGCATGGAATTTGAGCGGTTCATTCATGTCGTAACGAGCCCGCGTGTGGTTGCGTCCTACAAATTGAGCTTTGGCGCCTCGCTGATCGCGGCGGCGATCAACGTCGTGTTCGGGCTGCTGCTGGCCTGGGCCATCGTGCGCTATTCCTTCCCCGGCAAGAAGCTTGTCGACGCCCTCGTCGATCTGCCGTTTGCGCTACCGACGGCGGTCGCGGGCATAGCGCTGACCGCGCTCTACGCGCCGAACGGATGGCTCGGAAGCATTCTCCACCCTCTCGGCATTCAGGTCGCATTCGCCCCCCTCGGTGTCTTAGTCGCGATGGTGTTCATCGGCTTGCCGTTCGTCGTGCGAACTGTTCAGCCCATCCTCGAAGACCTCGATGCGGAATTCGAGGAAGCGGCCGTCTGTCTCGGCGCGTCGCGTTGGCAGGCTTTCTGGCGCGTCGTCTTCCCCGCGCTGTTGCCTGCCCTACTGACGGGTTTCGCGCTGGCTTTCGCGCGGGCCGTGGGCGAATACGGTTCTATCATTTTCATCGCTGGCAACATCCCGATGGTGTCGGAGATTACGCCACTGATGATCATCACACGACTCGAGGAGTTCGATTACCAAGGTGCGACCGCGATTGCCTCGGTCATGCTGATCGCCTCGTTCGTGCTGCTCCTGCTTGTCAACGGCCTGCAGGCGTGGACAGCGCGGCGCAGCGGGAGAACAGTCTGATGAGCGCCGCCTTTGCAGGACTTTCCAGAGGAGCCGCGCGCTCCACGCGATTTGAGTCGGCGATCGCCACGCGCGATGCCGGATGGGTCAAATGGACCATTCTGGCGGTCAGCCTTTCGTTCTTCGGGCTGTTCATTCTCCTGCCGCTGATTGCTGTTTTCTTCGAGGCGTTCCGCAAAGGATGTGAGGTCTACCTCGCGTCATTACTAGAGCCGGACGCGCTCTCGGCAGTGCGCCTGACGTTGCTGGCCGCTGCGATTGCGGTTCCGCTCAATCTCGTATTCGGGATCGCGGCCGCCTGGGCCATCGCCCGCTTCGAGTTTCCTGGAAAGCAACTTCTCACGACATTGATTGATCTGCCGTTCTCCGTGTCGCCCGTCGTCGCCGGCCTGATCTACGTTCTCGTTTTTGGCGCTCAGGGATGGTTCGGGTCCTGGCTTTCCGACCACGACGTAAAAATCATTTTTGCTGTGCCCGGCATTGTGCTCGCGACGATCTTCGTCACGTTCCCTTTCATCGCGCGGGAGCTGATACCCCTGATGCAGTCACAAGGACGGGACGAGGAGGAGGCGGCCATCACACTTGGCGCATCGGGATTGCAAACGTTCTGGCGGGTTACGCTCCCCAATATCAAATGGGCTCTGCTCTACGGTGTTATTCTTTGCAACGCCCGCGCGATGGGCGAGTTCGGCGCCGTTTCGGTGGTGTCTGGGCACATCCGTGGTGAAACCAACACGATGCCGCTTCACGTGGAAATTCGCTACAACGAGTATCAATTCGCCGCTGCGTTCGCCGTGGCCTCGCTGCTGGCGCTGTTGGCGCTCGTGACGCTGGCGTTGAAGACCTACATCGAGTGGCGCACCGATCGGATCGACCCAACGGAGATCGAAGCATGAGCATCGCCATCAAGGGAATCTCCAAGTCGTTCGGAACGTTCAGGGCGCTCGACAACATCTCGCTCGATCTTCCGAGGGGCGAGCTTGTTGCGCTGCTCGGTCCGTCGGGCTGCGGCAAGACGACGTTGCTTCGCATCATTGCCGGGCTCGAGCGTGCCGATATCGGCCAGATACTGCTCGACGGCGCGGATGCGACCGACGCGCACGTTCGCGAGCGCCGCGTAGGGTTCGTATTCCAGCATTACGCTCTCTTCCGCCACATGACCGTATTTGAGAACGTGGCGTTCGGGCTGCGCGTCAAACCGCGCGCAGTCCGTCCGAACGAAGCCGCCATTCGCGACAGAGTCATGCTGTTGCTCGACCTCGTTCAGCTCAGCTGGCAGAAGGATCGCTTTCCGTCGCAACTTTCCGGCGGCCAGCGCCAGCGCATCGCGTTGGCGCGGGCTCTCGCGGTCGAACCGAAGGTTTTGCTTCTCGATGAGCCGTTCGGCGCTCTCGACGCCAAAGTCCGCAAAGAACTGCGCCGGTGGCTCCGGCGCTTGCACGATGAATTGCACATCTCGTCGGTATTCGTGACCCATGACCAGGAGGAAGCACTTGAAGTCTCGGATCGGATCGTGCTGATGAATCGCGGTAAAATCGAGCAGATCGGCTCGCCGCGCGAGATCTATCACAGTCCAGCGACGTCGTTCGCGTACTCATTCATCGGTAATGTCAATGCATTTCAGGGGCACGTCGAGGGCCCGTTCGTGCGCGTCGGCAGCGATCTCCTTGCGCATGGCGGGGCAAGTCTGGCGGAAGGTCAGCCTGTCGTGGCGTACGCCAGGCCGCATGACACCGAGATCATCGTCGGCGACGACGATCCGCGCGCGGGCGTCGCGGCGCGCATCAATCGCGTTCTGGCAAGCGGCGCCGTAACTCGGGTGGAACTGATTGCGAACGGACCCGACCGCGGCGACCGGAAAGACTACTTCGAGGTCGAGATGACTCCCGAAGCTGTCGAGCAGCTCGGCGTTCGGGAGGGTCAGCGCGTGCGTTTGGCGAGCCGTCGGCTTAGTGTGTTCCCGAATTCATAATCGCCGCCGGAAGTAAGAGAATTTTCAGCTGGCTCGGTATTATCCGGGAAATCATCGCGCCCGATCGCCATTTGACCGACGCAACCAAGGCGCTCCACCCGTCACCGTCGAGTTTTTCTAAGCACATTAGGGATATCGAAGACGCACTGGGTTACAGTCGTCCATGCGACGCCTCGATCCATGGAAGCGATGCCGTGACCTAACATGCACTTAGCGCCGGATCGAAAAGATATCGTACTCGTCGGCGGTGGGCATACGCATGTGCTCGTGCTGAAGGCATTCGGTCTTAACCCAGTGCCCGGTGTCCGGCTGACTTTGATCGCCAAAGAGCTTGCTGCGCCATACTCCGGCATGTTGCCTGGCTTCGTAGCTGGCCACTATGCGCTAGATGAGTGCGAGATTGATCTCGTGCGTCTTGCCAAGTTTTCCGGAGCGCAGATTGTGCATGGCGCTGTTACCGGAGTTGATCGCAAAGAGAAGCGCGTCCTTATCGAGGGCTGTTCGCCGCTGCGCTATGATCTTCTGTCACTCAACGTCGGAGTCACGCCCGACCTCGACGATATAGCAGGCGCCGCGGAGCACGCTCTTGTTGTGAAGCCAGTTTCGGAATTCGCCGCCAAGTGGCAAAACCTTGAGGCGCACGCCGCGCAAGGCGAGGGGCCGCGGCGTTTCGTGGTGATCGGCGGCGGCGCGGCAGGCGTCGAGCTTATTCTCGCCGCGCGTCACCGCTTGATCCAGATCGCACAACGCAGCCGCATCAATCCAGTGGACTTTTCGTTCACATTGGTCGCAGGCGGCGCTATCCTCGAGCAGCATGCGAGTATCGCGCAGAAGTTGGCGAAGAGTGCGCTTCGACATACTGGAATCACAAGTGTTGAAAATGATCCGGCAGTAGCTGTCGGGGCGGCAAACGTCGCGCTTCAATGCGGACGGCTTATCGGTTCGGATGCGACTTTAATTTCCACACGCGCACGCGCTCCACAATGGTTTGGAAATCTGGACTTTCCGCGCTCGGCCGCGGGCTTCATCGCCGTCCGGCCAACGCTTCAAGTCTACGATGACGATGACGTCTTTGCCGCCGGGGATTGCGCTGACATGGTCGAGCATCCAAGAGCAAAGTCCGGCGTTTTCGCCGTGCGGCAAGGGCCTATCCTGGCGGAAAACCTGCGGCGGCGGGCCGTTGGGCAGTCGCTACGGTCGTTCATCCCTCAGCGTAAGTCTCTCTCGATCATTTCACTCGGCGAGCGGCGCGCCATAGCCGCGAGAGGTGAGTTCGTGGTGTCTGGTCGCTGGGCTTGGCGACTCAAGGACTGGATCGATCGCGCCTTTATGAATCAATTTAAGAACCTCGAAGCTGCGCCGTCACGCGTTTCGGCGCAGCGCGGCCATGAAGATACGCGGTCATAAGCACATTCAACGCGTCGGCTTGCGCCCACCGCGGGGCGCCTGCAAGATCGAGGTCACTGTCGCAAATCCGCGGCAAACGATTGTTTTTTTGCCGGATGTCGGATCACGGCGAGGACCGCCGTCCTTGGAGAGCAGCCGATCTCCGCCGGTGCGCCGCTTCACTTTGGCAGCGGCTGATCTAGCGCTGTCGAAACACTCGCGAAGAGGCCAAATGGGGGTCTGATGATGGATACTAAAAGGATAGGATTGTTTGGTTTTTCCCGTTTTCCAGATTCTAGAATATGGGGATCAAGCTCAGGCGCACTGGTGGTTCTACAACGTAGAAATGTATGGTATCAGGCCCGCATCACAGAAACAGGGCGCGCCAAGCGCCGACCGCGGCTAAGCCACGGCCGGATCGAGCAAGCGACTTTTCTCAAAGCAACCGCGGCGCATCACGTGAGAGGATCCGATGCTTAGACGTGTGATGGCA
>JBJXHD010000052.1:0-10867 GCA_046160845.1 Hyphomicrobium sp.
CGGGATGACAAGAGATGAAAAGTTCTACATTGCGTCCGGGATGACAGGTTTCGCGAATTCCATATGTTGTCATCCCGGCCGAGCCGTACTTGACGGCGAGAGCCGGGACCCAGGGCTCAGCGAAGATTGGCCGCGACGGATCGAAATGAGCGTTCCGGGTGAGCTGTTCTAGTTCGTCTACAGCATGGCGAGTCAGCGCAACGGGACATTGTACGTGGGCGTGACAAACGATTTGTTGAAGCGCGTCGCTGCGCATCGCGAAGGCCTGATTGAAGGATTCACAAAACGGTTTGGCGTGAAAACACTTGTCTATTACGAAACGCATACAGAAATCGCAGCATCGATTGCGCGCGAAAATCGCATCAAGCGCTGGAGAAGGGAGTGGAAGTTGCAATTGATAGAGGCCGGCAATCCGATGTGGCGCGATCTTTGGGTGGATTTGACGGAGGGTCGATAGGGTGGTTGTTGCGACCCTGGGTCCAGGATCGCGATGCACGGCATCGCGTCCGGGATGACAATTGAGAATGAAATGCGAATTTTGATCACCAACGACGACGGCGTGACGGCGAAGGGGCTGGAAATCCTCAAAGCGATTGCGCTCGGGTTGTCGCCTGACGTGTGGACCGTCGCGCCGGAGACCAATCAGTCCGGCACGTCGCATTCGATGACGCTGCACACGCCGCTGCGGCTGCGCACGCTGGACGAGCGCACGCACGCGGTCGCCGGCACGCCGACGGATTGCGTGATCATGGCCGTGCGGCATCTTCTGAAAGATCAACCACCCGATCTCATCCTGTCGGGCGTGAACCACGGCTCGAATCTCGCCGAGGACATCACCTATTCGGGCACCGTCGCGGCGGCGATGGAGGGCGCGCTGCTCGGCGTGCGCTCGATCGCGCTGTCGCTGATGATGGGATTCGAAGAGGGCAGTCGTCGCGCCATCTGGGAGACGCCGCTGGCGCACGCGCCGTCCGTGATCCGCAAACTAATCGATGCGCCATGGCATCCGGGCAAGCTGATCAACGTCAATTTTCCCGACGTCGCGCCGGAAGATGTCGAAGGCGTGGCTGTAACGCGGCAGGGCGTGCGCGATCAGGCGCTGCTCAACATCGACAGCCGCGCCGATCCGTGGGGCACGCCGTATTTCTGGTTTGGTTTCGAACGCCGGCGTTCGACGCTGGTCGAAGGAACCGATCTCGCTGCGATCGCCGCGAACAAAATTTCGGTGACGCCGTTGTCGATCGATCTCACCGATCGCGAGTCGATCGCCGCGCTCGAAGCGCGATTGAATTCGCGCGACGCGTAACGCTTGCGCGGTTGCAGCGGCGTTTGAAATGTCGCCGAATTGACCAAATCAATCCGCGAATTCAGCGCAATCACGGTTTACATCCTCGAGCGTGGTTCGCTCCGTCTTTACGCGACGGCGGCGCATCGCGGGGACATCGGCGCATCGCTTTGGGGTTCGACGTTAACCCCGCATTAACTGGTTAAAGGTTAATGGAATGCGCCAGTAGAGGTGCGTACCATGCGTAATGTTTCAGGCGTTCGCCGGCGTGTTCGTTTCGGCAGTTTGACGGCGCAAGGCGCCGGATTAGCGGTGGCGGTTCTCGCCGCAGGATGCAGCGCCGACGTGGCGCGGTTCGACAGCTCATCGTTCAGTTTCAACGATCCTGCCGAAGGCGGCGACGCGGCGTCTCCGCGGCCGGTTCCTGTCGAGCCGGTGTATCACAGCGGCTTCCCGCCCAACGCCGTGGCGCGCTCAACGCCGAGCGGTCCCTACAACGCGGGCGCCAACTCGGTCGACGTCGCGCAGTTGCCCGAGCCCGTCGGCGCTGCGCAATCGTCGCCGGCGCCGATGCCGTTCCAGCAGCGTCCATCACCGCCGCCGCCTTCGTACGCGCCGCAGTCCGTCGATCCCGTTGCGGCCGACAGCGGGCCAACGCATCGCGGCGGCGAACAGGTCCAGGTTCAGCCGGGCGATACGCTTTATGGCCTTTCACGGCGCCACCGCGTGTCGCTCGCCGAGCTGATGTCGGTCAATGGCCTGAGTGGTCCGGCGCTGAAGCCGGGCCAGAAGCTCACTCTGCCCGGCGCTTCGGACAACGCAGCTTCCGCTTCTCCTCGCGCGATCGAAACCGCGGCCGTGACGCCGCCTACGCCGCCGTCTGCGGATGTGATGGCGAAGTACGCTGCGACCTACACGGTGCAGCCGGGTGACTCGCTCTACAACATCGCGCGGACGCACGGCGCGCCCTACAAGGAACTGCAGCAGGTCAACGCCATCAGGGACGTGCGTAAGGTGCGCCCCGGCACGGTGCTGAAGGTGCCGGGCGCAGCGCCCGCCGCCGCCGAGACCATTGCGCAGGCGCCGCCGTCCGACATTTCGCCGCCGCGCGCCCCCGCGACGTCGACCCAGCCGAGCCTTATCAACGGCCAGAAGATGGCCTCTCTCGGCGACAAGGCGACGGATGCCGCGCCAGAAGTTCCACCCGTGGCGAAAGTCGAACAGCCCGCCGATCGCAAGGCCGTGGCTCTCGCCGCGCCGCAAGCGACCGCGCAGGCGTCCGACAGCGTGAAATTGCGCTGGCCGGCGCAGGGCAAGGTCATCGCCGGTTTCGGCGGTCGTCCCGACGGCACGCACAACGACGGCATCAACCTGTCGGTCCCGCTCGGCACCGAGGTGCATGCGGCCGAAAGCGGCGTCGTCGCCTACGCGGGCAGCGAGCTCAAGGGCTACGGCAATCTCATCCTCATCCGCCACGACAACGGCTGGGTGACGGCCTACGCCCACAACGACGAGATGCTCGTCAAGCGCGGCGACAAGATCAAGCGCGGCCAGGTCGTGGCGAAAGCCGGCAAGACCGGCACCGTCGACCAGCCGCAGGTTCATTTCGAATTGCGTCAGGGCTCGAAGCCCGTCGATCCGACTCCGTTCATGGAGAAGATCTGAGACAAGATCTGGCGCAAGTTTGCGGGGGGCGATCGCATCAAGTTCGCCGCGCGCGAAGCATGAGGGAAGCCTGAGGGCCGGGTCGCGAGATCCGGCTCTTTTTCTTTGGCGCTTCCGACTCCCCTCCGGGGAGCCGGCCGGAAGCGCGGAGCATCCAACTCGCGGCGAGAGGACCGCTGGGCGCGGAGTTCTTGTTTGGCGCGTCCGACTCCCCTCCGGGGAGCCGGCCGCCGAGCGCGGAGCATCCAACTCACGGCGAGAGGACCGCTGGGCGCGGAGTTCTTGTTTGGCGCTTCCGACTCCCCTCCGGGGAGCCGGCCGGAAGCGCGGGCGTGTTGCGACTGTCTTGCTGATCAACATGCCGCTTGTCATCCCGGGCGCGCCGCTCGTCGCGGCGAGACCCGGGACCCAGCGATGTGAGACGGCGCAGAAATTAGGCGCTGGGTCCCGGCTCTTCGCGATCGCGCCGGCGCGCAATCGCTCCGGCCGGGATGACACGTAGATGGTGGCGTTTCCGACCCCGCTCCGCGTAGCCGGCCGGAAGCGCCGGTCTTGGAGCTTGCGGCCTAGCCGGCCACCAGACGCGGGTGAGTTGCAGACGTTGGCGGTTTGCTAAGGCAATTGTGGGCAGGATGCAGACTTGTCCGCGAGGCCATCCATGTTCCGCTTTCTTTACATTTGCGCCGAGGCGTTCGTCTTTTACGCCGTGCTGGTCGGCATTGGCGCCGCGCTGATGTGGTTCGGCAGAGGCCGGGGCTTCGACGAGGTCGAGCAACTCATTCTGCTCGGCTTTGCGATCATCGCCATTCCGATGTCGTTCCAAGCCGTGCTGGGCATCAGGTTCAAACGCGGCAGCTGGGTCACGGGCTACTACCGGCCCGTGCGAATTCTGAGCCTGCTTATTCCAGGCCTTTATGCAGTTGTGACCGGTCGCGACCCGGTTTGGGCGCGGCAGAAGCCAGAGAGCGATGCGCCAATTGCGCCGGAGCTGCGGGATGGGCGCCGGTGGGGATTTTCAGGCGCACGCGGCAAGCGTACCGCCTATGTCGCTGCTTCAGGGGGCGTGCTCGGAACGGGCTTGTGGCTCGCTGGGCCCACGTTGCGCGCGTTGGCCGCGCGCCATGTCACCGGCGTTGCGGTTGCGATGTTTATCTTCGTTGCGCTCGTGATCCGAATTGCGGCGATGAAACTTGACGCCGACGCCGTTGCGAGCGTTGCCGGCTGGGCCGTTCCTGTCGCGCTCATTGTCTACCTCGTCGGCCACGTCGAAAGGGCGCAACGCGACTATTGGACGGCGGCGCATGGGGCCGGAACGCCGGAGTTCGACGCGGCCGTCGACGCCGAAACGCGGGCCGCAGACGAGCGTATCGGCAAGGATGACTGGCTCGTCTATCCTCCCTGGAAGCAACCGGCTCGGCGCTGATTTAGCTTTCGAGTTTGACGCCGAGGCGGCCCGCGAGATCGAGCGTGTACTGCCAGGCGACGCGGCCCGAGCGGGCGCCGCGCGTCGTCGACCATTCAAGCGCATCGCGGACGAGTTCGACGTCGGCGATCTTCAGATGGAAATGACCAACGTAGGCGCGGACCATCGCCAGATAGTCGTCCTGGCTGGCGTTGTGGAAGCCGAGCCACAATCCGAAGCGGTCGGAGAGCGAGACCTTTTCCTCGGTCGCCTCGGCCGGGCTGATGGCGGTGGATCGCTCGTTCTCGATCATGTCGCGCGGCATCAGATGGCGCCGGTTCGACGTCGCGTAGAAGATGACGTTTTCCGGGCGGCCCTCGACGCCGCCTTCGAGCACGGCCTTCAAAGATTTATAACTCGTGTCGTCCTTGTCGAACGAGAGGTCGTCGCAAAAGACGATGAAGCGGAATGGCGCGGCCCTGAGAGCGGTGAGGCAGGCGGGGAGCGAGGCGATTTCCTCGCGATGGATCTCGATGAGTTTTACGTTTGGCGCCGTGCGCGCGATCTCCGCATGCGCCGCCTTGACGAGACTGGATTTTCCCATGCCGCGTGCGCCCCACAGCAGCGCGTTGTTGGCGGGCAGTCCGGCGGCAAAGCGGCGTGTGTTGTCGAGCAGGATTGCGGCCGGGCGGTCAATGCCTTTGAGCAGCACCAGCGGCACGGCATTGACGGAGGCGACAGGTTGGAACGTCTTGGCGTCGCCGTGCCAAACGAACGCGGCGGCGGCCTTGAAATCGGCGGACGGCGGCGGCCCCGGCGACCTTCGCTCGAGAGCCGCGGCGATGCGTTCAAGCAGGGCTTCAAGGCGGGAATACTCGGTCATGCTTGGTTGCCTGCGCGTCCTTCGCGCGCCGCGTCGCGTCACTGCGCGCTTCGTCGCACCGGCGTGTTTAGAGGGCGTCGACGGCCAAGCCAACCGGGGATCGCCGCGGCGCTTCGACCGCCGGTTGCAAACGGGCGGCCGGTCACTATAGTCCGGCCGAAATTGGCGGATCGCCGCCCCGGACCCCCACTCGCGGGCTTCGGGCGACAGGCGTTACGCTCGTCGTTTTCACCAAGGATGCGCCCGCAATGATCATCTCGCCCGCCCTCGCCCAGACCCCTGGCCCCGCCATGGACCCGATGGGCGGTCTGCTGGTGCCGATGCTGCTGATGCTGCTGATCTTCTATTTCTTCCTGATCCGCCCGCAGTCGCAGCGCGCCAAGGAGCAACGCGACAAGGTCAACGCCGTGCGGCGCGGCGACACCGTGATCACGTCGGGCGGCATGGTCGGCAAGGTCATCAAGACGTCCGATACGAGCGACGAGATCGAAATCGAGCTTGCGGACAATCTGAAAGTTCGCGTCATCAAAAGCACGCTGTTGGACGTCCGCGTCAAAGGCGAGCCGGTGAAGGACGCGACCTGATCCAAGCGATGTGATATGCGACCCGGCGCGTGCCGGGCCGTTCCGCCTTCATCCCAGAAGGCGCGAGCCAACAGACGATAAAGAGACCCCGCCGCCATGCTGTATTTCTCGCGCTGGAAGATCGCCACCATCATTCTGGCGATCGTCGCCGGTCTGGTTTTCGCGCTGCCGAACTTCGTCTCGCGCGACACTCTGGCGAGCTGGCCATCGTTCGTGCCGAAAAAGCAATTGACGCTCGGACTCGACCTTCAGGGCGGGGCGCATCTGCTGCTCGCCATGGATCAGGACGAGATCAAGAAGGATTGGCTCAACGGTTTGCGCGAGACCGCGCGGCGAACCTTGCGCGACGCCAAGATCGGCTTTTCCGGGCTCGGCGTGCAGGGTTCGCAGCTGCAAGTGAAGCTGGCCAAACCCGAGGACAAGGACGCGGCGCTCAAGGAGCTGCGCAAAATGCAAGCGCAGCTCGGCGGCGCTATGCTTGGGGTTACTGAGTATGACGTCGACGTGACGGAGGGTAGCGAGCCGGGCACGATCCTGATCAATCCGACGGTACTCGGTCTGCGCGCCCGCGTCTCTGGCGCGTCGTCGGCGTCGATCGAGACCATCAACCGGCGCATCAACCAGCTTGGCACGTCGGAATCGACCGTCGTGCGCCAGGGTGTCGATCGCATCCTGATCCAGTTCCCGGGTCTGAAAGACACGAAAGAGCTCAAGCGGCTGATCGGCGAGACGGCCAAGCTGACGTTCCACGAGGTTCACCCCTCGACGTCGGCGGAAGACGCCAAGCTGACATCGGCGCCGGTGGGATTCAAAGTTTTTCCGGGCGAAGCTTCGGAAGGCGGCGACTACCTGCTGCGTGAAATTCCTGTGGTGCAGGGCGAAGACCTTGTCGACGCGCAGCCGGGCTTTGATCCGCGCAACGGCGAGCCCGTGATCAACTTCCGTTTCAATCAGCGTGGCGCGGTGAAGTTCGGCCAGTTCACGACCGAGAACGTCGGCAAACCGTTCGCGATCGTGCTCGACAACAAGGTGCTGTCGGCGCCCCGGATCAACGAGCCGATCCTCGGAGGCGCCGGGCAGATTTCGGGCAGTTTTACGGTTGATTCGTCCAATACGCTGGCCGTGCAGCTTCGGTCCGGCGCGCTTCCGACCAAGCTCACCATCGTCGAAGAGCGCACCGTCGGGCCGTCGCTCGGCGCCGACAGCATCGCGGCCGGACAAACCGCAGGCATCGTCGGCGGCGTCGCGGTGATCATTTTGACGATCCTCGCGTATGGTACGTTCGGCATCTTTGCGGTCGTCGGATTGATCGTGCATCTGTTGATGACGCTGGCCTTGATGACGATGATCGGCTCGACCCTGACGCTGCCCGGCATCGCGGGCCTCGTTCTCGGCGTCGCGATGGCCGTCGACGCCAACGTGCTGATCTACGAGCGCATCCGCGAAGAGTTGCGCGGGGGCAAGACACCGATGTCGGCGATCGACGCCGGTTTCCAGCGTGCGTTCATCACCATCGCCGACTCTCAGCTGACGACACTCGCCTGCGCCGTCATCATGTTCTGGCTGGGCTCTGGACCTATCCGCGGCTTCGCGGTCACGCTGACGCTCGGCATCGTCACGTCCATCTTCGCGTCCGTGACCGTCGTCCGGTTGCTGATTTTCTATTGGCTCAAAGCGCAACCCAAGGCCAAAGGCGCCCTGCAGGTTCCGGTCTAGGAGACGACGCCGTGCTCATGCGACTGATCCCGAACTTCAAGGGCATCGATTTTTTTCCGCATAACCTGCGGCTGCCGTTCATGCGCTACAAGGATCTGGCGGTCGGCATGTCGATCGTCGCAATGCTGGCGTCGCTGACGTTGTTCGCAACGAAAGGGTTGAACTACGGCGTTGATTTCAAGGGCGGCTCGATGATCGAGCTGCAGGCGAATAGCGGCAACGCCGATGTGAGCGCGCTGCGCGACAAGCTCGGTCAACTCGGGCTCGGCGGCGTGCAGATCCAGGAGTTCGGCGCGCCGTCCGACGTGCTGATCAGAATCGAGGAGCAGCCCGGCGGCGAGGTCGCCCAACAGGCGGCGTTGAAAAAGGTGATCGATTCCGTCGGCGCCGACTACACGCAGCGCCGCGTCGAGGTCGTTGGCCCGACGGTGTCGAGCGAATTGCGCCGGACCGGCTTCATAGCCGTCGCGGCCGGCATCCTGGCAATCGTCGCCTACGTGTGGTTCCGCTTCGAATGGCAGTTCGCGCTCGGCGCCGTCGTGGCGTTGACGCACGACGTTCTGGTGACCATCGGAATTTTCTCGCTGTTTCAGTTCGAATTCGATCTTTCGACGGTGGCGGCGCTGCTGACCATTCTCGGATACTCGGTCAATGATACGGTCGTCGTGTCCGACCGCATTCGCGAGAACCTGCGCAAGTTCAAGAAAATGGAGTTGAACGAGCTGCTCAATCTGTCGATCAACGAAACGCTGTCGCGAACCATCCTAACCGGCGTCACGGCGATTGCGGTGCTGATCGCGCTCTACATCTTCGGCGGCGAGGTGATCCGCAACTTCAATTTCGCCATGCTGCTCGGCGTGGTCATCGGCACGTATTCGTCGATTTTCATCGCCGCGCCGCTGCTCGGATACCTCGGCGTCAAGCGCGACTGGAGCGACATGGCGAAGCTCGCCGCAGCCAAGAAAGCCTGACGTCTGAATGAGGCGCCGGCGATGACGCACGGCGAAGGACGATACCCTCGGCCGACTCCGGTCACGGCCTACGGCGGCGGCGGCTTTCGGTTTGCGGATATGAGCCATCGCGGCTCGATCCTGTGCTTGCCGAGCGGCGTTCATGCGTGGGACGTGGTTTGTTTCGAGGATGTGTCGGTCGAGTCCCTTCAGCGACCGCTCGCTGAATTGACGCTGCGGGGCGTGCTGTTGCTCGGCACGGGCGAAACTCAAGCATGGCCCGACGAGGCGATCGTCCGGGCCTTCGCGAACGCCGGCGTCGGACTTGAAATCATGTCGACGGGCGCGGCGGCGCGCACCTACAACGTCTTGCTGGCGGAAGGCCGCAACGTCGGCGCGGCGCTGATCGCGGTTTCTTGAATTCGGCATGGAGACGTTAGCCGTGAGCGCGCGGGATCAGGCGTCTGCGGAAGACGTTCGCAAGATCGCACGGAGCGGCGAGCCGGACCGCTATCTTGCCGCGCTTTTGGCGCCCCGTGACCGGCGCGATGACCTCATCGCCTTCGCCGCGCTCTCGGCGGATCTCAGACGCATCGCCGGGGCGATCAGCGAGCCGTCGCTCGGCGAAATCCGCGTGCAATGGATGCGTGAGGCCATTGCCGGCATGATTCAAGGCGAGCGTTCGGGACAGCCGCTCGCCGACGCGGTCGGCGATGTGATGCGACGGAGAGGCATTGGCATTGCGCTCCTTGACGACCTGTTCGACGCGACGGCGCACGGATTGCACGCTTCGGCGCCACCGGATGACGACGCGCTGGCGCTGCACCTTGATATGACCGAAGGCGCATTGTTCCGCGTGTCGGCGGCTGCGCTGGCCGTGGAGATGACGGATCGCTTCAATGGCGCGATTGGCCATGCCGCCAAAGCCTATGGTCTTGCGCGCATCGGCATGGACCTGCCGTGGCTTTTGGCGCGCGGACGATCGCCGTTGCCGCAGTCGTGGCTCGCGGGCGAAGATGCGACCGACTACAAGGCGGCGCTGACAAGGCTCGCGGACGAATCATCGGCGGCGCTTTCCGCCTGCCGCGAGGCTGTGTATGGCTGTCCCGCGGCCCTGATCACGGCGCTTTTGCCGCTTGCCGTCGTAGAGCCCTATTTGGCGGCTTTGCAAAGGCGCGGCCGCGATCCGGCGCACGACGTTGCCGAGATCGCGCCTTTCAGTCGCGTGTGGCGCATCGGCGGCGCGCATTTTATGGCGCGGTTTTGAGATCGCTGTCGACGGAGGCTTTGAGTGATGGCGCATTGGGCGGCGCGTCTGCTGCTTTCAATTCTGGCGTTGGCGTCAGCGGCGATGTGCGCTGCGCCGGCCAGCGCCGACGGTCCCGTGGTCAAATGGCGGGTCGAGAATCCGTTTCGCCTGTTCACCGATCCCGCCGATACGGAAGTCCACCGCGCGACCTATCGGGCGCTGGGTCCGGCTGAAAGAGCGACCCCAGTTCTGGCGGCGGAGCACGCGCTGCAACGCCGACACGATGACGGCTGGGCCGCGACCATGTTCCGAAAGACATGCTGGAAGGGGTCCGAAAATCGTTTCGAGTGCCCTGACTACGACGACTACATGAATCCGACCGAGCACGCCGTTATCGCCGGGATCGCCGGCGTCGAGGACGCCGCCAATTTGACGTGCACGTGGCTAACGGGGCCGAAGGGCGGACTGCCGCTCGGCGATCCCGTGTCCCAGCCATGCAATGAGCCGGCGAAATTCGAGATTCTCTATCCCGACGGCGCCATGGTCAGGGTGGAGATCGGCGGGCTGCAGGTGGCGCAGACGGAAGTGAAGGTCCGCGATCTGCTGATCGTTGCAGCCGGCGACAGCTTCGGATCGGGCGAGGGCAATCCCGATGTTCCCGTCCGGTTTTCGCGGGATCGCACCAGCGACTATGGGAAGTCGCTGTTGAGCGCGACGCTCTCGGGCTTTCCGGCGCGCATGGGCGACTGGAAGCAGATCGGCGACAAGACGTTCATCGGTGAGAACGCGCGATGGTCGGATCAGGCGTGCCATCGCTCGCTCTATTCGCATCAGTTTCGCGCGGCGCTGGAACTCGCCGTCGAGGATCCGCATCGCGCCGTGACGTTTGTCGGACTCGCGTGCTCGGGCGCGGAAGTGACGTTCGGGCTGTTCCTGCGATACAAAGGCAACGAGTGGGTGCCCAATCCGCCGGTGTTGTCGCAAATTTCGGCGATCGCGGAAGCGCAGTGTGGGAACAAGGATACGGAGCCGCTCGATCTTCCCGAGGCGTATCACATCAACGACGCCATCCCTGAACTCAAGGGCGGGCTCGTTTTGCGCAAGTGCCCACAAAAGTCGGCGCGCAAGATCGA
>JBJXHD010000053.1:0-48620 GCA_046160845.1 Hyphomicrobium sp.
CCCGCTCCTGGTCTGGATGTTCTTCGCAGAACAGCCCGGCGCGACTGTTCTGGCTGGCGGCGCCATCGTGCTCACGGCGGTTGTTTGGTATCTCGCGCCCACCGTGCGCGCACCGGCCGTTTCGTAGGACGCACATGCGGCGCGCCACCGCGTCCGCGATACCGCACAACCAATGAGCGCCGTCCATTGGTGGCTATCCGGCCGAGACGTCGGAAGCGAGTTCGTTCCCTGGCCTTTGTAAAACGAGCTTCCTGCAGTATCCGCGACTGCTCATGGATTGGGACAGGTGAAAAGTCCGCTTCCGACCAGACCCTGAACTGAAGCGTGGCATGCTGCGACCCGTAGGGCAGTGGTGCGGACGGAGGGACTTGAACCCTCACGAGGTTTCCCTCTCAAGATTTTAAGTCTTGTGTGTCTACCATTTCACCACGTCCGCGCACGGCGAGTGGTTATGGCGCGTCACGGCGCGAAGGGCAATCGGTCCGCGCCGTCGGCTTCGTGGACAGCCGCCGTCAGCATCGACGCGTCGTCAATCGCTAGTCTTGACTTCGCTCGCTCCGTCCCGAGCAGCGGGATCACCGCCGCGATCGGCCGCGGCGCGCTGCATCAGCGTGCGAAGTTCCGCAGGATCTTCGTTATCGATCGTGTGCGGAAATTTCGGGTCTTTGCCGACATACGCCTTCAGCACGTCGCCGTCTGAATTCAGGAACAGCGTGCGCGGTACGTACGTGCCGTCCGGCGCAAAAGCGCCGTTGGCCATCTTGTCGGCGTCCGCGTCGACGAGGATCATGACGAAATTCTTCGACGCCGCGACGACGCCGGGGTCCTTGAACACACGGCGATACTGTTTGCACGCCGAGCACCACGTCGCATGGAATACCATGACCGCCGTCTTGCCGGACTTCGCAGCTTCATAGATTCCTGATTTGATGTCGCGCCAGTCGATCTCGGCGCCGTTCCACACATCAGCCATTTCGGGTTGGCGGGCTTGAGCCGTTCCGGCTCCGGAGACGAACAGCGCGATGGCGAAACATACGGCGCGAAACATAAGGCAAATCCTCGCTGAATGTCGGTAGCGAACATTGATTATTACGAAGCAGCGCCAGATTGGATCGCCGTCCCGCCCCGACATCTGCGGCTTTTAGCCCGTCGTTGCGGCGGCGTCGAGGCGCGCTTCATAGGTTTGCAGATGCGCGTAAGCGACTGTCAGAAGCGGCGTCGCGACGCTAACTGCGTCAGCGCGGGCGATGAGATCGCCGAGAATGTGGCCAGCTTCGGTCCGAGCGCCACGTTGTATATCGCGTAGCATAGAGGCGGCGATGGTTGACGTCGGGTCTGTTAACGTGGCTCTGGTCACCTCAACGACCGCCGCCCTTGGCGCATGACCGCTCGCCCTTGCAACGGCACAGCATTCATCCAACATCGAAGCGATGAGTCCCGCGCCTGCGTCAGTCGCGACGATTTCGCCGATGGTCGCGCGCATCAGGCACGTCATGCCGGCGAGAGTCGCCAGCAGAACCCATTTTTCCCACATGGTCCCGATGATGTCGTCGGTAAGGCGGGCGTCAAACCCGCCGGTCGAAAGCGCGGCGTGTAACTCGCGGCAGAACGCGTCCTGCGAGGCAACGCGGGGTCCTTGCGACAACGCATCGAAAGTGCTGAAGCGCTGGATGGCGCCGACCGGCGTCAGCGTCGCGCTGATGTGGCACGTGCCGCCGAGCACGCGGTCCGGCCCGAACGCCTCGTCCAGCACTTCGAGGTGGCGCATGCCATTGAGGACCGGAAGCACGCGCGTTTCAGGACCGACCGCCGGACAAATGGAGTCGATAGCCGCGGCAAGATCGTAGGCCTTCGATGTCAACAGAACGAGGTCATAACTCGGCCCGACGTTATCCTGCGTGATCGTCTTGACCGGCGTCGTAATATCGCCCGAAGACGACACGATGCGCAGTCCATCTCGCGCCAACAGCTCGGCGCGCTTCGGACGAACGAGAAACGTCACGTCGACTCCCGCCGCCGCAAGTTTGCCGCCGAAATATCCGCCGGTCGCGCCGGCGCCAAGAACCAAGACCTTCATCACTGCTTTCTATTCGACAGAGCGATCGCCGCAAATGCTGCAGACCTACGCAGGTTTTGGATCACATAGTCACCAAGGCGTGATTGAACCAAGCGCCGTCGATCACGGAATGGGTGCTCCACAGCACGGCAACGTGTGTGGCGACGCCAATCGAACGTCCCTATCTAATGCTTATCGACGGAGCCCAATGGGCTTCAGCAACACCTACCAATACACCGAACACTATGGAGGCTCACATGAAGATCTGGACCAAGCCCGCTGTGCGGGAACAGGAAGTCGGCCTCGAAGTCACCAGCTATCTGCCGGCTGAAATCGATCTGATCTAACGCATCGCCTTGCTCGCGGAGGCCGGCAGTCGTCGGCTTCCGCCATGCTCCCAAGTCCCCCAAAAATCCGAAGGATTCAAACCATGATTCGTGGTCTCACACTGATTGCGCTTACCGCTGCGCTGACGGCGCCGGCCTTTGCCGAACCGGCCGTTTCTAACGACGCTTCGACCGCCAGTACACAAAAGGCCGAATTGGATGCAGCGTCTGACGCATTGGAAGCGCGCCAGCATCTCGCCCGCCAGGGCTTCGTCAATATCTCGGAGCTGACCAAGAACGAGAATGGCCTGTGGACCGGCGCCGCCACGAAGGACGGCAAGACCAATTTTGTCGCCATCGACTTGCGCAGCAAGAATACGGCAGCCGCGACGAACTAACTCGTCGCACAAATACTGCCGCACCATCAGCGCTCGTCCATTCGTGGACGGGCGCTTTTGTTTGGCATTGATGCCGTCTCAAGCCTTCTTCGGTTCCGGCGCCATGACGCGGATCGAGAGTTCGCGCAGCTGCTTCGGCTGAACCTCGCTTGGCGCGCCCATTAGCAGATCGTTGGCCTGCTGGTTCATCGGAAACAGAGCGACGTCGCGCACCGTCTTCGTGCCGGTCAAGAGCATGACCATGCGCTCGATACCCGCCGCCATGCCGCCATGCGGCGGCGCGCCGTACTGAAACGCGCGATAGAGACCGCCGAAGCGCGATTCAACGTCGGCGCGGGTTAAGCCCGTGATCTCGAAGGCTTTGACCATCGTTTCCGGTACGTGGTTACGCACCGAGCCTGACGCAATCTCGTAGCCGTTGCAGACAACGTCGTACTGGTTCGCCTTCAGCTCGAGCAGGGCGTCTCGGCCGCTGGCCTCAGCCGCTTCGAGCGCCTCGCGGCCGCCCTTCGGCATCGAGAATGGGTTGTGCGAGAAGTCGATCTTCTTGTCGTCCTCGTTCCATTCGTAGAACGGGAAGTCGACAATCCACGCGAAGGCGAATCGGCTTTCGTCGATCAGCTTAAGTTCGCGGCCAATCTCGTCACGCGCGAGGCCGGCGAACTTGTAGAACTTCGCCGGATCGCCCGCAGTGAAAAAACAGGCGTCGCCAGTCTTGAGACCCATCTGTGATTGGATCGCGCTCGCGCGCTCGGCGCCGACGTTTTTCGCCACAGGGCCAGCGCCGGCCGCGCCTTCTTCTTCACGCCAAAAGATGTAGCCGAGCCCCGGCTGCCCTTCCCTTTGCGCCCAGGAGTTCATGCGGTCGCAGAACGCGCGGCTGCCACCCGTCGGCGCGGGGATTGCCCAAACGCGGACCTTGGGATCCTTCTCGATCATTACGGCGAAGACCTTGAACCCCGAACCGCGGAAGTGCTCCGTCACGTCCTGCATCTCGATCGGATTGCGCAGGTCCGGCTTGTCGGAGCCGTATTTGGCGATCGCCGTGTCGTAGGGAATGCGCGCCCAACTGTGATCGACTTTTTTGCCATCGGAAAATTCTTCGAACACAGCCGTGAGAATCGGCTCCATTGTGAGGAAGATGTCGTCCTGCTCGACAAAACTCATCTCGACGTCGAGCTGATAGAACTCGCCGGGCAGACGGTCGGCGCGCGGGTCTTCGTCGCGAAAACACGGCGCGATCTGGAAATAGCGGTCGAAGCCCGACACCATCAGCAGCTGCTTGTACTGCTGCGGCGCCTGCGGCAGCGCGTAGAATTTGCCCGCATGAATGCGCGACGGCACGAGGAAGTCGCGCGCGCCTTCGGGCGACGACGCGGTCAGGATCGGCGTCGGGAATTCGTTGAACCCGGCGTCGTGCATCCGCGCGCGGATCGATTTCGTGATCGCCAGCCGCTTCATAATGATGGCGTGCAGCGTCTCGCGCCGAAGATCTAGGAAGCGATATTGCAGCCGCAGGTCTTCCGGATAGTCCGGCTCGCCGAACACCGGCACCGGCAGTTCCTTGGCAGCCGACAGCACCTCGATCTCGGTGGCATAGACTTCGATAACGCCGGTCGGAAGGTCCGCGTTCGTGGTGCCGGCCGGCCGCTCGCGGACTTTTCCGTCGACACGGATCACCCACTCGGAGCGCGCAGCCTCTGCCGCCTTGAACGCTGGGCTATCGGGATCGGCGACGACTTGCGTGATGCCATAGTGATCGCGCAGGTCGATGAACAGTACGCCGCCGTGGTCGCGTACGCGATGCACCCACCCAGACAACCGAGCCGTCTGCCCGACGTTGGCTTTGCGCAGGCCGCCGCAGGTCGTCGAACGGTAACGGTGCAGTCTGGCCTCTGACATGGCCCCTCGCTCGCATCGGAAAATTCGGGAAATCGACGCGGAAAAGCGCATGCGCCCCGACGAAAGTCAAGGAGCGGGCGGCGTGCAATCGCCGCCGGTTGGAACGGCAGCGTCTCACGCGCAACACGAGGCGGCTAGAGAATGAAATAGGAGGCGGCGAGAGACTTCAAGCCGGTAAGCTCGATCTGGAAGTCGGCGATCTTATCGCCATTCCAGTCGCCTTCGATGATCGTCTTATCGTCGATCGTGCCGGCAAGATTCTCCTGCCGGTAGTGGAGTTCTCCGGCTTTGCCGCTGAAAGCCTTTGTGCTCATCCAAATGAATGCTGTCGATCCGGCGAGGTCGCCGTTGGCGTCGATCGTCGACAGATCGATTTTGTCGGTCAGCGCGGCCTTCTTGTTGAAGATGAAGTCGGTGATGACGTCCCGCGTCGCGGCATTGGCGCCTGTATCCGTGACGAAGTCGAAATCAAAAATGTCGGCGCCGAGACCGCCGGTCATCACGTCGCGGCCGCCGTCGCCACGCAGGATGTCGTTGCCGTCGCCACCGGCTAGCGAATCGTTTCCTGCACCGCCCGACAGGACGTTTGCGCCTTTGTTGCCTAGGATGACGTTGTCGAGTTCGTTGCCTGTCCCGGAGATATTTGCCGCGCCGAGCAGAGCAAGATCCTTGGCGCCGCTTCCGAGCGTCGTCGTCGCCGAGCTCAGGATTTCACTGTCGCCAGAGAGATCGACCTTGACGTTGGCCGCACCGCCGACCACGACCGCCGTAACCGGTCCTGCAAGCCCACCGCCCGAAAACGTGACGACGTGCGTGCCGGCATTAACGGCCACGCCATAGCCGCCGGCCTCTTCCGTAATGTCCTCGCCGTCGCTGACTCCCGCCGTCGTGACCGACACCACCACGCCACCGTGCGCCTCACCTATGTCGTAGAAATTGTCGCCGTCCGCATCGTTGATGGCGACGCCGCTGACGAAATACTTCGAACCCGAAAGTCCGAAATTCTCGGTCGCCATGACGGCGTTATACGTGGTGCTGCCCATGGTGTAGAGGCCCGCGACGACGCCAGTCCCGAGTTCGCGGAATTCGTCCCTGAGGATGTTGGCGCGATGGCCGGGGCTCTTGAACAGATTGTCGTGGAGCGCCAGCGTGTACGCCAGCATATTGACCGTGCCGGTTGTGCCCTTCCAAGCGATGTTCTCGCCGGTCATCCACGAGCCGGTAAGGGCATAGCCGGCGGCCTGCATGCGCGACGTCGGCGTGCCGTCTCCGATGTTGGTATGAGCGAATTTGTCGTTGTCGATCATAAACTGGCTATGCGCCCGCGCCGCGTCAACTATGGCGTTGTTCGGAGCCAGCGGCTGCTTAGGCGTGGAACTGATCGCGCCCGACGACAGACCCTGATTGAGGCTGATGCCATTGCGCGCGGCTTCGCCAAGCGGGTCCATGCGGGCGCGATTGACGAGTTCGAGCAAAAGTTGCTCATACGCCGTATACGCCGCCATTTAAGACCTCAGCCAGACTGTTGCGAGGCTGGCAGCGTTGCCTCCCGCCGATTAAATCCGGCTTCCGGAATTGCGTAAAATTGGAGACGTATTCTGTTCAACAGGCGATGTGCTTACCGGCGCGTTAATGCAAAGGTCCGAGCGTTTGCGATGCGCCGATTCTCCGCCATCGTCCCAGGCGACAATCCAAATTCCTTGCGCTATAGCCCTGTTTATGCGCGTCATCACGTCCTCTGAAGATCTCCAAAGCCTCTGCAATGACCTCGCCGCCGGTCCGTTTGTGACCGTCGACACCGAATTTCTGCGCGAGCAGACCTTTTGGCCGCAGCTCTGCCTGATCCAGCTCGCGGGCGACGGCGTCGAAGCGGTGGTCGACCCGATGGCGCCGGGCATCGATCTGGCGCCGTTCTACCGGCTGATGGCGGACGAGCGCACGGTGAAAGTTTTTCACGCCGCGCGTCAGGATATCGAAATCGTCTACACCAAGGCTGGCGTGGTGCCGGCGCCAGTGTTCGATACGCAGGTCGCCGCCATGGTGTGCGGCTTCGGCGAGAGCATCAGCTACGTGAACCTCGTCAAGAAGATCACCGGCGCCGATCTCGACAAGTCGTCGCGCTTTACCGATTGGAGCCGACGTCCGCTGTCGGACAAGCAGCTCGAATACGCGCTCGGCGACGTCACGCATTTGCGCGACGTCTACCTCCATCTTCGCGCCAACCTCGAGAAATCCGGCCGCGCCGCCTGGGTGGACGAAGAAATGTCGACGCTGGTCGACCCGGCAACCTACGACACCGACCCTGAAAATGCCTGGCAGCGCCTGAAGCTCAGGGCCAAGAATCGCAAATCGCTCGCCGTTCTCATCGAACTCGCGGCGTGGCGCGAACGCCTGGCGCGCGCGCAGGATGTTCCCCGCGGGCGCATTCTGCGCGACGACGCGCTGTACGATATCGCCAACCAGATGCCGGCAACGACAGAAGCACTCGGTCAGCTCCGCACGTTGTCCGACGGCTTCGCACGGTCGAGCCGTGCGAAGGACATCCTCGAAGCCGTTAAAGCCGGCCTCGCCCGCGATCCAAAATCGCTGCCGAAGATCGACCGCAGCGAGGCGCTGTCGGCGGAAGCGACGGCCACGCTGGAATTGTTAAAGGTCCTTTTGAAGTCATCCGCCGCCGAACATGGCGTCGCGCCGCGCATCATTGCGGATGCCGACGATCTCGAACGCTTGGCGACGCAAGAAGCGCCGACCATTCTCGCCCTTCACGGATGGCGCCGCCAGCTGTTCGGCGACGCGGCGCTGGCGTTGAAGCGCGGTGAGCTGGCGCTGACGCTCGTTGATGGAGAGGTGCGAGCCGTTCCGGCAAAGGGGTAAAAGTGGGAAAGGGCTACCGAGCCTGGGGTCCATTTATTGAACCACCATAGTGAAAGGCGCGGGCGAAACTCATGCGCCAAGTCTTCGCAGGAAAAAACATTACGTCCGCAATACACCCGATAATGCCGTGCCTCCATCGCCCCGACGAACGAACCGTTAGGGGCTAGCACCCCATGGCTGGCAGGCCGGCGTTTCTGCGCGAAAAGAATTTGGTCGCACGGCTTGTGTACTTACGATGCCCGCAGCTGACGGCTATCTCTAGCTCTGGCGCCCCCCAGCAGAACCGATCTTTAACAGCTTTGCGAATATTATTGGTTACTAATTTATTCTCGAGGGGCAAGAATGGAAGAGCGACTCTTGAAAGTGGCGTCGGCGATGGCGTCGCTCGCGGTTTTGGCGATTCTCTTTTGGCTCCTCAGCCTGCTGTTGCGGAAGCCGGAAGGCAAAACCGAGAATTTGAGCAATTTCCACTGCGCGCATCCGCCGTCGCTCATCAACAAAGAGTTCAAGTGCGAAGCGTTCTATCCGCTGGTCTCGATCTTCATCGCTCAGCCGGTGGTGTTGTATTGCATCTACGCGCTCCTATACGTCAGCAACGAAAAGCTGCCGTATCAAATCTTTGGTCAGCATATCGCCGGCATGCCGATAGTGTTCCAGGTCTTCCTGGGCTTGCTCGTCATCGATATTTCGGTGTGGATCCGCCACAGCTTCGTTCACAAACATCTGTGGTCGTTCCATGCGGTGCACCACAGCGCCGAAGAGATCAGCTGGCTGACGACGCACCGATTGCATCCGCTGGATTCGATCGTCATGAGCATCATGGATTTCGTCGTGCTTTACGTCATCGGCTTCTCCGCCGAAGGCATGGCGATCGCCATCATGATCAAGAATCTGAACAACGAGTTCGTGCACAGCAATATCGTTTTGGATTATCCGAAACCGCTGAAGTACATCCTCGTTAGCCCCAATATGCACCGGTGGCATCACGCGAAGGAGAAAGAAGCCCACGACAAGAATTATTGTGTGGTTTTTGCTTTCGTAGACTACCTCATGGGAACGTACTATGTGCCCGATAATGCCCTTCCAAAAGCCTATGGCAGCGACAATGCCGAGTTGGACGACATCGAGCGCAAGAACATTCTGACGGAGCTCTGGATCCCGTTCAAGCTGTCCGGCAAAAAGGCGCTGGTCGACAATCCGACGAGCCCCAAAAACTCGGAACTTGCGCGAGAGGGCCTATAGAACCTGTTGGACGAACAGGGCGCTCTTGCCGACGCTCAATATCTGGAATCGAAAAACTTCACTTCCGCCCCGGATCGTAGGGGTGCTTCAAGCGCCATTCCGAGAAAAAGTACGACAGACTTTCGTCGATCTCATTCGGCAGCACGATTCTCACGGTGACGAGTTCGTCACCGATCGCGCCGGTCTTGGCGCGCACGCCCTTACTCTTGAGCCGGAAGGTCTTGCCCGAGCTCGTCGCCTTCGGAATGGTCAACTGCACCCGGCCCGACACCGTCGGCACCTCGATGCGGCCACCAAGGATCGCTTCGTCAATGGTGATCGGCACCTCGACCAGGATGTCGTCGCCTTGGCGTTTGAATTCGGCGTGCGGCTTCACCTTGATTTCGACCAGTGCATCGCCCGTTTCACCGCCAGCTGGCGCGGAGCCGCCTTTGCCCTTGAGCCGCAGCGTCTGACCGTCAACAACGCCCTCCGGCACGGCGAGGTCGAGCACCCCGCCTTCGGGCAGCGTGACGCGTTTCCTGACGCCATTGATCGACTCTAGAAAGTCCACTTCGAGCGAATATCTCAGATCGGCGCCCCGCAATCCTGCCCCGAAACCGGCTCGGCCGCCCGGTCCGGCAGCGCCGAATACATCGGAAAAGACGTTGGCGAAGGAGAAATCATCAAAGCCCGCCTGGCCGCGACCCCGCGTGGGGCCCCGCGCTCCAGGGCGCGCCCAGCTCGGACGCCGCTGATCGCCCTTTTCGTCGATTTCACCGGCGTCATAGGCGCGGCGTTTTTCGGGGTCGCTCAGAATGTCGTTGGCCGCCGTGATTTTCTTGAAGCGTTCGGCGGCGGCCGAATTGTTCGGATTGACGTCGGGATGATTGGCTTTGGCGAGCGTGCGAAATGCGCGCCGAATCTCATCGTCCGAGGCGCGCCGCGGCACGCCCAGAATTTCATAGAGATTTTCGGCCATGGAGGTCGTCTTGGTCTTTCCTTGAAGCAGGCGTCGGCAGTCTAGCAGGTTTTGACGGGAGTCGAGAAGCGACGCCTAGTTGGCAGATCAGCGCTTCAAGATTCGAATGTCCGCCTGCTTTCCGAGCAGCCCCGCCAGCACGTCGAAACGGCGACGCAAGCGCTCCCCGTCTAGGCCAGCGTAGACCTTTGGTATGGTCAAAACCAGCTTGTCGTCGTCGAAGTTCAACACCGTTTCGTCGATCACGCCGGGAGCGCCGATCGACAGCATGTGCGCGGCGCGCACCGCTGCCCCAACGATTTTTGAGCGCTTCTGCAGCCGCCGGCCGATGAGAGCCCGGAGCTTGTCGGCCAAGGCGTCGGCGCCATCCTCGGACGTTTCATGGCGGTGGAACACTGCAAGGGCGATAAATATGCGGCCGATATGATCGACGCCGCCGAGACCGGACTGGGCGATCATGTCGAGGCTTTGTTCGCCCCTATAGTCCGGATGCGCACGCCATCCGACGTCGGACAAGAGGCAAGCCGCGTGGCGCAGCCGGCGGTCTTCGTCGGACTCCTCGAATTCGGGATGTTCGAAGATCTGGTCGGTCCATCGGCAAAGTTCATGCGCGTGGACGACCGAGCGCGATCGCAAGGCGGCATAATCTTCACAAAAGCTGATCAGTGGATCGCGACGGCGCTCATGAGCCGGCAACTGGCTGTAGATGAACCCTTCGCGAATGCCGAAGACCGAGAAGATCACGCTCCTGGGCTGCATCTGTCTCAGCAGCCTTTCGAGCACGAGCGCGCCATAGGGCACCACTTCGCGTCGCGCTCGGGCGACGCGGGCCATGCCAGGGAGCTCCGAAACGCGTCGCGACTTGCGCACCTTCTCGGCGAATTCCAGCGCGGACCGGCCCGAAATCTTGTAGCCGTGCATCACGCGCAAGGGATAGTTGCTGAGCTCCATGTGCATACGCGCCAACGCGCGCCACGTACCGCCGACGGCATAGAAGGGTCGGCCATGCCCCTGCTTGACCCACGGCAACGAGGCGATGGCCTCGTCGACGACGTCTAAAGCCTTGTCGAGCCTCGCGCCGGTCGAATCGATCAAGCGCAGGCCGCCGAGCGGCAATGTCGCCGCCTCGCGCACCGTCTCGTCCTGAAGGTCTATGAGCTCGAGACTGCCGCCGCCGAGATCGCCCGTGATCCCGTCGGCGTCGACGAAACCCATCATGATGCCCTGCGCCGCGAGCTTGGCCTCTTTTTCGCCAGACAGGACTTCGATATCGCAGCCGGCGGCGGCTTCGCCGCGCTCGATGAAACTCCGGCCGTTCTTGGCGTCGCGAACGGCCGCCGTGGCGATGGCCTTGAGGTTTTTCACGCCGAGCACGCGCGCGATCGTCTTGAAGCGCGTCAGCGCCTCGATGGCGCGCTCGATGGCTTCGTCCCCGAGACTCCCCGTTGAGGCGACCGAACGACCAAGACCGCACAGAACTTTTTCGTTGAACAGCGGCGTCGGCGCACGCACAGCCCCCTCGTAAATCACGAGACGGACCGAGTTCGAACCGATGTCGATCACGCCGATCGGTTCAAGCTCGCTGGAGCGCTTGCGACCGCTGTTGAGTTCCTGCGTGCGCGTCACCTGCGATCGCCTCAAGCCTGCTGGCCGAACCGCGGCGGGAAATTCTCCTTCAGCGACTGCCCGCGACCGGAGAGAGACGGATTGGTCATGAAATAGCTGTGGGCGTTGAAGGGCGCTTCGCCCTGCGCCGGGTGAAGCCGCGTCGAACTCCCGTCTGCATTGATGCGCCAGCTCTGCTGGTTGTCCTTTAGATTGGCGACCATGATCTGATTTAATACCTGCTCATGGACGGTCGGATTCTTGACCGGGCACAATGCTTCCACGCGGCGATCGAGATTGCGGGGCATCATGTCGGCGGAGCTGATGTAGACGGCGGCCTTGGGCGATGGCAAGGCCTCGCCAGACCCGAAGCAGTAGATGCGCGCGTGTTCAAGAAAGCGGCCGACGATGCTCTTGACGGTGATATTCTCGGATAATCCCGGGATGCCCGGGCGCAGGCAGCACACGCCGCGCACCACCAAGTCGACGGGCACGCCGGCATTGCTCGCGTCATAGAGCGCGGTGATGATCTGAGCGTCGACTAGCGCATTCATTTTCATCCAAATGCCCGAAGGCTTTCCTGCGCGCGCGTTTTTGATCTCTTCGGTGATGTGCGACATGATCCGATCGCGAATGCCGTGCGGGCTCGCAGCCATGCATTCGAGTTCGGCCGGCTGGCCGTAGCCGGTGATGAAGTTCAAAATTCGCGTCACGTCGCGCGCGATCTCAGGATCGGTAGTAAAGAGCGAGAGATCGGTGTAAACGCGCGCCGTCTGCGGATGGTAGTTGCCGGTGCCGATGTGACAGTAGGTCGTGAGGTCAGAACCTTCACGACGCACGATCAGGCCGAGCTTGGCGTGCGTCTTCAATTCCGTGAAGCCGTAGACGACGTGAACGCCGGCGCTTTCGAGGTCGCGCGCCCAACGGATGTTGGCGGCTTCATCGAAACGCGCTTTCAACTCGACGACAGCGGTGACGGACTTGCCGGCCTCCACCGCCTCCTTCAAAGCTTGGATGATAGGACTGTCGCGCGACGTGCGATAGAGCGTCCACTTGATCGCCATGACGTTCGGGTCGGCGACGGCCTGACGAAGATATTGCACGACGACGTCGAAACTCTCGTACGGATGATGGACGACGATGTCCTTCTTGCGGATCGCCGCGAAGCAGTCGCCGCTGAATTCGCGGATGCGTTCGGGGAATCTGATCGGAAACGGCTTGAAGGTCAGATCGGGCCGATCAGGCACGATCAGTTGGCCCGTGTCAGCAAGCGCCAACACGCCGTCCTTGACGAACACGCTCTCGTCGCGAACTTCGAGTTCCTCAATAACGAATTTCCGCAGTCGTTCCGGCATGCGCGTTTCGAGTTCGAGGCGGATGACGTTGCCGCGCCGGCGACGCTTCAACTGGCTTTCATAAGACCTGACCAGGTCCTCGGCCTCTTCCTGCAACTCGATGTCGCTGTCGCGCAGCACGCGGAACGCACCCTGGCTCTTAATCTCGAAACCGGTGAAGAGCTCGGTCAAGAACATGCCGATCATGCTTTCGAGCTGGATGAATCGCAGCTCCTTCGGCTTGCTCTGATCGGATTCGAGGCGAATGAACCGTTCGATCTGCCCCGGTATCGGTATCAGGCCGTTCATCGCCTTGCCGTCCGTCTGCCGCTGCATCTCCACGACGACGCTGAGCCCCTTGTTCAAAATGAACGGGAACGGATGTGCGGGATCGGCGGCGATCGGAGTCAAGATCGGGAAGACGTGCGTGAGAAACAGCTTTTCGAGCCAGGCGCGCTCACGCGATGTCAATTCTTCAGGGCTGAGGACATGCAGACCTGCAGCGGCCAAATCGTGCTTGATCTCGAGCCACGTCGACTGCTTGTCCGCAACAAGGCCAGCCGCGAACTTGTTGATGGCCGCGAGCTGCTGCATCGGCGTTGCACCGTCCGGCGACAGGGTCGAAACGCCGGCCTTGACCTGGCCATACACGCCGGCCGCGCGCACCATGTAGAACTCGTCGAGGTTGGACGCCGAGATCGACAAGAAGCGGAGTCGCTCGAATAGCGGGTGGCTACGATTGCGCGCCTCCTCCAGCACGCGCCGATTGAACTGAAGCCATGACAGTTCACGGTTGTAGAAGCGATCCGGGCCCTGGGGCGGCGCGATTGGCGCGACCTTGGCGCTGGCCTTCGATTGTGACGTCGACATTCGGCGGGTCCGTTGCATGGTTCGTGATCGCCGCCGATCGTAACACGACGGTGACGGCAATTGCTTACCGGGCTTCTCTATGGCGTTTGGCTGTCAAATCCTAGCCGTTCGAGCGCCAAAGCCGCCACAGCGCGCGTGACGCGGCGTTGCAGCACCAGCGCCTGACGGTCGATTTCGTGAACAAGTGCCTGGGCGGCAGCCATCGAGCGCTCCATGCGGATCAGCACGTAGTCGATGATGTGCGGCTCGACGCTGAGTTGCCGGTCGGCGAACAGCTTGACGAGAACGGCGCGTAGCAAGGCGTCATCGGCCGGCTGGATCGCCGCGAACGGCAGCGCTTTTAATCGTGAGACGAGATCGGGCAGCGTGAGCGGCAGCTCGCCGGCCGCAGCGTTTGCGGTCAGCAGAAGAGCCAGGCGCTGTTCGCGAACGAGATTGAGCATGTGAAATAGCGCAGCCTGGTCGGCAGTCGCTTCGATGTCTTCGATGACGAGCGCCGGGGACGCGGATAGTTCCGGCACCGTCGCGCGCGTCACATCGGCGGCGCGAGAAGACCGCGCGCCAGATCGCAAGCGCCACACGTTGGCAAGATGGCTTTTTCCGCAGCCCCTGGGTCCGACAATGATCGCGGCGCCGACTGGCCAGTCGGGCCAGCGATCGATCAACAAGACGGCCTCCGCATTGGATTCGGACACGAGAAAATCTTCAAGCCCCAGCGCAGGCCTGTGCGCGAGTTCGAAGACGAGCTGTTGCGGCGCTTCTGTCATGATCGGATGCTGAGGCCTCAGTGGCGCGCGCCGCCGCCATGATAGACGGAGGAGCGCAGATAGGTCTGCAAGGCGGCGCGGACGAGCACGCCGATGGCGGCTGCAACCGGCACCGCGACCAGCAGTCCAAGAAATCCGAACAAATAGCTGAACGTCAGTAGCGCGAAGATCAGCCAAACCGGATGCAGGCCGATTTTCGATCCGACGATCTTGGGGGCAAGTACCGCAGCGTCTAGCGCTTGCCCAACTAGGTACACGCCGGGCACGATCAGCACCTGCGTGACGTCCGGCCAATACTGGATGATTGCCAGCGCCGTCGCAGTCAATAAGCCTAGCGCCCAACCGGCAAACGGAATGAAACTCATGAGGCCGGTCATGATCCCGACAAGCAGGCCATAGCGCAACCCGATCAAGCTGAGGGTCACGGCGTAATAGACGGCCAGCACCAGGCACACCGTGCCCTGACCACGGATGAAGGCCGAAACGCGATCGTCGATTTCCTGGGCCAGCAGCCTGATGCGGGGCGCCGACTCACGCGGCAGCCAGCTGTCGACATTGGCGACAAGCTTTGGCCAGTCGAGAAGCGCGTAAAAGAAAACGAGTGGCGTCACCAGCATCAGCGACAAGAAACCGAAGGCCGCCGTGCCTTGATCCCAGATCGATTGCGCGAGGCTTGCAGCCAGCGCCGGCAGCGCATCGTTCAATCCGGCAAACGCCCGCGACATGGCCGCTTGGATTTCCGGATAGGAATCTCCGAACTTAGCTCGCGCCGCCTCTTCGGTCACGGCTTTCAGCCGTGCGAGTTCGCCCGGCAGCGCATCCATGAAACTCGCCGCCTGTTCAGCGAGAATGGGCGCCAGAAAAATCAGCGCGGCCGCCACCGTAGCGATGGAAAGCAGGAGGATGAGCGCCGCCGATAGCCATCGCGGAACGCTCATTGCACTCAATCCGTCAACCAACGGATTGAAGAAATAAGCCAACCCAAGGCCGATCGCGAAGGGGAGCAGTACAGGCGCCAAAACCTGGAGAAGCACAGCGACGACGATCGCCGCGGCGAGCCAGAAGATTGCGTGCCAGCCGACGTGCATCAGTTCCTCGAGTTCAGTGCGCGACAACGAAAGCCGCAGTCGCAGCGTCAGGCGTTAGACTTTCGGACCCGCCGACCCATACTGCGTCATGTGCTTCAGCCAAACTCTCAAGTAGGCAAAAAGGGAGGCGAGCGTAAGTCCGGCGGTCGCCCACGTCAGCGCCAACACCGGACCTTTCATGCGCAGGTCGAAAGCCTCGTCCGCCAGAACGACGGCGGCCAGCACGATCTGCGAGACCGTATTGAACTTGCTAACAGTCAGCGGCTTCATCGGCGTTGGATGATTCAGCAGCCACGAGAGCACGATGGCGATAACGATCAAGAGATCGCGCGACACGACGATAATCACCAGCCACGACGGCAGGCGGCCAGTGACTCCCAACGCAATGAAAATCGAGACGATCAGCAGTTTGTCGGCGATGGGATCGAGATAGGCGCCGAGTTCGGTCTCCCACTTGAACCGCTTGGCGAGGAATCCATCGACCGCGTCGGATACGCCGGCGACGACGAAGGCCAGGAACGCCGCCTGCAACTGGCCGGACAGCAAAAGCCAGAACACCACTGGCACGAGGATGACGCGGCCGAGCGTAATGAGATTGGGAATGCTCACACCGGCGTCCTATCGATGCGCCGGACGTCCGTGGGCGGGACGCGGGCAGCCCTGAGAAAGTTGCGTGCGGCTTCGCGGACGCGAACCGCACGTAGCCGCATTTCGACGGCGTTCGAACCGTCGAGAGCACAGCACGGCAGCGCGCGCAAGCCGACGCGACCAAACCGTAATGCCGACTTTGGCGGCGCCTAGTTTAACTATATGACCAATATGGAGAATTCTAGTTATACGAGCGCAAAACCCACCCCTCGCTCGAATTGACGAGCGTCAAACCGCGTGCGCCCAAGGCATTGGCCAATCCCGACGCGCCGCCTGGAAAGCGCAGGGAAACGTCCGCTGCGCGCTCAGACATAACGCCGATTTCAAGATCCTCGACGCCAGGCGTGTCCAGCAGCTGCGCGCGAATTTCATTCCATTGCGGTTGGCTTAGAAATTCGACGGAGATTTGCACGGGCTGGCCGGCGCCTGCGCCTGCTCCCGCCGCCGACCAGACGGGCCGTTCACCGGTCGCACCCCAACTTGTCCCCGCTTCGCCGCCCGTCGACCGAGACGCCTTCCAGCGGCCTTCAAGCACCCCAAGCGCGACGACGGCTGCAAGCTCTGACGCATAGGCGACGTCGCCGTCGCTCAAGCGATACGTGCGCGTCAACAGCAGCGCGCCGACGGCGTCGACCCCCGCGAGCGTAACCGTCATTTTCTTCGCCGCGAGATCGGGCTCCGCCACGGCGAGCACGACGCGCTCGGCCTGATGCTCTTTCGATACAATCCTGAAGCCGTTATCGTCGCCATTAAGCATCATCTGGATCGTATCGCGGTGGACGTCTGCTTTCAGCGCTTCGAGCTTGACGGGCGTCAACGTGTGCGAGAGGTCAAGACCCGACCAGGCCTTATGCCACACGCTCTTTCCGTCGGAATTCGCTGCCGCATCGCCCTTGAGTGTGATGGGAATGACGGTGATCGCCGGCGCCTGCTGATCGACAAAGGGCACCGCGTTGCTGTTGAGCGCGCTCCGAACCGCGTCGGCCTGGAACGAGAAATCAAGATTGGCGATATAGTCGGTCGACGAGTTTCTTTCCGTGCGAACCGAAACGCCGGACACCATATCAGCGGCATTGACGCCGGAAAGCCGGATCAACTGCTGATAGGCCGTCACCGGGACAATGCGTTTCAGCAAAGAGCGAAAGGCCGCCTTCTGCCCGTCAGCAAGAGCCTTGTCCTTGGCTTCGACCGCGTTGGCGGCCCGCGCCTCGACCGGATAGTTGGCGACGGTGAAAATATTGCCTGATGGCTCAGCGGCTGCGTTCCCGGCGAGCGCCGCCAAAACGCCGACTGCAGTCCCTGCAGCGAGAGCCTGGACCAGCCTCAATCGACGAGTCGCCCCCACGTTCGCCCCCATCTTGTCGCAGCCTGAAATCGCAACTGGACAGCGCGTCGGCGCGCTGGATTGCCGCCATCGGCGTCTGCTGCTACGACCGCCAACTCTGGTTGGCCCAACTCTGAATGGCAATGGGGCAAAAGTGAGTTTAAGGCGTCGCCCGCGTTCCTGTTGCTGTGTGCAGCCGCACAGACAATCTTTGAGGATCGATGCCAAACTCCGATAAACCAGCACACGCTCCGATCACTTACGCACAGTCGGGAGTCGACATCGACGCTGGCAACGCGCTGGTGAGGGCCATCAAGCCGCTGGCGCGCGCGACAAGCCGACCGGGAGCGGACGTCGATCTTGGAGGCTTTGGCGGCATGTTCGATCTGAAGCGCACAGGCTTCAAGGACCCGATTCTCGTCGCCGCCAACGACGGCGTCGGCACTAAGCTCAAACTTGCAATCGACTCCGGGCGGCATTCGACCATCGGCATTGATCTCGTCGCGATGTGCGTCAACGACCTGATCGTGCAAGGCGCCGAGCCGCTTTTTTTTCTCGATTATTTCGCAGTCGGGAAGCTGAACGTCGACGTGGCGCGCGCCGTCATCGCCGGCATCGCCGACGGGTGCAAGGAGGCCGGCTGCGCCCTCATCGGCGGCGAGACGGCCGAAATGCCCGGCATGTATCACGGCGACGACTACGATCTGGCGGGCTTTGCGGTCGGCGCAGTTGAGCGCGGTCAAATTCTTCCGCGCGACGACATTGCAGTCGGCGACGTCCTGATCGGCCTGCCGTCATCGGGCGTCCATTCGAACGGCTACAGCCTCGTTCGCAATCTCATGGGCCATGCCGGCGCGACGTGGGAGACGCCGGCGCCGTTTGCTCCCGGCCAATCCTTCGCCGATGCACTGATGACGCCGACGCGGATCTACATCAAGGCGCTGCTTAAAACATTCCATGCGACCGGCGGGACGGGGCCCGCGGGCGCGATCAAAGCCCTGTCGCACATCACTGGCGGCGGTCTCGCCGAGAATATTCCTAGAATCCTTCCTGACTCCGTCGCCGCGCGCATAGACCTCAAATGCATAGCCGTGCCTACCGTGTTCGAATGGCTGGCCAAAACCGGGCGTCTCGACGACGCCGAGATGCTACGCACGTTCAACTGCGGCATCGGCATGGTTATCGTTGCCGACAAGGCCCGGGCGGCCGACGTGCTCACAGCCTTGAAAGCTGCGGGCGAAGCGCCGATCCTGATCGGCGACATCGTTCCGCCAGGCGGCCGCAAGTCCGACGCCAAGGGCAAAGGAGAAGCCTGGGCGGTGCGCTTCGATGGATGTCTGAGCACCTGAGCCCGCGATGTCGGGACGGTCGCGGTCCAATCGTCCTAGGACCACAACGGCAAGTCGTGGAGTCTAACATGGCGGAATCGATTCTCCCCGTACTCACTTTCCTCGCCGCCCTCGGCAGCGGTCTGATCGCCGGAACGTTTTTTGCGTTTTCCGCTTTCGTCATGGGGGCGCTCAGCCGATTGCCTGCCGAGCAAGGCGCCGCTGCGATGCAGTCGATCAACGTCGTCGTGCTCAACCCGTGGTTCCTGTCGGTCTTCATGGGGACAGCGGCAATCTGCGCAGCACTCGCCGCTGCGACGCTGTTCGGATGGCGGAACGGAGGCGGCGCAATTTTGCTGGTCGGATGCTCTCTCTACGTCATCGGAACCTTTGGCGTGACGATCGCATGCAATGTGCCGCTGAACGAAGCGTTAGCCGCCGTAGACCCGGCAAGCGACGCCGCAACCAAAATCTGGTCGCAGTATCTCGTCGATTGGACATTTTGGAATCACGTCAGGTCAGCCGCATCGCTGGGCGCCATGGCCTCGTTCATCGCGGCGCTTGCCCGATAAATGGTCAAAACGGTTCGCAACGCGGGTTAGCGCCCTCGCGCCGATGGCGCGAGTCGTGCTAATCGGCGCTGCCATGGCAACCGTCAAAAAGCGCGTCGCAATCCTAATTTCCGGCCGGGGATCGAACATGCAGTCCCTTGTCACCGCGGCGCGCGCCAAGGACTTTCCCGCCAAAATCGCCGCTGTGATTTCCAATCGTCCGGAGGCGCCGGGCCTTGCGTGGGCCAAGTCGAAAAAGATCGCGACGGTCGCCCTCGATCACAAGTCCTATCGCTCGCGCGACGCGTTTGAAACCGACCTGCAAAAGGCGCTCGAAGCCGCCGATGTCGAACTGATCGCCCTCGCCGGATTCATGCGGCTGATGACGCCCGCCTTCGTCGAGCGCTGGCGCAATCGGATGATCAATATTCACCCCTCCCTGCTACCGGCGTTCAAAGGCCTGCATACCCACGAAAGCGCGCTGGAACAGGGCGTCCGGATCGCTGGTTGCACCGTGCATTTCGTGCGCGCGGAGATGGATTCCGGGCCAATTATCGCCCAAGCGGCGGTGCCCATTTTGTCGGGGGACACCTCCGTGTCCCTCGCCAAGCGCGTTCTGGCCGCCGAGCATAAGCTTTATCCGCAAGCCTTGCGCTGTGTCGCCTCGGGCCGGGCGCGCGTCGAAGGCGAAAAAGTGTATATTTCAGAGGATGTTAACCCTGCAAAACCGCTGTTCTCGCCGTCTGTCGACGAATAGGGTAAACGGCTGGCCAGGGTCAGGGCGGGTCGCCGCATAGACAGGCTCCGTCGGAGTCCTATTATCCGCCGTCGTGAACCGACGATGGGACGCTCGGCGACAATCGTTATTGAGATCTCAGCACGCGGGCCCGAATTCGGCGGCGCTCAGGCTCGAACGCGCCAACCCTGACCGCGCGTCGACGTCCGCGCCCGTCCGCCAATCGACGTCTTGGAGAACTAAAGAATGGTCACGACCGCCAGCCATGCCCAGGGCCTCGGCGAGGAGAGCAGCATCTGGTTCAAGCTGACGCCGCTGCTCCGCGGTGATCCCGAAAACCCGATGCGCATCCTGATGCAGATGACGGAGCGCTACGGCCCCGTGCTGCCCGTGAACCTCGCCAACCAGCGCGTCGTGCTGATCTCGGAGCCGGAATACTTCAAGCACGTGCTCGTCACCAAAGCGGATAATTACGTCAAGTATTTCGACGGACTGAAACCGATCTTCGGCAAATCGATGATCACCAACGATGGTGCGCTCTGGCAAAAAATTCGCATGCCGCAGCAGCCGGCGTTTCATCCCGACATGTTCGCCGAATACATCCCCTATTTCTTAAAGGCCATCCAGACCAAGATGGACATTTGGGCGGATCTGGCGAAGTCGGGCGAAACCTTCGAGATGGTCGAGCAGACGTGGACGCTCGCCGCCGATATGATCTGCAAGGCGCTGTTTGATCGCGACATGCCGTTCAATCCGCACGTCGTTTTCAAGTGCGTGAAGACCTACACCGACGTCATGAACCACCGCGACATCCGACTGCGCAAACAGTCAGGTGAAGTCTTCGAGATGGACGGCGAAGACGCCGCAAAAGCCATGGAAATCTGGGCGAGCGTCCCGCCGGCCGTGATCGCCGCCGATCCGCGCGAAATGCGCGAGCGCACGCTGCTGACCATGATCGAATCCGCGGTCAATGACCCAACGGTGCCGGAATTCGACCGCCAGCAGGCGATCGACGAATTGAAGCAATACCTTTGGGCCGGCACCGAAACTACGGCGCTGACGCTCGCCTGGGCGCTCTATGAAACGTCGCGGCGGCCCGAAGCGGCCGAGCGCATCCGTCGCGAAGGCGAAGAGGTCTATGGCGATCGCGCGCCGGCCGCCGCCGATTACTCGGCGCTCGCCTACACGCGCGCCGTGATCCAGGAAACCATGCGGCTCTATCCGCCGATTTGGGGTCTGATCCGCGTCGCCGCGACGGACGACGTCATCGGCGGCAAGGACATCAAGGCCGGCGACCGCGTCACGCTGTTCGCCTACGGCGCGCACCACAATCCGAAATTCTGGGATGCCCCCGAAGAATTCCTGCCCGAGCGCTGGATGGCCGGCAACGCCAAGAAGCAGGTGAAGTACAGCTACATCCCGTTTGGCGCTGGAAAACGGTCCTGCATCGGCGGCGCCATGAGCCAGGTTGAGAACACATTGGCCCTCTCACTGTTGCTCCGCCGCTTCCGCCCCGAATATGTCGGAACGAACCCCGCCGGCATCCACGCGACCGTCACGCTGACTCCGAAGGGCGGGCTGCCGTTCCGAATCCGGGAGTTGAGCTGAACGTCGGCGTATCGACCTTTGCCACCGAGATTGTCCAAGCGTGCTGACATTTGCAATCGTCAGGCGGCGCAACGCGCAAATTCGACTTATCCCCAGTCAATTTTGCAGTGCACACGCGTACTTTGAGCGCATATTTGCTCACCAAAGTTGAAAGCGCGCGAGTTGCGCATCGCACCTGCGAACCTGCTGCATCGTCAACCATGAGTTGCCCTGTCATAATGCGGCAGCAGTAGCCGGCTATCACCCCCGTGCACATGCCGTCTCTGCAGGTTCTGAACGGTGTTTTTTGCGTAACTCGGGCGATGCATTGCGTTCGCCGGCCGTCTCGGCGGCAGCGACCCGAAAACAAGGGTAGGACGTGCGTGACAGTCGTATTGGTTCCAACTCCAGGAGGTCCCCCATCATGGAGTCCGTGAAAACCGTACTACTCGGAAAGTCGGTGTTCCTGTTGACCGGAACGAAGCCGGCGAGAAGTCGCAAGCCCGGGCAGCCTTTCGAAGTTGAGGCTCCCGACAAACTGCTCGAAGCGGCCCGGCGCAATCCTGACGCCGTTTGCTTCGGTTTTGTCTCAGGCAGCTGGGTGGCGGCCGCCTAGGGCCGCACCCGTTCGTCGCCGATCGGCAAGTCAGGCGATTGTCAGCCCTCCACGTCCTGCTTGAAAAATATTGCAGAACTTTCAGTTTACTAGTCGCGGCGCCGCCCCCGGGCAGCGCCGCTTTCTATTGTCCTCGATTGTAAGTCGCCTTGACACCGAACCGGGCCTGACAAGCTGACGCGCCTCGCCGTACAACGGTCTCTGCGCCTTGGAAGACGCCTTGGCGGCGCGATGGGGGAACGATGCACGCCAGCGAGCATTCGGCCGAGGACACGACGCCGCCAAAAGCCAAACCATTCTACCGCGTGCTCTATGTGCAAGTCCTGGCGGCGATCGCGGCGGGCGTCGCGCTCGGGCATTTCTATCCTGAGACCGGCGAAGCGATGAAGCCGCTGGGCGATGGCTTCATCAAACTCATCAAGATGATCATCGCGCCAATCATCTTCGTCACCGTCGTCCACGGCATCGCTTCGATGCAGGATCTGAAGAAGGTCGGCCGCGTCGGCGTCAAGGCGCTGATCTATTTCGAAATCGTCACGACGCTTGCGCTGGCCATCGGCCTGATCGTAGCCAATGTCCTGCGGCCCGGGGAAGGCATGAACATCGACCCGACGGCGATCGACACGAAGGGAGTTGAATCGTTTATTGCCAAATCGAAGGACCAGTCGACGATCAGCTTCTTGCTCGACATCATTCCGACGACCTTTGCCGGAGCGTTCGCCGAGGGGAACATTCTTCAGGTGCTCCTATTGGCGGTGCTTTTCGCGTTCGGTTTGCAGGCGCTCGGGTCACGCGGAGCGCCGCTGATCGACTTCATTGACCAGGTTACGCAGGTTCTTTTCAAAATCGTCGGCTACATTATGGCGCTGGCGCCGATCGGCGCCTTCGGCGCCATGGCATTCACGATCGGCAAATACGGCGTCGCATCGCTTGCCAACCTCGCTTGGCTGATGGTTGCGTTCTACGCCACGTGCCTCATCTTCATATTCGTCGTGTTGGGCGCGATCGCAGCGCTCAATGGCTTCTCGATCCTGAAATTCATCGCCTACATCAAGGATGAACTGCTGATCGTGCTCGGCACGTCGTCATCCGAAAGCGTGCTGCCGCGCATGATCATGAAAATGGAGAAGGCCGGATGCGAGGAAAGCGTCGTCGGCCTGGTCATCCCGACGGGTTACTCGTTCAACCTCGACGGCACCTGCATCTATCTGACGATGGCCGCGCTGTTCCTGGCGCAAGCAACGAATACCGACCTGACGCTGTGGCAGCAGCTCGGCATACTTGGCGTGCTGCTGGTAACGTCAAAAGGCGCTGCGGGCGTGACGGGATCCGGGTTCATCACGCTGGCCGCGACGCTGGCGACGACGGGCGCCATCCCCGTAGCCTCGATCGCCCTTATCCTCGGCATTGACCGCTTCATGTCGGAGGCGCGCGCCCTGACCAACTTGATCGGCAACGGCGTCGCGACCGTCGTCATCGCCAAATCCGAAGGCGCGCTCGACGAAGCGCGGTTCCACCGCGAACTCGGCGGCGCTTCGAGACCGGTCGCGGCTACGGCGTGAGCGGCGGTCCAAAAGGCATGTCCGTCACGCCGGGTTTGACGCCGAAGCTAGTCAGCAGCGCATGAACCTGCCCGCGATGATGCGTCTGATGATTGAAGATATGCGTCACGAGCAGCGCGCGAGACGTCGTAACCTCACGGCCGACGCCCGCGGAAAACCACGTAAGATCACCCGCAACATCGTCTAGGCGGAGTTCATTGGCCCAAGACTGGATGACGCGGTCAAAATGATGCCGGGCCGCGCGGAGCGCATCCCAGTCCTCGAACTGCGAAAGACCGTCGGCGATCAACGTCGCCGCCGGACGCTCAGCAGCTCCGAACCGCATCAGCCACATCTGATCGGCCCACAAGATATGGTTGAGCGTCGCGTGGATCGATCCAAAAAATGCGCCACGGTTCTGCTTGCGCTGCAAATCGTCAAGTGTCGCCGCTGCATCGTAAATATTGGTGTTCTGCCACGCATTGTAGCGGGCCATGGCTTGCGCATAAGCAGGCGTAATCACTATTGCCTCCGAACACTTAAACACAAGAAGGGCCGCGCGCGAGCGAGGCCCTCCGCAATTCCAAATTTCAGGTGAGCGGTATTAGCCGACGATTTCCTCCGACGTAAAATTCAGCTCGATTTCGCGCTTCGCCGACGCCGGACTATCGGAGCCGTGCGTCGAATTCTCGCCCTTCGAGACGGCAAACAACTTTCGCACGGTGCCCTCGGCGGCTTCCTTCGGGTCTGTCGCGCCCATCACGTCGCGGTACTTCGCGATCGCCCCTTCGCCCTCCAGCACTTGAACCACGATCGGCGCCGACATCATGAATTCCACGAGCTCGCCATAGAATGGCCGCGCCTTATGCTCTTCATAGAATTTCTCGGCCTGCGCGCGGGTCCAGCGGATGCGCTTCTGCGCCACGATGCGCAGGCCCGCGCCCTCGATCACGGCGTTGATCTTGCCGGTGAGATTGCGCCGTGTGGCGTCCGGCTTGATGATGGAGAACGTGCGTTCGATGGCCATTGGACAGTCTCGCTTCCGCAATTATGTTTGGAATTGCGGGCGTTATAGCGATGCCCCTACCCCCCAGCAAGCGCGCCTAGGCCGCATGCCTCATGCCTGCCCGAGTTGCCTGTCACAGACGAACCTGCGCGCTGTGTTGAAAGGCGATTTCCGCGAAATCGCCCGATTGACTGGGGCGAAACGCTGTGAACAGTGTGGATGCAGCGCGGGGGCGCACGGAAATGCTAGGCCGATGAGGCCCAACGTGTGCGAAAAACGGCCATGACCGGACAGAGCGACGAAACACAGTGGTACATCGCCCGTGACGGCAAACAGCACGGACCGCTGACCGAAATCGAGATGCGCACCTTCGTCGCGCACAATTACCTGCGCGCGACAGATTTGATTTGGAAGCCGGGCCTTCCCGAGTGGCAGTCGGCGCCGGAAGTTTTTCCCGCCGTGTTCCTCGCCGCGCAGACCCCAGCCGCCAAGGCCGCAATGAAGGCCTCGGAGGCCTTCAACGCGCAACCGGCGGGATATGGCGCGCCGACGGCGAATTCGGCTTCACAAGCCTTCCCGAGCGCGATGGCCTCCGAACCGTATTCGGCACACGGTGAGTCGCCGACGAGCGGCGCCGCGTCCAATCCGAGAAAGCGCCTGGCCATTGCCGCCGCGCTTGCCGCCGTCATTGGCGGCGGCGTATTCGCACTCGCCAACAACCGCGAGTCGCTGACGCGGATCGTCGGCGGCGATCCAGAACAAACCGTCGAGATCGCGGCGACGGCAACGCCAGCAAGTGACGCGCCGGTTATGCGCACGGAAACGGCGTCGTCCGAACCGGCCGCTCCCGCTGCTGAGTCCCAGACGCCAGCGCAAGAGTCGACCACACCGCCTGACCAGATCCAGACCGCCGCGGCCCAACCTGACGCTGGCTCCGCAACGGCCAACGACGCGAGCTCGGCCGCAACGGCGCCGGCGCAATCCCCCGCTGCCGACGTGCAGACCGCTGCGCTGCCAGCGACGCCGCCACCAGCCGCGCTCGCTGTTGCGGAGCCCCCGCCGTCCATCGAGGGATCGGCGATCGACGCCAGATTGCGCAAGATCCCAGCATGGAGCCTGATCAAGCAGGATTATCCGGATTGGTACGTCGGCCACATCGCCGCCGCCGAAAAACTCGCCGCCGACAAGAAACCGGAAAGCGAAATCGCCATGCACCTCGCGCAAGGTTTGGTGACGCTGCGCCGACAGAACGCCGAAAAGGCATTGGCCGCCAGCCCCGAGAAACTGCGCAAGATCGCCGCCGCATTTCTCGACAATTTGAAGTCATTGCGCACGCAAAGCGTCAGCGCCTGCTACGGCTTCATCTCGAAAGGCGAAATCAGCCCGGCCGTCGTGCAGCTGATGCAAACACCGGAATCCGCAACCGCCTTGAATACTCAGGTCTCCGCCATCTTCGAAGCCATCTCGGAAGGCTCCAAGACGCCCGTCAAGCACGATCCGGCAGTGAAGGCCGACTACGACATCCTGATCAAGGAACTCGGCAAACTAGGCTGGAAGGAAGAAGACCTGCAGGTGTTCTCGAACCCGCGCCTGCTCGCGAAGCGCGAACCCGACCGCGTCTGCAAGATGGTGCAGGATTGGTTCGTCGCCCACCTCGCGGTGCCCGACAAGCCAGCGCGCGACCGGCTGCTTTATGAGACGCTAAAACCCGTCGTCTCAGGCTGAGGCCTGCCGGTGCTTTATACTATTCTCAAGGTTGCCGTGACCGCCGCGTTGGTCGTCGCGATTTCGGAAGCGGCCAAGCGCTCGACTGCGCTCGGCGGCGTCATTGCGTCGTTGCCGCTGACGTCTTTGCTGGCCTTCATTTGGCTCTACGGGGAGACTGGTGAAACAGCCAAGGTTGCCGAGCTTTCGCGCAGCATCTTCTGGTATGTCCTCCCGTCTCTTGTGTTGTTCATTACTTTGCCGATCATGCTGTCGCACGGCGTCGGCTTCTGGCTCGCGCTGCTGGTTTCCTGCGCGATGACGTTCGCAGCGTACGTCGCAATGACCGCATTGCTGGCAAACTTCGGCGTGACGCTTTAGCCGTGGCGACCACGACCAAGTGACAGGCCGTGCAAGACCGGCTATCGGCAGCTCGCCATGCTGCACATCAACGATCTGACTTATCGCATCGAGGGCAAATTGATCCTCGACGCCGCAAACGCCGCCATTCCGACGGGCCACAAGGTCGGGCTCGTCGGTCGCAATGGCGCGGGCAAGACGACGCTGCTGCGCCTCTTGAAAGGCGAGATCGCCCCGGATGGTGGCGCCATATCGACTCCGCGCAACGCCCGCATTGGCCATGTCGCACAGGAAGCGCCGGGCGGCGACGATAGTCTGGTCGATTGGGTGCTCAGCGCCGATGCCGAACGCGCCGCATTGCTGGCCGAGGCCGAACACGCCGCCGACCCGCACCGCATCGCCGAAATTCAGATCCGCCTGACCGACATCGACGCGCATTCGGCGCCGGCGCGAGCCGCGCAGATCCTCTCAGGCCTCGGGTTCGACGACGACGCCCAACGCCGTGCATGCCGCGAATTTTCCGGCGGGTGGCGGATGCGCGTCGCACTGGCGGCAATATTGTTTCTAGAACCCGAAGTACTGCTACTCGACGAGCCGACGAACTATCTCGACCTCGAAGGAACGCTTTGGCTCGAAAGCCATCTGAAGTCGTACCCTCACACGGTTCTCTTGGTCAGCCACGACCGCGATCTTTTGAACCGTGCTGTCCAGTCCATTTTGCATCTCGATCGCGGCAAGCTGACCGTCTACGCGGGCGGCTATGACGATTTCGAAGAAACGCGGCGAGAAAAGCAGCGTCTCGAACTCAAGCTGAAAAAGAAGCAGGACGAGCAGCGCCGGCATTTGCAGACGTTCATCGATCGCTTCAAAGCCAAGGCAAGCAAGGCCTCTCAGGCGCAAAGCCGCGTCAAGGCGCTTGCGAAAATGCAGCCAATCGCCGCCGAGGTCGATGACCGCGTCACGCCGTTTTCTTTCCCCGATCCGAAAAAAATGATCGCCAGCCCGCTGCTGCGCCTTGAGGCTGCGAGCGCCGGGTATGCGCCCGGACAGCCGATCCTTAGCAATATTGATCTTCGCATCGATCACGATGATCGCATCGCGCTGCTCGGCCAGAACGGCAACGGCAAATCGACGTTCGCCAAATTGATCGCAGGCCGTCTGACGCCGTTGTCGGGCTGCATTTTCGGTGCGCAGAAGATCGACGTCGGATACTTCGCCCAGCACCAGCTCGACGACCTGAACCCGGCGGACACGCCCTACGACTACATGCTGAAAATGATGCCGGACGCGACCGAAGCTCAGCGGCGCACGCGGCTCGGTACCTTCGGTTTCAGCGCCGGCAAAGCCGACACCAAATGTAGCCTTCTCTCAGGCGGCGAAAAAGCACGGCTGCTTCTGGCGCTGACGGCGTTTCACGGTCCGCACATTTTGATCCTCGATGAGCCGACGAACCATCTCGACGTCGATAGCCGCGAAGCGCTGATCCGAGCGCTGATGGAATACAACGGCGCCGTCATTCTCATCAGCCACGACCGGCATCTTGTCGAAGCGACCGCCGACCATCTGTGGATCGTGAAAGACGGAGCCGTCAAAACCTACGACGGTGACATGGCGAGCTACCGCACCGAACTCCTTGCCGAACGCGGCGCCAAATCGCGCGAGCGCTTTCGCAACGGTGGAGACGTCGAGAGCGCGCAAAGCCGCTCCGATCAGCGCCGGGCCTCTGCGGACAAGCGTGCCAGTCTGGCGCCTCTGAAGAAGGCTATGCAGGCCGCCGAAGCGCTGTCGGTGAAAATCGCCCGCGAGATCGCGGCGGTCGACGTCGAGTTGGCCGACCCCGGCCTCTACGCGACGGACCCGGCCAAGGCGCAGGTTGCAGCGCAAAAACGCGGCCAGCTCGCGAAAAAGCTCTCAGATTCGGAAGAAGCATGGGTCCAGGCCGCCGAGGCCTACGAGGTGGCGACACGAAATTGACGCGCCGCAATAGAGTTATCCACCCCTTATCACAAAAAAACACTATCTCTGCGAACCCCCTGTCGAACCGTCCACAATATGGTTAAGAGAGCATTAGGGGAGCTGACTGGACCGCGACGCGCGGGGTAGTTGCGTATTCGGTAGGTGAGGGCCCACCGGATGCTGTCTTGTCAGCTCCCTCTTCCCACGCCCTTACGGCCACGCCACGCGGCTAAGCGGCGCCTTTGGGAGGCGATGCTCCGGATGACGCGGCGGCTTCTCCGCTGCCCCCTCCGGCGCACGAATAGCCACACGGCAATATGAAATGCTCATGATGGTCTTATGACGCGTAGGTGACGGCGCGTGGCTCCATGCATGCGCATGCCTGCGACATCGAATGTTAAGCTCCCGCCGGAACCAAGATGAGCCGCCGCCGTTCATTGACCACGAGCACGGATGGCGAGACTTGGAACGGGACTATCAAAATGGCGCACGCTTTGGCGAGCACTGACCTGACGAGGCGGACTGAACGGTTCGTCGATCTGGCGACGCAGTATTTCGCTTACATGGCGGGCGTCAGCATCGCGGTCGGTGTCGCGGCCGTGACGATCGTTTATTCGGCGCAGACGGCGCTGACGTACGTTGACGACGTGGCATTCCCCGCGCGCCATGCGACCGAGTCTCGGCCAGCGAGCACGCGATTGCCCGCGCAGCCCGACAGGCCGACGCAAGAGGCGAACACGTTCGCGATGCTTCCCTCGTCGATGCCAATCAAATTCAAGAACGACGTGATGTCGTCGAATTTCTGATCGGCTCAACCGGAGATTTTTGAGAAGTCGGCGACGGTTTGCGTCGCGGCGCGGATCTGCGAGAGCAGCCGCAAACGGTTCTCGCGGATTTTCGGATCGTCGGCGTTGACGAGTATCTTGTCGAAGAACGCATCGACCGGCGCGCGAAGTTCCGCGAGCGCACGCATGGCGCCGGCGAAGTTTTCGACATTGATGGCCGCTGCAGTGTCTTGCTTGACCGCTTCGATGGCCGCTGCGAGTGCGACCTCGTCCTTTTCCGTCAAAAGCTTCAGATCGTAATCGCCGGCGTATGACCGCTTGTCCTTCTTCTCTTCGATCGCGAGGATGTTTGCCGCCCGCTTGACGCCGGCGAGCAGCTGCGCGCCATCCTCGGTCTTGAGGAAGGCGTCGAGCGCTTCGACGCGTTTGACGATGAGCGCGAGATCGTCTTGGCCGCCGAGCGCGAAAACGGCGTCGATGAGATCGTGGCGCTTGCCCTGGTCGCGCAGATAGACCTTGAGGCGGTCGGCGAAGAAGGAGAGGAGGTCGATGGCGCGATTTCTGTCCGCACCAACTATCTCGTTCACTCGGCTTATTCTGCCCTCAAAATGTTTGTGAAGAAGATCGTCACGCAACGAGGCGACAACGTCTTTTTCGAAATCTAAGGCATAGAGTTGTTCGAGTGCCCCGAGCTTCAGCTTAAGATCTTCAGCGTCGATTTGTCTGCGGACGCGGGCAAATGGTTTCGCTGTCACAACAAATAGACCTACCCGAAGATCATTCTCCAACACGATCCGAATGACACCCAGCGCCGCGCGCCGTAACTGATACGGATCGCCCGAACCCGTCGGCTTTTCATCGATGGCCCAGAACCCCACCAGCGTGTCCAATTTGTCCGCCAGCGCCACGGCGCAAGCGACGGCGTCGCCCTGATCCTCGCGCGGGACAACGTCGGTTGGCCCCTTCGGCTTGTAGTGAAGCTCGATGGCGCGCGCGATGTCCGGCTTCATGTGGTGGACGCGTTCGGCGTAGTAGCGGCCCATCACGCCCTGAAGTTCGGGAAACTCGCCGACCATGCCGCTGACGAGATCGGCCTTGCACAGACCCGCCGCGCGCCGCGCCTCTTCCGGATCGGCGTCGCAGGCGCCCGCAAGTTCGAACGCAAGCTGTTCGATGCGCTCGACGCGATCCTTTTGGCTGCCGAGTTTCTCGTGGAACGTGATCGCCGCGAGCTTGCCCGCCATCTCGCCGAGCGGATGTTTCAGGTCCTGGTCCCAGAAGAACTTGGCGTCGCTCAGCCGCGCGCGGATCACTTTTTCATTGCCCGCGACGATCTTCGCCCCGCCGTCCTTCGCGGCGAGGTTCGCAACCATCAGAAACTTGTTGGCGAGCATTTTGCTCTTGGCATGGCGCAGCGAGAAGCACTTCTGATGCGACTTCATCGACGTTGCGAGAACCTCTGCCGGAACCTCGAGGAACGCATCGTCGAAGGACCCCATGAGCACGACCGGCCATTCGGTCAGCCCGGCGTTTTCGGCAATGAGCGCCTCGTCTTCGATGAGTTCGAGCTTGGCGGCTTTCGCCAGCGCTCGCGCCTGCTCGCCGATTGATGCGGCGCGCTCGGCAGCGTCGAGGATCACGCGATGCTTTTTGAGCTTAGCTTTGTAGTCGGTGAAATTCTTGACCTTGAAGGCTTCAGGCGCAAGGAAGCGATGGCCGCGCGTCTCGGCGCCGGATTTGATACCGTTGATTTCGAGCGGCACGACCTTGCCGCCAAGCAGGCACAGTACGAATTGCAGCGGCCGCACCCACTGAAACGTTGAATCGCCCCAGCGCATCGATTTCGGCCAAGGGAATTTGGCGACGACATCGACGACGGTCTCGGCGATGATGTCAGCGGCGGGCCGGCCCGGCCGCTTGATCACAGCGACGTAATAGTCGCCCTTCTTTTCGTCCTTCACGATCGTCGCGGCGGCAATCGACTTCAATCCGGCGCCCTTCAGAAACCCCTGCAGGGCTTGCTCGGGCGCGCCGACGCGCGGACCCTTCTTTTCTTCTGAGACCGTTGGCGACTTCGAAGGCACGTCGTCGATCACGATCGCCAGCCGCCGCGGCGTCGCATACGACCGCGCCTCCCCAACGGAAAGTCCCCTGGCGGTTAGCCCATCGACCACCAGACGACGCAGATCGTCCGCGGCGCGAGCCTGCATGCGCGCAGGGATTTCTTCCGAAAACAATTCAAGGAGTAGTTCGGACATGGGGCCGATCAATCACGTGCGAGTGCGAGACATCTCTTGCCGCCGCGAAGCGTTCAAAGGACGGAGAGATGAAGTGAGTTCAGGGAGCGGCCGGCGTTGGCGCAGCGGGCGTATCCACGGGCGCTACGACGGCCGTACCTTCACCCTGAACCATTCGGCCAATATCGACGAGAGCGCCGGTCGCGGTCAGATAGCCGAGTCCGACCAGCAGCAGCGCGACGAAAAACCGGAACACCGCTGCGTTGCGGCGCAGGAATAGAAATCCCAGCACCAAAAGCGGAATGGCGGTGGCCGCCAAACCTACCAGCAGATCTTCGCTCATGCCCGTCCTCCATCCGTTTCCAGCCACGCCGCGCAGCAGGCCTTCGCTAGTTCGCGCACTCTCAGAATATAGCTCTGCCGCTCGGTGACCGAAATCACGCCCCGCGCGTCGAGCAGATTGAATACGTGGCTCGCCTTGATGCACTGATCATAGGCCGGCAGCGCCAAAAGATGTCCGGCCGCATCCTTGCCTTTCGCCAGCAGCGCCTCGCACTCCGCCTCGGCGTCCTTGAAGTGCTGCAGCAGAATGCTCGTGTCCGCATGTTCGAAATTATAGCGGGAATACTCACGTTCGGCTTGCAGGAAAACGTCGCCATAGGTGAGCCGGCGGCCATCCGTGCGGCCGTTGAAATTCAGGTCGAACACACGGTCGACGCCCTGCACGTACATGGCGAGGCGCTCGAGACCGTAGGTGATTTCGCCGGCGACCGGATTGCAGTCGAAACCGCCGACCTGCTGGAAGTAGGTGAACTGCGACACCTCCATGCCGTTGCACCAGACCTCCCAGCCAAGACCCCAGGCGCCGAGCGTCGGACTTTCCCAGTCGTCCTCGACGAAGCGAATATCATTCAGCGCCGTGTTGATGCCGATGGCGTCGAGACTGGCGAGATACAGCTCCTGGATGTTGGTAGGCGACGGCTTCATGATAACCTGGAACTGGTAGTAGTGCTGAAGCCGGTTCGGGTTGTCGCCGTATCGTCCATCCTTTGGACGCCGCGATGGCTGCACATACGCGGCCGACCACGGCTTCGGACCCAGTGCGCGCAGCGTCGTCGCCGGGTGAAAGGTTCCGGCGCCCACTTCCATGTCATAAGGCTGAAGCACGACGCAGCCTTGCGCGCCCCAGAACTGCTGCAAAGTCAGGATGAGATCCTGAAACGCCGCCTTGGGTTTCAGGGCTGGAAACGCATGTTTTGGCGCGGCCGCGGTCTTGGTCGCCATTCAGCTCAGCTTTCTCGGGATTTAATCGCGCCGCACTATACGCATTCGAACCCCCTTGTCACGCGCAGGCGGGAGGTCTTTGTTGCAACTTCAGCCGCCGTCGTACGCAGGTCGTGTGACGGACTGAAAAAACATATGTTTTCATTGTCAGCAGGAGTGCGTCATGGCGGTCAACAAAGTCATCGAACTGATGGCGTCGTCGAACAAGAGCTGGGAGGACGCCGCGCAGAAGGCGGTCGACAAGGCGTCAAAGAGCTTGAAGGGCATCCGCTCGGTCTGGGTGCAGGACATGTCCGCGACGGTCAACGCCAAGGGCAAGCTGGAAAGCTACCGCGTCACCTGTAAAGTCGCATTCGAGGTCAAGGACTGATCGCGATCACGCCTTGGGTCCGCCGCGCGGGCGATAGACGCCAGTGGCTTCGTCCCATTCGAGCTCGCCGAGATTGCGCGTCGGAGCGCCGGCCCGTGCGGCCTTGGCTTCGCGGCGGATTCGCTCGGCCTCGGCAGGGCTCGGCGTGGCGGCCTGCTGAAGGAGTTTTTCGAACAACTTGAACGTCGCGTAGGCGCCTACGCCGGCGATTGCGAGAAGTAAAAGAGGCGGCATAGCGACGAGCCCTCCATAGGGCGTTGAACCTGAAGCGCAAGCAGCGGTCGCTGCTCGTTGCGCATTATGCGTCAAAGTCCGAACCGGGACCAGAGCGCGCGCGCCTCGAGAGCGGACACCAGATCCTCGGCGAAAGCAAGGCTCGGAGGGTGCGCGGCGTCTTCCGCCGTCAAGCGGCGTACGCGGCTGAGAAGTCCAGATTTTTCCGGTGACACGACGCTGAGCTTGACGTCTTTGCCGTGCAGTTCCTGCATTTTGGAGCGCACGTCCGCGATGCCGTCGACCAAGCCGAATTCAACCGCTTTCGGGCCGGACCAGAATGCGCCGGAGAAAAGCTCGGCATCCTGCCCTTTTAATTTTCCGGCGCGGCGCTCTTTGACGAGTCCAATGAAGACGTCGTGGACATCGGATTGGAGCGCCTTCAGCCGAGCCACGTCTTCGTCCTTTTCCGGCGAAAAAGGATCGAGAATGCTCTTGTTAACGCCGGAGGTGTAAACGCGCCGCTCGACGCCGAGTTTCTTCAGGGCTTCGACAAAGCCGAATCCTTGCGAGATAACACCGATCGACCCGACAATGGACGATGGGTCGGCGTAAATTTCATCGCCGGCGATGGCGAGGTAGTAGCCGCCCGAGGCCGCGATATCCTCGCAGAACACATAGACGCGCTTTTCCTTCTCCGCGGCAAGCTGACGAATTCGGCGAAAGATCAGATTGGACTGCACCGGCGAGCCGCCCGGCGAATTAATCATCACGGCGACGGACGGCAGCTTCGAAAGTTTGAAGGCCTTTTCGATCGCCCCGGCGTAGGACGAAATCGAGATGCCCGGCCTGAGCGGCGTCGCCATACCGATCGGCCCGGTGAAACGCAGAACCGGAACCACGGGCTGACGCGAAAACGGCCACATGCGAACTCTCTCCAAATCTTGACGAGCAGGAAACATAGGGCCCGGTTCGCAGACCGCAACGGCGTCAACGTCGCCATCGCGCAATTATCGCACTTAACCGAAGTCAAGCGCCGCGCCGTGTCGCAGTATGGCTTCGGCCTCGGGCGTGTAGCCGCCCTCCACCCCATGCACGACGAAGCCCGGCAGCACCGTCATCGGCGCGCGGCTACCCTTGATGCCTGTGATCAGGATTCGGCGCGCCGGCTCACTGTCGCGCGGAAGGATCGGCAGTACGCGAAGCGCTCCGAACCGGCCATTAAACGCCGCCAGCAGCCGGCCCAGCGCCTCGGCCTTGTGGATCACGACGGCGCGACCGCCTGGCGCTGCCATGCGGGCGGCAAACCGCAGCCAGTGATCGAGTTCGTGTCCCGCCATCGCATGCGCACTGGCCTTTAGCGGGTTGCGCGGCGCCTTACCAGACCCGTGGTCGTGATAAGGAGGGTTGACGAGCACAATGTCAAAAGCCGCGGAAGGAAGCACAACAGCCTGCGAAGGTGTGAGTGCACTCGCGATGTCGGCGGCGACGACGCGAGCTCGCCCGCTCAAGCCATTAGACGATATGTTGTGCTCGGCGTAAGCCACCAGCCCCGGTTCACTTTCGACCAACACAACACTTGCCGTTGGGCAACGAGCGGCGAAACAGATCCCGACCGTGCCCACCCCTGCGCCAACGTCCAACGCAACGCCGCCGGACCCCGCTGCAGCGGCCAGCAACACCGCGTCCAGACCGGCCCGATAGCCCCGCGCGGGCTGGCGCATGACGACCCTGCCGCCGAGGAACGCGTCATCGGTAAATTCCGCCGCCGAAGCAAGATCGGCCGACGGTATTTCAAGCGCCGATGAGTCCTGAAAAGCATCAGCCATCGCGCATGATCCAGGCGCCGAGACCTGCGTCTTCCAACATTCGCGCTGCGTCGCACCAATCATCGTCGCTGACGGCGATGCGTGGCGTAAAAATCCCGAGCCACCCTTGCATGATGCTGATGTTTTGATCGAGAACCGCGTTTTCTATGCCCTCGCTTTTCAGCAACGTCGTGGCGTAGGAAATGACGACCGGATCATGGGTGGCAAGGAGATCTCGCATTGTCCCTATCTGCCGAACTTGTTAGGGGAACGACGCCCGCGTGACGAACCGCCAGCCTATGGATATAATAGCACAAAAGCAGCGCAATTTAGGGAGTTCCACTTGGGTCGCGTCATACCTCTAGACGAAGCGCGCGAGGCGGGACAAAGCCTGAAGCCTCTGTTTGACCTCGTCGCCGACGACATGGAGGCGATCAACCGGATCATCCTCGACAAGGCCGTGTCCGAAGTCGATATGATCCCCCAGCTCGCGCACCACCTGATCGACAGCGGCGGCAAGCGGCTGAGACCGATGCTGGCGCTGGCCGCGGCGAAACTGTGCGGATACGCGGGCAACGGGCACATTCGCACGGCGTCCGCCGTGGAGTTCATGCACACCGCGACACTCCTTCACGACGACGTCGTCGATGAAAGCGGAACGCGGCGCGGCAAGAAGACGGCGCGCATGATCTGGGGCAACCAGGCGAGCGTTCTCGTCGGCGATTTTCTCCTCGGCCAGGCTTTCAAGATGTTTGTCGACGTCGGCTCCATGACCGTTTTGCGGATCATGTCCAACGCCGCCGCTACGATTGCGGAAGGCGAAGTAATGCAGCTCGCCGCCGCGAAAAACACCTCGACAACGGAAGACGCCTACCTCGAAATCATCAACGCGAAGACCGCCGCGCTGTTTGCGTCAGCCGCTGAATCGGGCGCCGCGTTGGCCCAGCGCCCGGCAGAAGAGCAGGCGGCGCTCCGCTCCTACGGCAAGAATCTCGGCCTTGCGTTCCAGCTTGTCGACGATGCGCTAGACTATTCCGGCGACAGCCAACGACTCGGCAAATCCATCGGCGATGATTTCCGCGAAGGCAAGATCACGCTGCCGCTGATCCTGTCATTCCGTCGCGGCTCGAACGACGAGCGCCAGTTCTGGAACCGCACGATCACCGACGGTGATATTCGCGAGGGGGATCTCGAACAGGCGACGGCGCTGATGCGTCGCCACAAGGCGATCGAAGCGACATTCGAGCGCGCCCGATCCTATGGTGCAATCGCCCGCGACGCCTTGGCGATCTTCCCTGACTCTCGTGAAAAGGCGGCACTAGAGCAGGTTATCGCTTTCTGCATCAGCCGGACGCACTAAGCCGAATGTAGCTAACCAAGCTCTGCGAACCGCACCCACCAGGACGGCTTCTCAGACTTGATGCTGCGCTCGGCCGCCTTGGCGGCTTCGGACGTCTCGAACAATCCAAAGCAGGTCGGACCCGCGCCGGAGAGGCGTGCGATACGGCAACCAACTGCTGCGCGCAGCGCTTCGAGTACGTCGTCAATCGCCGGCATGAGCGTAATCGCCGGCGCCTGCAGCGCATTTTCGCGCGCGTCCATATAGTCAACAATCGCGGCGAAGTTTTTAAAAGTTGGGATTACTGAATGGGCGGCGCGCGCTTCAACTTGCGTCGCGCCCAGCGCCGCGAAAACGCGCGCCGTCTTCGCGGCCGGAACCGGTGTAATCGGATTGACGAGAACGGCCGGCAACCGTCCGGGCAGGCGCACCGGCGCGATCCGATCTCCGATTCCTGTCATCACTGCGGCTTCGTTTTGTAAGCAAACGGGCACATCAGCGCCAAGGCTTCGAGCAATGTGGTCCAAATCAATTTGAGCGGCGCATTCCGAATCCGCCATGCGAATGAGGCGCAGAACCGCGGCAGCGTCAGCGGAGCCGCCGCCGACCCCGCCCGCGATCGGCAGTAACTTTTCAAGACTGATCGCGCCAATCGCCAGGTTCGGCGCCGCCAACTGGACGAGTCGCAACGCGCGCTCGGCAATATTGTCGTCGCCGATCGCCGCCGATCCCGGCCCGACGACTGAAAAAGACGTCGGAACGCCTGTCGCCAAGCGCACGCTATCGCCGACGTTGCGCGCAAACGCCACGAGACTTTCGATGTCGTGGTAGCCGTCGGCGCGGCGACCCAAAACTCGAAGCGTCAGATTGATCTTGGCTGGCGCAAATTCGAGAAAGTCAGCGCCCATAGTCGTACCTCAGCAAAACGGGCGCTTGAGGCGCCCGCTTCGATCGAATTTCAAGCCCGCCACGCGTCGTTATTCCAATGCCTGCGGCTGAGGCGCGGCTCGATTGACGCTGCGGCGGCGCGGCGCGTCGGCGCGTTGAGCTTGTCGACCCTTAGCCTGCGCTTTCACCTCTATCTTGGCGGCTAACCCTCGATCGATCTTGAGCTTGATCTTTTCGACGTCTTCCGGCTCCGGACTGAGCGACAGCGCTTGGCTCCATTGGAACCGCGCTTCGCGCTCACGCCCGACCCTCCAAAATGCGTCGCCGAGGTGATCATTCAGCGTCGGATCTTCAGGTTTGATCTCGACAGCGCGCTCGAGATAGCGAACCGCTTCTTTGAAATTGCCCTGCCTGAAATGCGCCCAGCCAAGACTGTCGACGATATAGCCGTCATCCGGCTTCAACTGCACAGCCTTTTCAATCAGCTTCGTGCCTTCTTTCAAATTCTTGCCTTGGTCGACCCACGAATAGCCGAGATAGTTGAGGACCAACGGCTGTTCGGGCGAAAGCTGCAATGCCTTCTTGAGATCGGATTCGGCGGCCGGCCAGTTTTTCAGCCGCTCTTGGGCCGTGCCCCGCGCGTAGTAGTAGCCCCAATGGCGCTCGTCCGGCGTATCGATGAGCGCGATTGCGCGATTGAAGAAGGTGACGGCCTCGGCATACTGCTTGCGCGCGCGCATGATATTGCCAAGCGCCTCGAGCGGACGGATGTCCTTCGGTTCGCTCTTTGCCAGTTGCTCGAGAATGCCTCTCGCCTCGTCAACGCGCTCCAGACTGTTGAGATTAATAGCCCGGCGGATGTCGATGTTCGTCTGCAACGGCGAACCCGCCGGAATTTTGCTGTAGGTCGCCAACGCGTCGTCGTAGCGCTGAGCATTTTCTTGGGCGATGGCCAGCGCCGCCAATGCGAAGGCGTGATCAGGCTTGGCGTTGAGCGCCAGCTGCAAATAGACCGTGCCAAGGCTTAACCCGCCTTCCCCGGTCAACGCTTCGCCGAGGCCGTAAAAGACTTCGGCCAAGCCTTCGGTTGGCGTTGTGATCATCAAGGCGGTTTTTTGCTTCTTGTCGATGCGATCTTTGAGCGCTCGCGCGAGCGGATGGGGTTCCGCCTGGGACTTGTCGAGTTGCTGGTCGATGATCTGCTTCGCCAGTTTGAAGTCGTTGAAGTGCATGGCGTGCTGCGCGTATGCGAGCGACGTTCGCAGGGTGCGGCTGTCCTGGCGAAACATCTTCTCGTACGACGCCCGCGCTTCCGCCTTGCGGCCGGCGATATCGGCCATCATTGCGCGATGATACCGAAGATAAAATTGCGCCCAGTCGGGCTGCTTCGGCAGATCGACCGCGGCCAGCGCGCCGTTCGGGTCTCCGGCCGCGAGCTTGGTCCAGCCGCGTGCGACCGCGCTCGTCAGCTCGCCGATCGGATTCTCGGACGCCAGCACAAAGTGCTCGTCGGCGCCCTTGTAGTCGCCGGCCTTGAAAGCTACGACGCCGAGCAGGAATTGCGACATGCGATGCGACTTCTGGGTCGCGGCCAGTCGTTCCGCCAAAGGCACGGCGCGCGCCCAGTTGCCGGCCATCGTTTCCATCTGGAAGGCTTGCTCGAGCAGAATCTCGTCATCGGGATCCCGCGCCAACGCCTTCCCGTAGAAATCGGCGGCGCTCTCCATGTCCTGAGCGCTGCGGGCGAAGCGTCCGGCCAGATAACTGCCGAACAACGATGTCGACTCGACCGTTTCATCCGGCGTTAGCGCTCCTGCGCTCGGCGCCAGCCCCGCGATCGCCAGCGCCGCAAGGCCAAAACGGAGAAACCTCAGCCGAGATGACGATGCGCGCATCAAGTAATATCCCTGTTGTCGCGGTCAGCCCGCGAGATAACCCCGACGAACATTAGCAAAGTGCGGCCCACCTTGGCGACACGATTGACGTTAAAATCCGGCAAGCTGAGGGAATTCGTAAAAATTGTTCGACTGTGTGCTTTGCGCCTGAGAATGCAGCAGTGAGCAGCACATAAGGGCCGCATCGGAGCGCCGTCGCGCGCTCAAATCCCCAGCTTTATCGGTGATCGAGCCCATCGAGCCGCTGTCTCCACTGAGTTTCTCTGCGTCGGTCGCAAAGGTCGCGATTCGGGCCTTCAGCCGGCTTTCGCGTCTTTACGCGCCGCCGACGCCGCCAACTCCGCTACATGCCGGCATAGTTCGGACCGCCACCGCCTTCAGGACAGACCCAGGTGATGTTCTGACTCGGATCCTTGATATCGCAGGTTTTGCAGTGGACGCAGTTCTGCGCATTGATCTGGAACCGCTGCTCGTTCTTCTCGTTGCGCACGATTTCATAGACACCGGCCGGACAGTAGCGCTGCGCCGGTTCCGCATATTCGGGCAGGTTCACCAAAATCGGTATCGAGGGATCCGTCAGAACCAGATGCACCGGCTGGTCTTCCTCATGATTGGTCGCCGAGAACGACAGGTTCGTCAGCTTATCGAAGGTCAGCTTTCCGTCAGGCTTTGGATATGCGATGGGCTCGAAATCGCTGGCGTTGCCCGTCGCTTCCGCATCCGTCTTGCCATGCTTCAGCGTGTAGCCGAGCCCGATGCTGGTGATCAGTGTGTTGAGCCAGAGGTCGACGCCGCCGAGGGCGATGCCGAACACCGTTCCGAAGCGCGACCAGTACGGTTTCATGTTCCGCACGGTGCGGAGATCATGCGCGATATCGCCGGTCCGCACATTGGTCTCATAAGCGACCAGCTTATCATGCGAGCGACCTGCTTTGAGCGCGTCGAACGCCGCGTCGGCAGCGGCAATGCCCGACAGCATCGCATTGTGGCTGCCCTTGATGCGCGGCAAGTTGACCATGCCGGCCGCGCAGCCGAGCAGCGCGCCGCCGGGAAAGACAAGGTCCGGCATCGACTGCCAGCCGCCTTCGGTAATCGCGCGCGCACCGTAACCGACCCTCCGGCCGCCTTCGAACACATCGCTGATGGCCGGATGCGTCTTGAAGCGCTGGAACTCGTCATAAGGCGAGAGATAAGGATTGGCGTAGTTCAGATGCACGACAAAGCCGACCGACACCAGGTTCTCGCCATAGTGGTAAAGGAAAGACCCGCCACCGGTTCTGTTGTCGAGCGGCCAGCCGAAAGAATGTTGCACTAGACCGCGACGGTGTTTTTCGGGCGCGACTTGCCAGAGTTCCTTGAGCCCGATGCCGTACTTCTGCGGCTCATGGCCATTGGCGAGATCGAATTTCTTGATCAGCTGCTTCGACAACGAGCCGCGCGCGCCTTCTCCCAACAGCGTGTATTTGGCGCGAAGCTCCATGCCGCGCGTGAAATTCTCGGTCGGATGGCCGTTACGGCCGACGCCCATATCGCCCGTCGCAACGCCGGCGACCGCGCCGCTCTCGTCGAAAAGAATTTCGCTGGCCGAAAATCCCGGATAGATCTCGACGCCGAGTTCAGCGGCCTGCTCGCCGAGCCATTTGCACACCGCACCGAGGCTTACGATATAGTTGCCGTGGTTTTTCATCAGCGGCGGCATCGGCCAGTTAGGCAGCCGGACGTCGCCATTCGGCCCGAGCACGAGAAAGACGTCTTCCTTCACCGGTGTGTCGATTGGCGCGCCCTTGTCCTTCCAATCAGGTATGAGGCGGTTGAGCCCAACGGGATCGATCACGGCGCCGGACAAGATGTGCGCCCCGACTTCCGAACCCTTCTCGACCACGACGACGGAAATATCGGCGCCGGCCGCGGCGGCGTTCTGCTTCAATCGGATGGCGGCGGACAAACCCGCAGGACCCGCTCCGACGATCACCACGTCGAATTCCATGGCTTCACGCGGCGGCAGGGTGGCGTCGTTCGAGGTCATTGACTTCTCCGCGGCATGGCGCTGACTTTTCCCGATTAGGTCCCGGAACCCGGAGCGTCAAGCGAGGCAGGTCTTTTGCGGCAGCGGCGCGCCGCCACGTGCAAAACGCGGAGAGCTTCACTATGGTTCAGCTCAATGCCCGATCGCAGTCCTATTTTCGACGCGCTGGCGCTGCTTGCCTGGCAACAGGCCGCAGGCGTCGACATAGCGCTTGGCGCTGATCCAATCGACTGGCTTGCCCGAGGCGCCGTGCCCCCCAATCAAGGATTTGAATGGCCGGAGCGCGCTGCCAGTGCGCCAACGGCATCGCCGAAACAACCCCAACAGACCGACAATTCTCAGGTCGCACAGCCACCGCATCGCCAATCGCGACCACAGACGCCGATCGCTGCAAGCGACGCGGAAAAGGAGGCCCGCAGAGTCGCCGTCGCCGCACGCTCCTTGCCTGAGCTCGAGGCCGCTTTACAGCGGTTCGACGGCTGCGGCCTCAAAGCTACCGCGACCAAGCTCTGCTTCTTTCGCGGCACGCCCACCGCAAGAACCGTGATCATAGGCGAGGCGCCGGGCCGGGACGAAGACCTTGAAGGTAAACCGTTCGTTGGCCGCGCCGGTCAACTCCTCGATAAAATGCTGGCATCGATCGGGCTCAGCCAAGACGATGTGCACATCACGAACGTTGTTTATTGGCGTCCGCCCGGCAACCGCACGCCGACACCTCAGGAAACGCTTGCGTGCCGGCCCTTTCTTGAACGCCAAATCGAACTCGTAAAACCCGAGATCATCATTGCGCTTGGGGGCTCGGCAGCCAAGGAAGTTTTGGGCGTAACGGAAGGCATTATGCGTCTGCGCGGCAAATGGCGGACGGTTTCAATTGGAGGTCGCAGCATTCCAGCAATTGCGACACTGCATCCAGCTTATCTGCTGCGTACGCCTGCGGCCAAACAGCTGGCATGGCTGGATCTGCTAAATATCAAGTCAAAGTTATCTGAACTCGGCTGATGGTTTCTTTACCAGCAACCAAGGATCCGGCCTCGATAAATCCGGCCCCGCTAAAATGCTTAAAATGTACACGGACGATTTAAGCGAGTTCCAAAGCTCTCCGGCTACGGTGATACCGTCGCCAACATGGCGGCTTTGTTTCGGCGTTGAAGACAATGAAAAGCGGTATGGTCTATTTGCGCCCGGCTCGCATGGTCTATGTGCGAATTATGGGGCCGTACGAGCAGTCAATTCCTGAAGCGTGGGAGAAACTGTTCGCGTGGGTCGCGAAGAACGATTTAAATTCGCCGGTCGGCCGCGGCTATGGTTTATCGCATGACAATCCGTCGAACACATCCGTCGAAAAGCTCCGCTACGACGCATGTCTGCAGTTGACGCCGCTGTACGAGGAACGGGCGCAGCGCGAGCTTTCGGTCATGACGCTCCCGAGCGGTCCTTACCTGCGCCACAAGTATACCGGCGGCTATGAAGGAATCTACGGCATGGTGTCCGGCGCACACGACGCGATTGAAGTGCCGCCAGAATTGAAGCACGACGCGCGCCGCCCGGTTGTCACGATTTATCTCGACGACCCTGCCCGTGCGGTCGACGGTGACTTGCGTGCCGAAATCTGTCTGCCCGTCTCTGTGGCGTCGGCCCGCGACCGGGCCAACGCGGCCTAAACCGTCCCGTCGAGCGACTTGAAGCGGCGCGCCCCTGGACGCGCGCGACTCATAGCGCGATGCTCCTGGTCTGCCGAACTCCGCTTGGGGCTCCACAATGCCAGGACTCGACGAAAATCGACCTTTTCAATCCGTCCGCATCGCCGTTCTGACGGTGTCAGACACGCGGACGCTGGCCGACGACAAATCCGGAAGCTTGCTCGCCGACTTGATCACGGCGGCAGGCCATGCGCTCGCCGACCGCGCGCTGATCAAGGATAACGTCGCTGCCATTCGCGAGCGCGTCGAAACGTGGATCGCTCACCCCGAAATCGATTGCATCGTCACGACCGGCGGCACCGGCTTTACAGGCCGTGACGTCACGCCGGAAGCCATCCGTCCTCTGTTCGAGAAGGAAATCGAAGGCTTCGCCATCCTGTTTCACACGCTATCGTTCAAAAGCGTCGGCACATCGACGATTCAATCCAGGGCGTGCGCTGGCGTCGCGCGCTGCACGTACATCTTCTGTTTACCAGGCTCGCCAGGAGCCTGCCGCGATGCGTGGGAAGGCATCCTCAAATACCAGCTCGATTCAAGGCATCGCCCCTGCAATTTTGTCGAGATCATGCCACGCCTCGATGAACACCGGCGCAAGGGCTAGTCGCGCGGCAGCACATTGCGGCCGATCAGGCGACGCTGGCTGGCGAGATCAGCGGCCCCGTCGATATCAGCGAGTCGCCGAAGCTCGGCGATCCGCAGACCCGACAAATTGGCTCGCGTATCTGCCAGGGCATGCGCCGTCGACCAGCGCACATTGTCGAAGGCACGCCTCAACCGAGGGCGACGCTTCAGACCGACCAGCCAATACCCCCCGTCGGCCGATGGGCCAAGGACGACGTCGCTGCGTCCAAGGCGCCGAAAGGCCGCAGCGATATCGGTCGGCGTGACGCCAGGACAATCGCTGCCAATTACAACCAGCGGCCCACGCGGCACGACTTCTGTGATCCGCTGCAAACGCTCACCGAGATCGCCCCGCCCCTGGCGCATGCGCAGGACATGGGCCGGAAACATGGGGCTCGACACGGCCCAATCGGGGCTTATGGCGAGCAGCGTCGTCCAGCGGCGATCCTCGGACAATCTCGCAATCAAGGCGCCCAACATGGAGCGATAGGCTGCGGTCGCCGAGACTATGCCAACGCCGCGCGCCAACCTCGATTTCACGCGGCCGGCAATTGGCGTCTTCGCCATGATGACGAGGCGCGGCGCATAGCGAGTGAACGCCACACGTGCCTTGCCCGTTCTAGGCGACAGGAACGTAGGCATAGCCATTGCCGTCCTTCGCGATACGACCCGCGCCCGGCACGCCGTAGTGGTAGCCGGTCATGATCGCGTTCTCGGCGATGACCTGATCGAACAAGGAACGACGCTTTTGCTCCGCCATGGCCGCATCGGCGTCGAACGCGGCATGCCAGCCGGGGTTGCGCGCGAACAGCGCTGGAATGTTCGTGATGTCGGCCAGTACGAAGAGCTGATCGGCGCCTGAACCCAGATGATAAGCCGTGTGGCCGGCGGTGTGGCCGTGCGCGTCGATCGCACGAATGCCCGGCACGGCGTCCGCGCCGGCTTCGACTTGGCGCAGATTTTTCCAAGTCGGGAAGGTGGTCTGGATGCGCTTCGCCAGTCCATGGTTCGCCTCAGGCAACTTCGAAAAAACCGACGGGTTTGTCCAGAACCGATACTCCGCGGCGGGCACGACGATCTCCGCGTCCGGATAGATCTGGGCGTTAGTGTCTTTCGCCATCAGCCCGAAGATGTGGTCGGGGTGGAAATGCGTGACAATCACCGTCGAAATCGATTTCGGATCGACGCCCGCCGCCTGCATGTTCTGCGCAAGCTTACCGGCCAGCGGCGAGAGCTGGCCGCCGGTCCCGGCATCGAACATGATCGTCTTACCACCAACTTTTACGATCGTGACCGTAAAGGGGATCGTGACCTTGCTGTCGTCGAGACCAGCCGCTTTCAAAGCGGCCTTCGTCTCGTCGACCGTTGCGTTCTTGATGAATGCAGGATCGTGAGCCTTTTCCCAGATGCCGTCAAAAACGGTCGTCACCTCGATGTCGCCGACCTTGAAGGCGTGAAAGCCCTTTCGGCCGGCTTCTTCAGCGACGGCCGACGGAGCAAATGCGAGCGGCTTCGAAAGGCCCAAAGCGGCCGCGGTCGCCATCGCCTCGCGGCGAGTGAGTTTGAACATTGGCGGCTCCTTGAAGTGTTGCTGGGCCGATCAGGTTTTAGCCCGTCCGTATATACGGACGATTGTGTTGGTCGGTAGACCTGCGCCAAAAAGCGCCAGACACAGCTGATTGCGCAACGACCGCGCGAGATAGCCATCGCTCCGGTATCTCTCGGCCGACGTGACGGCGGGCGTTTCGAACAACTGAAGCCTTCGCCGTCCTAGGCGTCGCACGAGGTCGATGTCTTCCATGATCGGCAGGTCGCGATAGCCGCCGACAGAATCGAACAGTCTGCGGGAGATCAACAGCCCTTGATCGCCATAGGGCATAGCGAGCAGCGCACACCTGAGGTGAACGCTGGCTTCGAGGGCGCGCGCTCTGAATCCGCGATCATTCAGACGGAACCGAAACACGCCGGCGGCATCCGGTCTGTTCTGAGACTCGATATCACGGATGAAGCCACAAGCCTCCGTCTCCCACCCTGGCAAAAGCACCGTATCGGCGTGCAAAAATAGCAACCAAGGGAACCGCGCTACCGCCGCGCCGCGCCTGAGTTGTCCGCCACGGCTAGGCGGGGATAAAATGACGTCCGCGCCGGCAAGATCGGCGATATCCGGCGTCCTGTCGCGTGACCCGCCATCGACGACGATGACCTCGCGAACGCAGCCGTCGACTGCAGCGGGCACCAGAGCCCCGAGCGTGGCCGCCAGGGTCCTTTCGGCGTTGAGCGCAGGTATGACCACCGAAATCATACTGCCCTTCCTGGCACGCGGCGAAGGCTCTCACAAGCGCTTCCGCGCCGCGCGGTAATCCCCGCATCCATGGAAGTCGATCACAATGTTCTTTATTTGTTCCGACCAATCTGATATCGCAAAATCGATAGTCATAATGGGGATTTCAGTGGCTGAACCAACAAATTCCATGACAGTGGTCTATGCTGACAGACGCCGAGGTCGTGGCGCGCGTTCAAATCATACCGGCCGCTTCGAACCGACATCTGCGCAAACATGTGATGATGGCTGGGAGAGCCTCGGCGACCTCGACGCATTCGCGACGGAAGTTCGCGAAGATGCTGCGCGCAGCGTCGTCACCCGCAACGATAGTCCGGATATTTCGTTCGATCGCTCGATCAACCCCTATCGTGGCTGCGAACATGGCTGTGTCTACTGCTATGCGCGCCCGAACCACTGCTATCTCGGCCATTCGGCCGGTCTCGACTTCGAGACGATCCTCTACGCCAAATCGAACGCTGCTGAGATTCTTGATCGCGAACTCGCGGCGCCGTCGTATGCACCGCAAACGATCGCCCTCGGGGCCAGCACCGATCCCTATCAGCCGATTGAACGAGAGCGGCGCATTACCCGATCGATCCTCAAAGTGCTGTCGCGCGCCCAGCATCCGGTCGCCATCGTGACGAAATCGGCGCTTGTCGTCCGAGACATCGACATTCTGGCGCCGATGGCGGCGCAAGGGCTGGCCAAAGTCGCGGTATCGATCACGACCCTAGATAGGCGCATAGCGCGGGCCATGGAGCCGCGGGCGCCAACGCCAAGTCGGCGCCTCGATGCGATCAAGCAACTCACAGAAGCCGACATTCCCGTAACCGTCATGGTTGCGCCGATCGTGCCTGGTCTCACCGACCATGAGATCGAACCCATCCTGGAAGCCGCACGCGACGCTGGCGCACGCGATGCAGGCTACGTGCTGCTGCGTTTGCCTCTTGAGATCAAAGACCTGTTCCGCGAATGGCTGGTTGAGGAATTTCCAGACCGCGCCCAGCGCATCCTGAAGCTATTGCAATCCATGCACGGCGGTCGCGACTACGTGGCGACGTTCGGCCATCGCCAGCGGGGGTCCGGCCCCTACGCCGACCAGATCGCCTCGCGTTTTCGCCTTGCGCGCAAACGGCTCGGCATGGCGGAAGAGCGGTTGCATCTGCAAACCGGCCTGTTTCGCAAACCCGTGCTCCAGGGCGGCCAACTGCCGCTCTTATAGTCGCTCAAGGCAATCACCCAGCTCTGCTTTGACAGCGGGCCGCCGCGCGCGAACATCGGCGGCATGAAGATTTCCGATTCGCGCATCAAACCGACGTTCGAACTCGAAGCCGCCGAACACCAACTTGGCTTCATGCCGGTCGCCGGCGTCGACGAGGCCGGTCGAGGACCATGGGCGGGGCCTGTCGTGGCCGCCGCCGTCATTCTCGATCCCGAACGCATTCCGGCGAACATCGACGACAGCAAGGCCATCGACGAAGACGGCCGAGCATTCCTCTACAACCGTATCATGAAGGTGGCCCAGGTCGGCGTCGGCATCGCCGACGTCGAGCGCATCGATCGAGACAACATTCTTGGCGCGACGCTGTGGGCCATGAGCGAAGCCGTCGCCGCACTAGGTCAAGCGCCAAAGCTGGTGCTGGTCGACGGCAATAAGGCCCCTCGTCTTCCGATGCTGGCTCGCACCATCGTCAAGGGCGACGCGAAATGCCTGTCAATTGCCGCCGCTTCGATCATTGCCAAGGTGACGCGCGATCGCATGATGATGGCGCTCGCGCGCGACTACCCGGGTTACGGTTTCGAGCGCCACAAGGGCTACGGCACGCCGGAGCACCGCCAGGCGCTGGCGCGGCTCGGCGTCTGCGCCGAGCACCGCCGCTCATTCCGGCCGACCCAGCTCGCCCTCGGACTGGTCACGGCCGGTGAAGCGGCCGAATAGGCGAAAACGACCCCGATTATTCGAACACGATCGTCGCCACGTAATCCATGCTGCGGTTGGAGTTGTCGGGCGGCAGCAGCGTGTTCACCAGGAACGCGGTCGGCGAATAGTTCTCCGGCACCGCGAGGCGGAACGCCTTGGTGATCGTGCGCGCCTTGATCTTGGCGAAGATGCCGCCCCCCGTCACGCCCATGTAGTACTGCTCGAGCGGCGCGAACTTCGGCTTCATCTCCTCCGCGACCTTGCGGTGCCCCGACGACATCTTGGAGAGGCCATCGCCGCTTTCCATGAACACCGAGTGCAGACGCGCGTCGCGGTCCGCTTTCGGCAGGTTCATCGAGTCGATCACCATCAGCGGCCCGTCCGCGAGACCTGAATAGGACGAGCGGCTGCGGCTGCTCATGAAGTCCCC
>JBJXHD010000054.1:0-3037 GCA_046160845.1 Hyphomicrobium sp.
GATTGCATTTCCGGCCGCCTGACGCTAGATGGGGCGACGTCGGCGCCGTCCCCATCGTCTAGCGGCCCAGGACATCACCCTTTCACGGTGAAGACACGGGTTCGATTCCCGTTGGGGACGCCATATCTTAAGCGCCTTTCGAGAGAACTGCGGCGAAACGTACGGACAATAGTACGGAAAAGACGCCGGCGGACGCGACTGAACACGCACGGTAACGAGTGCGCACGGGCAGTCCTGTTACCGCCGGGTGCGAGACGCTGAGAATGGCGACAAGCCAAATGGCCGGCAAGCTCTGCTGGACGCAGCGTTTGACTTGCTGAACTTCTCTTGTGCCAAGGAAAGTGGCGAGGCGCGCGACGATGTTCAACGTGCGAAATCGCGTCCAACCGTGGCTCTGACTCATTTCTGATGCAAACCGATGCCATTTTGGCGCTGTTTTCCAGGAGGAGCCAGCGCGATGGATCAGAGACTGCGGCCAGCGAGCCTTGTACCAATCGGATTTGTTGTCGAGCATACGACAGTTGACGCCGACAGGGTCGCTGTTTGGGTTCTATCGGGTACGCGTGAGAGCCCATGCCCCGCCTGCGGCGCCGTGTCGGAGCGTGTGCATAGCCGATACTGGCGGCGGGCCGCCGATCTACCGTTGTCAGGTCGGCGCGTCGATCTGATGGTCATGGTTCGGCGCTTTCGCTGTGATGCTGTCCTGTGCGGTCGGCAGATCTTCGCTGAGCGGTTTGGAGATGGCGTTCTTTCGCCGCGCGCACGCCGCACCGAACGCCTTGAGCACATTGTTCATCATCTCGGACTGGCCCTTGGCGGCCGCCCAGCCGCCAGTATTGCAGCGCGCCTGATGCTGCCAGTCAGCAACGACACGCTGCTGAGGGTTGTGCGGCGTCGGGCGCGCGTGCCGACAGATCCCCTCGCGGTGATCGGCATTGACGACTTCGCCTGGCGGCGCAACCACCGCTACGGCACGATCGTGTGTGACCTTGAGCGTCGAAGGCCTGTGATCTTGCTGCCGGACCGCGAGCAGGCGACAGCTGAAGCATGGCTTGCTCATCATCCGGGCGTCACCATCGTTGCGCGTGATCGCGGCGGCGGTTACGGCGAGGCCGTCGCCAAGGCGCTGCCTGACGCTGTTCAGGTCGCCGATCGCTGGCATCTCATGCAGAATGCATCTCGCGCTTTCCTTGATGCGGTTCGCAAGTCGATGCGACAGATCCGCAGTGTCATCGGTGCCACGACCATCGATCCGGAACTGCTCACCTGTGCCGAACGCATCCAATACGAGGGATATCTCCGCCGGGAAGAGACGAATGCCGCGATCCTTGCCCTCTCGGCGAGCGGCCTGCCTCTCAAGCGGATTGCACGCCAGACCGGCTACAGTCGGCAGACGATCCGCAGGGTCGTGCGCGGGGAACGCTCGGACGTGTTCAGGGTCCGGCAAAGCTCGCTCGAACCTCATCTGTCTTGGCTGGACGCCCAGTGGGCTGAGGGATGCTGTAATGCGGCCAAGCTTTGGAGATGCCTGCAATCAGAAGGCTTCCGAGGTTCGGCGCGGGTCGTTGCTGAATGGGCCACGAGACGCCGGCGCGCTGAACAGGCCAATGCCGAGACCCTTCAACGCCTGCCGTCAGCACGCACCATCGCGCGCCTGATGACCCATAGCAGGGACGCCTTGTCGAAAGCGGAAACCGTGATCATTGCTGCGATCGAAAATGGCGTGCCGCCCCTCGTTCAAGCGCGCGAGATGATCGACGGCTTTCACAAGATGCTTCGGCAGAAGGTCACATCAGCCCTGACGCCATGGATCGAGCGAGCCCGTGACAGTCTCGTCGCTTCATTCGCCAATGGTGTGGCCAAGGACGAACCAGCTGTTCGCGCCGCAATCTCCTCGCCGTGGTCGAATGGACAGACCGAAGGTCAGGTCACCAAGCTCAAGCTCGTAAAGCGTCAGATGTACGGCCGCGCCAAAATCGACCTGCTTCAAGCGCGCCTCATAGGGGCGACATAAGGATCTGACTGCACCGAGAGTGCGTCAGACCCGCGATTGGACGCGAAAGGGGGGTCACGGTTGGAAGCGAATTGACAGCCCAAAGCCGCCGTTGAGCGGGCGTTGCCCGGATTGGTGCTGTTGTTAAGGCTTCTCGGACGCCTGCCGCTGAAGGACGAGGCCGCATACTCGGGCGGCAGGCCGTTCTCATCCTGATTGCCGCGCCGTTCTCATCCAGATTGTCGCGCTATGACGCCTTCACGTCGTTCAATTTCGGGGTGTTTTGGGAAGCGGCTTTCGTCGAATATCGCCCGCCAAACGTCATTTTCTCGGACGCAAAAGTGCGCCGCCAGAGCGTATCTTCTGCAATTTTTCGGGCAAGTTTGACGCTGCTTCAGGTGCCAGGCGGCGCGCGAGGAACACGCCCGACGGCCTCGGGCAACCTCTCCGAACCGCTTAAGCGCACGGCGACACCAGGAGACTCGGCACGCCCATTGCGCCCGGTCGAGGGTCTGCCGATCCACCCTTCTGCCGCTTTCCGAGGTCTCGGGCGATCTTCAGCTTTGCCCGGTTATCGCAGTAGAGGATAGTACAGCGTGGGAACGGCTAAGAAGAAAACGACAGCAAGATAAAGCGAACTGCGTTCGCGGCACTCTTCGATCGCCAAGTATTTGTCTGCACACTGTTTTTCTGGTGTCATTCTGTCTCCATATGGAGCGCACCCGCCGCCCGTGTTTTCTTAACATATTGATATTGGCTGTCGTTTCTGACAGCGCGTGGAGACTCTTGTCTTCGCGACATCGGGTACGAATATTTGCTCCGTGACCCGCGACGACGATACCCGCTTCGAGCCGCGCCTGGGCCGCATCCGCAGCCGTGGCGACGGACGCGTGCGTCGGTCGCCGGCTTCCTTCACGCAGCAGGTCATGCGCGCAGTCGCCCGCGCCGGCGGCGACCCGCGCCGCATCGGTGGCGACGGTGCGCGGAGCGGCGCACCGAAGACGGGCCGCTTCAACGCACGCGGCCGAGGCGGCAAGCTCGTCG